>CAZHHB010000018.1:0-5030 GCA_964532285.1 uncultured Candidatus Saccharibacteria bacterium | reverse complement strand
GAGTGAGGGTTCGGTAATAATCCTTATGCCCTTGGTTCTTGCGCCGATTTGTGTTAATTTGAAACAGATGAAGATACTGTATGTCATAACCAAATCCAACTGGGGCGGTGCCCAAAGGCATGTTTTTGACTTGGCTACAGCCATGAAATCCAAAGGTCATGATGTGTGGGTGGCACTCGGCGGCGAAGGTGTACTCAAACAAAAGCTGGAAGGGGCCGGTATATATACTTTTTCCATAACCAATCTCGAACGCGACATCTCCCCAAGCAAAGACGCAGGATCATTCAAAGAGATATATTCTATAATAAAAAACAAGAGGCCTGACATAATACATTTACACAGCCCCAAGGCTGCCGGTCTAGGATCCCTAGCGGGCAGACTTTTGCGAGTTAAAAAGATAATCACGACCGTTCATGGATGGACATTCAATGAAGACAGGTCGATATACGAGAAGGCTTTGATTCGCTTCTTTTCATGGATCACGATGATTTTGTCACACACAACTGTTGTATTATCAGAAAAAGAATACTCTCAGGCTTTATATTTCCCTTGGACTAAGAATAAGATCCAACTTATTCCGCTTGGTATCAAATCACCAATATTCGTATCGGTTGATGGGGCCAAACAAGCCATATCGAAAATAATCGGCATGGATCTTCCAGTTTTCCTAAAGAAAACTGTAATAGGAACCGTCACTGAATTACACAAAAATAAAGGACTTACTTATTTAATAGAGGCCATGGTCATGATAAAGACGCAACAACCCAATACTATCTGTATTATAGTCGGAGATGGTGAAGAAAAAGCTTCTCTAAACATGCTAATAAAGGAAAAGAAACTGGAGGACAATGTCTACCTGACTGGATATTTGGATAATGCCTCAGAATATCTGAAGGCCCTTAATGTATTCGTCGTATCTTCTATCAAGGAGGGTCTGCCCTATTCGATACTCGAGGCAGGGACGGCATCATTACCAGTCGTAGCAACTACTGTAGGTGGTATTCCAGAGATTATTGAGGATATGAAGTCTGGAATCCTAATCCAATCAAAAAACCACCGTGAATTATCCCACGCCCTGTCGTTTATGATAGAACATCCCGAGGAACGCAAGAGGTATGGCACTACCCTGAAAGAAAGGGTGTCAACCAAATTCTCATTAGACAAGATGCTGTGGATGATAGAAGGGATCTATAAAGAAAACTAGGTGAAAAAGCATTAAACCCTTATCTCTTCTTTCACTGTGGCCCAATAAATTCATTGGCAGCCTCATCCTTGTGGACTGGCCTGGCATATCTACGCATAGACATCAGTATCCCCAAGATCAAAAACTCGCTCGTGATATGTGTCCCACCATAACTCATAAACGGCAACGGTGTACCAGTCACTGGCAATAATTGCATGTTCATGCCAACATTCACCGCTATGTGAACTATGAAGTATATAGCAACTCCTGCACCGAACAGAATCTCGAAGTTACTAGCTCCGTGCATGGCATTTTTTATAATTCGCCAGACGATAATCCCATACAAAGTAAACAGGATTATAACGCCAGCTAAACCCCACTCTTCTGCAAAAGCAGCGAAAATAAAATCGGTCTGATATTCAGGTAAGAATTTCAACCGAGACTGTGTTCCGTATCCGACCCCCTTTCCAAATAAGCCTCCGGAACCTATAGCGACAGTTGACTGGTAAGCGTTATATCCTACACCGCGAATATCCGCTAGCGGGTTGATAAAGCTCCTGACACGATCCTTCTGATATTCTTTGAAACCAAAACTCCATAGGAGACCCGCGACCACAATCATGGATAGGATCATCGCAAAAAGGTGTTTTTTGGAAATACCTGACACAGATACCATGCCTAGCCAGATGAGGAAAATAATGACGGCGGATCCAAAATCAGGATTCAATAGCACTAAAATAAAAAAGGTGAAAGCATATAAACCAGAAATCAAAATATGGCGAAAATTTGCAATCTCTATATGTCTTCTAGAAAAATATTTCGCCAACACAATAATAAGAGTGATCTTCGCCAGATCAGAAGGTTGAAATGAGAAGAAACCGAAAGAAAACCAACTCTGGGCTCCGTGAGAAATCTCGCCCAAAGCAAACAAGGAACCGAGAAGGAGAATGGATATCACAAAGAGTACGACTGATACCCAGGTGGAACGCAAGAAACGGAGATCGACAAAACTAACACCAAACATCAAGAGTAATGCCACAGCTATCCATATCATTTGATGCAAGGCAAAAGTAGTATCACCTGTAAAAGAATGCATGGTGATGAGCCCGGCAGACAGAACTGGGATGACAGCAAGGAACAACCACCAATCAATACTTCTTTCTAAAGTCTTCTTCATCCTGCTATTCTGCCACAGGAAGGACTTCAATGGAAATGACTTTGCCCTGCCTATTGACCGACCATGTAAATGGTGCCGTCACACTACCCAAGGCCGGAATCTCATCCAAGATAGTTTTCGAAAATCCTAAAGAGTTACCATCTTTGTCATAAAGGATTGCATAGACGCTGATACGACCAATAGCATACGGACTTGAATTCTTGAGGGCAACTGAAAGAGATGAACCTGTCTCATCTTCCGAGTATTTCTTATCAACCACAGATATGGCAGACAAAGTATCACTAGATCTGTACCAATCTGGAGGAGATGTAAACTCAAACAGAACTCTTGCTGGTGTACGCTTACCAACAGACACTGCTGACTGGAAAGCTAGAGTGTTTCTATGGGGTGGCAGAGTGACTATACTCCTAGTCTCGATAATAGATGCTCCCTTGCTATCGTATACAGACATTTGATATGGAACGTCTTTGGCTTCACCACTGGTGTTTGGATTGATAATGTAAGTGGCAAGATTGTAGAGTCCCGGAGCAAGTTCTTCGAAACGTGTCCAGGCTACATCAGGAGCCAAGAAATCACTCTGACAAAGTCGCTGACATGATCCACCACAATCTATCCCCTTTTCATCACCATTTTTCTTGCCATCAGAGCAGGTTGGGGCCTGGTAGAAATAACGAAATGTAGGAATACCAATTACACCTATTAGGAAGATAGCAACGGCACCACCGTACATTATTTTTCTGCGTTTTGACCAGGAGGGCATAGATCAATTGTGGATTTAGTAGCCAGGTTTAACACTCAAAAGACCACTGATAGCAATAAACGCAAAAGTTATCGCTGATAGTACTCCTATAACAATGAATGCAATCAACCACTTCCTGAAAGCGACCGTAGTGACATCTGCTTGTCTTGTAACCTTCAAAGCAGAATACAACTTGTACATATAGACCATTACAAATGAACTGACGACGACATTTATAATAAGATTTGTTATAAGTGTCGCAACAACAACAGCGGATGATCCGATGATCAGATTGACGAGGAACATCAGACCCGCAACAATGATGGAATAAACTATGTAAATTCCAATAAATACAAGACCGAGAATAACTAATCTCCCTAATACCGCCCACCAACGATTCCTAACGAGTGAATAACTTTCAGTCAAAGTAGAGAGACCCTTTTTGCCATCGAGAACACAAGCAAACATGGACATGCCTATGTATAGACTTACAATGATGCCTGGTATAACAAACAAGACAATACTACCGAAGGCTACCAGTCCTTGTAGGATAGCAACCAACACAACTGCCCAGAAGAAACCGAATCCAACCTTATACTGACCTTTCAAAGTGATAACTATACTTGGATCTTTGATTATAGTGCGTACAGTATCAATAGCTGCCGGTGAAGATGCAACAGAGAAAATGGCTGCAGCAATAGAAAGGATTACTGCAATAACTATTAATACAGCATTTCCGGTAAGGGTTAGTAGTTGTCCGACGGTCATAACCGCTGTCGGCAATCCAACAATCAATGTTAATATTTTCCAATTGGTCTTGAAAAATGCCCATGATGACTTCAAAAGACTACTTGGGCTCTCTAATACCGCACTACTTGCACTACTATTTGTATTATTAGCGATTGGGGACGGTGAACTTGGCACGGTCTGATTCGGTTCCATTTGATTAAAATTATATAGATAATATGGTTGCGACACCGATATTATACCACAAATACACCAAAGCTCGGTGAATAATATGTCTTCCGAGGGACATGTGCCGTCCCGAGGGGGACATATTATTTACCTAGCTCTATTATTGAATCTTCTGTTCTGGCGACAAGCTACTTTCGCCCCGAAGGACTATCATCGCCGCAACTACGTTTCACTGCCGTGTTCGGAATGGGAACGGGTGTTGCCATAGCGCCAAATCACCAGAACGCAAGATTCAATTGCGTATTCATACCACCCGCCTTCGTCCTTCGATAAACTCAGGACTATGGCGAGGCAAAGACCCGCCTTCGCTCTTCGAGCTTCGGCGAGGCAAAGAAGAAAGTAAACAGATGTAGGTAGCCCTACTACGCTCGTTAAAACGAGCTTCGAAGGGCGAGAACACAAAGCGACGCACAGAGTTCCTAATAGGATCGACGGATTAGTACTTCACGGCTAAACGCCTTACGGCGCGTACACCTAAAGCCTATCAACGTGATCATCTCTCACGGGTCTCAACGATACCTAATCTTGGGGCCGGCTTCCCGCTTATATGCTTTCAGCGGTTATCCGATCCAGACATAGCTGCCCTGCGGTGCCGTTGGCACGACAGCAGGTAGACCAGAGGTCTGTTCAACTCGGTCCTCTCGTACTAGAGTCAATTCCCCTCAAGTATCAACGCCTGCAGTAGATAGGAGACCAACCTGTCTCACGCTTGTTACCACACATTACTGTGTGCAATGGACTATAGCTTCATCCTGAGGCACGATTAGTGCCGAAGGACTGTCGATGTTTAGTCTCTACGGGCGATTGTGTACTAGATGATGGGCAGGAGCGAGCCCAAAGGCAGGCTCCTGCTGTATATCCGGTGTCACCCGAATAATTGATGGCCTTACGACGGCTTGACATTCCTCTGGTTGACTTACCAGGAACCTGGTCGGCACAATCGCAATTCCCATCAT
>CAZHHB010000017.1:0-5328 GCA_964532285.1 uncultured Candidatus Saccharibacteria bacterium | reverse complement strand
AACACAAATCGGCGCAAGAACCAAGGGCATAAGGATTATTACCGAACCCTCACTCTTGAAAGATTATAAAAAGAGTGTTAAAGTACTTCCATGACTTTCAGTGCAAATTCCAAGGGAACAGCCATGTTGATCATTGGTGATTTGGTTGTATATCTCTTTTCGCTAATAATCACTTTGGCCGTACGCTATGGTGAGATTCCTGGCCGATCTTTATTCCTGAGTCACCTTACGGCATTTGCCATACTCTCTTTAATCTATCTACTTATAAATTTCAGTGCCGGTTTGTATGATAAGCAATCATTGGTGATCCGCGGACGCATCCCGAGTCTTCTTGTTAAGGTTCAGATCATAAATGCCCTTGTTGGTGCGGCCTTCTTTTATCTCGCTCTTGTTTCCATTGCCCCGAAAGCAAACCTGTTCATTTATTTTATTGTTTCTACATTGAGCCTATTTTTGTGGAGAATTGTAATGTTTCCAGTTCTGAGTGTAACAAGAAAACAAAATGCTATTATTTTGGGCTCAGGAATTGATCTCGAAGATCTCGATGAAGAGATAGGGGGAGATGCTAGATACGGTTTGATAATTAAGGACTTCATGCATCCCAAGGACATCACCGAAGAAACAAACGCCGCCATTTCCATAGCCGTAAAAAATTTAGACATATCAGTTATTATTGCTGATTTACGAAATCCTGCCATTGAATCAAGCATGCCATTTCTTTATTCTTTAGTTTTTTCTGGAGTACAGGTTATGGATGCCAGTCGACTTTATGAAGCCGTATTTGATCGAATACCGCTGTCCATGGCAGGGGAACGATGGTTGGTAGAGAATTCAGCTACAGCCCTCGGTCATCGTATGATATATGATGTTTTGAAGAGATCTATAGATGTGGCAGTCTCTTTTGTTGCCGGCGTAATATCTTTAATATCATATCCTTTCATTTTTGCCGCTATTAAAATAGAAGATGGCGGACCAGCGTTCATCTCCCAAGATCGTATTGGCAAAAAAGGTAATATTGTCAGGATATTCAAATTTCGTAGCATGTCCGGTAATGATCAAGGTAAATACGGCAAGAATGGTTCTACACAACTTGTCGTAACCCGGGTCGGTAAATTCATCAGGTCTACTCGGTTGGATGAGATTCCACAACTATGGAATGTTTTTCGTGGAGACCTATCTCTCATAGGCCCTCGTCCAGAATTCCCAGCTTTGGTGGCCGTGTATGAGAAAGAGATTCCTTATTACAATGCCAGACTTCTGGTCAAACCAGGCCTTTCTGGTTGGGCTCAGATCTATCACAAGAATCATCCACATCATGGTGCGGATCCTGCAGAAACACGTAATAAACTTTGTTATGATCTGTATTATGTGAAGAATCGCTCATTCATGTTAGATATCAAGATTGCCTTGAGGACATTGCAGATACTCCTGCAGAGATTGGGGAAATAGTCTCGGTACCATTGAATTGGTTGCATAATATTAAAAAATAAGTACAATACCTCGTATGTTAAAGCATCGTGCTAGAGCCGTAATGCTTCTAATCGTTGCCGGAGTTATCGGCTATTTTGTTTACTCTACGAATAATCCTGGAAGTATTCGCCCATTCAGACTCGGTCTAGACCTCTCTGGCGGTACTCATCTAGTATATCAGGCTGATGTATCCAAGATTGCCTCGGCTGACATAAGTGAATCAATGAATGCTCTCAGGGATGATGTCGAACGTCGCGTCAATGTCTTTGGTGTTTCTGAGCCCTTGGTCCAGACTGAGCAAGGAGCGGCGCTGTCTTCAAAAGAAAGCGCTTACAAGCTTATTGTTGAATTACCAGGCATCACTGATGTGGATGAAGCCGTGAAATCTATAGGTGCCACGCCTTCTCTGGAATTTCGTCTGGTTACTGCCGCAGATATGAATGCTTATCAGGCTTCTAGTACATCTTTTACCTCTACCACAACACAAGCAGAAGCCTATCTCGCCTTATTCAAATCTACAGGTCTCACGGGAGCTATGGTGAGCAAGGCTACACTCCAATTCAATCCAACAACCAATCAACCAACCGTCGGTCTATCCTTCAATAGTGATGGTCGCAAATTGTTTGGTGAAATAACAAAGAGCCATATAGGTGATTATATAGGTATATTTTTGGATGGAGAGCCAATCTCTGTTCCTGTTGTGAGGGATGAAATATCTGACGGAAAAGCTGAGATTAGCGGAACCTTTACGATAGATGAAGCCAAGACACTGATACGCAATATCAATTTCGGAGCCTTACCTGTTCCTATAACTCTCATCTCTACACAGACGATTGGACCTTCACTTGGTCAACAGGCAGTAAACGGTGGAGTCAAAGCCGGCATCGTATCTTTCATCATAATTGCTCTATTTCTGATCATTTGGTATCGCTTGCCAGGTTTCATTGCCGTTATAGCTCTTGGAGTTTACACGATCCTTATGCTCGCACTCTTCAAGTTAATTCCTGTCACGCTGACTGCCGCAGGTATCGCAGGTTTCATCATTACCATAGGCATGGCAGTGGACGCGAACATCTTGATTTTCGAGCGCATGAAAGAAGAGTTGGCTCGTGGTCGTGGTGTCTGGGAGGCTATGCATGAAGGGTTCGCACGCGCTTGGACTTCTATTCGTGATTCAAATATTTCCAGTATTATCACAGGTGTCATCCTATACGAATTCGGTTCAACTTCTGTGGTTACTGGTTTTGCCTTGGTGTTTATCATCGGTGTTCTGGTCTCAATGTTTACGGCTATCACTGTCTCAAGGTTATTCTTGTATGCTATAGCACCACAGAGGACAACGAGATTGACAGCATTCCTTATCAGTAACGGTTTCAAATTTAAGAAATAAAAATATGTGGGTTATAAATAACAGAAAAATATTTTATTTATTTTCAGGAGTTCTGATCCTAGCTTCTTTACTGTCTATTATTTTTTGGGGACTAAAACCAGGGATTGATTTCACCGGAGGGACACTCATTGAAATACAGTATCCAAACGGTCGGCCAGAACAGTCTGTTGTCGCTTCGAAATTGGTATCGATTGATCCCAGGGCCTCGGTTCGCCCTTCAGGTTCAGATGAATATATCGTAAGAATGAAGCATATTGATCAGGTTGAGAAAGCTACCATAATGGAAATTTTGTCTGTGGGAGAAGATAATGTATCTTCAGGTTCAACCGAAAATTCCCCGTCAGAATCTCTGGGGAAACCAATCTTAAAAACCTTTGATTCCATCGGCCCAGTTCTGGGTGCTGAAGCTTTGCGAAAGGCCTATGTATCTATTTTGTTAGTTATAATTGGTATAGTTCTATTTATTACTTTTGCATTCCGTAAAGTCTCTGAGCCAGTTTCTTCTTGGAAATATGGTTTAGCCGCGATTGTTGCTCTGATCCATGATGTGATTATTCCCGTAGGAGTTTTCTCAGTCCTCGGTCATTTCGCAGGTTATGAAGTTGATACTCTCTTCATCACAGCACTTCTTGTCGTGTTGGGTTTTTCTGTCCACGATACTATTGTCGTGTTTGATAGAGTGCGTGAAAATCTCAAGAACTCTCCATCCAAAAAACCTTTTGCTGAAGTAGTTGGTGCAAGTATCAGTCAGACATTCACTCGCTCCATCAATACTTCTTTGACCACATTGATTGCCCTCATCGTTTTGTACCTTTTCGGAGGTTCTACGACCGAACATTTCTCTCTAGCGTTGATTATCGGTATTGCCGCTGGTACATACTCATCTATATTCGTCGGTTCATCTCTATTGGTTACTATTGAGAAGTGGGGGAGGAAAAAATAGTCCGCCAATTATGGCGGACTTCGGGGTGTCCAAGGCTTGCTATGGGCAAATACCCTTTACTGTGGCTTTGGCGCTGCTTCGATCTCCCTCAACAAAACAAGGGCTCGATTTCCGTTCGGATCGAATAGTCGTACTCGCTTAGGTGCCTCTTTAAATGAGGCGTCTAGTTCGTCGAAGCGTTCATCAGTCTCCGATCTGTCCTGGTGAAACAGAGCTTCCTTTGCTAAGAGTCTTTTCATAATAATATCCTCTGATATAATTCTCTCACAAACATGAATATTCCTCAATCAAGATCATCAATAATCCCAATCGAAACTGTATCTCAACGGATATTTTTGATTCGTGGACAAAAGGTGATGATTGATTCAGATCTTTCAGAACTTTACGGTGTCTCAACCATTCGTTTAAATGAACAGGTTAGACGTAACATAGATCGATTTCCAGATGATTTTATGTTTCAAATATCAAAAGAAGAATACGAATCTTTGAGATCGCAAATTGCGATCTCAAACTCTGTAAGAGGTGGACGTAGGTATTTACCCTACGCATTTACCGAACATGGTGTCTCAATGCTTTCGTCAGTACTGAAAAGTCCTCGTGCCGTACAATTAAATATACTCATTATCCGCGCTTTCATTCGTATCCGTGAGATCCTCTCTTCGAACAAGGAATTAGCTTATAAAATCGAAGAATTGGAGAGAGAACAGAAAGTTCAAAATCGTCACATAAACGCCGTGTATTCAATGCTTGAAAAATTGATGTCGGAACCAACAAAACCTAAGGGTCCCATAGGATTTAGTAAGAATGACTAACCTATAGATCCTGCCTCTTGACAGTAGTTTTTCTTCCTGTAAGATGGTTCTTACGTCCTATAACAAGCCATATACGCCTTGTTGAGGGGGCGGGCACTTTGAAATTTAAATAAAAGTCAGTGAGAGAATGTATTTAGTTGGTTTGTAAAGCTCTTAGCGGAGCCTACAAATATAGCGTCCTACTTCGCCCCTCCATAAAGTCGGGGCTTCGTAGGACAAGCAAGTTCAAGTTATATTCAACAATGATTACGAGAATCCATATATTCAATGGATTCAATGAGTGATGGATCGCATTTAGTTTTAAGTGAATTCAAAATGTTGTGACGAATTTTTCTCAAAAGGTTAAAATTCGACTCTCTATTTTGTTCCGTTCGCTTATAGTTAAGAGTTTGATCCTAGCTCAGGATGAACGCTGGCGGCGTGGATAAGGCATGCAAGTCAAGGGGGCTCCGCAAGGAGCAACCGGCAGACGAGGTAGTAATAAGCAGGTACATACCGAAGAGTTGGGCATAGCTATCCGAAAGGATAGGTAATTCCCGATTGTCCGAGTGCATATTTTGGTGAGAAAAAGTATAATTTTTCTTCAAAATATGCGCTTGGTAAAGTCCGTCTCTGACGGATGCTCTTTGAATGGCCTGCTCGGTATCAGCTAGTTGGCGAGGTAAAAGCTCACCAAGGCTATGACGCCTAGGGGACCTGAGAGGGTGACCCCC
>CAZHHB010000016.1:0-13395 GCA_964532285.1 uncultured Candidatus Saccharibacteria bacterium | reverse complement strand
TACCAAAAGAAAAAGTGGGCATTTATTAGATGTCCACTTTGTGGGGTACACTTCATATGATAGCGGCCTTTTGTTTTATTTACAGAAATTCTCACAAAAGTTGTGAACTGTTGAGAGTATTCATAAAGTGCTATTATTAGAGAACAAAATGGATTTTCACTATTTTGCTTATTTATTTGTGTTTTATCTAGCATTACTACCAATTATTATTTAAATTAAACAGCATGAAAAAAGCCTTTGGGTCCAGTCTCTATACCGTAACTATCATATTAGTCGGTCTCGTAACGGTATTACTGCTTCCAAGTAGGAGTATGGCGCAGACTAGCCAGCCACATGCTGAATGGAGTTTCGTATCTTCTTCTATAGTTTCAGATCCAGGGGTTCAAAATGTCGCTTCAAGTTCTCTCACAGGAACCATCGTACTAAGAGCTACGGCAGTTGGTGGAGCTATGACAAAACCGAAAGTTAGCGATTTTGATATTGCATTTACAAATGGCAGCAACTTAGTTTTAAGAGCTCATAACCCCATAATAACCGTATCTCCCCCTAATCCCACAATTGGAGAGTCAAGCAGTTATACAATTACTATTACAGGGACATTTTATTCTAGCGATCCCGAATTCTGTCAGTCCCAAGCATTATTGATGACTATTAAGGGCATCTACTCTACTGTCGGATCTGTATCGAGTTTGAGCCAACCAAGTAATCTCAGTGAATTCCATACTACTCCAACATTCTTAACAAGAGAGAGTAGTGCTCCATGTACAAATAATGTTGTCGTGACCAATGCATCGGCAACTCTCGGTTCTTTAACCACAGATTCATCAACTGGAGTTGGAAAATATCCAGTTTCATTCAAGTTTACCCTGAATGCTGGTACCGATGCTGTTTATTTTGAAAAAACAACACAAATCGGACGGGCCATACAATTTTATGGTGTAGGTATAAACTTGGATCCAAATAATTTCACTGTATCTGCTAACCCTGCCCAATTTGCTGGGGATGGACAATATAACTTCATAATTCCCGCAGGAACTTCTAGAACATTTACATGGAGTGGTACAGTATCAGACGCAAATGTTGATAGTAACGCTGGTTACTTAAAAATCGTAAGGATCTACTATGGAACTAGTTTGAATGACATGTTCGCGTATAGAAGATGGGTCACACAGGGTCTAGGTAACTTAAATGTAAATCCTACATTTAGGGAAACCGGTTCCCTCTCCGTCACCCCAACTCCCGCGAACATTCCTTCAGGTGCGACAACAACGATCAATTTCGACACTCATAGCAATGCAATATCTTCGCAATTACTCATTAGTTGCCCTGATGGAGTATCAGTAACACGCACTGATGGGGTCGCTGGAGATTTATGCAAACTTGGCAACGCAGGAACTCGTTTCAACCCACCAGTAAAATACTTAACCGTAAAGATTACAAATACTACAGCCCAAACCCAAAGCGTCGTACCAACCTTCTATGAATATTTGCCGGACAATCCAACATATGGCCACGGAGTATCTTCTAATATCACCGTAGGCCCTGGTATGTCAGCAGTTTTCGGTGGACAGTGTTATACATTCAATACTAACTTGAGTATCGGCAGTACCGGCGCTGATGTGACAGCCTTACAGACATGGCTCATGGCTAACGGCTTTGATATCATCAGCATATCCAAGATGGGCAAATCAAAAGGTTCATTTGGTAGCGATACTTCCTCTGCATTGAAAAAATACCAGACAAGTGTTGGGATTCAGAATACGGGAACCCTAGACGCACTTACCCGCCATAAGATAAACGCAAGTTGTGATGGACAACAAACCGGCCAGCCACATGCTAATTGGAATTTCGTCTCTTCTTCTATGGTTCCAAGTGCAGGAGTTCCAAATATTGCTTCAAGCTCTCTAACGGGAACGATTGTACTTAGAGCTACGGCAGTCGGTGGAGCTATGAAGAAACCTATTGCCGCTGACTTCGCAATAGTCTTTGCTTCTACCACAGCAACTGGTGGTGCCTACACAAGTGGTGTGAATGCAATAAACGTAACTCCGATCATCACAGTTTCTCCAACTGACGCTACTGTCGGAGAAAATGGAACCTATACTGTTTCGATTACAGGAACACTGTATTCTAGTAGTGTTCCTCAAAGTGCTGGTTATCTTATGGCTATTAAGAGTATAAATTCTGTTGTTGGTGGTATAACTATCACTAACCAGAACTGGGGTATTGATGACTTCTATACGGCTCCTTCTCAATTGACAAAGCATTTATCTTCAGTTACCTCAACAGCTCAACCAACGACCAAAGGCATAAGCAAAAGTCTACTCACTAGAGTAAGAGAGTTCTTATTTGGCAACGATACTCCTGACACAGAGGTAGCCTCAACGCCCGCTCCAGACCTCGCAAACACACCGACACCTATTTCCACGCCATCTTCATCAGGTACCACATTAGGAGGATTGATTACTGACCTGCTCGGTAATTTCTTAGCTCCTGCGCCAACAATATCTCCAGTACCAACCCTGACGACAACTCCTACTTCTAGCCCAAAACCAACTTCCACATCGAAACCAACAGTAACTCCTACTTCTAGCCCTTCTCAAGATTATGCATATATTAGTCCAACGAGTAAGATTATTTTCAAAACTTCAGCAGGAGCTCCATGTGCTCCAGCAAACATTCTCATAGGACTTGCTACTGATGAAAATAACAAAAAATATCCGGTTGCTGGGGGTGTAAAAGGAGTAGGTTTTCTCGCATACACAAATTATATCTATGACCCATCAACAGGAACATTTTCTGAGGGGGGATCACCTGTTACACTTCAATTTAATTTAGTTACAGTAAACGGAGAATGGGTTGTTTCTACTATAGAAAAAATAACAGCAACACCATCTCCTTCGAACATTGCTTGTGTCACACCTACCCCAACTCCTACAGCCTCCCCTACGGTTTCACCTACTGTCTCTCCTACAGTATCACCCACAGTTTCTCCAACAGTTTCTCCGACAATATCTCCGACAGTTTCACCTACAATCTCCACAACTCCTTCGCCGACCGTATCTCCAACTGTCTCCCCAACAGTCTCACCAACAACCACCACAACCCCAGAACCATCAGCCACACCAGACCCCTCAGCCTCAACAGAACCAACACCAGAACCTGATCCTTCAGCTTCAACAGAACCAGACCCATCAGAATCACCAATCTCTGGAATACCGAGACAAAATCTAAACTCTTCTGTCTGGGACGCTATCGCTGCATTCTTCGGGTTTAGGTAGTAAACTTCTCACACAGCAAGAACTTCAAATGTCTTATACCGTCACGAAATGGGCGCAGATGTGGACGACGGGAGGGGTCGTCATTACGAAGCTTCACAGGCACTTCAGCTAGTCGTAGAGGGCTTTTTAGAGCTTTGACCACCATCTCACTGGCATATTCCATATGATCAGATTTGAGATTCATATCTAGGATCACCTGTCTCTTACCACCACGCAGACCACACTGTGTGTCACCAAAAGCTTTGCCGAATAAGACACGAGTGATAAATGTAAGTGCAGGATTGCCGATGTGCTTATTCATAAAAGGCATAGCTCCTGGCTCAATACCACCACGGAAGCGATTACCCATGACAAGGTCGTATCCTTGGTCAAACTTCTCCATAAACCTACCAATCTCCGTAAAATCATAACTGCCGTCACCGTCGCCCATTATGACAAATTCACCTTGAGCTGAAATAATTCCATTCCTGAGAGCTGAACCATATCCTCTCTCTTGTACATGGACCACTCGTGCCCCAGCCTTTGTCGCGATTTCTTTTGAATCATCTGTACTGCCGTTATCAGCCACCACCACTTCCCCATCTATCTTGAGTGCCAAAAGACTTTGCTTCGCCTCTTTGACGCAAGCGCCGATAGCTTTCGCTTCATTCAGACAAGGAATAACAATAGATAATTTCATGATTTAGGAAACAAACCAGTATCCAGCGACCCAGAATAAGAACAAACACCCTTGCAACAAAGCCATCATAAATAGTATAGCACGGTCAATTGTCTCTGATTTTCCCCAACTGATCAGAATCATCAAGATTGGAAAGACCGAAGCCAAATATCGCCATGAACCGACCACCGTGCCGGTTGCGGAATTGAATAACACCAGGATCAAAGCAAAGATCCAATATGAAAAAGGAATTCGTCTGTAACCAAATGCAAGGACTATAAGTGCTAAGATTGTAGTCAAACTATTAAAAGACCAGATGAACCCATAAAATAGATTCTTATAAAGAGTCGTCCATGGAAAAGCGAAATCATGACTCCAAGCACCTAGTTGAACATGCGAATAGGCCAAAATATCTCCCGTTATAATATAATTACAAAAACCCCAGATCAGAAGGCCTGCCAACGGAAATATTGTAAAGATTATATTTGGGCGAATCCTAGACCATATAGCTCTAAAGTTCCTGAATACAGCCAGAGAAAGCTTATCATCCTTGAGTAAGTAAATTATGAGTAGTGGTATAAAGACGAGGAAACCAAATGGCTTAACGAAAGCCGCTAGGAATCCAACTAGACCCGCTACCCACCAAACACCTTTGCGGGCATATAGAATGGAAACTAACCATGCACAGAGGAGCATGGATTCGGGATAAACGGCCGAAAAAATATAGGCTGACGGGAATAACATCAGGTACCACAGACTTCTCTTGGCTGTAGATTCATCTCCATCTAGACGAACAAGTTTGTATAGGAAATATGCAGATAGTAATAGAAATAGATTGGATATGAGCCAGCCTGCGAGCAGAGGGTCTCTAACTATGAGCTGTAGAATTGCCGCAGCAGCTGGATATAGAGGGAAAAAGCCGATAGTAGAATAATTCGCGGGAACAAAAGGAACACTGTCTGCATAACCATGCTCGGTAATCTTCAAATACCACTTGCTGTCCCAAACAGCCCACATCTGTAGATACGGGTGTTCAATCTTAATAGTCTCATTCTTCCAATTTTGATAGCCTTGCTGTGGTATGTAGGTGTTAGATATAACACCCACCAGAGACAGCATCACACGCGTAATCACGAATAAGATTATAATCTGCAACCAGATTGATCTATTTTCTTTCCAATAAAGACGGAGATTGTTCATAGAATAAATCTGATTGTATCATTATTTAATTCCATCTACATCTATTTAGATTAACACTCTTTATTACGATGAATTCAAATGTCTACATATTTAGGACTTGATTACTAGTTTTCCTCTTGCCCCCGCAATCTGTCTCCATTGTGCAATATTGTCATGCCCCAAACGACCTAGGACAATACCTGGATCAACATTGATAGACTCAGCAAATACTTTTACGGCCTGTTTTGTCAGCGGTCTATTTTTTAGAAATACTTGATACTCACTCGTTGGTATAAGAGTATTGGCAGCAAAATCATTTGCTTCCTTTTCTTTTTCATTAATAGCTTTACCTGTATAATCTACAAATCTCTCTTTTACACCATGCAAAAGGATATGACCTAGCTCATGGAAAAAAGTGAACCAGAATATATCACTATATGATCCTTTGGTATTTAGCTGAATTACTGCCTTATCTCCCAACCATCTGGCTGATCCACTTACTTTTGTATTTTTTAGATACGGCGTATAGATAAGTGCAATTCCAGCAGTTGCACACAAATCTTGTAGCTTCTTACCAAATCCATCCGGATGTAGAGTAAGCTTTCTGGCTTCCGGAATAATCTCCCTTACTTTCTTTTTATCAAAAACTTCAGTCTTTATGGTATTAGCCTTAATCTCTCCACGTCTAAGCCATGCAGCCAAAGAACGTCCATCAAATTTTCCAGGAGTCTGGCGGAAGGCGATTTCTTCAGTCTTTGGAATATAAAACAGAGAATCAACACCGAAATATTTAAGCAAATTTTCAGTTTTAGTTTTCCAATCAGTCGCTTTTTCAATACAACCAATTGATACCAATTCAGAATAACAGGTAAACTTTTTTGCTTCTTCAATTTCAGCTGCCATTTTCTGTTCGGCAGAAATACGTGCGCAGTTCAATTCATAGTTTTTCTGAAGATTATTCCAAAATTCTGCCGAAGTACCGAGAGCTCGTTCAAGTTTAATAGCAGTATCAGGACTTATAGGATCCTGACCATTAATAATCTGACTGATGTGCTTCTCGCTCAGACCCGTCCTTTTTGCAAGATCAACTTGTGTCAAATTCAAAAAACCAATCTCATCCTTGAGGGTTTCTCCTGGATGAATAGCAATATCTGGATTGTATGAAAGTGTTGTATCAACCATATATTTTAATGAGGATTCATTACCTCGTAAACTTGAAAACTAGTAATTTCAACCCAGCTTTTATATTCGCAAGTCGGAAGGAGGATGAGTCGGTACGGATCGACAAGATCAACTGAGAATAACCCCCTTCTATTGCCTTTGTGCTCATGGAATCGAGCACTTCCCGGCAATTGTTGTGGATTACTCACCGCTTCCAGTTGCCCAATCCTTTGAATAATCTTCTTCGCCTGCTGAACTCCATGGACGACACTAAGAGATGTCACGGTCTGGTATAGATCTCTTTCTTTGTCGTTTTTGAAGCTTATTTTCATAATAGCATTAGCAGTATATTAGCGCAAATATAGTTTACCCACAAGGTAATGAATACACTTGAACATGATCACTCCAGAATCGTCAAAAGCTTGACAGCTCTTGGTCCTTCGATACTAAACTAAACTGCTGCGGGACTTGGGGTCGAACCAAGGTTTTCGCTTTCAGAGAGCGACGTACTACCACTATACGATCCCGCAATTCACTATTGCAGAATACCGTAAAAAGAGCTATAAAACAACCAGAAGGAGATCGCCTAACTATGAGTAATTTGAAAACACTGGAACAAAAGCCGGAACCGAAGATTACACCATCAGGACACGGGAATTTACCCAAATACATATTGGGCATCCTGGATATGCACGAGGTCCCCTGGAAGACATGGGGCACTGGCACAAGTCGAACGATTGAGGACTTCTGCAGATCGTTGCAGGAAGAGCGTGTCGCCTTTCGAGACTGGACCCAAAGGCCGCTCATCATAGATGTCCACTCAGCCGTCGTTACCGTCCGCTACAATGATCACGGACATTGGCTGGAACTATATGAAGAATACCAGGTATTCAAACTGACGGGACAAATCCTCAAGAGGAAATTGAACGGTATAGCCGAGACGGTTAAAAACAATGAGACCGTAGAGGAGACTGCAGTACGTTGTATAGCAGAAGAACTCGGCTTCACCGAATGGGCAGAATACCAGTTGAAACCGCATCCGGAAAAGGCTCGGGAGACATGGGAACCGATGCCGTCTGAAAAGTGGCCTAGAATATGGGCCGCATACCATCGCCACATGTTTGATTGCCAGATCTCTGAAAGGTTATTCAACCCGGAAGGCTATGTTGAACATGTTGATGGTACCCGAGAGATTCATTTCAAATGGAAGCCCGTTGCCACCAAGTAGTGTGTACGAATTTCACCCCGCCCCGAGAGCAATCAAGGGACGGGATTTTTATTTCTCAGACTATTTAAGAACAGATTTCGCAGGATTTTACGACGTCAATAATAAAAAAACTCGCCTCACCCACACAGGGCAAGACGAGCTACAAGACACCAATACAATTCTTCAAAGTACTTACAATGCCCTTGAAATCAACCTGCAAGACCCCTGCTGAATACAGCGTCCAAACGACAGTAGAAAACAAGGAACTCGCACAAAGCATCAATATCTCGTAGATTGGCATTCCCTTCACACCACCCTTCCTCATACAAAGCAGAGCTAATGTCGGGAAAAATTGCCAGGAACAAAACAAGAATTCCATACCCCACACCATCTTCAAAAGGACGGGGTGTTTACCCTTTTGCCAACCGAACCTGGTCCTGATTTTCGCGCTGAAGACTGCGACCCTTTCCTTGATCGTCTCAATACCTATCAGATCTTCTCCGATGAGATCATAGACGACCCATGTCAGTATGGATGCGGCGAACAACCAGGTGAACAACTGTATTGAGCCGTCCCAAACACCGTCCGACCGGATTTTCATCGGGAAGTAAACCCAATAGAAAGGCATCATCACCACCTTTTCCAGGGTGATGAACCCCACAAGCCTTAACCAGGCGAATATCGATTTGTAAATTGTTCTCAGAAATCCTCCTCTCTAGATAACATTGTTATATTGTCCTTTATCAGAATAACACAATTATTGCTCGATGGCAACAATCTCTTTGTCCAAGGTCCCTACTTCGCTCTTCGCAAGCTCAGAGCTACGCAGGGCAAGCCGGCCTTGGACAAAATTTCTCTCTTTTGCTGCCTTCATAAATCCCGTAAACAATGGGTGCGGCGCAAGCGGTCTAGCCAAGAATTCAGGATGGAATTGTGTGCCTAGGAAAAATGGGTGAATTTCTCTAGGTAATTCCGCAATTTCCATCAATGTTTCATCTGGCGACTTCCCTGAGAATACCAGACCCCCCTTCTCTATCTGCTTCACATATTTCGGATTGACTTCATAACGGTGACGATGGCGTTCTTTGATCACAGATTTGCCATAGGCTTCAAAAGCAATAGTGCCCTTGAATAACTTTGCTGGGTATTGACCTAGTCTCATTGAGCCGCCAAAATTGCCCTCAGCTATCTTCTTTTTCTGATCAGGCATAATATCAATGATCAGATGTGGCGACTTTGGATCTATCTCTGCCGTATGCGCTCCTGTAAGGCCCAAAACATTCCTAGCGAACTCTATAGTCATGAGTTGCATACCGTAACATAGGCCGAAATAAGGGATCTTATTCTCGCGAGCATATCTGATGACATTGAGCTTCCCTTCTATGCCAGATTCGCCAAAGCCTCCGGGGACGATGATGCCATCCATTTTGTCTAACTGTGAATACTGTCGCGTCACTCTCGACTGCGCCAGATCTCCCTTCGTTTGGCTCGCTCCACTCGCCAAAGTCGGGAGACTGGCTGCGTCTGCGCGACGCGAATCACCTTCAAAGTCCCTCGCATTCACCGTATGTATCACAGGCTTCACTCCGACTGCATAGGCCGAGAATTTGATAGCTTCAAGGACCGATAAATATGAATCCGACAAGATAAAATCTCCAGTATTGAAATATTTTCCTACGATGGCAATATCAACTGTGTGTTTTGTGTGATTTTTTATACCCCTAGCCATCTTTTTCCATTCATTGAATGAAACCTCCGGCATAGCATAACCTTTGGAGATATCTTGAGGAATGTGCAAAGCATCCAATACGATGTCACCCAATTTATCATGTTCAAAATTTACCGGAACATCGTAAACACTCTTGATATCCGGAGCTGAGATGACTCGCTTGGCTGGAATATTGCAAGCAATGGCAATCTTGTCCTTGCGGCGCTGATCCAATGGTATGGCCGCGCGAGCAATGATGATGTCCGTGGTCACGCCATATGAGGCTAGATTGTAGACGGCGTGTTGAGTAGGACGAGTTTTCATCTCCCCCAATGTTCCGGGAATAGGTAAATATGAAACCATTATAAAGATAACATCATTTGGATGCCTGATCTTCAGGACGCGAGCGGCTTCTATGAACATAATGTTCTGATAGTCGCCGACTGTTCCGCCGATTTCAATTATAGAAATGTCTGACTTATTCACTTTGGCAGAATTCTCGAAACGATGAACTATCTCATCGCGAATGTGCGGGACAGCCTCAACACATTTGCCACCATACTCTAGCGCTCTCTCCTTCTCTATGACATGCTTATAAACCATTCCGCTGGTTATGTAATCATTACCAGTCAAATCTCTACCGAGGAAACGTTCGTAGTTCCCCATATCCTGATCTGTCTCCAATCCGGAATTCAAGACGAAAACTTCGCCGTGTTCGGTGGGATTCATCGTACCTGCATCCACATTCAAATAAGGATCAACTTTTGCCAAGTTGACCTTGAAGCCTTTTGCCGAAAGCAGTGTGCCGATAGAAGAGACTGCTATACCCTTACCCACACCCGACATCACTCCGCCGATAACAAAGATGTATTTGTGATGAAGTTTGGTTTTCTTTGAAGATGAAGACTGTCTGGTCTTATTTCCTTTTGTAACCGTCTTTTTCTTGGCCAGTCTTTTCATGACCGTATTCTAACAAAGCAAATAAGAATGTCTACATCTAGCCAATTATCAATATTTATGAAGTTATATTACTTACTATACTCTCAAATATCTCCTCGCCGCCACATAACTAGAAAGTCCTCCCAGTATCACACCCGCTCCCATAATGATAACGAACACTTGGCCGAAATTCTGTATGAAATAGTTAGCCAGAACATTTACCACCAATTCAAAATCAGAGGCTATCTCAACACCAGCAAAACGCAAAACTACAGAATCACTCCAATAGGCAAAAGCTGCCATCAAAACCAGAGCAATAATAGCCGAGACGACTCCGTACATAATGCCAGAAACTACCAATGGACCGCGTGCATAAACATTACTAGCACCGACCAGTTTCATCACTGAAATCTCATCCTTGGCTGTGAAAATAATCAGGCGAATAGTATTCCACACCATCATCACTGCTGCAAACATCAGAACAACAGCTATTATCAGACCAGCTTTCTCTGTCGCTGGAATAATACGACTCAGGCGATCTATGATGAGTTTATTTTGCTCATAATTGACCTTCTCAACAAGAGGAGTTCCATCTGCTGATTTCGGGCTTTTATTTTCCAAGAAATTGGCAATACCGCCATATTTGCCAGGATCAATAGCCTTGATGTTTATAGACGCAGGAAATGGATTGTCACCAACCTCTTCCAGCCCCTGCATGATGAGAGCATTGTCCTGCCACTTGGCTTTGAATGAAGCTAGAGCTGTTACCCGAGAAACATAAGTGGTACTAGCAACTTCTGGTAAAGCATTGAGGTCTTTTTGTATTGATAAGATATCTGTTTCAAGCGCGCCAAGAGTAAAATACACATTGATATCCACCTTGTCTTTGACATCTGCTATGAGTGATCTGCCGAATGCACCAGTGAAGATTATCCCGCCCAAAGCACACAGGGCCAGTGTCATGACGACAATGGCTGCAAAAGACAAAAAGCCATTGCGCCAGAAATTGACGAATCCCGTGCGAACAATGCGTTTGAAAGTCGTTAGGACCATATGGGTATTATACTATAAAACATACTTGCCATTCCTATCATCTTTTATTATCTTCCCTTTATCCAAACTCAAGATCCTCCCACCGAGAAAGTCGACAACAGTCTTGTTGTGTGTGGTCAAAATTACAGTCGTACCCAGTTCATTTATCTTGCGGAGTATGCGAACAATTTCAGCTGTATTTGTCGGATCAAGATTGCTGGCTGGCTCATCGGCAATGATGATATCTGGTTGAGTAACGATCGCTCTGGCGATAGCGGCACGCTGGCGTTCACCTCCAGACAATTGACCGGGGAAATTCCAAATCTTATGTCCCAGGCCGACAAGTTCCAGAACGTGCGGAACATCCGAAGCGACTTCATTGTCAGTCATACACGCGGCTTCCATGGCAAAAGCAATATTCTCATATACAGTCTTGCTTGGTATCAGACGATAGTCTTGGAAGACTGTACCAACACGCCTACGCAGTTTGGTGATATCTTTCTTTGAAAGTTTGTGAATGTTGGTGGACTCAAAGAAAATTACTCCATCACTAGGCCATTCTTCAGCAATAAGCATTTTCATCAGAGTAGTCTTCCCCGCCCCTGAAGGGCCGACAATGGTCACAAATTCCTTGGCTTCTACACCAAAGCTGACCTGATCTATGGCTATGGTTTTATCGGGATAGACTTTGCAGACTTTGTCGTAGTAAATCATGGTTTGATTATAGCGCCAAGCGAGGAATTATGAAAGTTTACTTTCATAAGTTCCGAGCGCAGGCGATATATGAGCGGAGCGAATATAGCGCCAAGCGAGGAATTATGAAAGTTTATCGAGTCTGAGACTCTAAGATTAGAGCTTGGTAAATACATCCTCCGAGGAAACGAACGGAACCTTGCAAGGTTCCGTTCTCGGCTTCGGAAATTTTCTGCTGAAAATTTCCTGCAGATGTTCCTCAAAGGACATATTTATCAAGCTCCTATAGTTCTTTTTCTGCTTCAATAAACTCTTGAATGTCCCCCTCAAGGACCTTATCAACCTGTGTGGTTTCTACATTTGTGCGGTGGTCCTTCACCATTTTGTACGGATGCAAAACATACGATCTGATTTGATTACCCCATTCTATAGAAGTAGTTGATGATAATTGCATACCACGCTCTTTTGCCAACCTATCATCTTCTATGCGTTTCCAGAGTTTGCCACGCAATATCTCCATAGCCTTTTCACGATTTTGGGCTTGTGAGCGTTCAGATGTAACATGAATAGAGATACCTGTAGGTTTATGTAATAGGCGCACGGCAGTCTCGCGCTTGTTGACATTCTGGCCTCCTGGACCGCCGGACTTGGCGATACTTATCTCTAGGTCATTTTCTGGCATGACAATGTCCCCTTCTCCAGATTTCTCAAGTTTAGGAATTATTTCAACCATGGAAAAAGAGGTGTGGCGTTTGTCATTGGCATTGAATGGAGATACGCGGACGAGACGATGCACTCCAGATTCATTCTTGAGTGTACCGTAAACATTTTTACCTGAAATTTCCACGGTCAGATTGCGATAACCCCCATGATCATTTTCATTGGTGTGAATAGTGGACCAGCCCCAGCCATTTTTGTCACTATATTTGCGATACATGCGCGCCAACATCGCAGAGAAGTCTTCGGCATCATCACCGCCTGCACCAGACAATATGGAAAGCACAGCGTCACCTTTGTCGTGTTTTCCGATGCCCTCCAGACTATCTTTGAGATTTTGAATTTCTTTTATAATTCCCTGGGCTTTGTTTTTATCATTCCAAAAATCGCCTGCGGACATCTTCTCCTCAAGTTCACTTATCTTATTCTGGATTTGTTCTTTATTGTCTTTCATGGGCTTGCCCTTCGAAGTCCCGAGTTTTTATCGAGGGACGAAGTAGGGAGCCGAAGGCCGGGATCGAACCGGCGACATCCACTTTACGAAAGTGGCACTCTACCAACTGAGCTACTTCGGCGAAAGAGCCACCAAGAAGTTAGTTCAAGTTGACCGTTATAGTTACGGCTATTAAAGGTGGAGTATCAACAGACAAGGTCCTACTCACCACCTTTTGAACCATGTAATTGAGGGTATATAATCCTCAAAACACTTACTTCTTGGCGACGCTTTCATACTATCATATTTCATTTTGAAATCTACCTACTATGGAGCCGACGTCCGGGATTGAACCGGAGACCTCGCCATTCGTTTACACCTCACCTT
>CAZHHB010000015.1:0-17996 GCA_964532285.1 uncultured Candidatus Saccharibacteria bacterium | reverse complement strand
GGCATGACTTTGATGTTAACTCACCAAAGTGGTGCGAAGCTACTGAACCTATACGTCTCCCTTTACCACTACATACTTTTATGTTAGTATAATTTCTGTATGAAAACACATACGACAACTGCACAAAAGATGCTTTGCATCTCTAATATGAAGACACCTACCATGATCGGCGTTTTTGCCGATTATGGTACAGGTATTTTGTGTAGCCGAAGTATGTTTTCTCAATGAATCTATAGGATTCATCAATCTCAAAGAAGAAATACGCCGGCTATACGAAAGCCGGATTTTTGTTTCCGTGTCAACGAATAGCCTTCGGAATGATTTCCGAAGTAATTGCACATAAAAAATACAGGTCCCATATGAAAAAACATTCAAAAGTCAACAAACCCGTCGGTACGATCGTATTCTTGAAAGGGAAGAGGACAACACTTCGTCCAATATCAGAGAAAGATATCCCACTATTCCTTCGTTGGATCAATGATTCAGAAGTTCGTCAATATATCGCGACAATCTTTCCTGTTACGGAAAATGATGAACGAGAGTGGGTGGCAAGTCTAGGAAAGAAGTCCGACAAAGATGTTGTACTCATGATTGAGGTCAAGGGCAAACCTATCGGTACTATGGGTATTCATCGTATTGACTGGCATACTAGGATTGGTACGACTGGTGCTCTCATAGGCGAGAAGGGGTATTGGGGAAAAGGCTATGGCACTGATGCAAAGATGACTCTCCTCAATTACGCTTTCAACACCTTGGGTCTTCGCAAGGTCATGTCTTCAGTCAAGGCCTTCAATACGCGGAGTCTCAAATATAGTCTCCATTGTGGTTATGTTCGTGAAGGTTGTTTGCGCAAGCAACACTTCGTCAATGGGAAATATTGGGACGAGATTATCCTAGGTCTCTTCAGGGAAGAATGGTTACCGTATTGGGAAAAGTATAATAAATAAGTAGGCTCTATTCACAAACGGCAGGTAAAACTGCCGTTTTTATATCCCACTGCTCTGATGATCTCGGACTTGAAGAATTGCTCTTGAAAGTGAGTTGCAGAATGTATCTCGTCGTCAGTAACCTTAACATTTTCTGGGACAACGACGAGTTTGTCATCGTCATCATTTGTTCTATGAATGACAGCAATACAGATACCTTTGAATGTTCTGAGGGGAAGATCTGGACCAATAGCATATGCGTCCAATTCCTCTCCGTCTGGAGACATTGAATCAGGGACGAAACCATAATTTAATTCATAAACAAAGCCATGTTTGGGATGCTTTGAATGTAAAGGTCGATCAATTGTGATTGTGACAATTTTGCCGAGGTAATCTGTGGCTCTTGAGATGGTCATACGATTATTAAAATGATAGCATAAACTATTATGAAAATCGTTGCCATCGGAGGCGGAGAAATAGGCAGACTCAGGTTTTCGGTCGGAACAACCCAATATAGACAAGGAGATGCTTGGTCATCACTATCTAAATAATATGATAGGCACAGAAAAAATAATAAAAGTCAACAAACTAATACTTGGAGGTGGTATTTCAGGTATCTTTTTAGGGTTGGAATTGATGAAGAGAAACGATAATGATTTTCTGATTTTGGAGAAAGAAAATCGCACGGGAGGATTATGTCGTTCTTATAAGATCGGAAATTTATACTATGATATTGGAGCTCATGCATTGCATAAAAAAGCCGTAGAGTCATCAAAAGAACTAAGCGAGATCATCGATATTAACAAGTTGTATTGCCAAAAAAGAAATGCAAAAGTTTTTATCTTCAATAAGCTAATACCACACCCGTTTCAATTGCATCTATATTATGCACCGTTAAAGGTTAAATTGAGGTGCCTATTTGGGTATCTTACCCGCAGTAAAGAGGAGTCTAATAATCTATTTGAATGGCTTCAGTCTGAATTTGGCGATCAGGTTTGTAAATACTTTTTATTTCCATATAACGAGAAGGTTTGGAAGGCGGATCTAAAGAATATTTCCATAAATTGGATAAGTCGCGTGTCAACAGGTTCCATTAAGTTTTTGAAAGGCTTATTTTTTGCCGGAGATCAAAACTATGCCTCTAACGAATATGTTTGTTATCCGAATAAAGGAGGATTTGAAAATCTGTTTATTGAAAGAACAAAGCATGTAGAGAGTAATATTCAATTGGATTGTGAAATAGTCGGGATTAATCTTGATGATAAATGTGCAACTACAAAGGATGGGAGAATCTTCCAATACAAATGTCTGATTTCAACATTACCTATAGATCTATTGTTTAGGAAATTGTTAGCAAAAAAAGATGATAGAATGCTTGATCTAACGAACCAACTAGAAAAAGTCTCTGCTTGCCTTGTGACTTTTTTGACCACAAAGAGCTCATCTGAATTGCAAAGGATTTATATTCCTGATCAAAATTATTTAGCTCAAAGAGTGATTTTGAACTCAAATTCAAGCCAAAGTTTAAAGGAACAGGATCAATCAGTCTTCTCTCTTGAAATATCATATAAGTCCAAAGACGATTTACCGCCAGAACATCAAATAATGGATAATTGCAAAAAGTTGCTAAAGGACTTAAAGTTAATTGAAAGAGACAGTGATATCATGGAATACAGGATCGAGCTTATTGAATATATGTACCCAACCCAAACCTTGAATTCAATTAATATAATGACTGAAGCAAAAGATTACCTCAAAAATTATAATTGCTATTCCATCGGAAGATTTGGTTCATGGAATTACGCCAATGTTGACGGTATTTTAGACGAAGTAATCAGTCTCGTAAAAACTAATTTATAAAATATATGAATATTAACACAGAGCAAAAAAAAATTGATGAGCTACTATCTCGCGGAGTAGAGGAAGTGATAGGCAAGGATCATTTAGAAAAACAACTAAAGAGCGGAAAGCAGTTGCGTATAAAGCTAGGAATTGATCCGACTAGTCCTAATGTTCATATCGGTCGAGCTGTGCCATTGTTCAAACTTAAAGATTTTCAGGAACTCGGACACAAGATCGTATTGATAATAGGTGATTTCACAGGGGTTATCGGTGATACCTCTGACAAAGACAGTGAAAGACCGATGTTGTCTGAAAAAACAGTTAAAGAGAATTTGAAGAGTTATATAGAGCAGGTTAAGAAAATTATCGATATAGAAAAATGCGAAGTCCACTATAACAGCGAATGGTTAGCTAAATTAGATTATCACGAGATAGGTAGACAGGCTGATGCTTTCTCATTGAATGAATTCATCTCTAGGGAGAATATTAAAAAAAGGCTTGATACCGGTAAAAGGATCTCTTTACGAGAGTTACTCTATCCCTTAATGCAGGGTTATGATTCCGTGGCAATTAAAGCTGATGTAGAAATTGGCGGTACTGATCAGCGTTTCAATTTACTTGCCGGTCGCGAATTACAACGCCAGTACGATCAAGAGCCACAAGATATTATAACTAATCCATTGATTGAAGGATTGGACGGTAGAAAGATGAGTTCAAGCTGGGGTAATTCTATAAACCTCTTTGATTCTACAAACGACATGTTCGGCAAGGTTATGTCACTCAAAGACGAGTTCATTATAAAATATTTTACTCTAACTACCAGAGTAAGCATGTCCGATATTGAGAAATACCAGAAAGAATTGGCGGCTGGTAATAATCCAAAGGATTACAAGATGAAACTAGCTTTTGAAATTGTCCGGTTCTATCATTCTTTGGATGATGCTGAAAAGGCTAATGAATATTTTATAAATACATTTAGCAAAAAAGAGACTCCTGATGTCATGCCAGAAATAAAGCCCAGTAGTTATGATGTCATCACTGTTATGGTCGAGTCAGGACTTTCTCCAAGTAAATCTGAGGCGCGACGTCTCATCGAACATAAAGGAGTTAAGGTTAACGAAGCTGTCATGGATGATCTAAAGAAGGTTCTTAAAAAAGATGACATTATTCAGAAAGGAAAAAGGTTTTTTGTGAAGGTCATTTAACAGATGATTATATGAAGGGAAAATTGAAACTAAATAAATATTTTCTTGATCCGGAAAATGATAGTTGCGACGAACTTATCAAACAGGTAAGGGTGCTTGATGAATCGATCAAGAAACTTGGTAAAGCTAATCAAGCCAGAATACCGGGTGTGGTTTCTGAAAAATATGAAGATTATCTTAATAGGTCATCAATTCCAGAAATTAATCAGGATCCCGAAGAAGTTATGAAGGATATTTCAAAACTCTTTCAAGGAGCAGTAAGATGGCATCATCCCGGGACGATGATCAACATTACACCGCCACCACTCATACCTGCTATTGCCGCTACCACAATGACCATGCTGTTCAACCCGAATCTTGCAATTGATGTTTCGTGTGGTGGCTTAGGTGTTGCAGAACTTGAAGTTGTAAAACACATGACAACTTTAGTTGGATGGGATTGGAGAAAATCACTAGGAGTCTTTACTTTTGGTGGAAAAGGAACGAATTTGTACGCCGTAAAGGTCGCATTGAATAAACGTTATCCAGATATAAAAGAAAAGGGAATACAGGGCAGAAAAATTTCCGTTACATCTACTGAACAAGGTCATCCGTGCCATATAGAGATTTGTGACTGGCTTGGATTGGGAAGGTCAAGTTGTCTTAGATTGCCGGTGGATACCTCTGGGAGAATCGACATTGAAAAGGCTGAAAGAATCATGTCGAACTTTATTGAAGATGGTGGCGAAATACCGTGCATGATCATAAATGGTGGTACAACCTTGCATAATACCGTTGATCCAATTGAGAAGATTGTCCAGCTTAGAGATAGATTAGTCGAAAAACATAAATTGAATTATAAACCGCATGTTCATGTTGATTCGGTTATTGGTTGGGTCTGGCTCTTTTTCAAAGATTATGATTTTGAAAGAAATCCTGAAGAAATAGATGAGATCGCATTACAGAAATTAAGAAATATGTACAACAGAGTATCCGGAATTAGGTTCGCCGACTCTTTTGGAGTTGATTTCCATAAGACGGGATTTTGTCCGTATCTATCTAGTGTATTTATAGTTAAGGATAAGGCATTGATTGAAGATCTAGGTATGTCTAAACAGCCTGAATTGTCAGAGCTCCAATTTGGTAATTATTCACCATTTACTTATACCTTAGAATCTTCACGAGCTTTGAATGGTCCAGTTTCGGCATTGGTTGCACTAAAGTCTTTGGGTATGAGGGGTTTTAGAGAATTGATCGCAGGTTTAGTTGCTAATTCAGAAAGGGTAAGGAAAATATTTGAAGGATTACGAGATTTCAGTGTCGTTAATACTCTAGATGAGAATTTTGTAACTTTGTTTGTTATTACGCCACCAAAAATCACTATAAAATATCAAGAGATATTGAATTCAACGGCTGATCTAGTCACTAAGATCGCTGAATATAACCATAAATTCTATCTCTTTCTACTAGAAAAACAGATTATTGGCGGAAGCCCATTGGCAATAGACTTTATTTCTGCTTATGAAAATACTAAGTCAGGCGTCAAGATTGGTATTATGAAAATGTATCCTACATCCCCTTACTTTGATGAACAACATGTCGATACATTTGTAAAACAGATAACTGATTTCAAGATTGAATTTGATAAAGTGGCTGATGATTTCAAACCGAAAGCTTGTCCCCATGTGCCAAAAACATTGGTCTTGAAATAACAATTAAAATAAAAAACCCTTTTCCCTCCGCGATTAAGCAGAAAGAAAAGGGCTGAATAGGCCTATCAACTGATGTTGATCGTAAAGAACCGAAGTTTGCCAACTCGCAACCTACAAGACTTGGCGACAGTTGCGGAGACATCGAGGATTGATTCATCCTCGCCTGACATGAGTCGCACAGCCTTCTGTTCGAATAGTCTCCGTAATTCGCTCTTGCTCTTGAATTGTTCCGACGTCGTAAGCAAATCGAATATACTTTGACCAATCGTGGCAGTAAGCTGGACACAGTCTTCATTCGTGATTACTCGCTCCGAGAACTTCCTTTCGAAGCTTTCCCGCTCAGTGAGACCAAGAGACAGGTCTTTTGTCTCGAGTGCCACAAGGAATGTTGCTAACTGTTTCTTGGCCTCGAGTGGTTCAGAATTCACGAATGCTTTGAGTTCGTCTATTTCGCGTTCGTGGACGTCAGCGAAGCTACAGAAGTACTGGACAATGAGCTTGTCCGGGATAGACATAATCTTCCCAAACTTATCTTCCAGACTCGCAGTTACCGGGACAGTGTTTCCGAAGCTCTTGCTCATTTTCCTGCCGCCACCGTCAGTTCCTTCAAGCAGGGGAACCATTAGCGCGACCTCTTCCTCCATACCTTTTTCGCGCATTATCTTTCGACACTGCTGGAAGTTGAGAAGCTGATCAATGCCGCCAATCTCCACATCGGCCGAAAGGTGGACTGAGTCAATTCCCATCAATACGCCGTAGCATACTTCGGCCAGAGAAACCGCTTGAGAATTCTTCATCCTCTTGCGAAAGTCTTCTCTCTGGACGGCTTCCGTGAGGTTGATCCTTTGGAAGATTGAGAATACCTCCGTCAATGTCATTGGATTTAACCACTCCGAATTGTGATGCACTTTGAGAGAGGATAGATCGACGAACTTGCCAACCTGGCTTTGAAAAGTTTGCATGTTTATTGCAATTCGTTCGGTAGTCAGAGGCACTCGCCCCGTATCTCTTTCTGTCGGATCGCCGACCAGTGCCGTAAAGTCCCCGATAATGAAGTCAATGTTATGGCCGGCTTTGATAAACTGCCGGAGTAACATCATTGGAACAAGGTGCCCGATATGAATATCCGACGCCGTTGGGTCAATCCCAAATTTCACGCTGAGCTTTCGACCCTCTCGGAGGAGAGTCTGTAATCTGTCGACGGTAATTATTTCCTGACATTTGGGCTGCAGGAAACCGATAAACTCGCCAACCGTTATTCCTTCCCACGACTCCAAAATTCGTGGAAAGAAGAGCTGATCGAACCTGTTTTTGTTGTTCATAAGCTGTGCCTTTGTTTCATTGTTATTGTCAATATGCGAATTTAAATATCTGTATATTGTATATCAAAGATTGGCATAATTGTCAATGCACCATTGACAAATCTAGTTAAATTACAGTAGAATACTAAAAGTATAAAAGTGGTTTTTTAGACCACTTCATGCTCTTTGATAATAAGAAGAGCTAGTGCTATACATCAACAAACGATTCAAAAAGGAGTAAAAGTTTATGAAAAAATGCGAAACGAACACTATCGAGGGGGTTGCTTACAAAAGCAAAGGCTATTATTCGGGACTTGATTATCTGATGAATAATCATCCAGACGATCTTCATCTTAGATCATGTTTCGAGGGTGTCAGCTTTAGAAACTTAGCTCGATACATAATGTTTGATAGAGGTAAGGAGGGGCTCAGACTCGATAGCTATCTGAAAAGACCAAAAAGATTCGTCCTCATTTCGGCTATTGGTAAGGTAGTAGGGGTAATGGTTACAGTATCATTACCTGAATTCTATGAAGAGATTAATTGCGAGGACTATGTTGTGATAGGTGCGGAAAATATGCTTGGATATAATGAATTATTGTCTCACCTATCCTTTACCGGAAAAGCAGAGATAGTAACCTTTGATGCCAAGCAAGCTAAACTGGTCCGATCAAGGTGCTCCGTAAGGGAGATTCATTATTGGTCAGTTTTTGCTTCCAAAGGAGAAGATATATCCAGTAGCAATGTAACTGTTAGGCTAATGGATGATAACGATTCTGACCTGGCAAGGCAGTTGTCACTAAAACTGCCTGAAGAATCATCACCGTTGCGCTCATTACGGCTCCAGCAAATGGGCTTGCCATATAAAAACTACATTCTATCATTCAAGGATAAAGATGAAGTTATCATTGGGATCTGTCCTTATTGTACGGGGGCTTGTCAAATCAGTTATCTGGTTAGATTGCAAACCGGTGAGTCATATCTATCGAGTGCCGTTGAAGCACTTAACAAATTCATGCATGTGATGAAATGCAAGTTGGTTTGGAGATTAAGAAAGAGTGACATCACAGAAAATCAGGCGCTGATTAGACGATCAGGCTTTGTTGAATTGGCCAAGGAAAGTCATCTGCATTTTGGCTGACTGTCCTGAATGAAAACGAGTAAGATGAAACCAAGCAGAAAGGAATGAAATGAATAGCAGAAACATAGTGTTGGTAAGTCCCAACACGCTAGGATCATATCGTTCCGCCAACATCAATGATGAAAACTTAGCCCTTGGCTACTTGGCGATTGTGCTAGAAAAGCACGGTTATCAAGTTGAAATCATTGATGCGCGGATGAGTAAGTTGTCACCTGAAGCGGTCGTTGAAAAGCTTCAGGCAATCCAACCGTTCTTTCTCGGAATATCAACAATTTCGGAAGAATCGGTACTGTGGACAGAGATAATGGGAAATCTTCTTATTGGAGCTAACTATCTACAACATGTCTGCATGGGCGGATATTATCCGTCCTTACAATCAGAGGTGGTCCTAAAACGATTGCCTTTTGTCGATTCAGTAGCCAGAGGTGAGGGCGAACTAACTATCATAGATCTGGTTGAGAGAATCAGGTTGGGACAACGGTGGGATGATATTGAGAGCCTTGTGACAAGATCGAATGACGGAACTGTCAAAGTAAACCCTCGTCGATCTGTTATCTGTAATCTCGATAGTCTGCCATTTCCTAAACGGTACGCTGATCAAAACAGCACAGAGATTGTCATTGAAGGAAGCAGGGGTTGTTTTGGTAAATGCACTTTCTGTGCGGTCGGCCCCCACCTTGAAACAGGAACCAGACTTGCTTGGAGGGGGCGATCACCGGAGCATATAGTCTCGGAGATACTGCAACTTCGCAGAATTTACCCTGACAATGTTCGGTATCGTTTCATCGATCCAGACTTCTTTGGCTCAGCATCGGCAATTCACTCCGAAAGGATGTTGAAACTTACTTCTCTAATCCAGGAGCAAGTACCGGGAATTGAGTTGTATATTGAAGCACGTGTGAATGATATTCGTAGAATAGATGTTCTAACTGCTTTGAAACAAGCTGGGTTAAAAGAAGTTTACCTCGGTATTGAATCGGGCAGTGAGAAGATTCTTACTCATATGCGTAAAAACACGTCAGTGACTGCCACCGTCAGCGCGACAAGACTACTCGATAGTTTGGGGATTAATTATCAGTACGGTTACATGATGGTCACTCCTTGGACAGAGTATGATGATGTGCTCGACAGCCTAGCTCTTCTAAGGACGATCGGAAAAGTGCAATTCGACAAGTTGTTCAACGAGCTGTATATAATCCCCGGGACCCCGCTAGTTGAACAAGTTGGGAAACAGTGCCGACTAATCAAAGAAGAAGGCACAGGTTACTACTTTTACGAGTCGAATCAATTGGTTAAGAATATTCGGGCGTTTGGTGTTGCTTTTGAAACGGCGTATAAATCGTTCGCTGAAAACCTTTGGTTCTTATACAAAGATGTTCAGCGACATGAGCAATGCAGCATTGATGGGGCAACAATTATTCAACGGAAACTAAGCGATGCATTTATTGCTATCTTTGAGTTTTGCTTGGAGAGATGTAAAGGCAAATCGCTGACAGTACCAGATGTGCAAAGTATCGTCGAAGAAGCGATAGCGCAATTTCAAGGCGAAATTCAAGCAATTAGAGGGATGCTCAATCCGTCGGTTGGCTTCAATAGGGCAGTTTAGCAGGACCTCTTCGTATCGCAAGATAATGGAGAGGTCTTTTTCTATACACTTGTATTATTTGTGGTTATATTTTACTATTTACACAGAGAGGAGATTGTTCAAATGGATAAAAAAAACTAAGAGACTCGTGTCCCTTGTCGTTGCTCTCGTCGTTGTTATTACGATTGGAATGATCGTAACCGGTCAACCAGCTAAGATGATGATGGAAAGCTACAGAGAGGGTTCGCCTTTTAACCCGAACATGCACAATACATTGGCTCGTTAGCTTGGGAACTCCCATTCACTGTGCATCGGACATGTTTCGTTACTCAAAGCGTGGCATTGTTTAGTGCCACGTCTTTTTTGTAAATAACTCCAGTTTTTCTAATTGTGTGTAATTCGAATATTATTTTTTCTGCTATAATTCACACATGAGCAATATCTCCCATAGCATATGCGAATAGGGGAGGCTTTTGGTCACGGCAGATATTATTTCGAGATTACTTACGAACTCATCCGGAAACTCGTGATGAATATGCCAAACTAAAAAATGATCTGTTGAAAATAGATCCTACCGGTAGTGATAGATATATAGCAGGTAAAACGGAATTTGTTCAGAGAATACTGAAACTAGCGGGGATGAATTAAAATCAAAAATATGAAAAAATATAATTTTCCATCTCTTATAACTGATTTGCTTGATAAAAACCATATAGAATATCAGTTTTTCAATGGCGGCAGAGCTGTTAGTGCAAGTGATGCTGCTAAAAAAATGAGCGTTCCTTTGGTAGCGATCGCGAAAGTATTGGTAGTCAAAACACCTTCTGGATATATGAGCGTCGCTTTGTCAGGTACAAAAAGATTATCAATGAAAAAGCTGGCGCGGACTCTGGGAATATCAACTAATTCAGTCAGTCTATTGTCCAAAGATGGCTTTGAGTCGATTGTCGGTGTTCCAGTTGGAGCAACCCCTCCATTGGGTATTAATATGCCATTAATCATGGATAAGGGTTTGGAAGGGCAGAGCATGATCTATAGTAGTTGTGGTACGTTGGTGGATATTATCGGTATAAGGCCACTTGATCTGGTAAAAATTTCTGGCGGCACAATTGCCGATGTCGCTGATGTCAGATTTGGTGCTTGCGTGTAAATATATAGTTTGCTACCATGACCATTACATGAAAAATACGGCTATTCAGCTCAATAACTGGCATCATACCCATCTTTCGCACGAAGGGGGTTCTTGGCGTGTCTCACACTAATTAAGCAGTAAGCTTTATTCAGAGACAAAACACCCTTCGTAAAAGAGGGTGTTTTTGTTTTAACCATACTAATCACTTACCATGAAAAATCTAACAAAAGAACAATTCATCAAGGATTTATCAAAGCTCGTATCCTTCAAATCGCTCACATCTGATATTAATCAGAATAAGAAAGTACTTGATTTCATCGAGTCAAGGATAAGCAAGAAGGCGATTATAAAGAGAATTAAGAACGGCAATGTTGAATCTCTGATTGCTTCAAATAAGGATACGCGTGCTCCGGATATGTGTTTCCTTGTGCACGCCGATGTTGTGGTCGGGAAAGCCACGCAATTCAAGATGGCTATCAAGAAAGGAGTCGCTTACGGGCGAGGAGTGAGCGATATGAAGTTCTCGATTCCGATTGGATATACGCTATTGAATGAACTTGTTGAAAAAGAGTCGGATATCTCTTTTGCTTTTGTTGTAACTACGGACGAAGAAACTGGCGGCTTTAAAGGTGCGACCTATTTGGCCAAACAATACAGACTAAGACCAAAAGCATTGATTGTGCCGGACGGTGGAGACGATCTTATCTTTGTAAACAGGTCTAAAGGCGTATGCGCGTTGCGCATAGATGCGACAGGCATACCCGCTCACTCGTCGAGGATATGGGACGGTAAAAATGCCCTTGGACCGATAGTTGCTCTTTGTAGTGCAGTGCTTGAGAAGTATGAGCAGAACAACCAGAAAGAATCTTGGAAGACAACGGTCAATATTGGAAAGATTCAGGGTGGTGTCTCTGCTAATCAGGTGTGTCCTGAAGCTTACGCTATTCTCGATTTCAGATTCCCGGAAACGACTACTTTCAAGGCGATTCGTGATGAAGTATCCGCTCTGGCCGAGAAGATCGATCCGTCGTTAAAAATTTCGACGCACTCGATCGGTAGTCCGACTTCGGTCGATGTAAACAATCCCATCGTGAAAATCTTCATCAAGAGCTTCGAAGATGTCATCGGAAGAAAGATTAAAATAAAAGGAACATACGGTGCCTCGGATGCGCGACACTTTGCCGACTTCAATATTCCGATATTAATGATCAAACCTGTCGGCGGAAACATACACGGAGATAATGAACGGATAAGCATCGGTTCATGTATCTTATTCCATCGAGCATTGCGAAACTTTCTCGGAGAGATGGAGAAAAGAAAGAAGATATCTCATTGATAAAGATTGATCTCAAGCTATCCCAACTCTGGTTGGCGATAGTCTACTGCCCGCACTCGCGTGTTGGCAGTACCTGTCGTAGTTCTTTAACAAAAGGAAACTTATGAAAAACGTCTCGATAGAGCGCGTAGATATGAACGCCGTTTCTCCAGAAATCCTGGAGCAATGGGCGAAATGTTATTGTGAGATATGGAAAGAGCCGCCTTGGAATGAGGATTTCTGGCGTCCCGAAAGTGTCATCGCAGACTTTCGGAAAGAGATGCAAAATCCAGATGCCGTCGCGTTTCTGGCCATGAATGAAGGGAACGTGGTAGGGTTCACGCACGGATATTCGGTGGGTAAGGGCGAACTCGGGGCAATCGCGGAAAACAACCTCCTCGATTTGGTTTTCGACAGAGAAAGACGCATCTTTTATGTCGACGAGTTGGGAGTCGCCAAGAGTCATCGTGGTCAGCGGATATCGATCGCTCTGACGGCATCGCTCGTGCGCGCTGCCCATGATTCCGGCAGCACGGTCATAGTATTGCGGACCGATATCCAAGCCCATGCCGCTCGGCACGTCTATGAAAGGTCTGGCTTCATCGATCTTGGTATTCGCGACGCCACGCATGCGGAAAGAACTTACTGGATGCTGGACGCTCATAAGGATATCTAAACACGGTACGATCGAGTTTCGCATGTTCGGGGCAACATCGTCCATCGAGAGGATCGTCGGTTGGGCTAAGCTTTGTCATGATCTGTGTGCAGAAGCTATGGAGAGATGAGCCAAACAGCTGCTCAAATTATTGTAACAGTAGTGGGTCATAAAATATCACGAAGAGCCTGACCAGCTCTTTTTTATTATGTGATACAATATCCTCTTATGTCACGATTTTTTCCGCAGATCCCCTCGCGAGGACAGGCTATCAAATATCCCAAGGTTACAGTCTGGGATGTGGTTACTTTCTATTGGCATTCTGTGAAGAAATATTGGGTGGTAGGACTATTCGCTGTTCTTGGTCTGGCTGCTGTTTCTGTTGTGGATATAATCGTCCCAATTTATTACAAACAATTCTTTGATTTGGTATCTTCTGGCGGAGAGGCGGCAATTGTTGCAAAGGGACTTACGAGTATTATCGTCTTCGTTCTCATATTAAATGGAATAAGTTGGTCAGCTTTTCGTATCGCTGGTTTCTGCAATGTCTCTTTCCAAACCAAGGTGATGAGTCGGTTGCGCACCACCGCTTTTGAATATCTCCTGGATCATTCATATTTATTCTTTTCTAATAATTTCACCGGATCTCTGACGCAGAGGATTAATCGTTATGCTCGCGCCTTTGAGCATCTCACGGATCGTATTATCTGGGACATTATTCCACTCATAATAAAGACAATCGGTATAACCATCATCTTGTGGTTACTCAATCATACAATCGCATATATATTACTCGTTTGGGCTGTCATCTTTATGATTTCTAACTATGTTCTGGCAAAATGGAAACTCAAATATGATATAGAAGCCGCAGAACTGGATTCACGCCTGACAGCCACCCTGTCTGATGCTATAACAAATCACCAAACAATCCAGCTTTTTACCGGACAACATCACGAAGCAAGTCTATTCCAAAATGTTAATAATTGGTGGAGGAAGCTCAATAGTTTTCGTTGGAATGTGGATGGGGTGGTCAATGGATTCCAGGCTGGATTGATGTTTGGAATTGAATTCTTCCTGTTTTATTACGGTATAAAATATTGGCAACTCGGACTAATCAGTATCGGTACATTCGTGCTTATCCAGGCATATTATTTCTCCATGGCTGAGCGCCTATGGAATGTGAGCCGAGTCATTCGCGATGTATACGAAGGGTTTGCTGATGCAAAAGAGATGGTTGAGATATTGAAACTCGATCATGATATAAAGGATACTCCTGACGCCAAGCCTATATCTATTTCGAAAGGCGAGATTGACTTCAAGGATGTTTCGTTTGCATTCCACATGACCAGATCTGTTTTGAACGGAATTTCATTACATATAAATAGTGGCGAGAAGATCGCTCTAGTCGGACCTTCTGGAGCTGGGAAATCTACATTCGTGCGTCTGCTCCTGCGTCTCTATGATATAGAATCAGGCGAGATTATAGTTGATGGACAGAACATAACTCATGTGACGCAAGATAGTTTACGCCAGGGTATCAGTCTAGTTCCGCAAGATCCAGTCTTGTTCCACCGCACGCTGATGGAGAATATACGCTATGGTCGTCGTGATGCTACCGATGACGAAGTTATACGAGCCGCCAAACTCGCTCATTGTGATGATTTCATAGAATCTCTACCGAATAAATACGAAACATATGTTGGTGAACGTGGTATTAAGCTATCTGGAGGAGAGAGACAGAGAGTTGCTATAGCTCGAGCGATCTTGAAAAATGCTCCGATATTGATACTGGATGAGGCGACTTCTAGTCTGGATTCTCATTCTGAGATGCTTATTCAAGATGCATTGAATACTCTTATGGAAGGCAAAACTACTATAGCCATTGCTCATAGATTGTCTACGATAAAAAAAATGGATAGAATCATCGTAATTGACGGTGGTAAGGTCGTAGAAGAGGGAACTCACGATACCCTAGCAAGTAAAGAGGGTGGGTTGTATTCTAAGCTCTGGTCACTGCAAGCAGGTGGCTTCTTGAGTGAATAACACCTTATTTACGCTTACCTTATCCCCACATATCCTCGCTAACCACATATTTTCGGGTTAAAATACTAGGGTAATAGCATCTCTTTCAACATATTTTATATGAAAAAATACATACTAATACTAAGTTCTCTCGTAATTGTATTTTCACTAGGATTGGCTGTAACCCTGATAAATAATCCAGGTATTGGATTGACTGTGGTCTTGGCTCAGACTGAAAGTCCTACCCCTACACCAGTTCCAGTTGATGGGATGTGTTCTGTATCAGTAAATGGTTGTACCCAGGGTGTATTTTTCGATGAGGTAGATAGCGGTACAGATTATTTATGGAGCTGTGTTGGTATAGATGGTGGTGCCACTGCCTCATGTTCTTCCCCTATAGGAACTCCAACACCTACACCTACAGCTGAACCAACACCTACTCCAACACCTACACCAGATCCTGTAAACGGCGTATGCGGCGCTTCTATAAATAGTTGCACGGCGGGTTCGTTGTTTGACAGTGCAGATAACAGCACGGATTATCTTTGGATGTGTACCGGATGGGATGGTGGTACTACGGCCTCATGTTCTTCCCCTATCCCGCCAACGGGACCAGACGAACTCATGGGCTGGGCTTGGTCGTCTAATATAGGCTGGATTAGTTTCAATTCCAAAAACTCAAATTCCGGTGGAGGAAATTATCAAGTTATCATTGAAGATACGGGAGCTCTGGATGGTTATGCCTGGTCATCAAATATAGGTTGGATCCGTTTCAATCCAAGTGAGTCTGGTTGTCCGACGGGTTCTTGTCCTCCGATGGTCAATCTCACTACGGGAGCAGTCACCGGTTGGGCGAGGGTATTGTCAGATGGTAATTGGATAGAGCTATCCGGAACAAATCATGCTTCACCTGTTTCCAATGGTACAGGTGGCGTAACTCTCAACACCACTACGAAGGTATTCAACGGTTACGCTTGGGAGTCTGATTATATCGGCTGGTTATCATTCAATGCCAATTCATCGACAGTTCCTCCCGTGACTATTATAGACGTAGCGACACCTTCTTTGACGGGGAGTTGTATTATGACATCCGGAACCCAAAGCGGTGTAGCCGGCAGAAGCATTGTCTTCCAGGCGACACCGACAGGAACCCTCACAACACTCCCATATCATTATGATTGGGCAGGCGGTCTGAATACTTACAATTATACAGCCCCTTCTACACCTGGAAGCTACTCAAGTCCTACGGTGACGATTACAGATTCCTCTACTCCTACGCCAGTGACCTCAGCCCTGATCTCCTGCGTTCCTTCCAGTATAACTGTAGAGGCACCTATAGCTCCTGATCAACTGGATCTGTTTATAGGAGCTACGGCATCTACTACTGGTACCAAGACAGAATATGTTGTGACGACAGGGAAAAGCTTTGCCTTAAAGTGGAGAAATTCTCTGAGTGCGGATATGGATACGGGATATTCGGATTGTGAGAAAGTGATAACGGCAGTAAGTGGTACTGTAAATAATGGCTGGAGTACACAGTGGACGCAGTCAATAGCTCCTGGGAGTGAGGCTGGTGTTAATGGTCTATCTGCAACAACTCCTGGAACATATGATTTTAAAATAATTTGTACAAATAACGCTGATAGTAATCTCAAAAAGACAGCCACATCTAGATTAAAAGTAAGAAGTGCTATAGAGGGCGAAATATAATACTTGCAGATTATCTTGTAAATTAAAAATCCCTCACCAACAACCCGATGTTGTGGTGAGGGGGCGATTACCTGGACCAAGCCCTGTAAAACTGATTGGGCTTGGTCGGATCGGTGAAGAGTACCTGTTTCGGCGACTCATCCGAAGACCAGAAGTAGGTTGCTACAGGCATCCAAGTTACGAAGTCGGAAGTCCGTTCAACCGTGGTATCGGTACCACGAGTCATGCTAACCTCCACCCGTGAACCATCAAGCATCCTGATTCCGGGTGTGGTCAGTGTTTCGCCGGATTGGGTGTAGACCTTTGTCTGACCGTTTGCCGTGATGCTGACCCGTGTTCTATTTGTACCAGAGAGACACCATGTATTGAGGACGAGTAAATTGTAGGTAGTATATTCACCAGGAAATATCCCTAATGCTTTTACAAGACCCACACCATCTTCCCAAATATAGGTGTACTGTGGAGACTCCACCTGAATCTCCAGTCTCTGTAACCCTGGAACAGGGATGATTACCTGTTTGAAGGTTGGCTTGAGGTCAAGGAACAGGTTGGAGTTTATCTGGCTTACAGGCAACACCTTCTTCACTCTCAGTGCCAAGAATGAGTCACCTGGAACATTGACCCATATAGATGACAATATCCACACTGTACAGTCGTTGGTATTGTAGTGCTGGTTCTTTTTCAGCTCAGCGACGATCTTCATTGCATTCGTCGCGATGCTCACACTGTACTCTGCGTACGAATTGAGCTTGAGATATCCAGTCACACCACGCTCTTCACCGTAACCATTGGCGTTGGTAAATCCAATGGTCAGAGTGATGGGGTTAAGCCCATCCTTTGTAGCGTTGGCGATGATCCCATCCAGGATAGCTTGCTCGCTACCGATGGAGAGACCGTTCGGCAAACCGTTGGTGTCGGGGATGATGATGGTAGCCTTCTGCTGTCCAAGCACACAGGGTGCGAGGACAATGAGAGCGATCATGACGATCGCGAATACCGACAAGTTAGAGCGAATTTTCATAAGCCCCTTCCTTTCTTATTGTTGTTCCTCGCTTTTCAGCAGGGAGGTTATAGTTTTCTCTTCACTTCGTCTTTCAACGAACAAGAGGTTCTACCATTACTATATACCTAATATTGGATTTGTCAAGGGGGAGTTGTACACATACAGCTTGACACATCTCTATGGTTTGCGCTGCTAACTATAGATATACAGACTAGGAGTCAAGAGGATGTTGACCCAATATAGTTATACAAAAAACTGCAAAACCTTTACTCGGTTCTGCAGTGTGTGATTGTAAGTACATCAAGCCATAATTACTTGATTGTGGACCAGGCGTTGATAATACTCGTTCTCTCGCAAGAGTTCTTCGTGAGTACCTTGCCCCATAACCTTGCCATCATCAAAGACGAAGATCTTATCTGCGTCCCTGACCGTAGCTAGGCGATGGGCAATGATAACTGTTGTCTTTCC
>CAZHHB010000014.1:0-23790 GCA_964532285.1 uncultured Candidatus Saccharibacteria bacterium | reverse complement strand
TGGGGTACACTTCAATATAGCGGTCTCTTGTTGTCACCATGACTTTTACCAAGCCCTGTTACTTAAACCCGAAGAAGGACTTGATAGCATCCCAGACGGAAGAATTTAGATTTTGTCTCGGTATTCCAGAGATTGGTGATTCTGATGGATCTGGTTCTGTTGAAGCTGAAGGATCAGGTTCAGGTGTTGGTTCTGTTGAAGCTGAAAGATCAGGTTCTGGTGTGATTGATGGGTCTGGTGTTGTGGTGGTTGTTGGTGAAGCTGTTGGGGAAACAGTAGTGGTAGGAGATACGGTTGGAGAGACTGTAGGAGAATAAGTTGGTGAAACTGTAGGGGATGGAGTTGTAGAGATTGTCGGGGATACTGTAGGAGAGTAAGTCGGAGAGACAGTTGGAGATACTGTCGGCGATACCGTAGGTGTTACTGTGGGAGTGACTGTTGGGGTTGGAGTAGACACAACACAAGTATTTGCAGGCGTTGGTGTGGTATTGAGTGTAATATTTGTAATTGAATAAGTGCCGTCGGAGTTTTTCGTAAGTGTTACAGTGTGATTTGTTGTCAATGGGTTCATTGAACTCATTGAAAGTTCTTCGCTGTAAGTTATTATTCGTATGTAATTTCCACCCTCAGGAGAGCCATTAGTCAAGGCAACATCATAAATAGTTCCATTGAAAGACGAAATGCCTCCAGCGGTTCTAATGGTTATTGTCGCTGGGACACATGCACCATTACTGGAGATATATCTCCCACCTGCAGTTGTTGTGTTGACAACTCTGGTGTATGTGGTGGGTCTTGCTGTAGGGGTTGCTGTTGGAGACAATGACAAGGTTGGTACAGGTACGGTTGATACCGTCGGGGTTGGGGTGACGGTTGGAGCGGCAGTCGGTGTTGGGGCCACAGGAGAGAAGAATTCTTCGGCTAGTGTCTGGACTATGGTAGATAGAGTTATCGGTGCCGGAGAAGATGAGGGTGTTGTTGCTGAACCAGCTGTTGCTGATGGGGAAGATATTGTAGTTGGTGGTGCGATCAGTGGTGCAAATACTATATTCAGGAATTCACCGACACTACCAGATAAGTCTTCTAGTAAGGACATCAGAGTTGGTGATGAGAGTGCGGAAGGAGCCGTGGTTGGAGAAACTGTGGGGGATGCTGTGGTTGTTGGGGTGACTGTTGGGGTTGGAGTAGACACAACACAAGTATTTGCAGGCGTTGGTGTGGTATTGAGTGTAATATTTGTAATTGAATAAGTGCCGTCGGAGTTTTTCGTAAGTGTTACAGTGTGATTTGTTGTCAATGGGTTCATTGAACTCATTGAAAGTTCTTCGCTGTAAGTTATTATTCGTATGTAATTTCCACCCTCAGGAGAGCCATTAGTCAAGGCAACATCATAAATAGTTCCATTGAAAGACGAAATGCCTCCAGCGGTTCTAATGGTTATTGTCGCTGGGACACATGCACCATTACTGGAGATATATCTCCCACCTGCAGTTGTTGTGTTGACAACTCTGGTGTATGTGGTGGGTGTCGCCGGAGGGGTTGCACTTGTTGTCGGAGTCGCGCTCACAGTCGGACTTGGAGATTGGGCGTTTGCGGAGAGGAATATCAAGAGGGAGAAGACCGTTATGCTGGTCATAAGGTATGCGAAGCTCTTCAGTTTTTTGCTCATAGTATAAATATTAAATAATTATAATAACTCCCCAATAACAATGATGACTTATATGCTACAATAATACCATAATTCTATCACAAGACTATGGTCACAGACTTCCATCTGGTTGTGCACAACATACTATCAATACTTTCAATTGTCTCGGCATTGGGTATGGGTCTCTTTACTGTTTTCAATGCCCCACGCAATCAAGCAAATACGGCGTATTTATTGCTTTGTCTGACACTGGCATTCTTCCTCCTGTATCATGTCGTGGGTGTAAATATAGTTGACCCAAATCTCTCGCGGTGGATCTTGATGTTAAATGTAACCTTGATCTTCATCGGTATATTTGACATCCACGCTATCATAGCCATGGTCGGTGAGGAAATTAAAAAGAGATGGTTCATAATGTCCCTGTATGCTGGCGGAATACTCTATGTAGCATTCTTTGTCATATTTCCAGATATGTTCCTTCTACAATCTGTTCCGAAGATGTATTTTACGAACTATTATTCACCAGGAATTCTCAATTGGACTAGGCTTGCGATACTGTTCGGTATATTTGTACCTTATATTTTATACAAACTGTACTCTGCTTACTCCAAGTCAACAATAGTTGAAGAAAAGAATCGCTATAAATACTTCATTCTGATAAATCTCATCGGCTACGGCGTCGGATTCATACCGAATTTCTTGGTTTATGATATTCAGATAGATCCATTGTGGGGTATGACCATTGGAGTATTCGCCACGATACCATTTGTTATTGTCGGTATGCGTTATGGATTATTCAATATAAAAGTTGTTGCCAAGAGTGCTTTCTGGTTCAGTGTGATGATTGCGGCTATCGGTGGTTTGGTCACAATATTCAATTATGTAAGCAATCTGATAGCGGCTACATTGCCAGGTTTCCCGATGTGGACGACATCACTCACCACCGCGGTTGTCGTAGCAACAGCCAGCGTCTTCATTTGGAGGAGACTCCGCCAATCCGATTTGCTTAAATATGAATTCATTACAACAGTAACTCACAAGTTTCGCACCCCCCTGACTCATATCAAATGGGCATCAGACAGTCTTGGTTCCACAGTTCTTACAGATGATCAAAGAGAACAGATAGAATACATAAGGACTGCCAACACAAAACTGGTGAGTCTGACCAACCTTCTCGTTGGTGTTTCTGAAACAGAGAGTAGCGAGTATAGTTATCGTATGGAAAAAGGTGACATTTCAAATATTGCCGAGGAGGTTATTTCTTCTGTGGGCAAACAAGTAGATTTTGATCAAAATAGGTTCGTCAAAAATCTTCCGAAGGGTATGAATGTTCTCTGTGATACCATGCGCATCAAGTTTATCATCCAAGTTTTCTTGGAAAACGCTATGCATTATTCACAAAAAGAAGGAACAATCACTGTTTCGGCTTACAATAAAGACGGTGATGTTGTATTTTCAGTTAAGGACTCGGGGATAGGTCTTACAAAAGAAGAACTATCACTGATGTTTTCCAAATTTTATCGCGGGGGCAAAGCCAAACTGGCTGATACAGAAGGGATGGGTATAGGATTATTTACAGCGAAGGAAATCATCACTCGCCACAAAGGCAAGATATGGGTGGAATCAGCGGGTCAAGATATGGGTAGTACATTCAGTTTTTCATTGCCGGCGGTGGGGTAATAATTGACCTTGTAATTACTCATATTCCATGCTACAGTATTCATGCGTAAGTTTCTCGTCACCTACGCGTTAGCAATTAACGAACGAGATCTCCGCTAGCGCGTTACTTATGTGATTCGTTGCGGGCAACAAAAGAAAATGTCAAAGAGACTTTTCGTAGGCAGTCTTGCCTGGGGTACAACCGATGCCACCCTGAAGAACCACTTCGAACAGGCAGGCGCAGTTGAATCTGCGAATGTTATTATGGATAAAATGTCTGGTCGTTCAAAGGGCTTCGGCTTCGTTGAAATGTCCGGAGATGCCGATGCTGATTCAGCTATCTCAAAGTTGAACGGTTCTGAACTAGATGGTCGCAAGATCGTTGTTTCAGAGGCTCGTCCAAAAGCATAATCGCTTAATATTGTGCAAAACAAAAATCCCGCCTCGTGCGGGATTTTTGTTTGAATGATGATATAATATCTCCCATGTCAGACAACAATCAAGGATCATTAGCAAAAAGCGATATTCATAATGGAGAGATAAGCGCGCATTTAGACAGAATAAACGAGGAGTTTCGTGATGGTTTTGAATTTTTGAAGAAATATCCGAAATCCGTGAGCATCTTTGGATCTTCTCAGATAAAATCTGATGACCAAATGTATGCAAAAGCAGAAGAATTAACCGGTCGTATTGTCCGCGAGATCAAGTACGCAGTCGTAACCGGTGGTGGTCCTGGGATTATGGAGGCCGCAAACAAGGGAGCTTATCAGGCCGGCGGCATATCTTTGGGTATGAATGTCAGTCTGCCACACGAACGCAATACCAACGCTTACGCTACACACGCTATAAAGTTTGCCTATTTCTTTTCCAGAAAGGTTATGTTGATGTTCGCCGCTGAAGCCTATGTATTTTTCCCCGGTGGATTGGGAACATTCGATGAATTATTCGGGGTAGTCACTCTTATTCAGACAGACAAGATTCCTCGCGTTCCGGTAATTCTTTTCGGCTCTGAATTTTGGAACCCACTGAAATCATTTTTGTTCGATAATACATTCAAGAAATATCATATGATAGAAGAAAAAGATCTTTCTATCTTTGAGATCACAGATTCATTAGACAGAGTTATGGAAGTTATCAAAGGAGCACCTATAAGTGAATGGTGGAGAAATATAAATTAGCCTACTCTTTTTTGACTGTAACCACGAATACTAGCCATGAGGTGAAGATGACTGCTCCTGCTATATATACAGGCGCCGCTGGGGCTATATTTGCCGCTAGAAATCCAGCCAATATCGGTGGTCCAGCTTGTGCCAAGGCCTGAACGCTAGTATTGATACCCAGAATCTCCCCGTGATTGTCAGACGGAGCACGTCTACTGACCAAGCTCGGAAGGGCAGCCATGGCAATGCCATTGGTAAGGGCAAAACAAGCTCCTACAAGCAATAGGCTCAATAATTGTTCGGTTATGTAGTAAAGGAATACAGAGGCCGCACCAGTGATTAGGAAAAAACGTAAAAGAGATACTTCATCATATCGTTTGGAAAGAAGCCTCAAGACGAATCCTTGAGAGATAACCACCCATATGCCGGCATAGCCAATGTAGTAACCGATGGAGACTTGATTCCAGCCGAAGTTGTTCGCCAAGAAGACCGCAAAGAAAGTGGCGAATAAAGCCAACCCGGCTTGAAATAGAAAATTGGTTGCGAATACGGCGCGGACACTTTTCATATTGTAAGCATGGATGATGTTACTGAAAGCTTTTTTCCATTGAATCCTCGCTATTTTTTCTGAAAAGCGAGTCTCTACCATGAATGTGTAGACGAGAATTGCATTTATCAAAGCCAGTATGGCAGCAAACCAGAATGGGGTAGAAGCGTTGAACCACGAAACAAGTGAAGGGTCTGACAGCAATCCTCCTATGACTGGTCCTATTATGAAGCCGATACCATATGCTGAGCCGATGAGTCCAAAGCGTGCGGCTCTCTTGTGCGGTGGTGTTATGTCAGCAATGGCCGCTTGTGCTACAGATATGTTCCCACCCACTATTCCTCCAAGTATTCTGGAAACGAACAACAGTGTAAGACTCTTAATCATTACACCTACAGCAAACATTCCGAGCGTGATTGCTGTGCCGGCCAAAGCGATGGTCATTACCTTGCGGCGACCCACATGATCAGAATATTCACCGAGTATTGGTGTAGATAGGAATAAGAAGATAGGCAATACTCCTATGAGCAGACCCAATATGACATAAGCGTATGTTATAGGGAATCCTGCTGGTAATAGATAGTATGGCGAGCTGGGATCGGCGAGGAGTTGGGGTACTATCGGTACGAGAATACCGTTGATGACCATATCTAGAAATATTGCCAATAAGATTATTGGCAAAGCTCGTTCGCTTTTTTTCATTGAGGTATTATAACATGCGAGGCCTACCCTATGATATTATTAGGTTCATGCTCAAATTCACAATACAGGCGAAAATTAAAGGCGGACTAGGTCGTGCTGGTGTTATAGAAACATCACATGGGACAATAGAAACTCCCGCTTTTATCCCAGTTGGGACAAAGGCGACGGTCAAGTCTCTCACGCCAGAGCAGATCCGAGATAATGTTGGTGCACAGGCAGTTTTGGCCAATACATATCACTTGTATTTACAACCAGGTATTGAAATCATTGAAAAAGCTGGTGGTTTGGGGAAGTTCATGAATTGGTCTCTGCCGACATTTACTGATTCTGGTGGTTTCCAAGCTTTCTCATTGGGATCATCTGGTAATAAGAGAAAGAGTAAAATAGCAAAGAATGCCGTTGATAATAAAGATGCCGAGACAGATTTATCGGACAATGAAGACAGTCTGTTAATGGCAAAAGTTGATGATGATGGTGTGACATTCAAATCAGTTATTGACGGTTCAACACACAGATTCACGCCGGAAAGATCTATTGAGATTCAACACGCCATAGGAGCAGATATTATATTTGCTTTTGATGAGTGTTTGAAACCACAAGATCCATATGAGGAACAGAAAAGAGCGATAGAGCGTACACATGAATGGGCGAAGAGGTGTTTGGTGAGACACGGAGAAGAAATTGACAGGCGCGGACGCGTGCCGCAGCGAACCTTTCTCGCCGAATTCACCCGTGGTGAGTTTTTCGAATCCATGAGGCGAAAAGGCTTCGCGCAGGCACAAGGCCACGCCGGCAATTTCCAAGCTGCTCTCTTCGGCATTGTTCAGGGTGGACGGCATGAAGAGTTGAGAAAACTCAGCGCAAAGACTATTGGTGCCATGGATTTCGATGGATTCGGTATCGGTGGCTCTTTCGACAAGGAAGATATAGGTACTGCTGTGGGTTGGGTAAATAGTGAGTTGCCTGAAAATAAACCACGACACCTTCTCGGGATCGGTGCGCCAGAAGATTTGATTCTTGGTATTGAAAACGGCGTTGATACTTTCGACTGCGTAGCGCCAACACGCATTGCCAGAAATGGTTCAGCTTATGTTGATAAAGGTGAAACTATCAGTTTGTTCAATGCCAAATTCAGAGATGATTTTTCTCCGATTGATCCAGCGTGCGGTTGCTCTACTTGCAAGAATTATACCCGAGCTTATGTCGCGCATCTTTTTAGGGCCAAGGAAATGTTGGCGGCGACGCTCGTCTCTATTCATAATCTATATTTCGTCGTAAATCTGGTGAAGGAGGCAAGAAAAGCGATCATGGAAGGGAGGTTTGAGGATTTTAAGATGAAGTTTTTTGGTAAGTAAAGGTGTAGGACATATCTTTCTAGGAACATCTGCAGGAAATTTTCAGCAGAAAATTTCCGAAGCCGAGAACGAAACCCTGCAGGGTTTCGTTCGTTTCCTAGAAAGATATGTCCTGCACTTTTACTTGCCTTACTTATATTAAATCTCCCTAGCCTTGTAATCTTCTGGCGCTCTAGATAGCCACCATTCTAATTGTTCCATAGTAAGTAGCCCTTCTTGTGATCCGATGAACTGCGCGACAGACATTGGATTGATCGGTGCCACGGTCAAAGCCTCCAGGGGTGTCTTGCCTATAGCCAGAGCAGAGACAAAGGTCGATGTCCAAGCATCTCCGCAACCAGTTCTCTCGAAAGCCGGCCTGGGATCTGGATACATGGGCATGTGATAATAATGATCTCCATCATACAAGTATGAACCACTCGTGCTGTCAGTTATTGAGATTAATTTCTTTGCGTGTTGAGACAATCCTTGCATCAAAATTTTTATATCTCGAGAATTTGTAGCCAATAATTTCTGTGCCTCCTCTACATTTACTACAAGCAAATCCGCGTGTTCATATATGCGCTTTAGTTCCACGAAGCCCAATTTTAATTGGAATGTTCCTGGTTGAAAGGCCAGCTTCACTTTTGGATTGCGGTCTAGATAATCCGCTATCTCCATATGATATGGACGTGCATTTGCGCCGATAGATGTCAGGTATATCCATTTCGGCGCGGTTATCTTCGGTAGACGATAGTCGTACTCTGTGTGATTAACCAAAATGGTTCGATCCACATCATACCAAAGAACGAAGTGGTAATTTGTAGGTTTGTTCTTGTGTACTTTTATATACGAAGTTATGACTTTATTCTTCTGTAATTCAACGATACAGTCTTGGCCGTTTTGGTCACTGCCTATATTTGTCACTAACGCTGAAGTCAGGCCGAGACGCGAGGCAGACACGGCGGCATTGGCGGCATTACCGACGGCCTTGATAACTTTCACATACTCGAAGGGTATCTTGTCTCCAAATCGCATACACAGTTCACAAGCCTCATGTTTTATATTGCAATGAACATGTGCATCCTTGAGGCGGATGAAAGCATCTGTTGCAGTATCGCCAATTGTCAAAATATCGATTTGTTTTTGGAACATAGTGTTCTATAATAATACCATGCTATCTCTACGGGAACATATAGAACAAGTGGTGACAAACCACAAAGCCATCGGTCATTTCAATGTTTCAAACTTGGATGGTGTATGGGCTGTAGCTGATGCCGCCCTGGGACTACAATTACCTGTGATTGTAGGAGTATCTGAAGGTGAGAGAGATTATACTGGAGTACGAGAGATTGCCGCTATCATAAAGAGTATCAGAGAAGATCGTGGTCAGGATATTTTCCTCAACGCCGATCACACTTATTCTTTCGAGAGGATTAAACAAGCCATTGATGCTGGTTTCGATTCGGTCATCTTCGATGGAGCACAACTCTCATTTGAAGAAAATATAGATATTACCAAAAGGTGCGTAAAATATGCCAAGGAATCAGGAAGAGATATTCTTGTTGAAGGTGAACTCGGTTTCATAGGAACTTCCTCCAAGGTTCTAGACAATATTCCAGAAGGGGCGATTGTCGGTGATTCGGCCATGACCAAACCAGAGATGGCTTTGGACTTCGTAAACCAGACTGGCGTTGACCTCTTGGCTCCTGCCGTTGGTAACATCCACGGCCTTATTCGTGGAGGTGATCCGGCTTTGAATAGCACGAGAGTCGGGGAGATTCGTGATCTCGTTAAGATTCCTTTGGTATTACATGGAGCTTCAGGCAATTCAGCCTCGGACATAAGAGAATGTATAAAATCTGGTGTAGCCATAGTCCACGTGAATACCGAGCTTCGCGTCGCTTATAGAAGTGGTCTGGTGAAGTCTTTGCAAGAAGATCCAGAAGAAGTCTCTCCTTACAAATATCTAAAACCCGCCAAGATCGCTATGCAGAAGGTCGTAGAAGAGAAATTAAATATCATCGCCCTCTAGGATCTGTTTAGACGGAGTTGCGTATTCTCTGTATTTATGTATAATAGTCCGCATGTTGTCATTGGCCATAGAGAAGCGAGATATGAAAGGTAGAGCAGACGCTTTACGCAAAACCGGCAAAATACCGGCGATTTTTTACGGACCAAAAGAGATCTCTACACCTGTGGTTATCAATACTATAGAATTCAAGAAAACATGGAAGAAAGCCGGTGAATCATCAGTTATCATTCTCAAGGATGTTGCTGGTGTTGAACACGAAGCTCTCATCCACGAGGTTGATGTCCATCCTCTCACAGGAGAACCTCGCCATGCTGATTTTTATGTTATAGAGAAGGGTAAGAAGGTCAAGGTCGCTGTACCTATCGTATTTGAGGGTATTTCTCCTGCGGTAAAGGACAAAGGCGGTATTTTGGTAAAAGTCCGTCGCGAGATAGAGATAGAAGCGGCTCCACGCGACCTGCCACATGATGTGAAGATAGACATTTCATCACTTGTTGAATTGACCGATGTTATTTTGGCAAAAAATATCGTTCTACCAAACGGCGTTGATCTGAAGATTGGTATGGATGAAGTCATAGCCTCTATCTCTGTTGCAAAGGAAGAAGTTGAAGAAGCTCCTGCCGCTATAGATATGTCTGCTATTGAGACTGTTGATGCCAAGGGTAAAGAGATCAAGGAAGGGGAATCAGCTGAAGGCACTCCTGCGGCTGCTCCAGAAAAGAAGTCAGAGAAGAAATAAATTAAAAGCGAAGAGCAAAACATGTCTTCTGAGGAAACGGACGGAACCTTGCAAGGTTCCGTCCTCGGCTTCGGAAATTTTTTGCTAAAAATTTCCTGCAGATGTTCCTCAGAAGACATGTTTTGCTCTTCGCTTCTTAAACCTCTTTCTTTGCTATATTCGCTTCGCTCATATATCGTCTGCGCTCGGATCTCATGAAAGCGAGCTTTCATGGATCCTCGCTTGACGCTATAATAACCCTATGAGATCAATCGGATTTTTTGCCGTCTTTGTTGGATTTTCCCTGTCCCTGGGTACTATTTCCGTGCATGCCCAATCTCTGACTCCTCAGCAGAGAGCCGCTTTACAGCAAGAACTTGCCCAGGTTGAGGCTGAACAGAGACAGGCTGCCGATGATCTGGCCTCTGCCCAATCAAAAAGCTCATCTCTGGCACGAGATATCGCGGTTTTGAATGCCAAGATCAAGAAGGCTCAGTTAAATATAAAAGCCAAAAATTTGCTCATCCAAACTTTGGGTAATGATATTGCAGACAAACAGAGTCATATAAATAAGTTAGAGGGTCGGATCTCTCAAGGCAAGACTACACTGGCTACGATACTTCGTAAGACCAATGAGATAGATGCGTATTCTCTGCCAGAAGTTGTACTATCACAATCAACTGTGGCAGGTTTCTTCAATGATATAGATGATTTTGAATCTGTGCAGAACAGTTTGAAGATAACTTTTGAACAACTACGCCAAGACCAAGCATCCACCACATCTGAGAAAAACACTCTAGATAAAAGACGAAATACAGAGATGGATGCACGATATGCTATCCAGCAAGAAGAGAAAAATATCAAAGCAGACGAAAAGGAAAAACAACAACTCCTGGCTTTGAGCAAAGGCAGTGAGAAGTCATACGCCTCTCTATTGGCCCAAAAACAGGCTCGAGCAGGGCAGATCAGGGCGGCGTTGTTCCCGTTGGCGGGTGGGCAGAAAATACCCTTCGGTCAGGCCTTGCAATATGCAAATGCTGCCAGCAAAAAGACTGGTGTACGCCCAGCGTTCATCTTGGCAATCTTGACTCAGGAGTCATCTCTTGGTGCCAATGTCGGTAATTGTTATCTAGTTGATACTTCAACCGGTGGTGGTGTAAATGCTAAGACTGGTAATGCCGTATCAAAAGTTATGAGTCCGTCACGAGATGTTCCACCATTTTTAACTATAGTGAAGGCGTTGGGTTATGATCCAATGAAGACGGTAGTCTCTTGTCCTCAGTCTGTCGGTTGGGGAGGAGCGATGGGTCCAGCACAATTTATAGCTTCAACATGGGTTATCATCAAAGATAAGGTGTCTTCAGCTTTGGGATTGAGTGGAGATCCTGATCCTTGGAATCCAGAACATGCCTTCATGGCTTCGGGGTTATTCCTCGCAGATATAGGTGCTTCTGGGGGAGGTTATACGGCGGAGAGGAATGCCGCTTGCAGGTATTTCTCCGGAAGTTCATGTAGTAAGTCATCGAACATTGCCAGTTATGGGAATCAAGTAGTGGCAAAAGCGGATGCCATACAGCAAGATATAAATCAGTTGCAGTGAGTGGTAGGAAAACCCAGTAAGTAATTTTTCGCAAACCGAGGACATGTCTGAGCGCAGTAGAAATTGCTTGGTACAAAGCGAATGTCGTTGGAATTATTTATAATTCCTGAGCTTTTTACCTAGCAATTTCACGGAGCGAGTACCGCAGGTTTGCGAAAAATTACTTACTGGGTTTTCTATATTGTAAGTATCACCGGTATAACCATCGGTCTCTTTGCCGTCTTCTGCATCAAGAATTTGCTCACAGTATCTGTAATATTATCTTTTACAAAATCAATATTTATAGGATTTTGACCACGGGTGGACTTCTCTACGGTTTCTTTGATCAATAATCTGACCTCGTGTAGTAATTCCTGAGATTCCCGCAGATAGACGAAGCCGCGAGATATGATGTCTGGAGATTTTTTCAATTTACCATTGGTAACATTGATGATGCCGAAGATGATGAATATTCCATCCTGAGCCAACATCTGTCTATCTCTGATGACCACATCTTGTACATCGCCCACAGAGAAACCGTCAACCAAGACCAATCCTGAAGCAGCCTTCTCTTTTAATTTGACCAGTTTTGTACCGGCATTCTGTATTTCGATGATTGAACTATTGTCTGGGATTACAACATCTTCTTCTTTGAGGCCGTTTGCTTCTTTGGCGATGTCTGCATGGACACGCAACATGTAATGGTATCCGTGACATGGCATGAAGAACTTCGGATGGATTTTGCGATGTATCCAAGCAGTTTCGTCACGGTTGGCGTGTCCGGAAGAATGCACATCAGCAATGCGATAGTGGATAATTTTTGCACCCTGGCGAGATAGATTATCTTTCAATTTTTGGACGGCGCGTTCATTGCCTGGAATAACGGATGACGACAACATCACAGTGTCTCTGGGAGTTATTTTGACCTTGGTATGAGTCTTGTTCGACATGCGCATCATGGCGGCAAATTCGTCACCCTGAGCGCCTGTGGCCAGGATGATTATCTTGTCTGGAGGATAACTATCCATGTCATCAGAAGAGATGATGGTCTCTTTTTTGGCTTTCATAAGACCGAGATGTTTGCAGATCTCAATATTATTTTTCATGCTTCTACCCTCAATGACTACTTTTTTGCCATACAACTCTGCGAAATCTATGATTTTTAGTAGTCTCTCTAGTAGCGAAGAGAAGGTGGCGATTATCAGACGACCTTTGGTGTTTTTGATTATTTCTCCTATATTTTTGTGTACGACTTTTTCTGGTATAGAAAAACCTGGATTCTCAACATTTGTAGAGTCAGCCATGAGAAATAGGACATTCTTGCCTTTGAAAGCTCTATCATACTCCTCCTCTTCTTCGACAGTAGGTACGCCGTCCACATGATCAAGTTTCAAGTCTCCCGTGTGAACAATTGATCCGTATGGTGTTTCTATTATCACCCCCATGGCATCAGGTATTGTGTGTGTTACAGCAAAAAACTTTACTTTGAGTTTTCCTATAGTGATAGTCTCATTTTTCTCTACAACCTTGATGTCTATTTTTTGTACATGAGGAAATTCCTCTTGGCGTTTCTGAATCAAGATTGAGGTGAGCATCCTTGTATAGAGTGGGGGATTGCCAATGCGTGGCATAATGTATGGTATACCGCCTATGTGATCCAAGTGTCCGTGAGTGATTATGACAGCTCTGATCTGAGTCTGGCGTTCTTCGAGGTACTTTGTATTTGGGAGTATGTAATCTATGCCAGGAGTATTTTCGTCTTTGAATTGGAATCCTATATCTATGACGACAATATCACCACCATATTCTATAGCAGTCATGTTACGGCCGATTTCTTCAACACCTCCCAACGGGATGATGCGGATTGTGTCTGATGCTGGAGGAGGAATAATATCCTCACTCTTGTTATTGGAGGTGAACGGACGAGATGGACCACCTCTCTTCATGGGTCGAGATTCTTTGCGTATAACATTCATGCGTGCACCAGCAACATGTTTCAATGCTTGTTTGCTAATGGCGGGTATGGCCTCTGGATGTTTGTGTGCGCCTTTGCCCAATACAATACGACGGAAACCAACTGAAGCAGTGGCGATGTTGGGCGTGGTCGTTGGAGTATTTGTATTCAATGTACGAATAGGTGGTGTAGGAGCGGTGTTTCCATTCTGAAAAGTGCGAGTTTGATTTGCTCGACGAGAGTAGAATCCATATTTAGGCTTTTCATTATTTGGCGTTTGCTGTGGTTGTTGATTGTTCATGTGTTTATTTTATTTTGCGAATATTTTCCATACTCTCTCTGTTGTCGTATACCAATCAAACACTGAGTTCCAGCGGTCTACTGGTAGAGTTACATTTTTTAATTCTATTCCTCGGAGAATCTTGGGAATGACATATATAAAATTTGGTGAATATAGGAAGATTGCAGGTACATCATCAGTAATCAATTCATTCAATTCTGCGTATTTGCGAGTGCGCACATCAACATCATTCTCTGTGCGTATGGTCTCTAGTAATTTATCAACTTTACTGTTTGTGTATAGAGAAACATTCAAACCTGGGGCATTCCTCTGTGAGGAATGCCAAAATGCGTAGAAATCACGATCTTTGCCGATCAATTCTCCAAAAAGGAGAGCATCATATTTTCTAGTACGTATGATGTTTTGATACAGGTCAGAAGGTTCAAATATTTTGATATTTACAGTTGCTCCGAGTTTGGTCCAGTCATTTTTGATCATATTAGCGGCTTGTTTCAAATCTGGTGTATCGGCGGTATAAATGTCAAAGGATAATACCTGGATATTTTTGGAGCCTTTTTTCTGATATTGATATATGCCTGTCAGAAGATCTTTCTTCCAGCCATTTTTCTCTAACAATGCTTGAGCCCCGACGATATCTCTCTTGGTCACTATTTTGTCGGTACTGGTTGGTAGAGGTCCATCTATTGGGAGTCCGTAACCATATAATACACTCTTGACAATAGCTTCTCTGTCTACAGACATATTCAAAGCCTTTCTTACATTAATATCAGCTAAGGCCGCATTTTGTCCTTGATTGAAAAATACGCCGAATATTCTCGGTAGCGGGTTATCTAAAACCCTGTAGGCTTGAGCGGAGTTTGAGATCAGTTTAGAAGCTTCAGCTGGAGATACTGCCGCTAAACTATCTATACTGCCGTTATCCAAAGCTTTTAGTGCTGACTCTTCATCCGCGAAGAAACTAAATGTTATTGAGCTTAAGTATGGGGTAGTATCTCGGTATGATCTCCATGTAGTTATCCGATACTGAGAAGGGATATCTCCACTATCGCGGGTGATAGAGTCTACTTTGTATGGTCCAGATCCTACGGCCTCTATGTTGTATTTACTAAATATGAATTGCTCGTTGTTTATATTATTCCAAATGTGTTTGGGAATAATCCCTACGGTTGTGTTTGTCAAAAATGGACCATAGGGCTGCTTTAATGTGAATTGTATTTCGGTTGGTGAGATGACTTTGGTCGTTACATTCATCCAATCAGCACGGCGGGGACTCTTCAGAGCGGGGTCTTGAATTTTCTGAATGGTGAAAGAGACATCTTCAGCTGTTAGGCTTTTGCCGTCTTGGAAACGGACATCGTCTCGGAGTTTGAATGTATAAGTAAGTCCATCGGATGACACTTTGTATGTTTCTGCCAAATCAGGGACTATGTTGTTGCCGGAATATCTCATGAGTCCAGAATAAACCAAAGAAGATATATCCTTGTCTACATCGGTGACTGCCAATACGGGATTGATAGTTCTAGGAAGACCCACGACTCCTTCTCGCAAGTTACCGCCATTTGCTGGTATCTCTACCATGAAATAAGAATTGACTTTTCCGGCCATTATAAGAACGGTTACAAGAGCAACCAAAGCGAACACCCCGAAAACGGCTTTTTCGGTAGAAGAAAACTGGTGTATGTAATTCATTATGGACGAACCCTTTTTGAAACGGAATTCGCGTATTGGGGATGTATCAGTCACGGTTGGAATAATTGATATATAGAATATTAGACCTTTTTGGGTTACTTTTTCGCTGAATAAAAACCAGAGTTTTATAAGAAATTGGCTAGTGCTGAGATGGCAAAGAGAACAGCGATAACGATGGTGGTATTGAAGAGTACTTTCTCTGCTCCGCGTCTGGTGTGGAAGGCTGAACTGAAATTGTCACTACCTCCGAAAGCTCCGCCTACTTGAGAGCCGGTGCGTTGTAGTAGTATGGCTACGACAAGAATAACGGACAGAATAATCTGGATATAGGGGAGGAAAGACTTCATTGGTGATGATACTAGCATGGGTGGATGGAAAGTGCAAGAACCTTATAATATTGACAATTAGTCTCAAATTGATACCATAATAGTATAGAAAGTGCCTATAAGGCATATAGATGGTTCGTATAAAGAAATAGAAAAACTCACGACAGTAGTGCCGTGAGTTTTTCTTTTAGTTTGATAAAATCTCCATTTTTCATTTTACCAATCATGGTTTTTAGTCTTTTTGAGTCTATGAGACGCAGTTGAGAGAGAATGGCGACACTCTGTGTTCCTGTGATGAAATTGAAGGGGAAATAATGCACTGACTTTTTATCTGTTCTGGTTAATGGAATTGCCCAACATACTTTAGAATTGAATTTCTTTAGAATTATTACTGGTCGTAAAAAGTCTTCGTTTGTACCCATCTGTTCATCACCCACATTCATACCAAGGTAGCATGACCATATCTCCCTTTCATTAAATTCTAGGCGCAACTGAAAGGAGTTTATTATATAAGCTAGGGTATCCCATTCCTTGAATAGTTGGCGAGAAAACGGGGACAATTTAAGGTGTTTTATCTTGTTCATAAACAATAATGTATCAAACAAAGATAAATTCCTGATAAAATAATTATAAATTCCTGATAAAATCCAATAAAAACACCCGAGCAATTAAGCGCGGGTGAGTATGAGTCGCGGTGATATCCCATCTATTCCTAAGGATTTATGTGTTTTCTTCTGCTTTTGTATCATACATAATGGTTGTATGTCAAGTTGTCTTATTGTCGCTTCTGACTATAATTACAATTCATTCATTATCTATTAATAAATAATGGTTCGACAAGCTCACCATAAAAACCATGAAAGACATTTCAAAGAAAATAAAGCCTTTGCACGACAGAGTTCTCATCCAGGAAGACACAGATAGTAAGGAGAAGAAGACTTCTTTTGGCCTCATCATCCCCGTGACCGTCAACGACGACAAGGGAAGTAAGAGAGGTGTTGTTGTTGCTGTCGGTTCTGGCAGACACGAAGATGGAAAAGTTGTTCCTATTTCGGTCAAGATTGGGAATAAAGTTTTATTCCAATGGGGAGACAAGATCAAGGTTGGTGAAGAAGAATATTATATTGTCAGAGAGAGTGAGATCTTGGCGATTATTAATTAAGTATTAAACACCATTATGTCAAAGAAAATTCTATTTAATGAAGCTGCAAGGAAAGCTATCAAAAAAGGTGTTGATACTGTTGCTGATGCTGTGAAGATCACTATTGGTCCGCGCGGGAGGAATGTTGTCCTGGACAAAGGTTATGGTTCTCCGACCATCACAAACGATGGTGTTTCTATTGCAAAGGAGATAACTCTCAAGGATAAATTCGAAAATATGGGAGCAGAGATCGTAAAAGAAGTTGCTTCCAAGACCAATGATCTAGCTGGAGATGGAACAACAACTGCAACCATACTCATCCAAGCCATCATTAATGAGGGTATGAAGCACACTTCTATGGGCGTAAACGCTATGGGTATTCGTTTCGGTATCGAAGAAGCTTCAAAAGATGTTGTGAAAGCTTTGAAGAAAATTGCCAAGCCTATCAAAAGTGACGAAGAGATAAAGCAGGTAGCTACTATTTCTTCCGAATCATCCGAACTAGGCTCTATCATCGCTGATACTATCAAGAAGGTTGGTAAAGACGGTGTCGTCACGGTAGAGGAATCACAAACCACAGGCCTTGAGTCTGAAATAGTAGAGGGTATCGAATTCGACAAGGGATACATTTCTCTATACATGATCACCAATGCCGAGAGGATGGAAGCTGAATTCAAAGATCCAGCAATCCTCGTTACTGATAAGAAGATTTCTAGTATCAAAGAGATATTGCCTATGCTGGAACAATTGGCTCAGAGTGGCAAGAAGGATCTTGTGATAATTGCTGAAGATGTGGATGGTGAAGCCCTACAGACATTCGTAGTAAACAAGTTGCGCGGAACATTCAATGTCTTGGCAATCAAGGCTCCAGGATATGGTGATAGGAAAAAAGAATTGCTACAAGATATCGCGGTGACTATCGGTGCTACGGTTATCACCGAGGATGTTGGTGTGAAGTTTGAAAGCGCAGGTCTCGCTTCTCTGGGCCGTGCCAGGAAAGTTATCTCTACCAAAGACAGGACTATCATTGTCGGTGGCAAAGGCAAGAAATCAGATATAGAAGATCGTGTCAGTCAGATCAAGAAACAGCGCGAAATCACAGATTCAAAATATGATAAAGAAAAATTAGATGAGCGCATTGCCAAACTATCTGGTGGTGTTGCTGTTATTCGTGTTGGTGCCGCCACCGAAACGGAAATGAAATATCTGAAGCTCAAGATTGAAGATGCTGTGAATGCTACCAAGGCCGCTATCGAAGAAGGGATAGTTGCTGGAGGCGGTGTGGCTTTGATAAGAGCCGCCCATGAAGTGGAGAAATCTATGGCTCTGATGAATGGAATAACGAAGGAGAAAGAGCTCGGGTATCAGATCGTTCTCAGGGCTTTGACTGTGCCCGCCAAACAAATCGCTATAAATGCCGGAAAAGATGATGGTTCTGTCATCGTAGACAAGATCAAGCACGGCAAAGGGAATATCGGTTATGATGCACTGAAAGATGAAATGGTTGTCGATATGATCGTGGCTGGTATCGTAGATCCTGTCAAAGTTACTCGTCTTGGCGTAGAAAATGCCTGTTCAGCTGCAGCTATATTACTCACGACCGAGGCGGCTATTGCCGATGAGCCAGATGAGAAGAAACCAGTACAGCATGGTGTACAGGAGGAATATTAGTATGCTATTATACAAATAACCAAAGAAACCCTCTTTTCTTGGCTTTTAAAATTAATTATCGATAAATAAATGAAGAAATCAACCATTACGCTCATAATCGTTATCATCCTGATCATTGTTGGGATAGTTATGTTTGGCGGCAAGTCCGACAACACTACTCCGGTAGTAGACAATAACAATCCAGGCAGTTCGGTTGCGCCTGTTATCCCAGTTTCAGAGACGACTAAGGTCTCCAACAAGTTGACTGAATACAAAAATGATGAACTCGGTTTTTCCGTGAAGTATCCTACTACCTGGGAAAAAGCTGAGACCACGACAGGTCTATCTCTCATAATGCCTATAGATCAGTCACAAGTTTCGACTGTAGTGAAACTCCAGTCTGATATTGTCGCTGTTCCTGGTAAATGTGCATTTCCACCGGTTACTACTGTGAAGGATCGCAGTACATTGGTTGTTGGAGATCAGACTCTAAACATGATCTCTATGTCCAACAGTGTACAGGGTCGCAATTATTTCAACCGCATGTATTCTCTACAGAAGGGTGATGTATGCTACATGTTCACTTTTTCCTCGATTTCTCAGAGTCTAACTTCCAAGAATCTCACCGGATCTGATGCCACACAAGCCACAAACAACAACAAAGCCATCGTAAATAATGCTGATGCTGATTTTACAACCATGGTCAAATCATTCACCTTCGTGCAAGGTCCAGCCGGCGTCGATGAAACCAAAGCTTCTCCTGTAAAAAAGTAGACGATAGTATCTTGTATTGTAGTTCGCTTGGGTTTAAAAACTAATATAACTACATGACGTACATCTTAATAGTAATAGTTCTAATTGTTCTCTGGGCCATCGTCTCTTACAACCGCTTGATCACTATGGTCAATCGTGCCAAGGAAGCCTGGGCCGACATAGACGTCCAGCTAAAGCGTAGATATGATCTCATACCAAACTTGGTCAGTACGGTAAAGGGCTATGCCACACACGAAAGTACTGCTTTTGAGAAAGTGACTCAGGCTCGCGCCGCCGCTATGGGGGCGGGTTCTCTTGCCGACAAAGGTCAAGCCGAAACCACTTTGGCTGGCGCTTTGAAATCAGTCTTTGCTATCGCCGAAGCTTATCCAGAACTGAAAGCAAATCAAAATTTCCTGTCTTTACAGAATGATCTCAAGGATACTGAAGACAAGATTCAAGCCGCTCGCCGTTTCTACAACGGCAATGTGCGCGACTTGAACACGACTATCCAGATTTTCCCAGGCAACATCATTGCTGGTGTATTCCGTTTTGCCGCTATGGAATTCTTCCAACTAGACGCATCTGAAACGGCAGCCAGACAGCCTGTAGAAGTGAAGTTTTAATGGCGACTCTATATACAGAACAAGATAAAAATACTAGAAAGACATGGTTACTCATGTGTTTGTTTTTTGTGATCGTGGTCGCCGCAGGCTGGTTCATTTCTTTTTATTACAATAGTCCAGACATCTTGATTATCGCAGTTATTTTTTCGGTTGCTATGAATATAACTGGATATTGGTATTCGGATAAGATCTCTTTATCTCTAGCAGGAGCGAAACCGGCAAATCGTGATCAGTCGCCAGTCTTATTTAGGGTGGTGGAAAATCTATCCATTACATCTGGATTACCAATGCCAAAGCTTTATATTATTGATGATCTTTCACCAAATGCTTTTGCCACCGGTAGAGACAAAGAACATTCGGCCATAGCAGTCACTTCTGGTCTGCTTTCCATTATGAATGAAAATGAGCTTTCGGGAGTCATCGCGCACGAGATGTCTCACATAGGCAATCGTGATACTTTGGTTATGACGGTTGTAGTCGTCTTGGTTGGCTTCATTGCAATCCTGGCACATATCTTCACGAGGATGTCTTTGTTCGGCGGTTCTAGGAGAAGTGAAAGAGATGGTGGAGGACAGATTGGCAATATAATATTGATAGTGGGTCTGGTCTTCGTGGTACTTTCTCCGGTCATAGCCAAACTGATACAGCTTGCAATATCAAGGAAAAGAGAGTTCCTGGCAGATGCTAGTGGAGCATTGCTTACACGCTATCCTGAAGGGTTGGCGTCTGCATTGGAGAAAATATCGGCTCATAGTGTCCCTTTATCGCGTGCCAATAATGCTACAGCACATTTGTTCATAGCAAATCCTTTTGGCAACAAATCTTCCATGGGCATGGCAAAACTTTTTATGACACATCCACCAGTAGAGGAGAGAATAGCTATATTGCGTGGTAGGAGTTAAAAATGCATTGCAAAAATAAGGATGGTAATATTATCTGATGAATGAAATGGGAATTACAAATTTACGATCCATTTTTGCAAAACTTCGCTCCCGAGCACATTCTTTTTTGGCTCCACTATGGCTATTTTTCATAAGTTCCGTTACTCATCTCCTCTATTTCGGCTATCCTGCGGCAGTAGTTTTCGATGAGACATATGCAGGTAGATTCTTAAATAGTTATTGGCAGGGCTCTTTTTTCTTTGATGTTCATCCGCCGTTGGGTAAATTGGTTATATTCCTTTTTTCACAGTTTATCGGGTCCGATCCATCAGCGGTCAGCTTCGAGACTATAAATGACCCTCTGCCATATTCAATGTTACTTCTCAGACTTGTCCCAATAATCTGTGGTATCTTGCTTCCTCTAGTTGTTTATTTCATCTGTCGTAATCTCAATCTCTCACGACTTTCTTCGTTCTTCGTCGGGTTTTTGATAAGTATCGAGAACTCCCTGGTCGTACAGTCACGCTTCATATTACAAGACAGTCTCCTAGTCTTGAGTGGCTTCATTGCCGTGCTCATGTATCAATTATATAGACGCAATTGTGAATCGCCGGAGACTACGAATAAACATTCAAAGACCTGGCGTTATATTTTCCTATTCCTATCGGCTGTTTTTGTATCAGTTTCATTCAGTATCAAATGGACGGGAATATTCTTCCTGGTATTCATAATAATACTAGAGCTGATCAGAGTCTTATTTAGTCCAGATGAGATTGTGAACATAAAGAAGAGGTCTACTATTTCTGGGTATTCTATTAAAAAAGCTATTAGATTTATTTTGATTTACCTTGTTATTGGGGCCGTCATATACATAGCTACTTTTGCGGTGAGTTTCTATAACTTGCCTCGCACTGGTCCAGGAGATGCTTATGTGTCTTCGGAATTCAGGAAGACTCTACAGGGAAGTCCTGAGAGTAAGACCGAGATTCAATCCAAAGGATTTGTGGGGAAGTTCTTTGAGCTCAATATGGAAATGTATAGGATGAATAACACTCTCACCAAACCCCATCAATATTCTAGTGAATGGTATACCTGGCCTTTTATGACAAGATCCATATTTTATTGGCAGGAACACGGTGGATATGATTCTCTTGGTAAAAATAGCTACATTTATCTTCTGGGGAATCCGCTCATATATTGGCTTGGAACATTTTCAATTGTTCTTCTTGTTTTATCTATCGTCTTTTATAGAGAAATATTCACCGATCCTAAGAAGAGATTTGCTGCCTTCTTTATCTTGGGTGGATTTCTTATTAATTTATTGCCGTTCATATTCATTGGTAGAATAATGTTCTTGTATCATTATGAAGTAGCTTTGGTCTTCAGTATTATTTCTATGGGATTTGTGATTGAAATGATCAGTAGATCAAAATTGAGGATGATTTTAATCTCTATCATTCTGTTGGTCTGTCTGTTGATGTCTATATTTTTCAGCCCTCTAACATACGGTTTACCTCTGAGTAAAAGTGGATTGGCAGACAGGATTTGGTTATCTACCTGGCGTTGATATCTCTGATTATGAATACAAGCTCACAAAAACCTATCCGAATCGCTGTAGTTGTTATCCCCACATACAATGAAATGGGGAATATTGTCGCACTTATAGATGCGATCTGTGGTGTCACTAGAAATATTGGTAATGGTTGGTCTTTGAAGATTTTAATTGTTGACGGTCATTCAACTGATAACACGGCAGAATGTGTGCGAAGTAAGATGGAAGAACTCAGCCATCTTCATCTGTTGGTGGAAGAAAAGAAGGGTGGAATAGGTGCGGCGTATTTGGAAGGATTTACTCACGCCATCAAAGAGTTACACGCTGATGTGGTTTTTGAATTTGATGGTGACTTCCAGCATCCGCCGGAGATGATTCCTGTAATGCTTCAGAAAATAGATCAGGGCTACGACTATATCATCGGTTCGCGTTTTGTTTCTGGTGGAGCAGATCTTCGCAGGGGAAGTATGGTGCGTAGGATACTCTCAAGTGCGGGTGGTTATCTGGCGCGCCTGATACTATTTTTCCCTGGCAAATATTTCCGTCTAGTCACAGATCCGACAAGCGGTTTGCGTGTCACGAGAGTGAGTGGCTTTTTGGATAAGATGGATTTGAGTATAGACCATCTGTATAGCAGGAAATTCGGTTACAAAATCCAATTGCTATCTGAGACTACCCGTTTGAATCCAAGATATGGGGAAGTGGCACTTCTGTTTCAAGACCGTCATGCGGGTCATTCCAAAATTGAGCCTGGTACAGCCTGGGAGATCCTGCTGACTGCATTAAAGAGCAGGATGCATCTTGTCCACATATCATAATCGTATGATAGGGGGTAAAATTGAGGAGTGAATAAGAAGATAAGGACGCCGTATTTGGGCACTCTTTGCATGGGGATTGCATTCCTAGCTTTTGTCGTTGTGAGTGAGTATTCATATGTTCCTGTTAATGATAATAGAAGTGCTATGGCGGCAGTTGCATTGTCGCAAAATTATTCTATCAAGGACGCTCAGCAAGCCAACGACCTTTTGGTTCAGACATTGTCAAATGGATCAAATCTACAAGAAGAATCTATTCTTGCTGCTAAAAATTCTCCTTATATTACCGCCATCTTACCAAGCTCAATCGTCCAGTCTGATCAAGTCATGACTCTAGTTGGTACACGATTTGCTACAAGTAGTAAGATGAATGATGTATACATCAAGGATGCCTTCGGTGTAGTCATCAAGAAATTCAGCCTGAAATCTGTTGGTGGGGAAAGTATCAAGTTTACACCCAAGATTCCCGCTGGAGAATATCTGTTACAAGTGGTACATCCTATCACTGGCCAGAGTAATGTAGTGCCTTTCGTGGTTCTATCAACTTCAACACCTGTATCTGGGGAATAGGGATAATATAGTCTATAAATATAATTTAACTAGCAGATAACATTTTTTTCTGTTATTGTTAAAAATACATAAGAAGGAGAGTTTGTTGTTAGGAGGGTTCGCATAGCGGTCTAGTGCGCACGCTTGGAAAGCGTGTGTGGGGCAACCCACCGA
>CAZHHB010000013.1:0-26680 GCA_964532285.1 uncultured Candidatus Saccharibacteria bacterium | reverse complement strand
CTTTTGGCCCAAGTAGGGGTTTAATTCACTGTCCACTAAATGGGGTACACTTCAAAATGATCGCGGGTTTTTGTTTATAAGGTAACGAGATCGGATCTAGCTACCTCGAAGCCGTCGCCATTTTCTCTAGATTGGACATTCATTGACTTCCATAGTGTAATATGATAAGTTGTTTGTGCCGGCATAAGTGCGTCGCCGGTATTGGTTCTGGGATGATTCCCGGAGCATCAGCACAAAACAAACAAAAAGAAAGGTTAGGTCCGCATGATAAAACTCAGTGCAAACGAAGTTGGCAAGAAAGCCCTCATTATCCTTAAGTTCAAGGTCGGCAACCGGGGTATCGACCTCCGGCCGGTCGAGTTCGCTCAGCATGTGACCAAGAACGCCCAGCGCATCGGCTGTCCGCGCGAGGAGCTATTGGAATTCTTCAATAAGTTCCTTGTCCCGGAAGTGTTGCATGGATGTGAACTCAGGGGTCACTACGATAATTCCGAACCCAGCGAGCGTGAGGCTAAGATCGCTTTTCTCATGCTTAAGATGGGATTCTTCTGGGATCTTCGTGGTCTTCGGGAGGAAGTTTACCGCATCACTGAAAAGGTGCCGCTCGAGTTCGAGGAGGTCGCTGCTGTTGTGACTTACATTGCGAAATCACACCTCAACGGCCAATTCGGCGAAGGCGAAGCTATCAAGCTCGAAATCTCCGGCGGATTTGACTTGGAATAGCATTGATACCTAAGGAGCAAGGTCCTACCCCTTGCTCCACTCAATTGGGTTTACGTCGAGATTTTTTCGAGACGCGAATCCTGAGAGTAGAGCACATTCAAATAAACAATCAACCTGGGAGTTTACAATGAAAGAAAAACTATCATACTTCTTGACCTTCGTTCACCCGAAGACTCAAGAGGTGCTGTTTAGTGTCAACGGTCGAGAGTCAGTCCAATATCGCACGCGCCACCTGCCTCGTGTGGGAGACCTCATTAGGTTGGATTTCGAGATTGCCATTGGTGGCAAAAAGACGACTCACAATCAGACATACCATCTCCGGTTCAGGGTTGTGGAAGTAGCACGGATGGTATATGCGCATACTCCGCAATTCGAGCCGGGGAATCCAACATACTATGAGGAGTCCGAGAGTTTCTGGATCAAGGTCGCGCCTGTCACGAAAGAGTTCTCTGGCACGATTCGTCTGGTCCGGAGATTCTACAAAGAAACTGCTGCCAAATGGGCTGAGTGGTTTGAATCTCGGAAGAGCAAATGAGCACTGTAATGTTTACGAATCTGAATCTATCACCCCCGCGATCTGAAAATGATCGCGGGCTTTTGTTTCACTTTAAAGTTTGATAGAATCATCCGAGAACAATGAACAAAGGACATTAGAAAATATGCATTCTTTACAAACTATGAGAGACATCCGAGCCCTTGAATATCTCCTATGTTGTAGATCTGGGGTGTCAAGAAAGACAAAGACGAGGATGCGAGTAAAAATGTCCTCCGATCCGAGGACAGGAAAACTTTCCATAATCGAATACTGGTCAAAAAGCCTAAACGGCAAATAAATAATGTAAAATCGTACACGATACAGCGAGCATTGCTCGCTTTTTTAATTCCTATTCCTCAGCGCATTCTCAATAGTATCCCTATCAACATACTCCAACTCTGCGCCGGTAGAAAGACCGCGACCGAGTACTGTGATCTTGACCGACTTACCCTCGGTTATTTTATTGACCGCTTCACGAACAATATCAGCAGTATGATCGCCGTCGGGAGTTGTGTTCATTGAAAGGATAATTTCATTTAATTGTTTTGCTTTTGAAATGAATTCAAGTAGTTTTTCTAGCCTGATACGCTTCTCCGGTTCCTTGTCTAACACTGGTACTGCACCACCTAGGATGAAATACAAACCTTTGTAGGCACCGGACCTCTCTACTGATTCGTAGTCAGAGTCGCGGGCGACGATCATCAAAGTTGTCTGGTCGCGAGAGGTGTCAGAACAAATAGGACACACAGAAGATACTTTTTTAGAGCCTTCAGCGAAGAAGCGGTGACATTGTGAACATTCGTGAGTTGATTTGCGCACATCTTCAATGAGTTGAGTGAATTCCTTGATGGAAGCTTGTGACTTATTCAATAAATAATAAACAAAACGCTTGGCTTGGCGTGGGCCAATACCAGGGAAGTGGGAGAATATTTCTTCTAATCGGTGCAAGCTATCCATAACGGTAAGTATAAAGTATGTTGGCGATACTACCAAGATCTGATCTAAGTATACCTAGATCGGATCTTGGTATTATTGTTTATCAAAGCCCCCAAAATCCGCTTTATCAATACTCATGAAAGTTGTCTTCTTGCTATCAAAGAATAGTTTAACTGTGCCTGTTGGACCATTTCTATGTTTTTCAATCATGATCTCCGCTTCTTCTTTCTTGCCACCCATGTCTTGGTCTGCTTCACGATGGATGAACATTACCACATCTGCGTCTTGCTCTATAGAACCAGAGTCACGCAAGTCAGAAAGGCGAGGTTTGCCACCACGCTGTTCTACAGCACGAGATAACTGTGAGAGAGCTAATACGGGGACTTCCAATTCGCGAGCCAGATTCTTCAAGGAACGAGAAATCTCTGTAACTTGTTGGACGAGATTGTCATTATATTTCGTATTGGTCGGCAACATCAGCTGGAGGTAGTCAACGACGATCAAACCAAGCCCTTTTTCATTCTTCAAACGGCGAGCCACGGCGCGCATCTTCAAGATGTTATTACCAGCCTGATCATCTATGTAAATAGGAGCTTCGGAAAGCCTAGCGATAGCTTCACCGATAGACTTGAAATCTTCTGAGACAGAGAGATTGTGGCCCGTACGAATCTTCCAGGCATCAACCTGTGATTCGGCAGAAAGCATACGGTCTACCAATTGCTGAGAACTCATTTCAAGAGAAAATATTGCCACAGGAGTCTTGTGATTTACGGCTGTCTTCCTGGCAATATCTAGCGCTAGAGAAGTCTTTCCCATAGAAGGTCGTGCCGCCAAGATGATAAGGTCAGACTTTTGCAGTCCAGAAAGTTTGTTGTCTAGATCGGGGAAGCCGGTGTGTACTCCACGCAATTCGTCTTTCGTCTTGTGTAGATGATCCAAGCGTTCCCAGGCTTCAGACAAGGTGTCTTTCAAGGCAATGAATTTGTGAGAACCAGTTTTGTTCGTAACTCCGTATAGGGCTTTTTCGGCCTTCTCCAAGATATCGTGTAGTTCAGCTTCTTCGTCATAACCGAGTCCTGTTATATGTTCCGCTGCTCGGAGGAGTTCGCGCATCACATGCTTCTTCTCAACAATCTCGGCGTAATGAACAGCGTTGGTGGAAGAAGGAACGGTGTTTATAAGTTCGGTCAGAGTAGTCATCCCGCCAGTTTGCTCTAAAATATCTTTTTCTTTCAGGCGTGAAGAAACAGAGAGAACATCAATAGGGGAATTCTTTGTGTGTAGTTCCAAGAGAACTGACCAGATCAAACGATGTTGATTGGAATAGAAAGATTGCTCATTCACTAGGTCCACAATATCGTGCATAGCTTCACCGCGAATCATCACTGAACCCAAAAGAGCTTTTTCTGCCTCTATACTGTGTGGCGGAATCTTCAGATCTTTTGTCTTGAAATAAGGTGAAGCGGTGTCCATTGAAATCACATTGTATCACTTCGCTCATCTCGATGCTTTCAATACTAAAAGTGGATAAAGTGTGGAGAAAGATATTTCCATAAAATCATGAGCTCTCCAGACTTACTTCATTTTTTGTGTTATGATGATGGAATTATGAAATACAAACTCTATATCATAGCCGCCGTTTTAGTTTTGTTGGCAGGTATATTTTTTGCTTATCGCTCAACAGTTTATCACACAGAAATTTCAGAGTTTGATCTCAAGGCCAGTGTTGCTGATACAGCCGGAATTTCACCCAATAGTCATTTTATTTTGAAGACGACGGTACCACTGACCACTCAAGTACTTGAGAAATATATCAAAATGGTTCCTTCTTTTGATTTCAGTATCAAAAAGGTATTAGCTCAAGAAAATACATTTGAGATCATTCCCAAAGGAGAACTACAAGTGAATCAAGTTTACACAATTCAAGTAGACAAGGGTCCATTGGCCAGTCGTGATTTTAGTTGGGCATACCAGGTAAAAGCACCATTCCAGTTAATCTCTTCAATTCCAGGCGACAGGGGAGTCGATGCGCCTACAAATACAGGTATCGAACTATACTTTAATCGTGATAACATTATCAATCCTGAAAAAGATATCGAGATCACGCCTTCGGTTTCAGGAACCTTCCAGGTTGCAGGAAATAAAGTTCGATTCATCTCTAGTAAGCCTCTAGTCGAGAGAACCGTCTATACAATAAAAATCAAATCGGGCTTGAAAGCTAAAGATACTGATGATATTTTTGCTAGCGAAAAACTAATTCAATTTCAAACATCCCAGTTTTACTCCAATAATAAGGAGCCATCGGCATATTTTTCTCGCCAATTTGCCGAATTTAAACCAGGATCAGATATCTTACTAGGAGTTGGTGCTCACAACACATCTTCCGTTTTAGCTACAGTCTATCGATTTGATTCAGCCCAAGAATTTCTTGACTCCGTCACAAAGATTCAAGGTGATACACCTTGGGCTCGTTACTATACAAATACTTCCAACCAGTTACCTGAAAATAAGAAAGTTTTTTCTGGTAATATTCCTCTAGAAACTGCTGACTACTCGTCATTGGTAAGAATGCCACAGGCATTACAAGCTGGGTACTACGCAATAATTATCACATCAGGGAAAAGCACTGATATCTCATGGTTCCAAGTAAATCCAGCAGCGAGTTTCGCGGCATTCTCAAGTACAAAATCTCTAATATGGCTCAAGGATATTAGCGCCGAAAAAGGTATTGCCGGAGTGCCTATCTTCTTTAACAATAAGCAGATCGGACAGACTGGATCTGATGGGGTTGCACTTCTCGATACACCATCCGAATTGATTAGAAAAACAACTGATCCATATTATACAAGTGAGAGAAAGTTTTTAACCGCACAAATTTCTACTGGTGCATTAGTAATTCCAATAGAAAGTGAGTACGGTTATGCTGCCTCCCTTACTCAAAGTGATAGCTGGTGGGAATACATTTCACTTAATAAAAATATATATTTACCAACTGATACCCTCCGCTTCTGGGCAATAGAAAAGCCGCGCAATGGTGATGCCGTAGGTCAAGAGATCAAGGTAACACTGACAAATCCATACTGGAATCAAACCCAAGACAATACAGTAACCTATGCCGAGACGAAATTAAAAAATTCTGATTTTAATGCCGTTACCGGAGAGCTATCCTTCTCAAATCTAAAACCAGGTACCTATGATCTAACTTTCCGAAAGGGGGATGAGGTTGTATCCAAGCAAACAGTCACTGTAAGTGCATATATAAAACCAGCCTATAAAATTGTAGCTACGCCAGATAAAACCTCATTGTTTGCTGGTGAGAATGTTACCTTCAAAGTAAAGGGGCAATTCTTTGATGGTACGCCGGTTGCGAATACGGATCTTTCCTACTCTGCCTATGGTTCAGGCAAGAATTCTGAAGGCAATATCACACTTAATTCTCAGGGAGAAGCGTCATTTACTATCACTCCTCTGTATAGGGATGATCAAACATATTGGCCATCGTATCTGAGTGTAAATATACGACCATTAAAAGGTGAGGAGGGGCAAATAGAAACCAGTTCTTCTGTATTCGTATTTGGTCCAGATATAAATAACTCGGTTAACCAAAAACAATCGATCGGAAGTGTAAGTTTTACAGTAAAGACACGAGCCGTTGTGCTTAATAATAATTCTAGAAGCGAACCTTACTGGAATACCGAAGATTACATTGGTGGCCCGATAGCTGGAGCAAATACAAAAGTTGATATATCAGAAGTTATCTATCTTAAAGATCAAACAGGAACGGGCTACGATCCGATAAATAAACTGACCTACCCAATTTATAATTATCGCACAGAAGATCACCCAATATCTTCACAAACAATAATTGCTGATCAAAACGGGTCTGCTCAATTATCCTTTACTCCTGAAAATAAGAAAACATACAAATTCGTTTTTACTACTTATGATAGTTTGGGTCGTTCGGTTAAAGACACCCGCTATGTTTACGGTGGATTAGGCGATATAGACTATAGTTCCAGAGATTCATCCTACTCTCTGTATAATCTAGATGTCATTGGAAATTACAAAATTGGTGATCCGATCAATCTCCAGCTACGGACTTATGAGGGTGTAATGCCATCCGATGGACAAGGAAATTATATCTTTATGACTGTAAATAACGGCAATATACAGTACCAAATCCAAGATACTCCAAGATATAATTCAACCTTCCAAAATAAAGATATTCCGAATATTGGAATTTGGCCTGGGTGGTTCAGTGGCGGTCGCTTCCACAATTCATACCTTCAAAATATTTCATTTGATGCCAACGAGCGCCGTCTCAATGTGGTAATTACGAAGGACAAGCAAACCTATAAGCCAGGAGATAGCGTAAATCTTGATATAAGAGTAACAGATAAAAATAATAATCCAGCTAGAGCTGAAGTTAACCTGTCGGCTTTGGATGAGGCTGTCTTTTCAATTAGACCCGATGAAAAAGATATCATTAATGATCTCTATAGGGATATTTATTCACAAGTAGTCATCAGAACTTCAAACATGCCTCCTTATGGTGGTGGAGGTGCTGAAAAGGGTGGAGGGGATGGTGATACACCACGCTCAAATATTCAGGAAATGGCGATCTTCAAGTCCGTCACGACAGATTCTAGCGGATATGCGAATACCCAGTTTAAACTACCTGATAATATTACTTCATGGAGGTTAACAAGCCAGGCTGTCACAAAGGATTTATTTGCAGGAAAGAGTGTGAACTTTATTCCGGTAACCTTACCGTTCTTTGTAGACGCTACTCTTAATAATACCTATCTCGCTGGTGATCAACTCACGCTTAGATTGAGGACCTTCGGGACATCCGCTAACCAAGGGAATGTAAATTACAGTGTGGAAAGTCCAACGCTAGCATTTAAGGAGATAGATCGATCTGGTGGAGATAATGTAGAGATTCCATTGGGTCCACTGGGTCTTGGAAATCATCAACTAACTGTACGGGCAAATAGTAGTGGATTGTCAGATGCCCTGACTCGATCACTGAAAGTTCTTAGTAGCTACTTCACAAAAAATACTTCAGATTTTTATGAGGGGCAGACTGGACTACAGATTAAAAATAGTGCCTCCGGTTATACCAGCCTCACTTTCAGTTCTTTTGGACGAGGACGATTATACAACGAACTTAAATCTTTAAGTTACCAATGGGGTGTGAGGCTTGATCAAAAGGGAGCACAACTAATTGCCACAAATCTCCTCAATACCTACTTCGGAGAGAAGGGCGAGAAGCCAGATTTCCAAGTCTCAAAATATCAAGCATACACAGGAGGTCTACAATTATTGCCGTATAGTAGTGACGACCTTGAATTATCAGCAATTTCTGCACATCTATTTGATGACACAACTTTTGACCGATCATCACTTAAAAATTACCTGACTCAATCTCTCAGTGATACAAAAGCAGATGTATCGAGAATAGCCCGTGCTTTATATGGACTCTCTGCATTTAATGAACCTGTGCTTACAAAAATTCAGAAAATTAAGAATGATGGATCACTCAGTCTTGAAGATGGGGTGTTTATCGCACTAGCTCTTGATTCTATTGGTGCCAAAGAAGAAGCTCGTGCATACTACAAACAAAATATAAAGCCCTCGCTTGAAATAAAATCATCTTATGCTTATGTGGGTGGTCTAAAGGGTGATGCTACAATCACTACAACAGCCTTAGTAGCCGCATTAACTGCAAGTCTTGAAGAACCAGAGTCTATTCAACTTGCCTTGTATGTAGACCAGAATTTACCTAAAGAAACACTGAATAATTTTCAGCGTCTGCTCTATGTAAAGTCCGCCTTACCTAAACTCGATTCTGAAGAAGTAAGTTTTGCATATAAGGCTGAAACAAAACAAGGAAACAAAACACTAAAGGACGGTGAGTCATTTGAGCTGACACTTTCATCCCAAGAACTTGCATCTTTGGAACTTTCGGATGTTAAGGGTAAATTAGGAGTTGTTGCTAATTATGAACAACAATCATCACCAGAATCGATCGTCAAAGATAATAATCTCAAAATTAATCGTGACTATGAAAAGAACAACCAATCGCCATATTCAGGAGTTTCGGTGGGCGAATTTGAAGAAGGGGATTTGATACTGGTTAGATTGATTCCATGGTTCAGTAGTAATGCTTTAAGCGGTCCTTATCAGATTGTAGATTATCTACCAAGCGGATTAAGACCAGTAGATCAAGAATCTGGTAGGCACTATAACATCTACGATTCCCGAGTCTACCCAACGGAAATCAATGATCAAAAAGTGACATTTGTGATAGATAGGAATACCACTCAGCCGATTTATTATTACGCTCGAGTAGTTTCTAAGGGTACATATAAAGCTGAACCGGTTACTCTGCAATCTCTCAAGAGCCTTGAAAGCGTAACAATATCAAATGCAGATTCAATCACCATTAAGTAGCATAAAGACAAAAGTCGTAATATTACTTTTCCTCCTTCTTATTTTGGGAGTTATCATTAGTCTGACTTCCTCAAAAAATGATAGCCCCGTCACCGTATACCATCAGTCACAATGGAATGAATACGCTCCTGAGGTAGACAGGGCCGTCAAAACAGGGTATCTAGTACCGGCTGTGAATCTGAAGCATATCTACGGAGGCATCGTGTCACACCATATACCGACGACCATACCGCGCCTAGTTGAATTTTATGGTCGCCTTAAAAAGACACAAACTGTTAAGAATTTTATAGTTATTGGTCCGGATCATACTGATGCAGGCAAAGCCCCTGTAACAGTCTCCAACGCGAGTTTCTTCACGATTTATGGTGAAGTTAAGCCTATAGTTGGCTTGGCTGCAAAACTAGAAGATGCAAAACTGGCAAATATCGAAGAAACTCCATTTGACCCAGAACATTCTGTGGGTTCTCAAATATTGATCATCAGCAGGATTTTTCCAGGTGCCAAAGTAACACCAATCATACTTCGTTCAGATACAACTGAAGATAATGCAAAGACACTAGGGAAAATGCTGGCAACACTTCTTGATGATGGAACCATACTTATCGCCAGTGTAGATTTTTCTCATTACTTGTCGACAGATCAAGCTACACCTATTGACCAGATTTCAGGAGAAGTGATCCGTAATCTTGATCTTGAATCCATATCTCTGATAAAGGCAGACTCAAACAAGTCTACGGAGGTTTTTATACAGACAATGAGTGAAAAGGGGGCTATTAATACAGATGATTTTGAAGTCTCAAACACAAATGATCTTATGCAAAATTCTGATTACACCACAGGATATGTTTTTGGTTACTGGGGTGTCAAAGAGCAATCCCGCTAGGCACCATGCGTAGCGAAGTGCTATAATCAAGATTAGATAATGCTATAATTATTTTATTATCGTTTAAATTAAACCTAATCGACTATGTCAAAAACTACAAAATTGATAGCGGGAATAATCATTCTCATTGTCGTCATTGGTATTATAATCTCCATAAGTTCTTCCGAGAAACAGCCTGCCACTCCTGTTGTCTCCGATCAGACGGCCACAACCACGGAACAAAGTTCAGCTTCACAGAGTCTTGCTGGGCTGGGACTATCCGCGCAAGACGATATTTCCAATACGGCTCTCCAAAATGATGCATCTTCTGTTGACATTCAACTGAACAACCTCGGTGCTGATATTACGAGCATAGATCAGGCATTATTGACTCAATAATTTTAATATAACCAAAATATCATGAAAAGAATACTCCTAAAGGCATCCATATTCGGCACAACCATAGCTATGACTGTCGCGTTTGCTGTCTCAGCGGCAACAATAAGTACGAGTACCAAGACCACCAAACAACCAGACGGTATCACCAAAGCTCAGGATAAGAATCTGGAAATCATAGACAAGCGCGTAGAAGAGCTGAACAAATTGATTATCCGTACAAATGAAACACGCAATCTTACCGAAGTTCAGAAAACAACCATAACGAGTACGGTTCAGAGTTTGATAATAAATCTAAAAAGTTTCAAGTCAAAGATAGAGAATAGTACTTCTTCTCAGGCTTTGAAGGCCGACAAGGAACAGCTAAGCAAAACCTATAGAGTGCACGCTCTGTTCATGCCGCAGATCAATATTATCGCCTCGGCTGATAGGGTTATCACTGTTCTCAACATGCTACTCAGTATTGGACCGAAACTAGAAGCTAGGATGAATCAGTTCGGTACTACCACAGAAAATGTGATCGCTTGGACAGATTACAAAGCAAAAATGATAGAAGCCAATTCATTGGCCCAGACAGCTGTTAGTCAAGTCGTAGCCTTGTTCCCAGATGAAGGCGACAAAACCAAGATGGCAGAAAATCTAAAAATCTTGAAAGATTCTCGCTCCAAGATTCAGGCAGCCCACAAAGATTTAGTCGCCGCCAGGAAAGACCTCCAGTCCATCATCAATTTCTTGGTAAAAGCAGACAAAGATCTATTGAAAGTGCCAAATCCGAATGCGACATCTACGGTATCGGCTTCTTCAAGCAGTCAGTAAATCGATAATTCAAAAAGAAAACCGCCTTGATTTCACTCAAGACGGTTTTCTTTTACTGATTATTATTTTCCCTTAAGGACTGTTCCCCAAAAAGCCTTGGAATATTCCATAATAATAGGGAAGATCCCATGTGCCTTGAAGCGTCTGGCCGATGAGCTCAGGGTGAGGTGACGATCATAGACGACGCGACCAAGAGCAGAGAATTTCTTGGCAATGTCCGTATCATCACCATAAAATTCTATCCTTGTATCAAACCCGCCGACCTCTTTTAGGGTTGAAGATCTCATAAAGCTATTACCACCAATAACAACCCCGCTCTTGCCGAACATCTGCAATGTATTGCTGGCTAACCAATATGGATATACTTGCACAAAAGAGGATACTATTCTAAATAATGGCGAATAATCAAAGTAATCATACGGCCCACTCACAGCCAAGACTCTAGGATTCTTGAAATGCCTTACTCCATTCATAAGCCAATCCTTTTCCGGAACACAATCAGCATCCATCCTCACTATGATTTCGCCCGAGGCGACACTACGACCTTTCTCACATGCCCACATAGTCCCTTTGCGATCTTCCCTGAGGACTTTTACCCCATCGAATTTCGAAGCTATGTCAGAGGTTCTGTCGGAACTGCCATTATCTACGACTATTATCTCAAAAGCTGGATAATCTTCAGCGAGAAGGGCACTGAGAGAATTGCCTATATTTTTCTCCTCATTAAGCGCTGGGATTATAACAGAAACACTGGGGCAGAATCTTTCGAAAGCTGGGAGATCTTTATTCATGATTTTTGTTCATAAAGTATACTTCAATGTATTCACTAAAACAAACAGCAATTTCTCCGGGGATAGATCATACATTTATCTCTTCTGCCTTTGTCCTCAAATATTTACCATACTGATACAGGGCGAGTATAAAGAGGATGAATATCGCTATCATAAAGATCTTACCCATAACATTATCTATGATTTCATAAGTATGACCGAAGAAATATCCAACGGTTATAAGTAATCCGGTCCAGATAAATTGTCCAGAAATATTTGTCAGGATATATCCCCGAAGGGGAATCTTGACCATTCCAGCTGTAAACAAAGTAACGATAGCGAAACCAAAGCCTGTAGTTAGTTTATTTAAGAATAAGATAGAATATTTGTGTTTGTGGAATGTCTTTTCCACCTTGGCAACTTTTTCTTCGGTAATGCCAAACCTATCTCCAAAACGAGCGATGAATCTATGTCCAAAATGTCTGCCAAGGAAATACCATACAATATCACCGATCAAGTCTCCGAGCATGAGAGCGATATACAAAGGCCAGAAGAAAAAATATCCCAAACGGATGAGAGCCCCGCCAATCATTGAGAGTATAGGTCCTTCAGCACAAGCCAGGATGATGATAAGTCCGTAGACAATATACGGATGAATGACTACAGAATCGATGAGGAACTGTTCCATTAGCATGAACTGTAACATGGATATGCTATGATTGTATACATGCTTTATAAGAAAATATTAAAACCAATTTTATTCAAATTTGATCCTGAAGATGTCCATGACTTCATGACATCAATGGGAGTATTTCTTGGTAACCATAAAATTACCCGCTTGCTCACAAACCTCGTGTATGGATACCACGGCAAAGATATTTCAAAGACTGTCAACGGTTTGAGATTTCGTACACCATTCCTCTTATCTGCAGGATTTGATTACAATGGTCAACTGACACGCATATTGCCGAACATAGGCATGGGAGGGGAGGAGATAGGTTCAGTTACAGCTAGGCCGTGTGAAGGCAATCCAAAACCGCGTTTGACACGATTACCTAAATCGAAAAGTATCTTGGTCAATAAAGGACTGAGGAATGATGGCGTCGACGCTGTGATTGCAAGACTCAAGAAAACTCCTCGAGAGAAAGATTTCGTAATCGGTGTTTCCATTGCCAGAACAAATGATGACAAATCAGTGACTATTCAAGCAGGAATAGACGACTATACTTATTCTTTCAAACGCTTGAATGAAGAAAATATCGGTGATTATTATACGATCAATATCTCATGCCCAAACGCTTTTGGAGGTGAAGCTTTCACTGACCCAGAACCTCTCAGTCGATTGTTAGCTTCTTTGAATTCCATAGATTGTAAAAAGCCAGTCTATGTCAAAATGCCTATAAATATCCCGTGGAGTCAATTCGATTCCTTATTGAAAGTAATTGACGATAATGGGTTAGATGGAGTGGTAATAGGAAATCTAAATAAAGATTATGATTCTCTAGATGTCCGTAGTGAGGCTCCGACGGTATATGTGGGAGGGTTATCAGGTAAGCCATGTACACACCTCTCAACAGATCTGATAGGGAAGACTAGGCAATTGTATGGATCACGATTTACCATCATCGGTGTAGGTGGAGTCACATCATCAGCAACAGCTATGGAAAAATTCAATGCCGGAGCGGATCTAGTCCAATTGATTACTGGGATGATATTCGAAGGACCGGGACTTATTAGGAAACTAGGAAAAGGGTATTCAAAGACAGTTTGATAGCAAAGCGACACAGCACACCTTTCGAGGAAACGAACGAAACCCTGCAGGGTTTCGTTCTCGGCTTCGGAAATTTTCTGCTGAAAATTTCCTGCAGATGTTCCTCGAAAGGTGTGCTGTGTCGCTTTGCCTAATAAAAGGCTTTATAAAAAGAAGAGGCGCAACGATTGAATCGTTACGCCTGAGTCGCAATGGCCTAAGGTGGATAAACATTGCCCTTTCGCAGGCGTGTTATCCATGGCAGCCCCCTTGTTCGTGTCAAGCATCAGTTCGGTTGGAACCAAAAAAGTATAGCACCAAGTTATTTTATTGCAATAGATCACAAAAAGGGCGGGGAATCCACAGGCAATTCCCCGCCCAAGCTAGCATCCCTTGCCACATCTGGCAACCGGACGCAACGCATATTTATTTGTCCAATAGTTCATATATAGCCTTTCCATGACCAATTTAGCAGACCTGTGTTACAATATCAACACCTAGTAGCTGATAATATTAAATATATGAAAAAAACTCGCGTAGCAATAAACGGCCTCGGCCGAATAGGAAGAGCTTTCGTTAAAGTAGCTCGAGAAAGGCAAGAGATAGAGATCGTGGCGGTCAATGATCTGGGGGACATAAAGAACTTTGCATATCTTCTAAAATACGATACGGCCTACGGGGTCAGTCCTTTTGATGTTTCTATAGATGAAAAAACAAATTCTTTGATAGTAGATGGTCGTGAGATTTTGTTTTTGAGTGAGAAGGATCCAGCACAATTGCCATGGAAGAAATTAGACATAGATGTAGTGATTGAGGCGAGCGGACATTTCACTTCTAGTGAAAAAGCTCAAGCGCACATCACGGCCGGAGCAAAGAGGGTGGTTGTAACTGCACCGATCAAAGACAAAGAGGATTCAGCTGTGAAAGGTGAGACTATTTTGATGGCGATGAATGAAGATAAATTAGAGCACTGCCAGATCTCATCGAACGCTTCTTGTACTACGAATGCCGGTTCACCACTCATCGCTATATTGAATGAAACCCTGGGTATAGAGAAAGCACTATTGAATACTGTGCATGGTTATACTGCCAGCCAAGGCCTAGTGGATGGTCCGAACAAAAAGGACTTCCGCGAAGGTCGTGCCGCCGCGCAGAACATCGTACCTTCTTCTACGGGTGCCGCCATCGCTGTTACGAAGGTCATGCCAGAACTCAAGGGTCTATTTGATGGCATTTCTATCCGCGTCCCCGTAGTGACAGGTTCCATAGTAGATATTACTTTCATCTCCAAGCGCAACACCACTGCCGAAGAGGTCAATGGTCTCCTGAAGAAAGCTGCCGCAGAGCCTCGCTGGAATGGTATTTTCACTGTAACAGAGGAATCTCTAGTTTCTCACGACATTATCGGCAATCGCCATGCCTCTATTGCGGATCTATCGTTTACGAGAGTCGTTGGTGGTAATCTGGTGAAAGTGCTGGCGTGGTATGACAATGAGATGGGGTATACATATACGCTGGTGGAGCATGTGATAAAGGCGGGGAGGTTGGTGTAATATTAATAATTTAATTTAATTTTTATGAATGAATCGAATACACTTCCTACCTACAAAGAAATTTTTGTCGAGATAGGAAAACAACTGAAGCTACGAAAAGTTACTTTAGCTAAGAGAATACTCCTAATAACATGGCCTTTATTATTGTTCATCGTTGTAAATTATATTCTGAATCTGGTTTATAATTTTGATACATTTACAACCCAACAATGGCTGACCTACTTGAAATTTGCCTTGCCTTATCTTTTACTGGCGGCCATTTATAGCATTACTGTTAGATTTATATTCAGAATCGAAAAACAGATATGGATAGATTCTTTTTTCGACAAGAGAGATCTTAAACCATCAGAGAGCTGGAAAATTTCCATGAAATTATTTTGGCCAGCTTTTTCTTTTCGGGTAAAGATTTGGCTTCAATTTTATTTTATTCCTATAGCTGTAATTATCGCTCTGTTTACATTACTGATACGGTTTTTTGTACCTATTTTTAATAGCTCTGGTGGTTATGAAGTTATCCTCAATACAACCCTCATATCGTTTGTTGTTTTCGCCATTGCTTTAATTGCTTATGGATATTATTTAAAAACTAAGCTGCGATACACTTACTTTATTTTCCTGGATACATTTGGAAGAAGTAATTCATACAAGTTAATGATTGAGGAAATGAAGAAACTTAATACTGTTAGTAAATCTGAGACCTTCAAGAAATCTTTACTTTTAAGCATCGGCGCGGATTCGTTGAACAGTATTGCTACATTAGCAATTGAATCAATAGGCTATGGTCTCGCTCAATTCGGTAATACTGGCAAATTAGTTGGAAACCTTATGCGAGTATATGGTGAGGAGGCGAGCCGACAAACGACAGAATTAGGTAATATTTCTGCTCAATATATCTTATATCGTTTTGCTCGTAAGGAAATCTACGGAAATGAACAGGAAATAAACGAAAATATTTACAAACTATCTAATACTCAGGCAGTATAGGAGCTTCGGTAGAGATATCTGCCAGAATATGTTATAATATCCTCATGCAGAATGTTGAAGAAATTAGCAAAGAACGGGCTAAAAAACTTTTTGGCAGTCAAGAAATTGAAAGTTTTGAGGTTGGTACAACCAAAGGCTTAATACAAATCCACGAATATTTGTTCGGGGGACTTTATGATTTCGCCGGCAAGATTCGTCTGAAAGATCTAAGCAAAGGCGGTTTCCGATTTGCCTCCCATCTATATCTAGAAGAAAGTCTCGATAAAATCGGGAAAATGCCGGAGAGTACCCTTGAAGAGATCGTGGCTAAATATGTTGAAATGAATATCGCTCATCCGTTCATGGAAGGTAATGGTCGGAGTATGAGGATTTGGCTAGATTTGATTCTAAAGAAAAATCTCAAACAATGTGTTGATTGGGCCAAGATCGACAAGGATAAATACTTGAACGCCATGGAGCGCAGTCCAGTGAACGATCTAGAGATTCGCGAGCTTCTGCGTCTTGCTTTGACAGATAAAATTGATGACCGGGAAGTTTATATGAAGGGTATAGAGCAGTCGTACTATTACGAAGAGGGGGATTTTTATAAATAAATATGAAAAGAATATCATTTGCACTTAGAAGCTTAAAAGTAACTTTACCCATTAGCATTGTTCTGTTGGCTGGAATATATGGGTTGAGCTTTGTAATTAAAACTTCTAATTACCTACCAGCACCGTATGAGTTACTGATTCTTGTTCTGGCATTAGGTATTCCGCCGGTGACAATTATTCTGCGCTTAATAACCTATCCTGAAACTTACGTGGTATCGTAATGAGATGGGGTATACTAGTGGTGGAGCATGTGATTAAGGCGGGGAGGTTAGTTTAATATTAATAATTTAATTTTTATGTCGTTTATTTTCCTTGCAATTGCAGTTGCCATCATTGTTTGTATTAGAGCTCTAATCTCCTACTATATTCTTCGTAAGTATCCAGGATTTATAAAATGGATTGGATATTATGTACTCACGCTTGTTACTTTTATATTTATATTTTTCCCTACCTGTATATTCTTAGGAAATGAAGTTTGTTGGGATTTTGATGTCGCTACACATAAAACAGTGCTGTTAACAGCGTCAGCAATTCTCCTCTTGTTGTGTACTTGGGTATGGATCGAAATTTTCAAATACCCTAAAATTGATGATGATAGTAGGGTCCCTGGTACTAGTAGGATGGTGGTGAATATAGTAGTTACTGTGGCCATCCTGGTTGCACTTACTGTTATTATTTTGGGAACCTCATCTTACTGGGCACCTCTGGTGGGACAGTAAGAAAAGTCTACAGTCTATAAAATCGCCGACCGCAATTAAGCAATCGGCGAGTAAAACTTGAGTGGCTTGTTATGTTTCAAGGTGCCACTACTTGACCTTACTGCCCCTCGGAAAGGTCAGTGCCGCGACGATAGCGAAGCAACCGAAACCGAACCAGGTCGCCATCGAATTGGACATGTGTGGCGATACGAGAAGGCCGGCAAAGACCCAGACGAACAGTGAAAAGAATGCGCTCAATAATTTTTTCATAGTAGGTGGTCAGTTGTTATGCGGTTGGCGGTTGACTGACTGGGCCGCTGACATCAAGCGCATTGATCAGCGGTTTAACCTTCCCATCGAGCGCCTCGAGACTTTCCAAAGCCTTTTGACGCACAGCCATTGAAGTCTTCACCCACTCGGCAATGTTCTGCCAGAATTTGGTGGGGAAGTCATCCGGGAAATAACTTGGTCTCCCCAAACACCTATCCTCCCAATATCTGTCCAGCGTCGCAACTTCCACATACTGTATAGCACTCTCAGAAGAGCGGAGTACCAAACTGCCCAATTTCAGATGAGCAGGGGTGACGTGGTTGATGATGAAGGTGCTTGTCTGTAAAAAAAGAAACCCGAGAAAAGCTTGAGTATTGGTTCTGTCGATTAGAAGTCTCCGATAAAAGACTTTTACCACTCGACCCCGGGCGTTTTTTAGAACATTTCTGTAGATCGGCATGGCATGCAACATGGCCCCTTCTTGTAAGGCTGCCGATACTGTTACGGTGCTTTGCCACAGAGTGAACACATACTCAATACCATCTATTTCATCCTTAAAATCATTGGTCCCTTCAAAACAAGCTCTGTGTTGAAACGACAGATGATCTAGGTATGGAAAAATGACTTTCAATGCTTCTTTGAATGAGAATTTGGGCGTACCCATAACATTCCTTATGTTTTTATTTTATTGTTTTTGTGCTGTTTTTCCGCATTTCGGGACGTATCCTCCAGTGCGAGACCTAGATTAAAACTACCACGAAAATCATATTTGTAAAGGTCGCAAGGTCCGACCTAGAGGCCTCTAGGTCGGACCTTGCGACCTCTCAATACTCAAGTTATACTCAATATTCATACAATCATTCAATGAAAGACTATTACAAAACCTTAGGTGTAGAAAAAGGAGCTTCCAAGGAGGACATCAAGAAAGCCTTTAGGAAACTCGCGCACCAACACCATCCCGACAAGACGAAGAATGATCCCGTGGCTGGACAGAAATTCAAAGAAGCAAGTGAGGCTTACAGTATTCTTTCTGATGATCAGAAACGCAAGCAGTATGACATGTTCGGCTCAGCTGGAGCAGGTGGCTTCAATCCGGGTCAAGCAGGTCAAGGCGGCTTCGGTGGTTTCAATCCAAATGACTTTGGTGGTTTTGATTTCTCAGGATTTACTCGCGGGCAGAATGGCGGTGTAGAATTTGATCTTGGAGATATATTCAGTGAATTCTTCGGTGGCGGAGGTGGCAGGAGACGACCGCGCAAGGGTGCAAACATTACTGTAGATATGCAGATTTCATTCAAAGAATCTATCTTCGGTGTAGAAAAAGATATTTCAATAAATAATGAAAATCTGAGTGTAAAAATTCCAGCTGGCATAGAGAATGGTCAGGGATTACGCGTACCGGGGAAAGGAGAGGCTGGCGAGGGTGGCAAGGGTGACCTCATCGTGCGTGTTTGGGTGACTGAACATACACATTTCCGCAAGGAAGCCTTGAACCTAGTTATGGAATTGGATGTCAAACTTACGATGGCACTCACTGGCGGAACGGTAACTATTGAAACTCTTGATGGAACTATAGAATTGAAGATTCCTGCAGGAACATCACATGGAGAAATATTGAGAGTAAAAGGCAAGGGTGTTCCGTATTCTAACGGTGGCGTTTTCGGTACCCAACCGAAGCGTGGAGATCTCCTCATTGTAACGAATGTGGAAATGCCAAAGAAACTATCTAAAAATGCACAGAAGTTAATTGAGGAATTGAAAAGGGAAGGGTTGTAAGACAACCAGTAAATACATCTTCGAGACAGCCGAGGACATGTCTGAGCGCAGTAGAAATTGCTTGGTAAAAGGCGAATGTCGTTGGAATTGTTTACAATTCCTGAGCCTTTTACCTAGCAATTTCACGGAGCGAGTACCGCAGGCTGGTGAGAAGATGTATTTACTGGTTGTTATATTCATACTATACTTAACAGATGAAAACCTTACTCTCAGGTGTAAAACCAACTGGTCGTCCGCATATAGGCAATTATTTTGGAGCCATGAAGCAGTTTGTGGATCTTTTGAATTCCAATCAATATAACTGTTACTTCTTCATCGCTGATTATCATGGTCTCAATTTCATACAGAATGCAGATGAAATGCGCAGGAATATCATAGACCTCGCTATTGACTATCTCGCCATCGGACTCGATCCGGAAAAGGCAGTCATCTTCAAACAATCCGACATCTCCGCTCATACCGAACTCGCTTGGATATTTGATACCATCACCACCATGCCATACCTCATGCGCGCTCATGCTTACAAGGACGCAGAAGCCAAAGACAAAGAGATCAATGTCGGAACATTCAATTATCCTGTACTCATGACCGCAGATATCTTGCTTTATGACACCGATACAGTGCCTGTAGGTCAAGATCAAAAACAGCATGTGGAATACGCTCGAGATATAGCACAGAAGTTCAATCACACATTCAAGACCGAACTTTTCAAACTTCCAGAACCTATGATAATGAAAGAAGTCGCCACTGTCCCTGGTATTGATGGCCAAAAGATGAGTAAGAGTTACAACAATACCATTCCACTTTTCGCTTCACGCGAAGAGATTACAAAAGCAGTTATGGCCATTGTTACTGATTCCAGTGGGGAAGTGCCGACCAATGTTTACAACATTCACAAACTTTTCAAGGGTGAGGCAGAATTGAAAAATCTCTATGAGGCCAATAAAGGTAAATACAAAATATTGAAGGAAACTCTGATAGAAGACATCGACGCTTTCATTGCTCCTATGCGCGAGAGGAGGGCAGAACTGGCAAAAGATGAGAATAAAGTTTTAGAGATATTGAAGGCTGGGGCAGAGAAGGCAAACAAAAAAGCCGCCGCAAAGTTGTTGGAAGTTAAAAAAGCGATCGGAGTATTGTAAAAAATGTCATTTACAATAAAAACCCAATCATTTGAAGGTCCTCTGGATCTACTCTTGGACCTTATAGAAAAGCGTAAATTATTCATCAGCGATATTTCTCTGGCTCAGGTAACGGATGATTTTATCACGCATGTAAAGCAGATTGATAATATCCCGATTAGCGAATCGGCGCACTTTATCTTGATTGCCTCTACTCTACTTTTGATAAAATCAAAGTCGCTTTTACCTGATCTGGCTTTGACCGAAGAAGAACAGGGGGATATTCAGAGCCTAGAGACTCGTTTGAAAATATATAAGCGTATCAAAGAAGCGAGTAACAATGTGAAAGAGTTATTCGGAAAAGAGATGATCTTTGAGCAATCTCAATCCAGACCTGTTGTTCCAGTATTTATGCCCGACTCTGAATTCACACTGGAAAAAGCCTTGTATCTATTGAAAGACCTGATCAATAGGCTACCCAGGAAAGAAAACTTACCAAAACATATGGTTAGCAAAGTCATTAGTTTGGAAGATATGATAGGGACTCTCACAAGTCGTATTACCAAGCATCTCCGTATGAGCTTCAAAGAATTTACGAGAGAACACAAGGCTGATCGGGTGAATGTCATCGTGAGTTTTCTAGCCATGCTTGAGTTGGTAAAAGGTGGACTATTGCACGTCTCACAAAATTCAACTTTTGGCGACATCCATATGGAGACAAAAGATGTGGGTGTGCCTAGATACTAAAATTTTCTGTTATACTTAAATATCTTATGAACCTCTCTGCAAAAATAGAAGCTATACTTTTCTGGAAAGCTGAACCGATATCTCTAAAAAGATTGGCTGCCATATTAAACATTGATGCAAAACAATTGGATGAAGGTTTGAATGAATTAGAAAATAAACTACAGACGCAGAATAGGGGACTCACGCTTGTTAGGACAGAAGATGACATAACATTAGGGACAGCAAAAGAGTTCTCTTCTTTGATTGAAGAACTTACAAAAGAAGAACTGAGTCGTGATCTGGGTAAAGCTGGACTGGAGACACTCTCAATAATCCTTTACCAAGGTCCAATCTCGCGCACTGATATAGATTATATACGCGGAGTCAATTCCCAATTCATCTTGAGAAATCTACTCATACGAGGACTGGTTGAAAGGATCCAAAATCCTAAAGATGCAAGAGGATTTCTGTACAAAACTACTATTCAACTACTTTCGACATTAGGGCTGTCGAAGATTACTGATTTGCCGGAATACGAAAAAGTTAGAAACGAGATAGAATCTTTCAAACAAACAACCGCAGCCGTCGAACCAGAGTAAACCAAGCATGTCACCAGTCAAACGCAAAATAGATAGGTTCTTCCTAATTTCGGTAATCATTCTGACTGCTTTCGGCTTCGTCATCTTCTTGTCGGCGTCATTGGGTCTACTAGCGCAGAATGGCTCTAACTTCAGTACTGTGGCGGGCAAACAGACTTTGAGTTTGGTTCTGGGTATCATTGCATTTTATATATTCTCGCGTCTTGATTATAAATGGCTCCATAAGTCCGCTCTGTTCATTCTTTTTGGAGCCATCGGGGTCAACCTGCTTCTATTCATTCCAAGTATCACCGTTCATTTTAATGGTGCTTCCAGATGGATCGATATGGGAATCTTCACTTTTCAACCATCTGAATTATTGAAGATCGCCTTCATCATCTACATCGCGGCCTGGGTTCATTTCGTGAAAGATAGGATCACCAGTTTCAAACTCGGCATGTTGCCATACATTGTCATTGCGATCATATTGAGTGTATTGCTCTTGGCCCAAAAAGATACCGACACCTTGATCATCATTTTACTCACCGGACTGGTAATGCTTTTCATTGGTGGTCTACCCCTTCGTTACATCATCATTACGATCTGTCTATTGGGTACGATCATATCAGGAGTAATTGTGTTTCAACCATACGCCCGACAGAGGTTCAACACCTTTTTGAATCGCAATTCCGATACTCAGGGTGCTAGTTATCAGATCAATCAATCCTTGATAGCTATAGGTTCAGGACAGATCCTGGGGCGCGGTTTCGGACAAAGTATCCAGAAATTCGGCTATCTCCCTCAACCTACCGATGACTCCATCTTCGCGGTCGCCGCAGAAGAATTCGGTTTTGTTGGCAGTATCGCTCTATTAATTATGTATGTCCTATTCGGGGTCAGTGTATTCCGCATAGGCACTCGTTCTCAAGATGTCTTCGGCGGACTATTGGTCATGGGCATAGCGATACTTATCATCATGGAATCCTTCATGAACATGGCCGCCATGCTCGGCATCATACCCCTGTCTGGTCTGCCCATACTCTTCGTCAGTCATGGTGGAACAGCCTTGATCATCACACTTATTACCGCGGGGATAGTAGCGAATGTTTCTAAGCATGCGAGAAAATAAAGGTTGTTTTTGTTTGCGAAATAGGAATGGTACAATACAGGTATGGTAGTAGCCGAAAGAAAGATTTTATCTATTGTTAAAGATAGACCCTACTTTTTACAGGGAAATTTTGTGCTGTATCTCGGTGATTGTATAAGAATACTTTCACAATTACCTGATGATTCAATTGACATGATCTTCGCAGATCCACCATACAATCTTTCAAATGGTGGTTTTAGTGTTCATGCTGGAAGAATGGTTAGCGTTAATAAAGGCTATTGGGATGTAAGCAGGGGTTTTCAAGACGATTACGATTTCCATTATCGTTGGATGGAAGCGTGTAGGAGAGTTCTCAAGCCTGGTGGCACCTTATGGGTTAGTGGAACTTATCATTCAATATATCAGTGTGGCCATGCGTTACAAGCTCTTGATTACCATATCTTGAATGATATATCATGGTTCAAACCCAATGCTTCTCCAAACCTAAGCTGTAGATTTTTTACGGCAAGTCATGAGACAATCATTTGGGCTAGGAAAGACAAGAAAGCTAAGCATACTTTCAATTACGATCTTATGAAGAATGGCCAATGGCCAGAAGATAAATTGAAGAAAGATGGCCTACAAATGCGTTCTGTCTGGTCAATGGGTACACCAAAGCCAGATGAGAAGAGATATGGGAAACATCCAACCCAAAAGCCACTGGACTTGCTAAAACGCATCGTACTTGCTAGTACTAACAAGAGAGATGTGATTCTGGATCCTTTTGCTGGCAGTTCTACTACGGGAATTGCAGCGGCTATGCATGATAGAAAATTTATCGGTATTGATATGGAGCGTGATTTCCTGGAATTATCAAAAAAGAGATTTAGTGATATAAATAAATAATATGGCAAATAGTAACTCCTGGAAAAAGATATTCGATGATTACGATATGGGTCGACATAATTTCGATGAATCACCCTTTTTCATATCTGCTCTCCAAATTAAGAAATCCGTGCAGAAGTTTAAAGCAACCAGTGAAAAAGAGGTGCGTATTTTGTGTAAACATGACACGCGAGAAACTCGACCTGATATATTCAAGGAACATGGGTTATTTTTACTTCCTACAAAAAATGGACACTTTGCAATAATAAAAGGGGAGGGATATGTTGATATTCCAAAAATAGAGGGCGAGCCGAAAGTTTATTCATCGAAGCTTGATTTTGATCTAGAAACTTCAAAGATTGGAAACTCCGAAATGCAACATTTAGATTTTGCTTATGCCTCAAGTCTAATTAGGACTTTCATCGAAGATCCTAGTCTGGTTCTAACTATACGTGGGCGTAAATACACCCCAAAATTTGACTTTTTTGTCGGCAAAAATAAAATTGAGTCAGAAAGTGTTCAGACTGAAGTCGACGCAGGATATGAAGGAAAAGATAAGGTGGTGTTAATTGAGGCAAAAAATGGTAAGGGCAAGGATGTAATAATCAGACAATTATATTATCCATTTAGACAGTGGCAAGAACATACAAAGAAAAAAGTTTACACATTATTTTTCGAGAAAAATAGAGATAACACCTATTCTATTTGGCAATTTGAGTTTACGGATATGCTGAATTACAACAGCATTAAGTTAATTAAATCTGGTAGGTTTTTAATAAAGTAATCATGAAAAATATGACAATCAGTGAGGACTTGGAAAGACAAATTGACAATACAATACTGACGACCAGTAAAGAACTTGAGACTTTGTTGAATAATCGTCTTGACGTGATGGAGAAAAACCTTAAGGGACTTGCGGCGGGTATTCCTTTTAGGTCCGATCTACTGCTAAGACATTTGGATATCATCTTAGAAACCTTGAAAAGCGCTCTGATTGTATCTTCCACTATGTTTGTCACAGTAATAGCTGTCGACGAAAATCTATTGCCGAATATAAATATAGACTTAGTCAGAATAATCTCTTTTGCGGGTGTATTAATTTCTTCTATATTTGCTGTATATATATTATGGAAAAGAGAAAATGTGTTAAGTAGAATATTAAAGGTCATTGGTTCCCACGAGGGTCTTAGAACTAAATTAAATGAAATCCGGTTGGAGGTAGTTGATGAATTTGCACCACAAAAGGTTAATTCTCTTAAGAAAAAGATAAAGGAAGAATTAAAAGGGGAACTTTCCACTAGCGCGTAATTTCAATAGGCCAGACAATATGATTTTCTCCTCTTCTTAAAAACCATGCTAAAATAACCCTATGAAAATCCTTTTCACCGCAGGAGGCACAGGAGGTCACTTCTATCCTATAATCGCCGTTGCTCAGGCTGTACAAGACCTAGTCAAGGAGCGCAAGATGCTCCCGCCAGAGTTGTATTACATGGCTCCGAGCAAATACAACCCTCGGGCTCTCTTTGAGAACAACATACAATTTGTCGCTGTACCAGCAGGTAAGTACCGACGCTATTTTTCATTATTAAATATCGTTGATGCCTTCAAGACTCTAGCCGGCTGTATTATCGGACTCATAAAGATGTTCTCCATATATCCCGATGTCGTATTCGGCAAAGGGGGTTATGGCAGCTTTCCAGCACTCGTAGCCGCGAGAATTTTGAAGATACCTGTCATCATCCACGAATCAGACAGCAAACCCGGCAGAGTCAATGCTTGGGCTGGTAAATTTGCCAAACAGATAGCCGTCTCTTACCCAGATGCTATCCAATATTTCAAGCATCCAGAACGAGTAGCTTGTACAGGCAACCCTATCAGGAGAGAGATCGCTCAACCTATGTCCAATGGAGCTCATGAATTCCTCAATCTTGAACAAGGCGTTCCAGTTGTTGTTATCTTGGGTGGTTCACAAGGATCCCAAGCCATAAACGACATCATCATGGAAGCTTTGCCGGAACTGCTGGTCAACTATCAAATTATCCATCAGACAGGTCGTAAAAATATAGAAGAAATGAAATCCACTTCCGCAGTTATTCTCAAAGACAATCCCAATTCTAGTCGATACCATCCTTTTGATTATTTGAATGAATTGGCTATACGAATGTCTGCTGGTGTAGCTGATGTTATAGTGTCGCGAGCCGGATCTACAATATTTGAGATTGCCACATGGGGAGTGCCTTCCATAATCATTCCATTACCAACCGCCGTAAGTCACGATCAGACCAGCAATGCCTTCGCTTATGCCAAGACCGGCGCCGCTTCAGTTATTGAAGAAAACAACTTGAGCAAGCACATTCTCATAGAAGAAATAGAGCGCATAACCACCAATGAAGTCATAAGATCTACCATGAAGGAGCGCGCCATGGCCTTTTCCAACCTCAATAGTGCCAGAACCATAGCTGATGCTCTACTCGCCGTAGTACTGGAACACGAAAAGTAAGTATGCTATAATACTGATCTAATAATAAAGTCGAAATTATAAGCTTATAATATAGTTAATTTCATGGAACCTACAACAACAGGAATAAAGTCATGGCAGTGGATCGCAACTATTGTGGTCATTATTGCTCTTATAGTAGTTGGTGTCTTGGTATTTGGCGGCAAGGGCGAAACAGAGCCTACCGATACTTCAGATAACACTCCTGTAACAACCGACGATGTCAATGCATCCAATCGTATCGTTATGTCAGATCAATTCCCGGGCAATGTCGTATATCTGTCTTCAGTTCAGGTCTCTGAACCAAGTTGGGTAGTTATACACGCAGACAATGCTGGTCAACCAGGCAAAGTCATTGGTTCTGCTAGTTTTGAAACTGGCATCAACCCAGGCAAGATCACTTTGACTCAATCAACCGTCGATGGTGGTACTTATTACGCTGTCCTTTACAAAGGTAACGGTAGTAGTAGTTTTGACATCACCAAGAACGCTCCAGTCAAAGATTCAAATGGCAATGTTGTCATGAAAATCTTCCGTGCATCTTCTTCTGTAAATGCAGGAATAAAGGGGTAATAGTCAGTTAAATTTCTATTAAATAAAGAACCGTCTCGATTGTGAAGTGTACCCCACAAAGTGGACATCTAATAAATGCCCACTTTTTCTTTTGG
>CAZHHB010000012.1:23207-28941 GCA_964532285.1 uncultured Candidatus Saccharibacteria bacterium | reverse complement strand
GCATGACTTTGATGTTAACTCACCAAAGTGGTGCGAAGCTACTGAACCTATACGACTGTGTTTACCAATCGTTACTTTCCTGTTATAGTCTTGCCATGAAAGAAATAGTCCAAAGAGAGAATCCCGTACTCCGAGAGGTGGCAAGATCTGTGCCTGTGGATGAAATCGCGTCCGATAAGATAAAGAAAATAATCACCGACATGCGCGATGCTATGGCCCTACAGAAAGACGGGGTGGCAATAGCCGCACCACAAATCGGCAAAAATCTCAGAATATTCGTAGTGTCCGGTCCTCTCTTGAAACAAGCTGATAGAAATTACAAAGGAGATGGTTCCGACCTAGTTTTTATAAACCCAGAGATTATTAAGTCATCAAAAGAAAAGAAAGAGGTTGAAGAAGGATGTCTGTCTGTGCGCTGGTTCTATGGCAAGGTCAAACGCTCGGTACGCGTGACTATTCGCGCTTACAATGAAAAAGGTGAGAAGATAGAGAGGGGCGGTAGTGGACTGTTGGCACAAATATTCCAGCATGAAGTTGATCACCTAAATGGTATTCTCTTCACAGACAAGGCAAAGGAAGTATGGGAAATGAGTCCTGAAGAAATAAAAGAGATGGAGAGCAAATAATAGTTCGTCAATACATTAAATAAATGAGTACTCCACAGAAAATAAAATTTGCCTTCTTCGGCTCGTCACACCTCTCTATCATCGTACTTGATGAAATGGAAAAGGCGGGCGTTGTTCCATCTTGTATTGTCACAACCCCAGACAAACCTCAGGGTCGCAAATTGATATTAACTCCAAATGTTGTAAAGGATTGGGCGACAAAGAGAAATATTACCGTCTATGATTGGGGTAATCTGAAAAAGACTGACGACAAAGGATTGACACCGGCGGATCAATTAAAAAAAGAAAACTGTGAGATATTTATCGTCGCTTCGTATGGGAAAATAATCCCAACAGAAATTGTGAATATGGCTCCAAAGAAAATGCTTAATATTCATCCATCACTACTACCCATATATCGCGGCCCTTCCCCACTACCGACCGCTATATTAAATGACACCAAACACACAGGAATCACTATCATGAGAGTAGACGAGATGATGGATCATGGGCCGATCGTGGCTGTAAAAGAAATAGAGATCAAGGAATGGCCGACCTATGAAGAATTTGAAGAATTTATGGCACGCGAAGGAGCTCAACTTTTGATTGATATTTTGCCTGATTGGATTGCGGGTAATATTAAAGAGATAGATCAAGACGACAGTAAAGCTACTTATACGAAAAAAATAATAAAAGAAGATGGTTTGGTCAATCTCGGAGATGACCCTTATCTAAATTTCCGCAAGATCCAAGCCTATCATGAATGGCCTCAAGCGTACTTCATCTTGAATCATAAGGGTGATGATTTGCGGATCAAGATAACCCAAGCTTCATTTAAAAGTGGCAAGCTTCTCATAGAAAAAGTTATTCCAGAAGGTGGAAAGGAAATGAACTATGGAGATTTCATCAGAGGATACGGAATCCAAACACAAAGGTAATTTTCATCATTCCGTAATCGCGGCGTTCGCGGTATAACTCTCTCCTATAATCTCTGCTTTCTGAACCAGATAATACAAAACAATCCAGAAACACCATATACCCAAGAAAGCAATGCACAACCACTGATTCACTGGCTGCTTGATCTCATCTAGACTGAAAAAAGATTTCTTCATATTAGAATCACAAACGACTACTTCTTCCAAGACCAAAGACCCTTCACCATATTTTTGACCCTTGCTCCACCACGTCTGATCAATGATATGCGCTTACCTTTGCCGGATTTGAGTTCGCGAAGTATTTCGTCACGGACATAATCTATAGCAGAATAGAGGTCTTCTTTTTCAGCTGTGGCATACATGTTTTTGCCTGCTCCGACGATGTGTATTTCTGCCTTAAAAATATCTCCCTTATTGTGATGTGAGGAGATTTTGCCTAATTCTATATCGCACTGTACGGAAGGATCATTTTCCAAAAGTCTCTCTATCTTGTCTATGCGCTTGTTCGTATAATCAGTAATAGCTGGGGTTAAAGAGAAAGCTGTCGCCTTGATGTTTATATTCATATCGGTGTGTTTGTTTACGCTACTATTATAAGTATATTGTAACATTATAACTTACCTATTAAATTTGGACACTTGCAAGAGAATCAATTCTCATCAACAGACAGTATCTTACTCGGTGAATGATGCCCACTCACTATCCTTACAAGACGCTTCGGATACATTTCTCTTACAATATCCAGAATCCTCTTATTTGCCAGATTGCGCTCGGCTGGTTCTCTGACTGAGATATCATAATGGTCTAGAGAAGTCTTGTTTATAACTTCCCTCTTTTCCCCTGCGGCAACATTGATCTTGATATACATGTTTTGATTTAGGTTTAGATATATGGTACATTTTCTGGTGTTCGAGAGCAATTGTACCATTCCGCGGTAGCTCAGTTGGTAGAGCGGTCCCCTGTTAAGGGATTGGTCGTAGGTTCGAATCCTACCCGCGGAGCAAATGAGTATTAACTTTGGTAAAGATGTTAGGCAAATGACTGAAGACGAGCTTTTTCATCATATCAACAATTCTGATCCAAAATTTGGTTCACTTTGTGAGTATGAACTGATGAGAAGATTGTCAATAAAAAATATGGAGTCCTCGGAGCGTTTCTCCCACAGCTCATTATATATTGCTATTGTAGCTATCTTGGTATCACTTGCCATAGGAGCAACACAAATTTACATATCCACACTGTAGTCTATAGTGTTGCTAAGGTCATGATACATTACGAAAAGTTGACAACTAATAAATTGTATGCTAGACCATAGGTAGGTAGTTACCGACAATCAAGATATTATATGGTAGTCATTAGGTTTTAACTAGAAAATTTAACTAGAAAAGGAGTGCATCTTTGAAAAAGCAACATATAAACAAAATAAATTCCAAACGTCAATACTGGATGGTGCTCGCAGTTACTTCAGTAATTGCTATCATCATCGTCATTCAGACAAAGTGCAAAAACGTTAGCGCAATCCCCACCACAGTAGTATGGCAGACGACATCACTCGATAAAGTATACAGTCCCAAGACTGCAACAAACGATATTGTCGGGGACACGCTTGCTGACATGCGAAAAGTACGCGAGTTTTTATCCAATCAAATCCATAGTGACACGAATTTGATACGACTCCTTGAAAGGGAGCATCAAGTTAGTGCTTCACCGGAGCGGTTGGACTCAGATCTGCGGAAACTTCGAGGTGTGCAATTGGACTTCATAGGTCAACTACACGAATCATTAGATTCATCAGGCTACCCCATTGAGAAGATCCAGAGGGAGATCGCTCGTATAGTTCGTACGAACTACGACGTTCTATGGACTGAAGACTTCACCGGAGGAAGACTCGTGACTGCAGACACATGCTGGAAAGAACTAGCCGCTGAAAGCGACGAATCTGATCTGCCTAGCGTGAAAGCGATACAGATCCAGGGCGAACAGGTAATGAAAGATTATGTAAAGCGGAGTATTCCACTTCATGCAAGCTTTCAGTTGCTATTCGACCCAAGTTCTTCCATCGAGGTTTATGGCGCCGACTATCTGCCTGTAAAGGCTATCCAGCAGCATCTCATGGAATACAAGCTCACTCCTGAACTTCGTGGTAGTCCTGTACCCTACAAGTTTCAGGATGACTCTGAGCAGAAAATTTCATCAGCCCTCAGTTGCGTGCGCAATTTGTATATTCTGCGCACAATCGCGCTTCATGCAGACCGGAAGAAACGAAACGTGCTTGTACTCGGCAGATATCACACCAATCATATGGCATACCTTATGGCTCACTACGGAGTCCAGTCGACCTTCATGGTGCCTAAATAAGCACATTCAAAATCAAGCCACTTCATTACGAAAGTTCTGAAGTGGTCTTTTTATACTCGATCTACATTGCCAAATTAAACAGGTTCGGGCATCTTTCAACCCGCGAAGCATTGAATTTTGATATTATCCACAGTCAATTGATTTTTGATCGCTTATTTGCTATATTGTTCTTGTAGGAGTAATCCTACTAATTATGCGGTCCCGCCAAAAGCGGGATTTTCGCTTTTTATATACTCCCTTTTCCCAGTGTAAAACTTGCCAAAATCAATATATTTATCCTTTATTTCATGCAATTCTCCAGCAACACTTCCGCGTACCCCGACTACACCAATATATTTTCCTTTGACTTTCAGCCTTTCCAGTGGAGCGCACATGTCCGAATCACCGGAGAATAGCATAATCGCAGTCAATTTATCCGTATCGTCGAGTATATCCATTGCCATCTCCACATCAAAATTGCATTTCGGCTCTTCAATGATAATCCCTGATTTTTGCAATTCATCTATCAATTCATGAATTTTACTTTTTACTCCACGATCAAACAAAGTAAGTGTTTTTCGCTGAAAAAACATTCCTTCTCGGATCGTCTTAGAAATGAACTTCATCGGCTTTGTTTTCAGAATAGCTCCCGTCTTTCTAATTCTATTATGAAAAGCTTCTGAGTTTTTCAAATCTCTCTCATTTTTCCCATAGTAGACCTTTATCTCCTTTATATTAGGAAATGTAAAAAGTTGCTCTATCATGTCCTCGATTCTAAATTTCCACCCCAACGTGCTCTGCCAGTGAAAAATATTAGTCAAATCGAGATATGCAAATATAGTGGTTTCTTTATTGACCCATTCCAGGTAATCTTCACGAACCATAAACTTATTTAAAATATTTTGTGGAATTTCCATGTGCAATATCTTACTCCGAATATACGGTAATATCTAGTGAATTAGCCATTCATTGTTGTAAACAGCACCGAACAGATCTTCGATGGTTCCTCAAAACAGGTTCGTAAATCGTCCGCTAGAGCGAGCACTTGAAAAAGCACCCACATGGATGCTTTTTCAATGGGTATCATAACGAGAGTGATGAGCCGCTTATTTTTGTTCGCCACTAGACGATTCTTTCGCCTTATCCGCGGCTAGCTTATCGGCATCTGCTCGAGCTTGTTTTGCAGCATCATCTGCTGCATTCCCCTTTTCTTTCTCACTATTGGTTGTATTATCAGTCATAATTATTGTTTCAATTTAAATACTAATGTATCGACTTTATAATGCCGTAAAACACTGTGATATATTACGGGACAATAAATTGGATTATATAGATTTACGAATCTTAGGTAAAACCCTCAAGAAAAATTCCTTATCTTTCGGGTGTGTGAGGAAATCGGTAACCTGTTCAGGGTCAACCCATCTCGCTTCAGGATTATCAGGATCAATAGGTTTGAGCTCGCTCTCATTCGTTGTATACAAAAACATATGTAATGTCTTCAATTCGGATCTATCTTCACCACCATCTCTTCCGACCCTAAATCGTTCATATGAACCCAAGTCCTCAATCAATGTTAGATCGGTCAATCCCGACTCTTCCTGAATCTCCCTCTTCGAAGCTTGCAGTACACCTTCACCTTCTTCAATATGACCCTTCGGTAAAGACCAAGAGGCGCCTCTCTGACTAACAATCAGGATTTTCCCTTCTCTATTCTTTACGACTCCTCCAGCACTTGCTGTCTTTTTCATATTTTATGATTGTAACATAACCATTGGGCCTTTTTATTCTGAGGTGCTGCGTTTCAGGTTAGAATTCGCCTACGTAAACTTGAAAAATAAAAATAGCCCAAATAGCAAT
>CAZHHB010000012.1:0-23107 GCA_964532285.1 uncultured Candidatus Saccharibacteria bacterium | reverse complement strand
TAAACCACAACAAAGGACTTCCCCAAACTATCCCACCAAAACCAATAACACCATCAATATAACCCCTGCGATCAGGGCAAGTAATTGCAAAAGAGACTGACCAATCTTTTTGGTTTTATGAAGTTCGGGGATGAGGTCGGCCGTTGCTATATAGATAAATCCTCCGGCAGCCAGAGGTAAGATCCAATCAATGAAGTTTCCTCCAACCTCCCCTATCAGAAACGCTACCAATGTACCAATTATGGCAGTGAGCGCGGATATGAAATTCAACCATAAAGCTCGTCTTCTCGTATAACCCGCGTGAAGCAATACTGCAAAGTCCCCTATCTCTTGAGGTATTTCGTGAAGGATGACTGCAAGTGTCGTAGCCAAACCCAGTGGAACACTTATCAGGAAACTTGCTCCGATGATAATTCCATCAATAAAGTTATGGATACTGTCAGAAAAAAGCACAAGTTTGCCTACTGGATGGATTTCATTCTTTTCTATGTCGTCTCCATGATGATGCCAATGGAAAAACTTCTCTAATATAAAAAATAGAATCATGCCCCCGATAACAAGCAGACTAGGTGTCAGTGGATTGGAAAAACTCTCGAATGCCTCAGGGATGATATGGATGAAAGCGTCTCCAATGAGAGCACCGATCGCCAGACTGACAAGTAGATAGATGTGCTTTCGCATGGCTTCTTCCTTCAGAGAAAGGGTGAAAACTCCTACAAGCGAGATTAGACTTACCAAAACAACACCGAGGAGTGCATATATGTATGAAGTAATCATAAAATTATTTTGCGAAAATCTTGCAAAACCCGAGGAGTTCCATTGAATGTTTCTGATATCGGCAGATTCGATGGACTCATTTGTATCAACGCAGTGTATCTTAGGTGTAAGCGATTTGCAAACGATGTATCAATTGATATACTGAAGTCATGCAGAAAATAGCTCCGCGAATCTTCATCTATGCTTCAATCGCTTTTGGCATCGTCGGGCTGCTTATTGTTCTTACGAGTTCCGGACCGGATCATGCAGACACGCCATGGGACGAGACACTTATCAGGCTTCTATTCACCTGTGTCTTCATCATACTACCTTCATTTGCATTGAGTGTTGCGGGCAAGTATCTGAATAGTAAATAAAAGACAAGCCATAGTATTCCTTTACAACTTCCTACTATCGTATGCCCAGTGAAGGACAGCTTGGCGTTGTCTAGGTCTACAAGAAATATTCCCTGCCCTGCAATTCTTCTTTATTTGAGCAATGTGTCGAGATATAGCTCTCCATCTTTTGATCTGCCGTGTATCCTCATCGGGAATTCGTCTACCCATATAATAACGACAATACCACTGAAACCATCCTCGAGGATCGTCTTTGTATATCCAACCCTTTTTCTCCCAGACAGACAAAGGCTGACTGGCATTTATTCCAAAATAATTCAGCTCTGCAATATGTTTATCAGTATTTTGCGGTGCGAATTTTGCTTTTACAAACCAATCTTGTGGAAATTCACTGATACAATCACGCATGTATACACCCCCGAAGACGCCCATCTCGAACATCTCTTTTGGTGTAAGTTCTGGTTTGAATGCGGGATCAAAGTCTTTTCCAATCGGAGCAACCAATTCATATGTGTACCCCTTCTGCATTAGGTCATTGACGATAACAACTTTTCTCTTTTGTTCTGCCATAAATTAATTGAGAATCCAAATGGAATAATTTAGATATATAGCAAAACTTACCCAAATAATATAGGGACCTAGAAGCCAAGCTGCTGGTTTGGATATTCTTGCAAAGGCAACGATGGTAGCTACGATAGCTAACCAGAGGAATATAATCTCAATGAATGCCCCAAACGGACTATGGAAACCAAAGAAGATGATTGACCAGATTGTATTAAGTATCAATTGAATACCAAATATAGTTAGTGCGGTCTTAATACCCTTCTTCCTATCATCTGTCGCTCCAGAATATGCTGACCAGACCAGAAAAGCTGCAATACCCATGAGAGCAAAGAGTGTTACCCAGACTGGACCAAATACCCACGATGGTGGATTTAGTGCTGGTTTAACTATCCCTGAATACCATCCATCGATCGATGGAGTCGTAAATACTGAGCCAACAATACCCGCAAGTTCGGAAATGACAATTGCAATTATTAACTTAAACAGATTAGATATTTTCATGTATTTATTTTAGCACAGATGTTAGTCTGAGGTGTCTTTAACCTTAATTTTCACATTACTATTATGCTACAATACCATCAATGGCAGTCCGCAATCGCACTTCAATAGAATATTTCAGAAACTTTATTTTCGGCGTCGAAGACAGTCTCGTCTCCACCGTTGGTCTTCTATCCGGCGTTGCTGTCGCAGGAAGCCCGAGAGATGTAATCTTTATCACCGGGACGATACTCATACTCGTTGAAGCTTTCTCCATGGCGGCTGGCAGTCTGCTCTCAGGATATTCTGCAGAAAGTTACGAAACAAAAGATGAACATATCACAAAGACAGACATCATGTCTTCAGTAGTCATGTTTGTATCATATGCTATCTCCGGACTCATTCCCCTTCTGCCATACCTATTCCTATCTATCGGCAACGCCGTCACTGTTTCTATAATATTATCCGTAGTCAGCCTCTTTGTCCTCGGCCTTATTGGCGCAAAAATAGCAAAGATACATTTACTAAGAAATGCAATCCGCATGGCGATTGTCGGCGGTATCGCGATTATGGTTGGAGTGTTGACTGGAATGATTATGAAATAGATCGCATTTCGTATGATCTGTAATAAAGTCTTACCACCCACGGCTAGGTTCTATGAATAAAGTAGAAAAAGATACAAAAATAAAAGATGTGACAACATCCGAAGCGTGCAATACACATTTAACAAGTGATGGTATAGCACATTGCGATTGTGAAGATGTTACACCCGAGAAAAAGTAGAATTGGGTTAACAATATTTCATAGATTTTGTAATGTAAAGGCATTTTCAACGGCTATCATTGTACATAAGGTCTCCATAATAATTAAAATGTTCTTCAATTTATATTTACAAACTACCTATGTATTCACCACCCTCTACAAATCGTTTCTCGCGAGCTTTGATGCCGATTTTGGGTACATCAAAGTCAGATCGGACCTTGACGAGGATTATGCTGTGGGTATTGGTGATAGATATGATTATATTGCCAGCGCTTTTCGCCAAGCTCTTTCTGTTTCCGCTGACAAAATCTTTTGTGACCACTACAGATGCCACAAACGTGAGTGTTCCGCAGACAACAACTCTCGGACCAGCAACTGAGCATTTCTTACAACGATTACGAGACAATGATATGATCCCTGTGGCTGTCGGAGAGATCAAGCGAAAACCATTCACTGTTAGCGGACAAGTAGTCACATTAAATGGTGACAATATTCAGATTTTCGAATATGTAGATCACGAGACAGCCATGAAAGAGGCTTCTCTCATGGTGCAAAGATATACTTCTAGTTCACGAACACTCACGCAAAAAGAAGCTATGCACCTCTATGTAGATGGGACGTTGGCAATCTTTTACATGGGTAAACAAGATTATATAGTAACTTCATTGGATCAAAACGCCGGATTGTCTATGATACAACCATCCAAACCTTCACCTGCAGCCATAACTAGAGTGGGGATATAACACACCGATGTACTTTATAGAATTATAGAAACTCCACTTCAAACGGATACATACCCATTCCACATGACCCTTTGAGTGTGCCGATCTTGCCACTGCCGATATCAATATCAGTCGTTCCTGTCATCGGGAGCATTTTACTTATACTCAGACTAGGAACACGAACAGAGGCAGAACAATCAAATGTACCTGTTGTCTGGAACCTTATAACTGTCGGAATACCCGCTTTTGCCACACTCTTTCGTGGCTGATAACCGCCCTTGGCATTGATTTCAATTATTTGTTTTCCATCAACGATACTGACATTGTTTGCTGATACAATTGAAGTACTATCACCAACACCTCCTCCAGTAAATACAAAAGCTCCCACTATAAGGATTACTGCCACTATGGTTGATATGATAGTTACTTTCATAAATATAATTATATACTAAAAATTAAATACTGACGGTATAAGACCGATTACTGCCAGACTATTTATAAGGTTAAAGATAGCAAACATAATGACAACAAGTCCTGCAGTCTTGAAGAAAATACCAGCTTTTGAACTCTTTTGAATACTGAATGAGCTGAAACTGATAAGTGCCAAAACCGGCAATGTACCGAGTGCAAACGCAAGCATTGTAAGCCCGCCCGCTAGGAAGCCTCCGGTTGTGAGCGTATAGATCTGCATTGACTGAGTAAACCCGCATGGCAAGAAAAATGTAGCGATGCCAACGAGAAGCGGAGTGAAGGTATGATTGAATTTTGATACACCATGGGCATGCTTGGCTATAAACTTTGGCATTGATGGTTGTAATTTCTTTGCCCAGGGAAATACGTCCAGAAGATTGATACCTAGGATGAGCATGACAATGACTATAATCAATCCCAAAACAAATGTAGCAGATGTGTTGAGAGTGAAAGCCGATCCGAGAACACCGATCACTCCGCCAAGAATGAAGAACGAGACGATACGACCTCCATGAAACATGAGTTGTGGACGGAACCTTTCACCATTTTTAGCAAAAGTTGCTGACATGGAAAGGAGGAGTCCTCCGACAATAGCCATACAAGTTGAAAGCGAGGCTATTATACCTATAACAAAAGCAGTGCCGTAGGTAACATTCCCCGCATTCACAAGATTTATCAGTCCAATCTTTTGGAGAATGACAAACAGTACAGCAAATCCCAAAGCCACAGGTACAGCGACCTTGAAATCTGACCATTTCTTGGTCACTATTTGTTTATCGACCGAAACCGTGTAGCCATGAGACTTGAGCGGTACCGTTAATTCTTCGGCTATTTGTTCAACAGACTTGTCTCCAAAGTCCCCTTCTACTTCTATTGAATGATTCTTGAGGCTTGATTTGACACTTGTTATATTCGGCAGATCTCCAATCTCACTCTCAGTCATAAGAACACATGCATTGCAATGCATGCCGTGTACATGGAAAACATATTTCCTTGTCTCAACCCCGTCATTAGTTTGTTTTTGATTGTTCATCATATTTATAATTTCTTAGCCTTAATCCTTAATGAATTTGATACCACTGATACGCTTGAAAATGCCATGGCCAATCCCGCGAATACCGGATTCAAGAGCCAACCGAATATCGGGTAGAAAGCTCCGGCCGCAAGAGGTATACCAATGATGTTGTAGATGAATGCCCAGAATAAATTCTGCTTGATGCCTCGCATGGTTATCTTTGAAAGTTTGATCGCTTTTACAAGTTTTGAGATATCTCCACCAAGAAGCGTGATACCTGCTGATTCAATCGCCACATCAGTTCCGGTCCCCATGGCAATACCAACATCAGCTTGAGCAAGTGCGGGAGCATCGTTCACACCATCACCAGCCATTGCCACTATCATTCCTTGAGATTGCAATTCCTTTATTTTTGCCAATTTATCCTGTGGCAATACATGAGCCACAACATCATCAATGCCAACGAGGGATGCAATATATTTAGCAGCCTTCTCATCATCACCCGTGAGCATGACTACTTTAATTCCGAGAGCATGGAGATTCCTCACCGCGTCCATCGATTCTTTCTTTATCTCATCCGCCACCATCACAAATCCAAGAACTTTTTCTTTGGAAGCGAGGATGACGGGGGTTTTACCTTGAGAAGTAAATTCATTGAGTTTCGTCGCCTCAAACGAAAGATTGAGATCACTCATGAGTTTTGCATTCCCCACAAAATATTCAACACCTTTTACTATCCCTTTCAGTCCCTTGCCTTGTATGCCTTCAAAGTCCGAAACATCAGATATTGAAATATTTTTATCTTGAGAATAATTCACGATCGCATGTGCTATAGGATGTTCTGATTTCTTTTCCAGTGAAGCAATGATAGAAATGAATTCCTCATCTTTCAGTCCAGAGTAATTTTCAATATCAACAAGCGTCGGCTTACCTTTGGTAATAGTCCCGGTCTTATCAACTACAACCGTATTTACTTTGTGTAATTTTTCCAATGTCGCAGCATCTTTGATCAAGATACCTTCTTTTGCACCCTTACCAACTCCTACAATGATAGCCGTCGGTGTAGCGAGGCCGAGAGCACATGGACAGGCGATGACTAGAATTCCAACAAACGAAACAAGACCGAATGATAGAGCTTGAGAGAAACCTAGATATTGTGACCCGATAACAAGCCAGGCACCGAGTGTGAGAAATGCAATTACTAAAACAATAGGTACGAAGACTGCTGATATTTTGTCTGCGAGAGCCTGTATAGGCGCCTTGCTCCCCTGAGCATCCTCAACCATCTTTATGATCTGAGCAAGAAGAGTTTCGGATCCGACTTTTGTAGCCTTGAATGTAAATGAGCCGCTTGTATTGATCGTCCCAGACACTACACTATCTCCAATCTTTTTCTGGGACGGCATCGGTTCTCCGGTAACCATAGATTCGTCGATGAATGAACTCCCTTCTGTTATAACACCGTCAACGGGAATCTTCGCCCCAGGTTTGACAATGATGAGATCACCATGTGCCACATCATTAACGGAAACCTCTATTTCCTTACCGTCGCGAATTACTAAGGCGGTCTTGGCTTGGAGATTGAGAAGTTTCTCTATAGCGTCGCCGGTTTTGATCTTTGATCTTGCTTCCAAATATTTTCCAAGTGCAATGAAAGCGATGACGATAATCGTCACATCAAAATATGTATTATCAACATTGATGAATGGTCTGAGCGCATCCTCGAAAATTGTCACAGCTAAACTGTAAAGATACGCAGCAGTTGTACCGATACCTATCAAAGTATCCATATTAGCCTTGCCATAACGAAGAAATCTATAAAATCCCAGAAGATATGGTTTGCCAACCACAAACAACATATATGTCGCCATCAGTGGTAATAGATATGAAAGGAGTCCCTCAATCGTCGGATTTATCTCAGGAACAATACTGTATCGCATGAGAATATCCCAAATCATGACGAAAATGCTGATGACAGCCAGTGGAATAGCTGAAATAACTTTTGAACGCATAGCCTTGATCTCCATGAGCTTCTCTTGTTTTGACTGACTCAGGCCCAAATGCGCCGCGTGTTCATCTGGAGACATACCCATTTCGCTTGCACTCATCATTGAAGTGTCTTGTGGAACAATGAGAGAATAACCGAGCTTCTCTATTTTTCCCGAAAGATGATGAGGGTTTGTCTTTGTCTCATCAAAAGAGACTTTGGCTGTTTCAGTTCCATAGTTCACCTCAGCAGAAGTTACATCTTCGGTCTTTTTGAAGGTCTTTTCAATAATACCGGCACACGAGGCACAATGCATTCCTTTTATTCTATATGTTTTAGTAGTGGACATGAGGATGAGTTATAAAGTTGAAAGTTATAAAGAAGAAACTGTGATACAAGAGATTATTTGCGCTTCAATTGATAAACTTTGAGTATTTCATCAATGGCGGTCTTTTCCTTGCCTTTTTGAATCTGATGCACTACGCATGTGCCGAGATGACTTTCCATGAGAGCATCTTCCACACCAGACAAAGCTTGCTTCACTGCTGATGTTTGGGTGATGACATCTATGCAATATGTGTCATCTGTAAGCATGTCCTGTAGTCCTCGTACTTGTCCTTCAATAATCTTGAGACGACGAATTAGTTTCTGTTTTGTTGTATTCATAAAAAGTATATTATACCCCCTAGGGGTATGTGTCAAGTCTCCTGTGGATAAAATCCTCAATCTTCCCCCTCGACATAAAATCTCTCCGTGCAATAAAAAAGACCGCCCCGAACTTGTCGGAAGACGGTCTGTGAGAACTTGTGCGACTGAGGCAAATGTAGACAGACAAACCATATACCATGAGCGATGACTACTGTGTCACCGAAGCGATCTCATCGAGAGTCCGCATGACGGCCTCGCGTGGATCATGATACTTGACGATTGGTCGGCCAACCACAATCCGATCCGCGCCGGCTTGGATGGCTTGCGCGGGGGTCATGATGCGCTCCTGATTTTGATCGTCACCTTCAACGATCGTCCATGCCGGACGAATTCCGGGGGTATTGATCGTCCTTGTACTGGATATCCGCGACCGCAACACCGCCGCTTCTTTGGGAGAACAGATGAAGCCGTCGAGTCCGGTCTCCTCTCCCAAATCAGTGAGCCTTGTGACCGCGACATCAATATGAGCACTGAACATTTCGTAGGCTTCTTTCTCCGTCAGGCTGGTGAGAACCGTCACACCAAGCACTTCCGTGTCCGGCAATTCGGCTTTCAGAGCCTTCATGGCGGCAACTCCCGCGGCACAGACCGTGGTCAAGAGTTCAGGTTTTGCTTCACGGAGAAGCACACCATCATCTGTGAGAGTATTGCCGATGTCGAAGAGTTTGAGATCAGCGAAGACCCGCAAACCGCAATCATGAATTTCATCAATGAGGTCATAACCGCAAGCTCGGAGAGCAGAATTTACTTTGAGGTAGACTCCGGTTCCCTTGAGATTAATCGCGAGTTTAAGTACCTGTTTTAAAACCTGATCCCGATAAGAAGAGATATCATCTGTTTGAGCCAAATCCGTCGGTTTGAAATCCGCAGCGACAATCAGCCGCTCCGGCACTGTCAATTTCTTTTGCATACGAACTTTTCCTTTCTTTTGGTTTGGTTTGAGGAGTTACTGTTGCATAAACGCACAGAGGTGCGCCCAGTTTTTCTTCACCTCAAACTCAACATTCCCTGCTGCGACATCTGCCGCAACCTCAGGGTCGTCCTGTTTGTATTCGGGGTACGCCTCACGAATGGAGGCGATGACGGGAAGACCCTTGTAAGTTGTTTCGTAAATCGGAGAACGGTTGAGTGCCCCAACGAGAAGTACAACCTCCGCTCCAGCGAGAGCGATTTCCGCCAAAGTATGGTCGGTATTTTGGAAGTTGTTGAAAACATCCTCCGCGACAGCGACTCGTTCACCTTGTTCGAACTCAAACTGCGAGAGATCCCAAGTGTATTCCTGTTTCTTGCCTGCTTCCGTCGGTCTCGGCTTCTTGTCCGCATACGCGAACCTTTTGCCAGCAGCGAGCGCAAACATCTGGCCGAATGTTCGACCACCATGCGGAATTCCGCAGACTGTGTCAAACGAACCGAATAGACCTTGCTTTTGGAGCTCATGAACTGCCCTATCGGCAAATTCCATGACAGCAGCCGGATAAACTTCGATCCGCCTGAAGTTGAAGTAGATATCCCCAACGAGGTTCCGTCCTTTACTGTCCTTTCCCGCATAGGCGACTAGTGGCCCCTTACGCACAGTGCCGACTTTCGGACAAACATAAACTGCCCCACACCGTTTCCCGAGATCCAGGAGTTTTTCTCCTTGAAATGGAATGATTAGCTTCATACTATATTTTAATGTTCAATACTATTACACGCTTTAAGGTAGCGCTTTAACCTGTGTCGATTCATCGACTCTGACAACACCCTACAATAATATATATCTATAGTAAAGCGCATAAAAAAGCCCCGACGACAATTAAGCGTCAGGGCTGTGTTAAAGATTTCATTTGATTTCAACCGACGAGTTTCCACGGAAGTTTCGTACCTCCTTTGAAAACCTGTACTCCGCCGACTTTCTGCGGAATGATCATTGGGGTTCGCTCAAGCGTCATCCTCTCCAGACCTACTTCCATACCGTACAGATAAAGGAAGTTTTCAGAGAGAAACGCTCCAAGATGTTGCAATGCCCCGTCTTCATCAAAGACCGTTGTGTACAACTCAACAGCCGTCGGTGCAGTGAAAATGCCAGCCGCACAGCCGTAGCAACGCGACTTCACACTTTCATCGTGAGGAGCAGAATCCGTTCCCGCTCCGAAACGAGGATTACCCGAAGTCACATACTCACGAATTTTCACTCTATGTGCTTCGCGCTTCGGCACGGGCTTGCAATAGTGACCGGGATTCATACCGCCCCAGAACATCGCATTGCGATTGATCATCAAATGATGAGCTGTCACAGTAGCATACAAGCCACCGGGATGTTCATATCCTGCGACGAAATCAGCAACGCGTCCATCTGTGATATGTTCAAACACCACCGGCAAGCTCGGGAAGGACTTGAGAATTGGCATGAGATCACGCTCAACGGAGACGGCCTCACGATCGAATTCATCAACATCTTTCTCAACCGCTTCAAAGTGTCCGAGCAATGGAATCCCATGTTTCTCCATAGCTTCAAACACCAAATAACGGCCGAGAAGGTTTTGCACCCCGTGCGCCGAGCCGGTAGTTCCACCCTGGCCTCTTTGATCAGCCATATAGAGTTTCACTGCCCGCCAGACTCCTTCGTGGAATCCACGCACGACCTCTGTTCGACGGGTGTCATCCGTGAGATAGCAGGTCATGCATGGAGTGAAGTTCTTCTCACCAGCTCCAATGAATGGGACACGATCCCTAAAATGATCGTCCCTTACTTCATTGATCCGATCACGATAGGCTTTCGCCCTCTCGATCGTAGAGATCGGTTCTGCCAGGTTCGGCATAATGATCGCTCCCGTAGCATGCTGTTTGAGCGTACACGGGAGGACTATCTTCAACATTTCACCATCGCGAACATGGAGATGACGATCGAACCATCGAGGGACTGTTATTGACTGTCTCTCGTAGGGTACCGCCTCCATCACTTCGGCGTGTGTTTTCATAAGTTTTCTCCTATTTCTCTTTTCACTATTTCTGTCGGTTTGCATGGATTTGTGAAGACTGTCCATGGTTTTAGCCATACCGGATAGTCGGCTAGATGGATCGCGCCGAAGCTGACAGCTTTCGCTCCGCGCCTTCTAACTTCACCCATATCTTCGAATCGCATGACACTTGGACCGATCACCGGGCGCGATCCTTGTTTGGCCAATTTTTCAACAGCTTCCCAATTGTGTCCCTGTGCCAATTTACCGGAAACACCTCCACTACCTCCGCCGACTCGCTTCTCAAGTCTCCATAGCGGAGTTCGCTTACCATTTGTGAAGACCATCTTCCACGGCACACTGTTGAGGGAGATTGCTTCCACTTTTGCGATCCCGGCAAGTCCGCGGGCAATGGCGAGATAGTCCTGATCCGCCGAAACTTTGATGATAATGGGGTGACGCGAAACGCGGCTGACCGCCTTCACATCATTCACCACCATTTCTGCAATTTCCATCGGATGACCAGTATTGGGACATGAGGCATTGATCTCAAGAGCAACGAGGTCAAAGCGATTGAGCATAACTGTCATCTCCACCAATTCCCTTTCGTTGCCGAAGATTGATCCGGCAATTGGATACTTTTGGAGATTGAGTTTCGGACCAACTTCCCTGCACCACCATTCGATGCCAGGGTTTGTAAGCCCGACTTTGTTGACCGAACCGCCTGGGATCAGGCGGACACATTCCCATGGCTTCCACCACCGCAAATATCCTTCGCGTGGGTTTCGTGTCAGGGTTTTGATGACAACCGTGAAGAGTTCGGGCCTGACGAGATCGAACCACACGAGTGGCCGTTCCCAGAACCAGCCCTTGCCATCAAAGGCCAGGGCACCACTAGGAACCATGTATGGGAATGAATGACCATTTGAAAGAGTAATCCTAGGAATATTTTTCATTTTGTTGATTATTTCAAGGTTCAAATGAGCACACCGAGCCGTGCTTTTGGCTTGTTGACTCACAACAATGATTCTGCCTGTACACTAGTCCAAAACTAAAACAAAATCAAATGAGAGATGCTGTGTATTCACACAGGCTGTTTTGTCCGAAAAAAAAGACCGTCCCGAACTTATCGGAAAACGGTCTGAGAGGCACGAACAACACACAACAAAACTGTATCAAATACAAAGACACTCTGCCTTCTCTTTGTACATCAGGTGACAGGAACTCCTGCGTAACAGGCTAGGTTTCGTAGCAAGCCAAGTTATTCGGCGCTCATTCTTCCTCGCTTGATGTTCCTCCACCGTAATCCACCTGTTTATTGCGCGGATATATATCCGTAGTTCAGGACCATGTCCGATATCCACCCAACCGACAGAATTTACGCCTACCTTTGCAAGACCCTGCAGTTTTTTGTCGGCATATACATTGATTTGTGCGTTCATACTTCATTATACTTGATTGTTAAGGAACTACTTTCCATCCACTCGCCTGCACCAACAGGCTATGAACGAAAACGAGCTCTGTTATTCCAGAGCTCGCTTCTGAGGTTTATCTTTGTTTCTATTTACCTAGATACACCGCAATAGCCAGCTCTGGAAGTCAGAGTCTTAATGACTAGCTTGGTGTATTTAATGAAAATAGATTTCATTAGCTAAAATGATACAAGATATGTAACACTTTTGCAAATCAGCTGGGTAATACGCGCGCACAAACATTATGCATGATATAATACCGACGATATAATAAGCTACTTTCAATGAAATCCCTGGGTCAAAAATATAAGGTATTATTCAAAAACAAGCATTTCCTTAATTCGCTTGCTCTGGGCGCAATTTTTCTTCCGATAAGTATTGTCATAAATATGTTTACCAGCATGTATGCCACTGATCGTGCTACTGCACCAGTCGGAGACATTATCCTTTCAAACATTCCTGTTTTTCAAGTAGATCATATATTCATATATGGACCGATCATCTTTTGGACAGTTATGGGTCTTTATGCCCTGAGTAAACCCGAAAAAATACCATTTTGGCTGAAAGCAATATGCCTATTTGTTATCACGAGATCTATATTCATATCCTTAACTCACATAGGACCATTCCCAGACGCTGTAATTGTAGACGCACCAAGTATTTTTTCGCGCTTAAATTTATTTATTTTCAATTCTGGCGGAGATTTATTCTTTTCTGCCCATACCGGTCTGCCATTTTTGAATGCTTTAGTATTCTGGGAAAATCGCCGTGTACGAATTTTCTGTATCCTGAGTGCAATATTCTTCGGTGTTATCGTACTTCTGGGCCATCTACACTATTCTATAGATGTTCTATCCGCTTTTTTCATTACTTTTACCATACACCATATAGCAACCAGAGTATTCTCCAATGATCTGAAAGCCAGACCAAATCTAGTCACATTACCATCATAGTTATACACATATTTAATGTATGAATACAGCCATATTTATATTAAAATATGGATACATTCATGCTGTCCCCAAAATCACATACTGAGAAAAGACCATGGGGAGAAGAGTTGTGGATTACCAACGAGAAACCCTCTATGGTTAAGTTGCTTACCGTCAATCCCGGTGAGACTTTGAGCTTACAGTACCACAACCACAGAGATGAGTACTGGCTTGTGCTCTCTGGAGATGGATCTGCGGTTATTGATACTCAAACAATCTCACTGAATCCTGGTGATGAGAATTTCATCGCTCGAGGGATACACCACCGTCTTATTGGAGGCACGACTCCTATGAAGATCCTGGAACTCTGCTTCGGAGATTTCAACCAAGAAGACATCGTGCGTCTGGAGGACAAGTACGGGCGAGTTTAATACGATGAACATTTACCTTGTTATAACTCTTACAGTAGTTCTTTTATCTTTCATTGCATACATTGTCGCTCTCCTGATTTCTCGTGCATGCGATCCTTCGCACCGTCCACACTTCTTCCTCAGACGACACAGCTCAAACCCAGTCATTTCTCCCCTTGCCATTCGCGAATGGGAACTTGGCGGAACGTTCAATCCAGCCGCTTTTCAAGATGACGAGGGGCGTGTTCATCTCCTATATCGTGCCATTGGCGCTGATGGCATATCACGAGTAGGCCATGCTTCCAGTAGAGACGGCTTACATTTCGACGATCGCTCCATGTATCCGGTATACGAGCCCCTGCCTGGTTATGGTATGCCTGATCCAACCATGGTTACCGGACCCAAGACTTACAATCCAGCTTACTACACCTCCGGTGGCGGTTGGGGTGGTTCGGAAGATCCGCGCACCGTGATGATAGGCGGTAAGGTTTATATGACTTACGTGGCGTTTGAAGGTTGGAATTCTGTGCGCATCGGATTAACTTCTATAGGTTTAGATAATTTCAAAAAGAAACGCTGGAATTGGAGAAGGCCGACACTTATCTCTCCTCCAGGTCAAGTCGCCAAAAACTGGCTAATCTTTCCGGAGAGAATAAATGGTAAATTCGCCATTTTACACAGTATAGTGCCCGAGATTGCTATTGAATATATCGACAGTTTAGACAATGTAACAAATTACATAGACAGTGCTCGTCGTCATGGTCCACAACCAGGACGCAAAGACTTCTGGGACAATTCCATCCGTGGTGCAGGGCCTCCACCTATACGAACAGACAAAGGGTGGCTTCTCCTTTATCACGCCATAGACAAAGCCGACCCTGGTAAATACAAGATCGGTGCCATGATTCTAGACATCAACGATCCAACAAAGATCCTGTATCGTTCTCCACAACCAATACTCACACCAGAGGCCCATTATGAGAATGATGGTAAACCTGGTGTAGTCTATGCTTCTGGCGCAGTCATTATCGGCAACAATCTCATGGTTTATTACGGTGGCGGAGACAGACATGTCTGTATAGCAGAGACGCCATTACATGAATTATTAGACTGGCTAGTAAAATACGGCAAACAGTAACGTATTATTTTTAATTTAATAACTTTTTTACAATGTTTACCCTGAACAGATGCGAGCACAATCCCATAATATCCCCCATGCGTGAACGCCCGTGGGAAGCTGCGGCCTCCTTCAATGGTTGCCCGATTCGCGAAGGAAAGAAAACTTACATGGTTTACAGAGCCATGTCCGAACCGGATATTTTGCGTGAGCCACATATCAGGATGTCTGTCATTGCTAGAGCTGTTTCTACAGACGGTATCCACTATGATGAGCGCCGAGTATTCATTTCTCCAGATCAGGAATTCGATCGCTATGGCTGTGAAGATCCGCGTGTCACAAAGATAGATGATACATATTATATTTTCTATACAGCACTCGGTGGGTATCCTTATTCCGTAGACAATATCAAAGTGGCTGTGGCTCTCTCCAAAGACATGGAGACTGTGACAGAAAAACATCTGGTCACACCTTTCAATGCAAAGGCTATGGCACTGTTTCCAAACAAGATCAATGGGAAGATGGCCGCCCTCATAACAGTTAATACAGATCGTAAACCTTCTGATATCTGTTATGTAGAATTCAATAAACCTGAAGATATGTGGTCGTCTGACTTCTGGAATAATTGGTGGCAGAATCTCGATGCCCACAAGATACATATACGCAGGTTCCCTTCTGATCATTTAGAATTGGGTGCACCTCCGGTCAAAACCAAAGATGGTTGGCTGATGATCTATTCCCATATTCAAAATTACGGCGACAGCAAACAAGTATTCGGCATAGAAGCTATTCTCCTGGATTTAGAAAATCCTAGACATGTCGTAGGACGAACAGCTGGACCATTCATGGTTCCAGAGGAATATTATGAGCATACCGGACAAGTGGCTCATGTCATATTTCCTACTGGTGCTCTCATTAACAAGGATAGACTAGAAATATATTATGGGGCGGCTGATACACATTGCGCCCTGGCTACTATCCCATTGGACAACCTCCTCTCAAGCCTGACCGGCAAACAAAAGAAACTCATAAAGCGCTTTCCAGGCAATCCCATAATCTCGCCCAGACCTTCTATGTTATGGGAGACTAGAGGAACATTGAATCCGGCGGCAATATATCTGGATGGCAAAACTCACATACTTTATAGAGCGGTTTCTGTAGACAATATCTCGACGGTAGGTTATGCCACTTCTATTGATGGTTTGTCTGTTGATGAGAGATTGGATAAACCTATATATTTTCCTAGAGCAGATTTCGAATCAAAAGGTTGTGAAGATTCGCGGGTGATGCAAATCGGAGAAAAACTATACATGACTTATACAGCTTATGACGGCGTCACACCTAGAGTAGCCATCAGTTCTATATCTGTAGATGATTTCCTGAAACGCAAATGGGGTTCTTGGTCAAAGCCAGAGGTCATCACACCTCCTTCAATAGCAAACAAGGACGCGGCAATACTGCCTGAACCGGTCAAGGGTGGCTATATGGTATTCCACAGAGTCAATGAGGATGTTTGCGCCGACTTCGTAGCTTCGTTGGATTTCACAAAAGATAAAATCACTCGATGTATAGAAATCATCACCCCTAGGCGTGGGATGTGGGACGGCGGTAAGGTCGGTATCTCTTGTCCACCAGTCAAAACGAAAAATGGCTGGCTTCTCCTATATCACGGTGTTTCTTGGAGCACGACATACAGAGTCGGAGCTGTTTTATTGGATTTGGATGACCCCACCGTGGTCAAAGCCCGTACCGCTGTTCCATTATTTGAACCTGAGGAAGAATATGAACACAAGGGGGTCGTCAACAATGTGGTCTTCCCTTGCGGTTTGGTTGTCCGCGGAACTACTGCTTTCATGTATTATGGTGCAGGCGACAGTGTGGTTGGTGTGGCGACAATGAAGATGGCGACATTACTACGGATGTTGGAGGTGTAACGAATTAAATAAACACGAAGACCAAACTCATGAACGCCAAAGACAAAAAACTAATCATGTTTGATCTAGACGGCACTCTGACCAAGAGCAAGTCTCCGATAGAACCAATCATGGCAAATCTCGTGACACACCTCTTGGAGAAAAAGAAAGTCTGTATTATTTCCGGCGGAGGCTTTCCCCAATTCCAAAAACAAGTCCTGGCCCAACTTCCATCTCATGTAGAGAACTACACCAATCTATACCTCATGCCGACATCGGGAACAAGACTTTATATCTGGAAGGGTGATTGGAAACAAGAATATGCCGAAGATATCTCTCAGGTAGAAAAAGAAAAGATATTAAATGCCCTCAAAGTATCACTCAAGATGGCGGGATATGCAGAACCAGAAAAGGTCTACGGGCCTCTCATAGAGGATCGTGGATCACAGATAACCTTTTCCGCTCTGGGGCAAAGCGCTCCAGTAGAAGCAAAATACGCATGGGATCCATCTCGTAGCAAACGCGAGAGTATCGCAAAGATTCTGGGAGGGAAAATACCAGAATTCGATGTGCGCATAGGTGGTGCAACTTCCATAGATATCACCAGGAAAGGTGTGAACAAAGGCTATGGTATTCGTAAACTAGAGCAGTATCTCAACATAAGTACAGACGATATTCTCTTCGTCGGTGACGCCTTGTTTTTGGGTGGCAATGATTATCCTGCGAAAGCGGCAGGTGTAGATTGTATCCAAGTCGCCGGTCCGGAAGAGACTCAGAAACTCATAGAAAATCTGCTTGCATAATGATGACTAACAAGGTATAGTTTTGTCAGAAAGGTTTTGATTATGACAGCAACAATGACAGGCACGGAAGTCTTCGATCGCATCGCTAAGGCTCGAACACTAACCTTTGTAATCGAAGGTGAGAAAATCGACCTGGTATATAATTGGCTCAGCCGACTACCCAAGGTGACTTGCGCATTCGTTGGGGACAATGCACTCCGGGTAGAGCTCTGTGATGTGAATCCGAATACCAGCCAATTCATCGCTGGCTCACTCAAAGATAAAGCTTCAAAGGCTGATCTGACTGTTTCGCTCTGCGATTATTGAGATCAGCTCGGCCTCTGAGCAATATGTCCGCAACACTAACCATGTGTCTGCGGGCATTTTTAATACATACTTAATCAGAATGTAACAATGACTTTTCAGATACCTGCGAGACTCGCTTCGTGAAATTGCTAGGTAAAAGGCTCAGGAATTGTAAACAATTCCAACGACATTCGCCTTTTACCAAGCAATTTCAACTCGCTCAAACAAGTTCTCGGCATCTGAAAAGTCATTACTACATTCTGATTACCCAATGCACACAAAATCAGACTAATTACTGTTTACTAATTACCGTCCTCACCTTCGCCAACAGCAAATCCGTATCCCCTTTTCTGTTATTAGATGCCAAGACAATTATCGCCACAGGCCTATCATTAATATTCATAATAGTAATCATGGTCTCTCTAGCTTCGGGAGTTCTGCCTGTTTTACCCCCGATAAAGTTCGGATCATTAACAAATGGATGCGTACTTCTATAATCATGCGGCCCATGATCAGTAGTGGTGCCCACAGACAGACTCGGTGTTCGAGTAATTTTCAAGATATCGGGACGAGATTTGTAGATATATCGTGCCAGATTGAAGAAATCTTCAGCGGTAGATACATTTTGGGGACTGATACCGGAAGGATCAGCGAAGAAAGTGGAGGGCATACCGACTTCCCAAGCATAACTGGACATCAATTCCAGGAATTTGGCACGGTCGGAAGTAGAAGCTAGTGCCTCAGCGGCGACATTGGATGAGTTTAACAATAACGGAAATAGGAGTTCCGGTATGGTAAATGTTTCTCCAGATGATAAGCGACTGGTATCGGTAGCAACATCCATAGATAGATCGGTGATGTGCACAGTGGTCGTTGAAGTCAATGTGTCGGTGATAGCGATGGCTGTGATGAGTTTCGACATTGATGCTACAGGCAAAACTGTAGATTTATTCTTTGAAAAATAAACCTCCCCCGTATCTACATTACCGACGAAGTAAGCGGCGGCGGTTATGACGGGTCCGGTATTCTGAACTACAGTTTTTGCAGGGGATTTGGCCTGACTACCCTCTTCGTCGAAGAATGTAGAATCGGCTTTGAGTTGTTCTTGGGTGACGATACCACCTGGTTGGATAGCTTTATCTGTCGGACTTTCAGAGACTCTAACAGCTATTGCGAGTGCAATAAGAGTGAGGCAAGGGAAAGCGATGATGAATAGGTTACGATAGGATATGATCATTCACACCTAATAGTAATCTGTAATCATCAATCAGTAAAGGGATTGAATTACCTAGTCACCGAGATCGTAGGCGTAAGTTCGCCAGTAGAACTAGCGGTTATCCTACCATTGGCATCACGGAAGACTTCATACTTAGTGTCATAGTCGGTAGTACTAGAGAAGTGAGCTCCGGCAATAGCGGGATCAAAAGGTATAGAAGCTATGTAGTCAGGAACTATACAAGAAGCAATATCCCCCGCTGTTCTAGGATTTGTAGAATTGTATTGTATAACTGAAGCGGTATTGGGTATATCATGAATAACGCCGCTACAAGTGAATGTCCCACGATGCTCTGCCATATTCTGATGTATAGCGTTGACAATAGCGTTCATGTTACTAGTACGCTGTGAATCACGCGCGAGCTTGAATTGCCTAGCGGGGTTGATGGCAACGAGAACAACGGCAGCTAATACAGCGATGATACCGATAACGACTAACACTTCTATCAATGTAAAACCCTTTTTCTTTTTATACATATGTTTGTATATATTATTTAATAATGTACACATCATACTCGCGAAAGATAAATTCCTGATAAAAAAGAGTTAAATTCCTGATAAAATCCTTCGGCTAGCCGTAGCATAGCGGAGGCGGCCAAGATCCGATCTTGGTAGTAGAGATCAGGCATCCGTACTACAATATTGGTGCAAGTGTTGCGATGGATGTATAATAGTGTTAACTTACCAGTCTAATCTCATCAATACTATGATCGACAATCAAAACAATGAGGAACTCATAAAAAAGGCTGACATTCAGCAAATAGCTGAAAAAGGCAAGAAGATCTATGAGCAGATAAAGGTAAACTATGACCCAAAGGAAAAGGGTAAATTTTTGGCCATTGATGTGGATACTGGAAAAGTCTATCTCGAGAACACCAGCGCTGAAGCAGTCGCTCTCGCAAAACAAAATCATCCCAACAAAGTCTTCTATGTCGTGAAGATCGGCTTCGATGTTGCCGAAACGATGGCAAAGTCATTTATCGAACACAAATAATATGATCAAAGGCGTCTTTACCGAAAACATGCCGCTTATTCCTGTACTTGTAGCTTGGGGTCAATCCGTCCAAGCTCCTTTTGTAATTTTAGACACTGGATTTACAGGCGATCTACAAGTTACACCAGAGATAGCAAAGGAATTGGGTTTGAAAGTCACAGGTGTCATAAATGTTCGCATAGCTAACGGACAAGTTGTAGAAGTTCCCACAGCTCTAGCTTTCGCTGTGATGGAATGCACCAAAAATTACATTGATGTTTTAATATCTGACAGCATGCCACTTGCTGGCATAAGTTTCCTAACAAAATTTAACTATAAAGCAATCGTTGATTGTAAATACAAAACTGTGAATCTCGAGCGAGTTTAGTTGAATTGTTAAGGGTAAATGTGTAGGAGTGTAGGGGGGTAAGCCTCGGGAAGGCTATTTTGATGCTACCCCAACAGGTGTTCAGGCTAGAGAGCTATAAAGATGATAGAATAAATTGATGGTAAAGAAGTTTACTGACGAACAATATGCGGCAATGCTCCCGAAAAAACAAATCGGGACAGCGGTTTTGTTTTTTAATTCAAAAGGCGAATTGTTGATTGCTAAACCAAACTACAAAGACTGGTGGCTTTTCCCTGGAGGAACTACCGAGGAAAATGAATCCCCACTCCACTCAGCGATTAGGGAAACCAGAGAAGAGATTGGGCTCGATATTCATGAATTACAATTGGTAGGCGTATATTACGGACACAAAAAAGGAGTTTTCACCGACTCACTAAAGTTTATTTTCTACGGCGGAACACTGGATGAAAATCAGATTGCGCTAATAAAATTACAAATGGAAGAATTGGAAGAACATGTTTTTGTCTCACCTGAAAAAGCCATACCTCTTTTGTCTCCAAGCCTACAAAAAAGTGTGCCGGCGTGTTTGGAAGCGATCAAAAACAAGACTGTTGCATATATCGAATCAAAAGAAGAAAATACTTCGTAATCTCCAAGACATGGTGTTGTAATTAGAGTGCTAATTCAATCTCTATTGACTCTTAATCCACATATCTGTATGCTATCTATAGTTAGCAATACTATGGATAACATAATCTTCAAATGGATACTGATCGATATACTAAAGAAAGGTTGGCGTATCCTTTTTCAGCTACTTACAATGAGAAAGCAATAAAAAGATAAATTCGGGATAAAATCCTTCGGCTCGCCGTAGTCCCGAGCCTGTCGAGGAGCGAAGGCAACCGAGGGTAGGCCCCACTAGATATCTAATATCTTATTTAATCCGTAAACTCTTCTCAACAATCTTCTTATACTCCTCAAAGCTTTCCATGCCATATTCTGCACGTCTTTTTTCCAGATCTTCTGGTCTCTCAATATCAATATATTTAAAGACTCCATCTTTGTCGATATTGTATTGTGTACCGTACAACTGAGGTAACTTTTTAATAACTCTAGCCTTGTCTATCATGTAGGCAATATCTCTTTTTTGTATTGAAACAGGATCCGCATTTTGCAGATTCTTAATTGATTCGTTTAGAAATTCAATATCCCCAGAGTGTAGTACAACTAGCATAGCTGCCTTATATGCTTTTTGTGAGGTTAAATTTATCGTCGGAAATCCTATTTCAGCAATAATCTTTTTGACAATATCGACATTCTTTCTATTTATTTCTGTGAGATTGGATGCTGTAATTTTTCCAGCCTTAAAATCTTTTATGGCCTGCTGGTCAGTCTCCATTATTGTTTCTAGAGTAAGAGTATCTTTTTTAATCAAAGCTATATCCATTGCAATACTATACTACATCGAAAAGAAAAAAGGCACTCTCCGAAAAGAGTGCCCGGTGTCGTGCCCGATGTTCAGTTGGTATCGCTGTCGCCGGAACCCTGGATAAACGTGTCGTTTTCGCAAGCGTATCCCTGCTGGGGCGGATCCATGACTTTGACTGGGCAAGGCTCGGCGTTGAGAAACGTGATTGGTGTTTCATCTCGCCGCTGAGTTTTTGTTTTCATACTTTGTCCTTATTTTGGCCAGAACCGCTAGCCTTTTGTTCATATACATCTTACTATACTTTCAGCGGGAGAGCAAATTCGCAAGAGCTAGTGATATCGGATGTCCAACAAGTTGCTCCGAGGGCATCCACTGTCCTTGCGGGTTAATCTCAAAAAACGAGTAGCCGTCTTTCTTTGAAAAACCCAGATCTATGCAACCAAACTTAAGCCCAAGAGAACTGACCAATTGGACACACCAACCCTCAAGGTCTTTCGGCAGATTATGCATGAAATACCTTCTTTTTACATCATGATGTCTCCAATCAAGATTCGTGCCTGCCGTATTATCCTCGATGATGATTTCCGAAGCGAATACGCGATCACCAACCACAGTAATGCGAATATCAGACTCCTTAATCACCGCCTCTTGCAGGATAAATGGACAGTTAGAAACCTGTTCAAGGTGTTCCAACAAGAATTTGGTATCGATAGTCTTTGTGTAGATCGCTTTATTCTTCCGTGATCGATCTTCCGGATCATGCGTCAATCGGACATAGCTACTTCCGACTGCTTTCATGATGAGGGGGATACTGGAATGTCTAACCACGAAAGCTTTGACCTTTTCAGGTTCGTTGCTGATGCAGGTTTCCGGCACTCTGAATCCGATTTGTTTCGCCAAAGCAAGCTGAAGCGGTTTGCGATTAGCGATCCTCGTCGCTTCGGGTTCTGAAACCCACAACACATTCTTGAGAAATGTGAGTAAGCAGCTTAAGGCTATCTCACTCTCATTTTGAATGTATTTCTGAAGAAGCGAAGTCTTCGTGTTTTTTACCGGACCCTGTGGCCTCCTCCACCAAATGCTCTTTACGGAATCCTCATCAAATTGAAAGCCATCTGATGTGGTTAATGAGGTACCAGTTACTTTTTCAAATAACATAGTACCCGATATTGTTGTTGGGAACTCACCAAAGTTGATAAGATGAGCCGTTTGTCCGATTTCCACAAGCCTCTTCATCAGAAAAAGTGCGGACTGGTCTTTTTCATGCGAGGCAATAATTACAGTTTTTGTTTTCATAGGTCATCTACGTTTGACACTACAATATATTACGGTAGTTGTAAATAGCAATTCAGACAGATTCAACCTTGAGCTCCCGAGACCGCCCTCCCCTTG
>CAZHHB010000011.1:0-29243 GCA_964532285.1 uncultured Candidatus Saccharibacteria bacterium | reverse complement strand
AAGCTGTATACATTATATTCTCCCGCGAACCATATTGATGGCAGAATTCACAGAACTAAAGAAGATGCGATAAAAGATATTGAAGATGAAAAATTTGGTGAGATCAAATAGTGATGTGAATTGTGAAGCTAATTCTGACTCGACCTTTTATCCAGCTGACTGTTAACAGATAAATCAAAATAGTGTAGAGTAGTCAGGGTTAGAGAGGAGAGATGGCTGAGTGGTTTAAGGCAGCGGTTTACTAAACCGCCGTTCCCTCACGGGAACCGTGGGTTCGAATCCCACTCTCTCCGCAAAACAATGAGCGAGCATCGCGAGTGAATATGTTTTGCGAGAGAGAAGCAAAGCCCCTGCGGGCTTTGCGAGTGGGATTCGAAAAGTCTGAACATATTTTCGAGGCCGAGCCTGCGAGGCTGAGAAAATGTGAAGACTGTACCGAAGCTGTAAGCTTCGAATCCCACTCTCTCCGCTGATCTGTACCACTATAAAGTGGACATATGTCCTACCTCCAATCCACCTCTTTGTTCCCATTCTTCTTCAAATACTCATTTGTTTTACTGAAATGTTTGCAACCGAAAAAACCATTGTGAGCAGAAAATGGGGAAGGGTGCTGGGCTTCTAATACCAGATGTTTGCTTCTATCAATATTCACACCTTTCTTCTTGGCATAATTTCCCCAGAGAATGAAAACAAGATTTTCTTTGTTATGAGATAACTTATCGATCACCGAATCAGTAAATTCCTCCCAACCTTTACCTTGATGAGAGCCTGGCGAATTTGCTCGGACCGTCAAAGTGGCATTCAATAATAATATGCCCTGGTTGGACCATCTGGTGAGGTCACCATCATTGTTTGTCTTCACCTTCAGATCACTTTCAATTTCCTTGAAAATATTACGGAGCGATGGGGGAATGGGCACAGCAGAATTCACGGCGAAACATAGGCCGTTGGCTTGTCCTATTCCGTGATATGGATCCTGTCCTATTATCACCACCTTAACTTTGTCGAATGGGCATGAATCAAAAGCCTTGAAGATATTTTTTGGGGCAGGATAAACCGCACCTTTTTTGTATTCACTTTTTACAAAATCAGAAAGTTCCTTGAAATAGGACTTTTCAAATTCTTCATTCAATACTTCCTTCCAAGATGGCTCTATCTTTATTGGCATACAGGTATTCTATATCCAATATTGGATTAAGTACAAAAGACTGATTTACCTATAGTCTGCTTGATTTACCTCCACACCCCGATGATAGCTCCGCCGATAACCAAGACCAAGAGTTGATTGACGACATCTATCAATACCAGTTTGAATGGATCTTTTTTCCATAGAAGTCCCGAAGCCGCTGTCGGTATGATGAATCCCAACCAGAGTATGAATCCGATAAAGCCGCCATCTGTTGCCGTGGTCGCTATTGTTGAATTTATTACGAAACCAAGAATTGCAAAGGTTACTAGAGTTAATACGAATTGAGCGACATAGCCTTTCCAGACTCCGCTGACTTTCATCCCGGCGATCTCCGAATCATCCATCTTGATGAGAGACATCCATTCTTTACCAAACAAGATAGGGGAGTACCACAAGGCCCCGAGACCAAAAGCTACCAGAGAAGCTACGAGTATAGGCCAAAAGTTTATTGCTTGCATGTTATTAATGTTATATTATTAGTATGTTAAGATGCTAACATATAGAGTTCTTTCTGGGAATTGTTATTAATAATTTTAAAAAAATGATAGGATCCATATTTATTTTTGCAGGTTTGTATTTGTATTGGCGTGCTTTTGGTTGGACACTGGATTTTCAGCTGTCACCAGATTTCATTATGTCAGCGATTTTGATTGTTTTCGGATTGATTATTCTAAAGAAGACTTTGTCGCGCAGGTAATACACCTCGATATGAAGACTACGAAATCACTTTTTTGGCTAATCGTAGTTGTTGTTGGTATTATTATACTCGTATATATAGCTCGCAAAGAGATAGAGTCGGATGCCATACCTTCACTTTCAGATTTCGTCGCCAGTTCAACTGAGTTATCAAGTAAGACTGGTAGCACCACAGATACAATCACAGGCATATCTTTCCAAGACGGCACAAATTTGGACATAAAGGCTCCTCGCGGAATTGTGCACACCAAGGTCTCTTCCAGTGAAGCCTCTCAAGAGAAAGGTTTGAGTGGAGAATCAACCCTTCCCGATGATGGTGGTATGTTTTTTGAGTTTTCCGAAGTGGCTGATTATGGCTTTTGGATGAAAGACATGCTTTTCTCTATTGATATTGTGTGGATCGGCGAAGATAAGAAAGTAAAATCTATCGATGCTGATATTTCTCCTGATACATATCCAGACACATTTCATTCCTCTGAGCCAGTTTTATATGTGATGGAATTGAACGCCGGTGCCGCCAAAAAATTTGGTATTCAGGTAGGGACACAGTTGGAATTTTGATATTTTCTCTCGGCTCAATCTAGGGATTTATAAAAAATTGTGATGTAACTCATTATCCACACTTTTTTTACACGCACCAGAGATGTACAATACAGATAAATAAGCACCAAGAAGTCCGTATTATTAAAATTAGTTAGACATAAGTTTCGCGGTCCGCCCGCGCAAGTCATATGCCAAAAAAGAAAAAAACCGCTACTGGAACAGCGGGTAAGGCACCTTCCATCCCCACGATTATGAAAAGAGACGGTCGAATCGTCCCTTTTGACCTACAAAAAATCACTAATGCTATATGGAAGGGTATGAATTCCGTCGGCGAAGGAACTATAGAAGAAGCTGGCATGGTTGCCGGACAAGTTTTTGTTGAACTTGTACGCATCAAGAAGAAATTCTCCAACTTCATTCCGACAGTTGAAGGTTGTCAGGATATAGTGGAACAAGAATTGATGCGTTCTGATTATGTCAAAGCCGCCAAACACTATGTCTTGTATCGCGAAGATCGCGCCAAACTCCGCGCCAAAGGTTTTGAAGTTCCAGCTCATGTCAGAAAGTTGGCTACTGATTCAAAAAAGTATTTCAGGAATGCTCTGGGAGAATTCGTGTACTACCGTTCATATGCACGATGGATAGATGCAGAGAGCAGACGCGAGACTTGGATAGAGACGGTTGATCGTTATCTCGGATTCATGCGCGAGAACATCGGTAACAAACTCAAAGAATCAGAATACAAAGAAATCCGCGAAGCCATCTTGAGTCATCAGGCCATGCCGTCTATGCGACTCTTGCAATTCGCTGGTACACCGGCTCGTCGCGACAATATCTGCGCTTACAACTGTTCTTTCATTGCACCAGAATCATTCCAGGATTTGGGAGAGATTATACACATCTCCATGAATGGAACTGGATGCGGCTGGGCTGTAGAGAGTGCCAACGTTGAGAAGTTCCCGCAGATCATGATGCAGACAGGGGAGAAATTACCTACGCATGTTATCCCAGATAGCAAAGAGGGTTGGTCTGATTCTCTAGTTCTCGGTATGAAAGTCTGGTCTTCAGGCAAGGATATAGAGTTCGACTTCTCACAACTTCGTCCAGAAGGTGCAAGGCTCAAAGTTATGGGTGGCAAATCTTCAGGACCAGCACCTTTGATCCGTCTATTGTCATTCACTCGTCAGATCATGATCGCTCGACAAGGCAAACGCCTTCGCCCGATAGATTTGCATGACATCATCTGTATGATCGGTGATTGTGTCGTCGCTGGAGGAGTCCGCCGCAGTGCCATGATATCTCTGTCCGATCTCGGTGATGAACAGATCCGCGATGCCAAGAAGGGTGCCTTCTATATGACTCACCCACACCGTATGTTGGCGAACAATTCCGCTGTTTATCTGACCAAGCCAACCAACGAAGAATTCCTAAAGGAATGGATGGCTCTAGTAGAGAGTCGTTCTGGAGAAAGAGGCATATTCAATAGAGGTTCACTCGCGAAGACTCTACCAGAGCGTCGTATCAAGGTCTTGAAGAGTTACAAAGGATATTTTGATGCCAACAATCAACACATTATCGGTCCTATCGGCACTAATCCTTGTGGCGAGATCATCTTGCAGTCAAAACAATTCTGTAATCTATCTGAGATAGTCGCGCGTGCCGAAGATACAGAGGCTACTCTTATGAAGAAAATGCGCATAGCTACTATTCTGGGGACATACCAATCTTCACTTACAAACTTCGGTTACTTATCCAAAGAATGGAAAGAGAACTGCGAAAAGGAGCGCTTGCTAGGGGTGTCTATAACTGGACAATGGGATTGTCCAGCGGTTAGGAAACCAGAAGTTATGCGCAAACTCAAAGCTGAAGCTATCCGTATCAATCAAGAATATGCCAAGCGTTTCGGTGTGGGAGAATCAACCGCTATCACTTGCGTCAAACCTTCCGGAACTTTGTCACAGACAGTTGATTGTTCGTCAGGTATGCATCCTCGCCATTCCAAATATTACATTCGCCGCATCCGCATATCTTCTACAGATTCTCTATTCAAGATGCTTAGAGACCAAGGCGTTCCATATAATCCAGAAGTCGGACAGTCTCCGGAAAGCGCCAATACTTATGTTTTGGAATTTCCAGTCAAAGCACCATCGGGTTCTATCTTCCGTGATGACCTCAGTGCTATAGAACAATTGGAATATTGGAAGATGGTCAAGGAGAATTACACAGAACACAATCCTTCAGTTACTATTTCTATCAGTAATGATGAATGGATCGGTGTGGCCAACTGGGTTTATGAACATTGGGATATTGTCGGCGGTCTATCATTCTTGCCACGCGAGGATGCTGTCTACAAATTGGCACCATACGAGTCCATTGATGAGAAGACCTACAAGGAACTATCCAAGCGTCTAGAACATGTGGACTATTCCAAGATTATCACTTATGAGAAACAAAACGAGACAGATCTAAAGAAGGAGTTGGCTTGCGTGTCAGGGGTTTGCGAGATTGTGTAAATGAAAAAAGTCAAAAGTACAATTAAGAAATGCTCTACAATGTCGGCCAAGGCGGCAAGGTCCAATCTAGCTCTTGGTTGGTGGCGAAGGTGAAGGGGAAGTAATTTTAGCCAAGATCGGATCTCGGCATACCAAGATCCGATCTTGGTACCTTGCCAAAATCCTCCAAAAAGGGTATAGTTATTGGTAGCTGTACCAGACAACCGCTTGATTGGGCTTGCTTTTGCAGGCTTAATTGAGAGGAAAGTCCGAACACTGTCCCGAGCGAAGTCTTTCGCGCAAGCGAATGACGGAGTCGAGGGAAAATAGGTAGTGGGTAACGCCCACCAGGTTAATAACCAGAGGTGCGAACAGAGACGTCTCAAGTGAAAGCGAGAGACGCCCCGAGCGAAGTCTTTCGCGCAAGCGAATGACGGAGTCGAGGGGCGAGTTTGGCTTTTAAAGGCCAAAGTGCAACGGCAAAATCCTTACCCCAGTGCAAGGTCGTATTCTGATGATTGTTCACTCAGTCATCAGTCTGAACCGCTTGACCCCGAAAGTAATTGAGGGGCTAGACAAATGGTTGTCAGCGGACTCTCGACTCATTCTCGCTTTGCGAGAATTCGCTCGAGTTGCTTCGCACAGAATTCGGCTTATCGTACGGCAAAATGGAAACACCCCCGCAAACCGGGGGTGTTTTCTTTTGTGGATAAATAGTATATTCGCTTCGCTCATATATCGCCTGCGTTCGGATTTCATGAAAGTAAACTTTCATAAATCCTCACTTGGCGCTATAATAACTCAAACAATAATTATTTAATAGATTAATCATCTCTCATGAACCCAAATCAAACCCCTTCCAAAGGATCTAGTAAAATTGAATCTGCTGCGTATTATATATTTCTCGCAACCCTAGTCCTCGCTCCGCTCGCTTTCTGGCCCTCACCATATGTAGCCTTGGATCTGGTCAAGACTATTGTCATATCTATAGGAACATTAGTGTCAGCTATTCTTTTTGGAATAGTCGCCATCAGGGAACGAAATGTCGCTCTTCCTCCAAGGAAAATATTTTGGACCAGCATCTTACTATTCGTCTCTTTGGTTGCTTCATCCTTGACCAGTATTCATGTGCTAAAATCTCTATTCGGTCAAGGCTTTGAAATAGGGACGGCCAGCTTCATCTCCATAGTATTTCTCGCGGCTTTCGTAGCTTTTACTCTCGTAAAACGCCAATCTGACAGAGCGGTTGTATTATATACCGGCATAGTCGTTTCGTATCTCATCTTGTATGTATTCCATTTATTGCGTGTTGTGTTTGGTCCAAGTTTTGTCTCTCTCACCATACTCACAACACCTACGTCTACAGTTCTTGGAGGGTGGTATGGATTTGGAGCATATTCTGTCGTTGTCGCTTTGATTTCGATTTTGGCTATTATTTCATTGCCTTTGTCACGACGCATGAAAATAGCCTATTGGATCCTCGCAATCATCTCATTCGTAGGTGTCTATATTGTCGGCGATTCCAGAGTCTGGGAGATTATGACACTTACATTTCTCGCGATTACAATATATCGTTTCGTGATCCCTAGAACACGAGATGGCTCCACGATTCTTGCTTCAGGTTTTTTCAAGCGTATTTCCTGGATTCCCCTCGTTGTCTTTATTATTGGTGCTGTATTTGTCTGGCGTGGTGGATCTCTGATTGATCCGGTCATTAATCGTATCAATATGGGACATTCAGAGTTGTCTCTCCCATGGCAAATGACTTTAGATGTCACATCTGGTGTGATGAAGAATTACCCAGTCCTGGGTGTTGGCCCGAATCATTTTACTCAAGCCTTCCTGGCCTACAAACCAGCCAGTATAAATCAGACCGATGCCTGGGGTGTAGAGTTTGGTAATGGTTTTGGTCTGATACCGACTCTCGTAGCAAATCAAGGTTTTGTTGGTCTGATCTTGTGGATTTTATTCTTCGTCTTCTTTATTATGAGTGGCATCCGTGTCATCCGCCAACTGTCTGGAGATGCTCCTTCTGGTTTCGTTGCTGTATCATCGTTCTTCGTATCCGTGTTTCTCTGGGCGATGGCTATTGTATCCGTTCCATCACACGCACTGCTCGTCTTAACATTAATAATGACCGGTATCTTCTTCGGTTCAGCAGAGTCCGTCAGGCTATTATCTCCATTCGCTTATTCTCCACGACCCGGTACAAAAGTCTACAAGCTTACCAGCTCTTTCCTCATAGCGCTCATTGTCATCGCGGTAGTCTGGGGCTTGGTATTGGTGAAAAAGACCATTGCTCTGTGCTATTTCTCTTCAGGAGTCAAACAGTTGACTGTTGTTAGCAATGCGGAAGCCGCTGATAAGTATTTTGCAAAAGCACTTCTATTCGATACATCTGATGTGTTCTGGCAAGGCAGAGCCGAGGCCGCATCTGCACAAGCCAGGGTGATAATCTCCGGTATTTCATCGACCATGTCTGAAGAGGACAAAACAAAAGCTGGTACCAATGTCACGAATATAATTAATGCCGCTGTTATAGACGCCGGGAATGCCATTGCCTATGATCCTACAAATTATTACAACCATGTTTCTAAGGCCCGTGTTGCAGAGTTGGCCTCAAGCGTCGGTCTGGATAAAGGTTATGAAACAGCCGTAGATTCTTATACCCAAGCTATTACTTTAAATCGTGGTAATCCATCCCTGTATCTTTCTTTGGCGAAACTACAGGCTTCAAAAAACAATTTGGATGAAGCGTTGAAGACTACAGGGGTGGCTTTGCAAGTAAAGGGTGATTATCTAGATGCCATATTCATATTGTCACAGATATATGCCGCCAAAGGTGATCTCGCCAATGCCATCACGGCCTCAAAGCTGGCTGTTGATCTGAATCCTTCCAGTCCGCTTCTCTATTTCCAGTTGGGACTTCTCCAGTATAATAATAAAAATTATAGCGCAGCTGCCACTGCCTTAGAAAGTGCCGTCAAATTGCAATCGGATTATGCCAATGCACAATACTTCCTAGGTCTATCATATGCTAGAACGGGTAATATCTCTGGAGCTATCAAACAGTTCCAGGATCTAGCCAAGACAAATCCAGATAATGCAGAAGTGGGACTGGTCTTGCGTAACTTACAAGCTGGTAAGCCAATCTTCACGGATGCCCTACCTCCAGTGACTCCAAATCCTGAAAAACGTTCATCCTTACCAATCAAAGAAAGAAAGTAATAAAAAGATCATATAAAAGACAATGGTAAAGAGATGGTTTTCATTTATCGGAAGAGAGATACGCGGTCTACACGAGGCCGCGTATATGTTGGCCATCTTTGCCTTGTTATCGTTGGTCTTGGCTCTAGTTCGCGACAAAATGTTAGCCTTCACCTTCGGTGCCGGCCATGCTCTGGATGTCTATTATGCAGCTTTCCGTATACCGGATTTGATCTTTGCTACAGTAGGTTCTCTAGTCTCGGCTTCTATACTCTTGCCTTACTTCATTGAAAAGTTTGAAACTTCAGAAGGAGAGGGCAAAGCTTTTTCCAATTCCATATTCACAGTATTTTTCGGAGCAATGTCGGTTGCAAGTCTACTGATCTTTGTTTTGGCACCATGGATCATACCAAAAGTTATACCGGGATTTGCCCATGATCCATCTCTGCCGGATCTCATCACTTCTGTGCGTATCATGCTCTTGTCGCCGTTCTTCCTGGGTCTATCAAATCTATTCTCCAGTCTGACGCAGATGCATCATAGGTTCTTGGTATATGCAGCGAGTCCGGTTGTATACAATGCAGGCATAATAATAGGCGTTATTTTCGGTTATCCTCTCTTTGGTATTCCGGGTTTGGCTTTGGGAGTCGCTATCGGAGCATTTCTCCATATGGGTATTCAATTACCATTTCTCATTAGTAGGAAGTTGTTGCCACGATTCACGATCAAGGTTTCTTGGGTAGATATGAAGAGGGTTCTATTGACGATCTTGCCACGCACGATCACTTTGTCAGCGAGTCAGTTGGCGTCTTTCGTCTTGGTGTCATTGGCTTCTCTCATGGCGGTAGGTTCCATCTCCGTCTTTACTTTCTCCTTCAATATTCAATCAGTACCACTAACCTTGATCGGTGCTAGTTATACAGCGGCGGTTTTTCCGACATTGTCGCGTATGTTATTCAAAGGGAATATCGCCGAATTCAAAGACAAGATGATCACTTCAGCGAAGCACATTATCTTCTGGTCTATGCCACTGACTATTTTATTCATCGTTCTGCGTGCCCAGATCGTGCGTACGGTTCTCGGAGCAGGTGAGTTTGATTGGAATGATACTCGCATCACGGCGGCGGCTCTGGCTATCTTGGTTGTCTCTACGATAGGGCAGAGTTTGGTGCTACTCTTCATCCGTTCATTCTATGCTGAAGGCAAGACGGCTCGACCACTCCTCATCAATTCCATATCAGCTGTATTTATTGTGGCTGCTGGGTATCTCTTGGACAAAGCCTTCTTTGCTTTCCCTGTATTTAGGTTCTTCCTGGAGGACTTGTTGAAAGTTAGTGGGCAGAAGGGAACGAGTGTCTTGGTTCTAGCTCTAGCTTATTCTCTTGGAATTATCATAAACATGGTCCTACATTGGTGGATCTACGAACGCACATACAAAGGCTTCACCAAACCCGTCCTGAACACACTATTCCAAACATTTGCGGCCTCAGTCGTCATGGGCTACGCAGCCTTCCTATCACTCCGCATCTTCGCCGTCGTATTCCCCCTAACGAAAGTCTGGGGAGTATTCCTCCAAGGCCTCTGTTCCGGTCTACTCGGCCTCGGTGTCTGGGTCATCATGCTCATCATCCTACGAAACAACGAGATCAAGGACGTCTGGTCTACTCTACATCACAAGATCTGGAAGGTTGTGGTTCCTCCGGCAGAGGTGGAGCATATTTGATAGTTAATGAGGCGGGCGGCGAGGGGGTGGGGTAATACTTTCTCGCACTTTTTCGCGCGGGTGCGTGATTTTTGGGGTGGTAAAAAATAGCTCACGATGTCTTTTATTTTCTGTCAAAAAGTGTTATGTTAGTTTCATATAGGGATTAGATGGCGAAACAATTGATAAGCACAGACGAAGAATTGAGAACGAGGAATAATTTATGACTACCAAATCATTAAATACAAATCTTCACAAAGCGAGTAAGGCAAAAAAGGATGAGTTTTATACTCAGCTTGTTGATATTGAAAAAGAGCTCAAACACTACAAGAGTCAATTTCGTGGCAAGGTCGTTTATTGTAATTGTGATGATCCATTTGAGAGCAATTTCTTCAAGTTTTTTGCGGCAAACTTTAATGCTTTTGGATTGAAGAAACTCATCACTACCAGTTTCGTCAAATCACCGATTGTTGGTGGACAATTACCCTTGTTTGAAATGAAAGGCTTGAAGCCAAAAGGCAAGGAGCCATTCAAAATTGAAATCAATAAGGTTTCTGATATGAATGATGATGGTTCTATTAGTCTCGCAGATGTAGAATGGCTTCTAAAGCATGATGCTAATACCGCTACGGCGCTCAAAGGTACCGGTGATTTCCGTAGTGAAGAATGTATAGAGCTTCTCAAAGAGGCAGACATCGTTGTAACCAATCCACCATTTTCGTTGTTTCGTGAATATGTTGCTTTGCTTATGGAACAGAGTAAAGATTTTTTAGTTCTTGGAAATCAAAACGCTATCATTTATAAAGAAATATTCAATTATATTAAAGAAAATAAATTATGGCTCGGTTACGACAACGGTGGTACAAAATGGTTTCAAGTTCCTATGGATTATGACATACCAACAGAATCGAGGATTAAAGTTGAAAATGGCACCAAATTTTTTAGCATGGGCAGTATAGTATGGTTTACAAACCTAGATACTACAAAACGACACGAGGAATTAACCTTGTATAAAAAATACACACCGGAGGAATATCCCAAATATGACAATTATGATGCGATTGAAATTTCAAGGTTTCTTGATATTCCAATGGATTATGTTGGGGTAATGGGGGTACCGATTACTTTTCTTGACAGATACAATCCTAAAGAGTTTGAGATTATAGGTTCGAACCGTGGTGTAGATCAAGATCCAAAAGGTATATATGGCAGAGGCTCGTTTTTGAATGGCAAGGAAACATTCAAGCGATTGTTTATAAGAAATAAGAAAGTAAAGAAATAATTTTATGACAAACAATGTCTTTCCAGAACTAGATGGTTGGGATGAAATAGTACATACACATTTAGATGATAAAAATCTTGTCAGTCTAATTAAGGCGACGGGGAAACTTGTCTTGTCACTCGCAAACCTCCGATCGGGCATATCTTCACATCTGGGATATCTTAAAGATAAGGTCGATGAATTGCACAATAGTGCAGATAAGTTGAATGGATCATTTATACAATTGAATAAAAATATAGAAAAAGCAGATGAATCATCGACAAAACTAGCAACAGCATTGAATCGTTTGACTTTGGGTGGCATTATTGTAGCTAGTCTTGGAATTTGTCTCGCCCTCATTCAATTTCTTTTTGAGAACAAGATATGGCCGTTTTTAAATTAATTTATTGAAAATAAATTTATGGCAAACAAAAACTTTACATGCAAATATTGTTCCCATCATTCGACGATAACCGATCCGGACAAGTTTATTCATTGGGAACAAATAATAATAAACGAATCTACGCATGGACCGATTGGTTTTAATATATATGCAATCACTTGCCCGAATGAAGAATGTAGGAAACTGACATTACGAGTAAAACTTACAGACTCAAAACAAAATGCGGCTACAAATTGGAAATGGACTCCATTTGCTGTGCATCAAGAATGGCAATTACTGCCAGAATCAGAGGCAAAAGTACTTCCAGACTATGTACCGAAACAAATTACGGAAGATTATTATGAGGCTTGTCGTATCCGAGATTTGAGCCCAAAAGCATCAGCTACACTTGCACGGCGTTGTTTGCAGGGAATGATTCGAGATTTCTGGAAGATTTCAAAGAATCGTCTTAAGGATGAGGTAGATGCACTTGAGGAAAAAATAGATCCAGACACTTGGTCAAGCATTGATGTGGTTCGTAGCGTCGGAAATATAGGTGCGCATATGGAGAAAGATATTAATATAATCGTCGATGTTGAACCAGAAGAAGCTCAACTCTTAATTGGCCTAGTCGAACAACTGATTGATGACTGGTATGTAGATCGTGAAAATCGACATCAGCGATCAGAATCATTGAGAGTCCTTGCGGAAGCAAAGAAAAACCAAAAAACATAAATTAACCAACATGAAAATAAATCTACATAAAATTACAGTTCGAGAAGTGTTTATTGGCTATAAAGACAGTGCTGAAGAAGGAGTAGTTGCTTATAAGGGCAAGCTTGATATTCGCCCAAAGTATCAGCGTGAGTTTGTATACAAGCCGGAACAGCGCGATGCTGTACTAATGACCGTGAGTCATAAGTTTCCGCTCAATGTCATGTACTGGATAGAAAACGAAGCTGGAAGTTATGAGCTATTAGACGGTCAACAGCGTACGCTTAGTATTTGTCAGTATGTGAATGGTGACTTCTCAATTCAGGATCGTTTCTTCCACAATCTTACAAAAGAAGAACAAAATGAGATTTTGGAATATGAGTTGATGATCTATTTTTGTGATGGTACAGATAAGGAGCGAATCAGTTGGTTTGAAGTGATAAATACAGCGGGCGAAAAACTCACGCCACAGGAGTTACTGAATGCCGTCTATACAGGCCCATGGCTTTCAGACGCAAAACTCAAATTTAGTAAATCAAACTGTGCTGCATATCTCCTAGCTAATGACGGTGGACAGTTGGTAAGTGGTTCACCTATCCGACAAGAATATTTGGAAACCGCTCTCTCATGGATCAATAATGGTGATGTGGCTGGCTACATGGCAAAACATCAACATGATAAAAATGCTGATAATTTGTGGGAATCTTTTCAGGATGTGATTGCGTGGGTGAGGAGAATCTTTACTAATTATCGTAAGGAAATGACAAATGTGGACTGGGGTGTGTTGTATAACCAATTCAAAGGTGAAAAACTTGATTCAAAGAAATTGGAAAAGGAAATAATCGAACTAATGCAGGACGAGGATGTGACCAAAAAGTCTGGTATTTATGAGTATGTCTTAACAAGAAATGAGAAATTCTTAAATATTCGCGCCTTTAACGACAAGATGAAGCGTGAAGCGTATGAGAGACAAAAGGGAATTTGTCCGCATTGCAAAGGCGATAACAAGAAAAAGAAATGGGAGATTGATGAAATGGAGGCGGATCATATTACCCCTTGGCATGAAGGCGGAAAAACTACGACAGATAATTGCCAAATGTTGTGTAAGCAAGATAATAGGACTAAATCTGGAAAATAATGACAGAACAAGTTGAGTGCGAACAGAATAAACGACTTAGGAGTAAATTTGATTTTGATAAATATGGCTTTTATTCCGTAACTCATTATATTGATGTCAAAATTGGTTTTGGTTGTAAGAAAAAACTAAATTCTGGAGATACAAAAAATGTATCGGGAATTGGATTTTACATTCCCAACAAAACATACAACGATACAAGTTCTACAAGAAAGGCATTTTATATTAGAGCAACATACGGAGAGGAATTAGATGGAGGAATACGAATGCGTGATGAACAAAATTTTAACGAACCTCTTGATTTAGAGTTTCGTGATGAATTTTTCTATGACACCAACACAGAAAAGCTTTATAAAGGAAATAAAGAAATTACAGGGAATGGGGTGTTGTTGGAGGTCTATGGAAAACATATAAAAACAACAAAACCAATTAAAGGCTTATACTTAAGGACAAAACTCAGATTTTGGAAAATCTGGTTTCCGTGGCCATTAAAATTTCTATCAAATGTATCTCACTACCTACTATTTTTTATATCCGGAGATAAATACACTTACGAATTTTTATTTCAGGAAGAAAATTTGAACGGACAAATTATTAGTTCTATAATGGCGGAGCGTATAGTTAAAAAGAAAACTGAGAAGGAATCAGAAAAGGAATCTAAGCAAATCGATTTTTTCGGTAATAAAGTACCACAGTGGCCGATAGTGTTTTATTCTACGCTTCATTTGAGTTTTTGGTTTCTGATAAAGTATCTTGGTGTTGGAACTGATGAGATTGGAATTTTTTTTAATAATAATTTCCTACTAGTTTTATATGTCATAGTATCATTCTGGGTTATTGAAACTACGCTGCCGTATTTATTGAAAAAGTTTGTGAAGTATTTCTCGACTTGGTCTTTTCAAGTGGCAAACAAAATAGTAAAGGTTTAGGGTGTCCATCCCAAATTTCGCCAAAAAATTTCGCCCCACCACACGACCAACAAATACTCGCCTTCTCGCCTAATGTCTCGGTGAGATAATTCTGACACGCCGACTATAAACATATGTTAAAATACACACATGTCCCCCAAAACCCTCGGAACAATATCCATCATCGCCGCTCTTCTGGTCTTGTTTTCCGCTATTCTCAATCCGATAGTATCCGTTGCTATAGCGGCTATTACCCTCATCGGACTTGGCGCATACCATCTACTTGGAAAAGAAAATAAGCTCTCGAATGCAAATATTCCCGTTAGCAAACAGACCGAGGAAAAAGAGCAGAACAAGCAAGCGATTCTTGATCTGATGGAAAGCGGTAATCAGCCACTCACCAATGAACATTTAAGGCAGATGTTGGGCGTATCGGAGGCTACAGCTACCCGTCATCTAGATGAACTGGAAAAGGAAGGCAAGATAAAGCAGGTGGGTAAGACTGGGGCGCATGTGTTTTATGAGAAAATATAGAGTCTTTAACGGCTCATCGCGTTGAGCCGTTGAAGGGTATAGTTATGGGAAAAATCCTACTGATAAATGCGCGATATTTGACCAAAACATCAGATGGTTTCCTGCTGATGGAGTATATGTAAACAAGGAGGGGTACAATTTGTACCACCCATTATGTTGGACATAAAAACACCTGGTGGTACGCAAAAAGATAGTATACTATATGGATATGTTTGAAAAAGAAATCAAATTATTCAATTCAATACTTGGAATCTTGAGAAATCAGACAAATAACAACGAAACATCTCTGATTGAACTTAAGGAAAACAATATAAACCCAGATGAAATCGGGCAGTCAATTTCTGCTATAGCAAATGCCTGTATCCTAGAAAAAGCCGATAGCGGTTACATTATTTTTGGCATTGAAGACCATACATTGAAAGAAAATGGGGTCAATTTTGATCCTTTCAATCTAAAATCATCAGGCCAGCAAGATATGGAAATGTACTTGAGACAGATGCTTGTCGCAGGCGACTTAAAATTTATACCTTTCAAAAAAGAGAATAAAGACTTTTTACTTATAGAGGTATTCAGGGCGTTAGGTTCACCGACCAACTACAAAAACATTCCTTATATTCGTATTGGTAAAAATACATCCTCACTCAAAAATTATCCAGATTTGGAACGAAAAATATGGTCAAGTTTTCAAGGTGGTTTTTTCTGGAAGAAGCCAGCAAAAACAGATCTAGCGTTAAACGATGTATTGAACCTATTGGATTTCGACGCTTATTATCAGATGAGCAATCTACCGATTCCATCGGAGACCCAGGATATTTTGAATCGTTTCGAACAAGAAGGTTTTGTTACCAAACAACATGATCAGTGGTATATAACTAATTTGGGAGCTTTACTATTCGCACGCGATATAAAAAGTTTTGAAAATCTCCAATATAAATCTCCGAGAGTTATAACATATGACGGAGATAGTAAACTGAGCACCGTAGTAAAAGATCAACAGGGCATGAAAGGCTATGCCTCGGGATTTGAAGATCTCATCAAATGGATATACTCTCAAATACCGGAACCTGAAGTAATCACAAAAATATATCGTGAGCAAAAGATAACTTACCCTGAAAAAGCTATGCGTGAAATCGTAGCGAATGCACTTATTCATCAAGATTGTGAAATTAACGGAATGCGCCCTGTGATTGAGATATACAAAAATCATATTGAAATATCTAGTCCGGGAAGCTGTCTTGTTGAACCGGAAAAAATAATCGAATCAGTACCTAAGGCAAGAAACGAGAGAATGGCTGATATTATGAGAAGGTTAAAAATTTGTGAAATAAGAGGAAGTGGTATCGACCGTACGATTGAAGCCATCGAATATTTACAGTTACCGGCACCAAAATTTGAAAATAGTGATAACGCATTCAAAGCCTATCTCTATGCATATAGACCTTTTGAAAAATTAACAATTGAGGAAAAAATGCGCGCGCTATTTCAGCATGTAACATTGCTCTATATTCAACAACAGTTTGCAACAAATGAGAGTCTGAGGTTACGGTTTGGTTTGAGTGAAAAGAAAACTTCTTCAATATCGAAGCTCGTTGCTGATGTAAAAAATCTAGGCTTAATTAAAAATTTTGACCAAAATAGTAAATCAAAGAAATATGCAAAATATGTACCTATATGGGCATAATCTTATTTTCTCTGTAACCCGCAGGACATAGGAAATCCTCAAAAAAGCCTTATTTTTCAACGATATCTTATTTGCTTGTATGCCGGCATGCGGTGACCGGATATATCCAAAGGAAAGATATATTTACACCCCTAATTCCTCCAACAAATACTCGCCTTCTCACCCAATTTCTCGGTAAGATAATCCTCCACATCGGGGAGGGAGCCGATCTGGTCTATCAAGCCATCCTTCAGAGCCTGTTCACCCATGACGCTGGAACCATCGGCGAGTTTGCGAACTACTCCAACAGCTAGATTGCGATTCTCGGCGACGATGTTTACGAAGTCTTCATGACTAATTTTGATATCGCGCATTATGATGGCCTTTTCATCGGCAGATAGGGGACGACCGGGATTGCCGGAATCCTTGTATTTGCCAGAACTCAAGTCCACATAGGTCAAACCATCCTTCTTATTCTTCTCCGTCTCTTGTAGATATGAAGCAGTAACACCGATACTACCTACACTGGAAAACTTTGAGGCAAAGATAGTCTGCGCACCAGAACCAGCTAGATACGCCGCCGACAAACCCGTATCGCGAATAAAGGCTACGACAGGCTTCGAAGAGTCTTTGAAAGCCCGCATCATTTCTTCGCCAGCTATACCAGATCCCCCATACGAATCAATCTCTACTACGATAGCTTTTATGTCGTCATCTTTTCGTGCAGCCTCCATTAGTGCGGGTCTATTATAAGGCCTGCATTTTCAATGTCAATATTATGAACACGCTATGTTTGACAAGCCGACATTATTTGCTATCCTTATAATATGATTACAAAATATGCACTATTTATTAGATCTCTCCGTAAGGAGCGGAAGCTTTCACAGCAGGAAATTGCCGAAAAGATGGCGATTTCACGCTCTTCATATATCGCCATAGAACAAGGCAAGCGTGAACTCTCGCTTGTTGAAGCGGAAAAGCTTGCCAACCTGTTCGGTATCTCACTTGATGAACTGATGAATACCTCTACGCCAAATTATGAAAAGTACAGACAGATGATACTGACCTTTTTACGACTCAGTGGAACGATAACGAAGACCAAATTGGCCAAGCTGCTATATTTCGCCGATTTTGGTTGGTTTTATTATCATTTACAGAGTATGAGTGGCATGCAGTATCGTAAGATGCAATATGGGCCAGTGGCTGAATCATATTTCGCTATTATTGATGACATGTTTGATAAGGGTGAGATTGGTATTGATCAGACAAAAGATGGGGCAATGATCATCTCACAGACGCGAAGTGGAGCAAAATCTCATATATCTATGGTGGGTGAAGAAGAGAAAAAGCTTATCAAAGATATAGAAAAGAAGTGGAAAAACAAGAAGACCGTTGAGGTTGTAGACTTCACTCATAAGCAGTTCCCTTATTTATTTGCACAAGATAATGAAGTCGTATCTTATGTGCTTTTCACCCAAGAAGATCCAGATGACATCTATTAACTATGCCGTAACATTTGAACCATTTACCGAAAGGCACTTTATAAGATCATTCGCCAAAAAATATAAAGGAGCTTGGGATTTTACGTTCAGTTCGTTAAGATTGGAGTTTGAACAGATAGATTTATTATCCCTGAAGAACAGCGCAGAAACTATTATCAATACCAAAGACATAAAAATTTGTAAGACCGAATTCAAAGTCTCCGGTACCCCATATTCCCGTCATAGTTCCGGAAACAGATGTATCGTAGCAGTCCACAAAGACACAAAAAATGTCCGCGTTTTATTGGTATACAATAAGACGGATTTGAGTGGTCACAACGAGACTCTTGAATGGAAGAGTCTGGTCAGAGAGAATTATCCGGAGTATAAGGAGTATTGTAAATAAGATGAAGAAAGTGAGTTAGTCACAAAATGTGACAAACTGAAATTACAGTGATCTCCTGTCCAACATCTATTTTATCTGCTATATTCTGTGAACAATGAATCCGCAGTTTATACGAAACTTTTCTATCATCGCACACATAGACCACGGCAAATCTACCCTGGCTGATAGAATGCTGGAGATAACTGGTACGATAGAAAAGCGCAAGATGCAAGAGCAAGTGCTGGATAGCATGGAGCTCGAACGCGAGCGCGGTATAACTATCAAGATGCAACCGGTGAGGATGAAATGGAGTTTTGATGCTGATGGGACCAGCACAAATAACTACATCTTGAACCTGATCGATACCCCAGGCCACATAGATTTCTCCTATGAGGTATCCCGATCACTGAAGGCTGTGGAAGGCTCAATACTGCTCGTAGACGCTACACAAGGAGTGCAGGCACAGACACTCACGACACTCAATATGGCGCGTGAGGCAGGGCTGGTGATCATACCTGTTGTGAGCAAGATAGATTCTCCTCTAGCCCGAACAGATGAAGTGGTAACTGAAGTGTGTCAGCTATTGGGTTGCTCCAAAGAAGATGTTCTCAAGGTTTCCGGTAAGACTGGTGAAGGAGTCAAGGAACTTCTAGATGAAGTTATAAAGAGAGTTCCAGCACCGAGTGGAGATGCCGCACTTCGTAATTCCGATGTTTTTCGTTCTTTAATTTTCGACTTTCAATATTCCAATCATACTGGCGTCATCGTTTTCATCCGCGTGATGAGTGGTACGGTGAAGAGGCGTGATCGTCTGGTATTCAAAATAGCCGAGAGGGAATTTGAAGCTATAGAAGTCGGCATATTTGCACCGAGCAATACTCCCGCAGAATCATTGAGTGCTGGAGAGATCGGTTATATCGTTACGGGCATCAAAGAGCCTGGGGTGGCCTCTGTTGGAGATACTGTCGCTGGGACTCGTGACACATTACCACCACTCCCTGGTTACAAGAGTCCACATCCAGTCGTCTGGGCGTCTCTCTATCCAGAAAGTCAGGATGATCTGCCGCTGTTACGCCAAGCGCTCGGGAGATTGAGATTGTCTGACTCATCTTTCACTTTTGAAGAAGAATCTTCCGGAACGCTTGGTAAGGGATACAGATGTGGTTTCCTAGGGATGTTACATATGGAAATTGTCACAGAGAGACTCAGTCGTGAATTCAGTCTTGAATTGGTCGTTACTCAGCCTTCCATTACATATACTGTGGAAATGAAGAATGGTAAGGAAATCGTCGTGTATTCACCAGCATTATTCCCAGACGATCACGATATCAAGAGTGTCAGCGAACCTATCGTAACGATGAAGATAATCACACCGCCTGCATATCTGAGTGGTTTGATGAAGTCATTATATGAACATGAAGCAGAGGTGACTGCTACAGAAAATTTCGGTGACAATCGTACGATGGTGACATTGCTCATGCCATTGCGCGAATTGATGCGTAATTTCTTCGATGAAGTAAAGAGTATTTCTTCAGGCTACGCTTCCATCTCATATGACATTACAGAAAATAGGCCTGCAGATGTTGTGCGTATGGATATATTGGTAGCGGATGAACCGGTCGCCGCTTTTAGTCGTGTTGTATCCCGACGTCGTGTTCCAGAAGACGCAGAAGCAATGGTTGAGAAATTGCACGAGATATTGCCTAGAGAACTGTTTACTTTCAAAGTACAAGCAAAAGCTTTCGGCAGGATAATTTCTTCCAGAACCGTTTCGGGCAAGAAGAAAGACGCTGCAGCTACTCTCTCCGGAGGTGACATCACTCGTAAGATGAAATTGAGGGAGAAACAAAAAGAAGGCCGCAAACGCCTGAAAGAACACGGGGCAGTCAATATTCCTCAGGAAGTCTTCGTAAAGATGATGAGAGTGGGGGAGTAAGCCTAGTTCCACACAGGGAAATAGAGCAAAAGCATGCTTATAATGATCAAAATACCTACCACGATCATTGCTGTGCTAAAGGCTTTGCGTGTTTTTTCATGAAATAACATAATGAATCTAGTATACTGTATGGCATGAAGTACGGCAAACGCTCTGCTAGTGGAAGATTCATCTCATCGCCATTTACTGTGGTGGGACTATTTATATTCGTGATTCTTCTCGGTAGAGCAGCATGGGGGATACATGGGAAGGCGCAGATCAGCGCAGAAAAACTCCTTCAAGCAAAAACAGAATTGGCGAAGCTTCAGATCAAACAGGATGAGCTTTCGAAAGATGTAGAATATCTTTCTACAGACAAAGGAGTTGAGGCTGAATTTCGTACAAAGTATCACGCCGTCAAAGAGGGGGAATCAGTGGCGGTAATAGTAGATCGAGATCAAAAGACAGCCTCTATCACCCTGAGTGAAAGTGAGCAGAATCAATTAGCGGCTGTCTTCGAAGCTAGTTCAACACCAAGATTGAGTTGGTGGCGGAGGTTGTTGCAAGGGTTGGGGTTGTGAGGGTAATATGGAGTAGAAAGTAGAATTAGCGGGTATGGTTTAGTGGTAGAATGCGACCTTCCCAAGGTTGAGACGCGAGTTCGATTCTCGCTACCCGCACTATTTATTTAATCCCCAAGATCTCTCTTAACTTAGGTTCATCAAAGCCGACGATCACTTCGCCACCGGCATCTATAACTGGCACTCCCATCTGACCAGTTTTGTCTATCATCTCTTTGCGCTTGTCTAGATCAGAAGCAACATTGTGTTCTGTGAAAGGAACACTGTTCGACTTGAAGAAACTTTTTGCCATATTGCAGTATACGCAAGTAGGTGTTGAATATATAGTTACGTTTGTCATTTTTATTTTGTAAGGGCTTAATTAAACACGTGCGATACCAACGCACGCGATTTGATATTGAGACCAGTATATCATACCGTGCTATAATGCAATAGAGATTATGTTTTACACCACATTTTCTCCACACATTCATCTATGGCAAATTTTGATATCTGGGTAAATATTTTATTTGACAATCTATATCAAACAGCCCCATTCTGGAGCGTGGTGGCTTCGTGGATAAGTACCATTGGAGGAACTATAGTGATGATAAGTTTGGCAATATTACTGGGTATTTATTTTTTGGCTAGAAAGGAATGGCATTCAGCCGCTGTTATGCTAGTCTCTGTCGGCGGAACAGGAATCTTCATCTGGGTCTTCAAAGAATTATTCATGAGAGTTCGCCCAGAAAATGCTTTGCAGGCGATAATAGGCGACCCCAGTTTTCCTTCTGGTCACGCTGGTTTGGCGGCAGCATTTTTTCTAGCCTTGGCATATATATTAGCCCCAAAGATCCATTCTCTGGTCAAGAGAGAGTTGATGATAGCGGGATTTATCGTGGTAATAATCCTAATAGGTCTTTCTCGTTTGGTATTGAATGTCCACTGGGCTTCCGATGTGCTTGCTGGTTGGTCATTGGGAATATTCATCACCATAGCGTCAATTTTGCTTGTTGGATATGTCGGAGCTCTGGTTGTGAAGAAGAGTTAAAATTAATTATTAAATATAAATTCATGTATAAATTGGTTTTGGTAAGGCATGGCGAGAGTCAGTGGAACAAAGAGAATAGGTTTGCAGGATGGGTGGATGTAGATCTGAGTGAAAAGGGAATTGAGGAAGCTCATAATGGAGGTAAGTCCTTGAAAGAGGCTGGTTTTGTTTTTGATCTAGCATTCACCTCATTTCTGAAAAGAGCCAATCGCACCCTGGAGATTATCTTGGGAGAATTGAATGAAATAGGTATAGAAATTCGCAAGACATGGAAGCTCAATGAGCGTCATTACGGTTCTTTGCAGGGATTGAATAAGTCGGAGATGGCAGCCAAATACGGAGAAGAACAGGTGAAGCTCTGGAGGCGTGGTTATGATGTAGAGATACCGCCTTTGTCGAAAGATAGTGAGATGTATCCAGGCAATGATCCTATGTACAAAGATTTGAAGGAATCAGAAATTCCATTATCGGAGAATCTAAAGAAAGTTGTAGAGAGAGTGGTCCCATATTGGGTATCGGATATTGTTCCAGAGATCAAAAGTGGCAAGCAGATTATCATCGCGGCATCGGGTAATAGTCTACGAGCTTTGATAAAGCACATAGAGAATGTGTCTGATGAAGATATTGTGAATGTTGAAATGCCGACAGGTATTCCGTTGATCTACGAATTGGATAATAATCTAAAAGTTATCAAAAAATACTTCTTGGCTGATGAAGATAAATTGAAAGTGGCAATTAATTCAGTGAAGAATCAAGGTAAAGCGAAATAGATTTTTCATCCGCATAAAAACCCGCCAGAGCGGGTTTTTATGCCATAATGGTCAATATTGTATTGGAGAGAGATGCCGAAAGTTAAAAGTGGTGTCCTTGGCCGGTAGCTAGGACCGGTGTATTTTGGACCCTATTATATTTATTTAAGGTTCTTCTCCGCAAGCAATGTAGACCTATGGTAAGTATAGATGGTCTATTGTAGGAAGCAATGAAAATTGGTTGAGAAAACTGTTGAGAATCTGTGTACAGTGAGTAAAATTCTGTGGATAAGTAAATTAGCACACAAAAATATGATTTGTGGTATACCAAGATCCGATCTCGGTATGCTATTTAATGTTCTTGAAAGCTTTACTTCCGAGATACATAGCCTTGTCGCCCAACTGCTCCTCAATCCTCAAGAGTTGATTGTATTTTGCTACACGATCTGTTCTAGACAATGAGCCTGTCTTTATCTGCCCGACACCTGTTCCTACGGCAAAATCAGCAATGGTGGTGTCTTCGGTTTCTCCAGAACGATGTGAAATTATTGAATTATAGCCAGCCTTCTTGGCGAGATTTATGGTATCTATGGTTTCTGAGACAGTACCGATCTGATTTAACTTTATTAAGATGGAATTGGCGGCGTGTTTTTCTATGCCCTGTGACAATCTATCAATATTTGTTACGAATAGATCATCACCGACCAATTGTATCTTTCTGCCCATTTTTTCGGTCATTAGGGTGTACGCGGTCCAGTCATCTTCAGCTAAAGGATCTTCTATTGAAATTATAGGGTATTTGTTGACCAACTCCTCGTACCAAGAGATTATCTGTTCAGAAGTCAGGACTTTCTTGTCGCGAGCTAAGTTGTATTTACCATCTTTGTAGAATTCTGTGGCGGCAACATCTAGAGCTATGGTAATATCTTTGCCTGGTTCATATCCAGCAGCTTTTATGGCTTCTATGATGATTTCAATAGCGGCTTCATTTGAAGATAGAGATGGAGCAAAACCGCCTTCATCGCCGACTGTGGTTGGCAACTTCTTGTCATGTAAGATCTTCTTGAGAGTGTGGAAGATTTCATCGCCAGCGCGTAGGGCTTCTCTGAATGAAGTAAAACCTATTGGGACAACCATGAACTCCTGGATATCAGCAGAATTCTCAGCGTGTGCTCCGCCATTGATAATATTCATCATTGGTACAGGCAGACAGATGGGGTTACCAGTTTTTGAGATTTTATTGAAGTAAACATACAGAGGCTTGCCCATACTAGCGGCTGAGGCATGTGCGAATGCTAGTGATACACCCAATATGGCATTGGCACCGAGATTCCTCTTGTTGGCTGTACCATCTAGTTCCAAAAGTTTGTCATCGAGCTTGCGTTGGTCAAATTCTTTGCCTTTTATGGCTTTTGAAATCGTGGTATTGATATTGTTGACGGCCTTCAATACTCCCTTGCCGGAATAGCGATCTTTGTCGCCATCGCGGAGTTCAAGGGCTTCATGACTACCTGTAGAAGCTCCGCTAGGTACAGCGGCTCTGCCGAATGAACCGTCTGAAAGTCTCAAGTCTACTTCTACGGTTGGATTGCCTCGTGAATCTAGAATCTCTCTTGCCCATACTGATTTTATCTTTGACATGTTTGTTTTGTTAATTATGAATTAGCTATCATGGCTTGGTGAGTTACCAAGCCATTATAATAGGCGTTTGTAATCCTCGCAACTTATGTTACCTTATAAGTATGGCGATTAAAAAAACTTCCTGGGGAGCCGTTGCAAATTGGTATGACGAGATGCTGGAAGATTCGAAAGACTCTTTCCAAGCAAAAGTCATATTACCGAACCTGTTGCGTATCGTGGATCCGAAGCCTGGCATGACTATTTTGGATGTGGCGTGCGGTCAGGGTTATTTCTCTCGAGCTTTTGCAGAGAAAGGGGCGAAGGTTGTTGGTTGTGATATTTCTCCAGAATTAATTGACCTGGCAAAGAAAAATTCTCCTAAAGAGACTGATTTTCATGTAGCTCCTGCGGATAGTTTGAATTTTATTAATAAAGATAGCAGTACGGCTTTTGATATAGCAGTAATCGTTTTGGCTCTACAGAATATCGAAAATATCACAGGAACGCTGTCTGAATGTGCTCGTGTTTTGAAACCAGGCGGTCGTTTGGTTGTGGTCTTGAATCATCCAGCATTCCGAATTCCACAGAGCTCTAGCTGGCAATGGGATATGAATTCATCCACGGAATCCCCCTTTGAAAAAGGGGGTGCCCGCAGGGCGGGGGATTTTTCTCGTCAATATCGCAGAATTGATTCATATATGTCAGAAAAACGCTTGGATATAGACATGACCCCAGGTGAGGCAGATCAACACAAAAAGAAATTCACGGTTTCATTCCATAGACCTCTACAGTCATATTTCAAAGCAATTAATAAGGCGGGTTTTTCGGTCACGCGTATGGAAGAATGGATTTCTCATAAGAAGAGTCAGGAAGGGCCGAGGGCAGTAGAGGAAGATAGGATTAGGAAAGAGATTCCGATGTTTTTGTGTATTGAGGGAGTTAAGGGTTGTTGATTATTTCGTATCCTTAATCGTAAGCGCGGGATACAATCCGATAAGGCACATCATTCCAATAACTACGAACATATAGCGTTCGTCCAAGAATAACAGTCCGATAATCATGATAAGTGGCGCTAGGAAATAAGAGATGGGGCGGGTAATGCGGAAGATGCCGAGCGTAGCGGAGTCACTAGGTGAGACAGTCTTGAAGAAGTAAGTTTCCATCATAATCTCTGCAGTAGCGGCGCCTATTCTGGTGATGAATAATAGGATTGCCCAGAATAATATACTCCTCACTGTCGTAAGTGATAAAGCCATCGTCGCAATGGCCATTATAGCAAAACCGATAGCCAACATTTCTTTCTCACCATATTTTTTGTCCGCCAGTCTGCCTAGAGGGTATTGAATAAGTGGGAATGGAATAAGCATGATGACTAATATAATACCGATTTCCTCCCAGCCAAAGCCGATGGTTTTATTCAAATAAATAGGGCTGTAGACTACCATCCAAGAATAGAATGTCTGGAGTATCATGTTGGCGAAGAATAATTTAACCCAATTTTTGTTGGAAGATACATGTTTGGCTAATTGCCACGGAGACAGATGGGTGTAATTTGGATCTTTGAATCTAGGGAAGTTGCGGTGTATGAGATATAGGAGTGGCAAGAGTAATGCCATAGAAGCTATGTATGTACCCCTGTAATCATTTGTTCCATTGATGATGAGTGAACCGATGAGTGGAGCTATGACCCAAGAGGCATTGAGTGTGGCTGTATAGAGTCCACGGACAGCGCCGACATGAGAATTATTCGTGTAACTTTCCAAGAATATATCTAGAGTAAGACCAATGATGGATACAATGCCGAATTGGAGGATGAAGAATATAGTTAGAGATTGTGGAGAAGTTGAAGCGATGAGTCCATAAAATACAGCCATCTGGAGACAAACCAATATTATGGCCATGGTGTAATTACCAAGTCTGCGGATCACTACTGGGGCCAACAGGAAACATAATATAGAAAAAGCCGCTCCAGCCATGTAGATAAAACCTATAGTTCTCTCATTTGCAAAGAGGCCGAGAAAACTGGAGTTGGAATATATGGGAATAGCGGCGTGTAAGATATAGATGAACCCGATGATGGCAATAGTATATATGGTATGTGAACGAGGGGTTCTGTGAGACATGTGTTTATTATAGTATAGCAGAAGAACCATATAAATATGTCCTCTCGCCAGCCTGCGGAACTCGCTCCGTGAAATTGCTAGGTAAAAGGCTCAGGAATTATGAATAATTCCAACGACATTCGCCTTTTACCAAGCAATTTCTACTGCGCTCAAACAGGTCCTCGGCTGTCTCGAAGACATATTTACATGGTTCCAAATAACCCAAAAGACTTGCGTTGCACCCCTATTTTATGTTAACTTAATGACACTATGAAGAAGGAGATACACCCACAGAACTACAGACAAGTCATCTTTGCCGACAATTCCAGCGGTACGAAGTTTTTGATACCTTCTACTATTGAGACGAAAAATACAGAGAAATGGACAGATGGCAAGGAATATCCTGCATATCATGTGGAAATTTCCAGTGCTTCACATCCATTCTATACAAACCAAGAAAAGACTATTGATACGGCTGGTCGCGTGGAGAAATTCAAAACTAGACAGGCAAAGGCGACAAAGAAGTAGGCATTAATGAATCTCGAAATATATAAATCAAATCCAAAGACGGCTTTTTTAGCTAGTCTTTACGAAAAACTCATGAAGGATGAGGCTGAAATGCGTGCGATGGCGGATAATGATCCGGCATTGAAAGAGCTTGCCGAAAATGATCTAAAGTCTATTTCAGAACAAAAGAAAAGCCTGGAAGACCAGATGAAGGAGATTATTGAGAATGACAAAGAAGAGGAAGAGAAGCCGAACGAAGTTATATTAGAAGTGCGTGCTGGTGCGGGCGGAGACGAGGCTGCTTTGTTTGCGTCGGAGCTCATGGAGATGTACAAGACTTACGCTGTCGGCAAGAATTGGGGTACGCGTATCATCGATGAATCCAAGAATGATCTAGGTGGTTACAAAGAAGCTTCTATGGAGATAAAGGGCAATAATGTTTACGATGATCTGCGCTTTGAGACAGGTGTGCATCGTGTTCAGCGTGTACCAGAGACAGAAAAGTCTGGACGCATTCATACCTCTACTGCTTCGGTTGCCATCATGCCTATTCGCAAGAAACATAAGTTCGTCTTGAATCCAGCTGATCTGGAAATAGAATTCTCTCGTGCAGGTGGCAAGGGTGGTCAAAATGTTAACAAGGTGGAGACGGCCGTGAGGGTTATTCACAAACCATCAGGTCTGTTCGTTCGTTCTACTGTAGAGAGGAGTCAGTCGGCCAATCGTGAACATGCCATGAATATTTTGACTGCGAAACTTGAAGCACTCCAAGAAGAAGAGGAGGCCAAGAAGTTTTCGGCAAATCGCAAAGGTCAGATCGGTACAGGAGATCGTTCAGAGAAGATCCGCACTTACAATTTTCCACAAGATCGTATAACAGATCATCGCATCAAAGAGTCCTGGCACAACCTGCCAATTATTATGAGCGGTAAGATCGCCCCTATCATTGAAGCGTTGCGTGAATTTGAAAAAGCAGGCAAGGAGGTGGTGGCGGATGGTGGGGAAGAAGCGGGGGAGTAATTGTCCAAGTCGGCCTTGTCCGCCGTAGCTTCAGCGAAGGCGGAACCTTGGACATTGGGGACAAAAGGAAAAGCGCCACATTTTACTGTAGCGCCTTTTTTGTAACTCACTTTACTTACTTTTTATGCTTACGATTCGCTCGAGCCGCAGCCTCGTAGATCTGTGGGTGATTTGGAATCCGAGCGAATTGATTGGCGATACGGTGCATTCCTTCGAACACATCGCCTAACTCATACACCTCATCCTGAGAAGTGGCTGCCATCTTCTGGGAAGCTTTGCGGATAAGGGCCGAGATCAACTTGTCCCGGGTCCAACCCCGCTTGCTCTTGCCGAACAACTTCACGAGCTCTTTAATAGCCCGACGCAGCTTTTTCCAATCATCGTGCGTATCGGTCGATCTGCCCAGAAACATAACATACATCACAGATACGATCGGCGCGGAGACGGCAAGCAGGGGAAGGCTGTACTCTAGCACCCCGGCAATCTTCAGCATCATCTCATTGTGGTTTGTGATCCCCAGCCGCCTCATCACGACCATGGCTACCACCAAGAAGAGAAGGCCGAAACATGTCCACAATGCAAGCTTTATGGTCCTCCACCTTTTTTCGTGCATCAACACCTGTTCAATGTCGGTGTAAGAGCGATCCCTGAAGAAGTATTGAAGCAAGTCTTTATCTATCGTCTTCATTATGTCAAAACTGATATTGCGGTTTATGAGGCTTCCGGCCAATCTGCTGAAACTTCCGGCTCCAGTAGATATCATTTTATTGACCATAGTTCCGAATATCCCTTTCTAGTACTATTATAGCATATAGAGGTGGTGGTTGTCAATGGATGCGTAAACAAGATCCGATCTTGGTATACCGAGATCGGATCTTGGCAAATTGTGCCCCCACCAGGAATCGAACCTGGATTTTCTCCTTAGGACGGAACTGTTCTATCCATTGAACTACGAGGGCGTGGAATGATGAAACTCAAAAATCAATCTCAATAATAAAGATACAACCATGCCTAGATTAACACACTTCCTCCATTAAGATAAATCTGTTATAGTGTTCCACATGACCCCAGAAGAACGATCATTGTTAGAGCGTACATGCGCTATTGCAGAAGAGAACAATAAGATCTTGCTTTCAATACGCAGATCTAGTCGCATAACTAGTTTTATGCACATCGCTTATTGGGTGATCATTATTGGATTCAGTGTTGGAGCTTACTACTTTATTCAGCCATATATAAATTCACTTATGGGCGTCTACGGTCAAGCTCAGGTCAATGTTCAGTCGTTGCAAGAAGCCGCGGGTTCTTTACAAGATTTGTTGAGATAGTTCTTAATAATTTGCGAAAATTTAATTCGCCATTAGCCATATGCCAAGGTAGCTCAGTTGGTAGAGCATTCCCCTGAAGAGGGAAGGGTCACCGGTTCGACC
>CAZHHB010000010.1:0-29634 GCA_964532285.1 uncultured Candidatus Saccharibacteria bacterium | reverse complement strand
ATCAACTTCCTTTTTCCAATGCAAGTGGTGCGAAGCTATTGAATACTAAACGGAGATGAGCCTTGAATTCTCCCCCGCCCCCAATTCCATGAAGAATGTGGCTCCCTTTCCCTCTCCTTCAGATTCAGCACGGACAGTGCCATGGTGAGCCTCTATCATCTGCTTTGCCACGAAGAGGCCTAGTCCCGTACCCTTGATATTGGTCTTATTTGCATTGTCAGCGCGCGTGAATTTCTGGAATAATTTAGGCATTATTTCCTTGGAGATACCGATGCCTGTGTCCTTTACCATGAATATATATCTATTTGTATCTTTGTCATACGAGAGTTTGGTTTCAATCGAACCTGCTGGCGTGTATTTCAATGAATTATCAATCAAATTACCCACAACCTGCTTCAGCTTGTCACGATCAGCCTTGATGCTGTAAGCGTGACCTATGTTCTCTGCGTTGAAGCTAAACTTCACTCCGGTCTTCTCAATATTAGGACCGAGCTCGGCGACAACATCTCTGATCAAGTGCTCCAGATCAATCTCTTCAAAGGTATACTTCATGCTTCCGAGTTCTATTCTGCTGACATTCAAATAATCATTGACGATGTTCACGAGCGTATTGGTTGAGTCATATATCCTCGTAACACCCATTTTAACCTGATCGGAAATTTCACCCATATCGCCTTCTAATATCAAAGATGAATACCCCTTCATGGCCGTAAGTGGTGCCCTCAACTGATGTGTTGCAAACGAAACGAACTCTGACTTTTGTCTATCCACTTCTTTCAATCGCACATTCGCCTTTTCGAGATCCCTTGCGAGAAGTTCGATCTTTTCGCGCTGGGAGACTTCTTGCTTCACACTACGATTAAGCAAAAGCCCGAGTAATATAGTCACCAGAAGCAATATTAAGTCTATGATTTGCTCTTGAAAAGTCTCTGCGAGCAAGACTCTTACAAATATAAAGATCCAAAGTGTAAACACGAAGATCTGAGCCATTACGACCTTAACATCAAACAATTGGTGTCTTAAAATCGCATAACCACTTATTGCTGGATACACAGAAAATAAGATCAGTAAATATGGTGGAATTACAGTCAAAAATGTTGTAGCAAAAACACTACCACCACCAACAGATGCTGCTATTGTAAAGATGATAGTATAATAAAACCTCATGCGTGTAGTCTTATCCTTCGTATATCTAAGAGCCTTTAAAGTAATGTAGATACCATCAACTACTAAAAATATAAAATATAAAAAGAAAAATACATAAAGCGGGCCAGGTACAGGTGCAAAATTGAATCCGACTTTAGGAATAACATCAGAGACAAATAGAGCCGAGAGGTTTATCGTAGTAAAGGCAAAAGCTATAGTCGTATAGATAATTAACTTTGTTTTATATCTTCTGACATTATCAGTAATAATGAGTACTAAAAGAAAATAGAAAAGTGGTATAAGTATTGCCGCGTAGTGTAAAATCCAATTTCCTAACAAACCCTGTTTCTGCGTCTCCGCCATTGTCATATAAAAATAAGCCGAACTCCATATTGCCGTACACATTGTTAGAGCGAACCATGCCTGATTTTCAGGACGCTTTCTATCACGAGATATAACGATGAAACCTGAAATCAGTGCAGTAAATGCACCGATCAATAGTGATACTGTGTAATAATTGAATGGAATGTGATACATGTTTGTTGTGACTATAAATATTTATTCCCAAGCTCAGTTGAAAGTGGGTTATCTAATATGTATTGAGCTAAGGTTACCAGAGATGGAAAACTGATATTGATTCCATGATGTGGTTCTATGTGAATATCACCGGAATACCCAGAAATATCATCCCTCTCAATCTTACCAAAGAAAGATTCTAATTTACCACCCAACGCAAAGACTGCTGATTGGGGTGACGAGCAGGCCACGTGAGGATTTTCTGATCCGTATAACATAACTCCTTGTGGCAATAAATCTTTATTAAAATATCCATGCCAATGACTTATCGATATACCTCTTTCACTTATAGTTGTAGGGAAAATATTATTAGAATCTAAATATTTCAAGATAGAGGCTACTATTGAATTACCGACAGCATGCGCAAGTATCACTTTAGTATCAAATGATGGTTTATAATCTCTGTTTATTTTCAAACCCTGAGGAAACTCCATCTGCATCCCCCCATTCTTTAAACCGATTTTAAGTAGATCTGCATCTGGATCAAAATGTGTCTTATCAGAACCAGAGCGTAATGTCATAACCCAAACATCTGGAATCTTCATAACAAATCTCTCATCTTTTAAAGAAACCAATACAAATATTTCTCTCGAATGTTTATCTATGAAAAAATCCTTATCAATAAAAGCTCCACGATTCAATGATTCAAAACGATGATACGGTATAACTTCTGATAGTATGACTGGCATTTGAAAAGCGATAAAACCAAAACTCATTCCGCTTCTATTATCTAAATGTAGCTTGCCTATTAATCGATGAAAATTGTGCCTAAAAGGAAGCTGGTCAATCTTCTTTCCCGTCGGATACAGATTAGTCTTATCAAATAACCTTGCACCGTCACGCATCTCTTCTACAACATAATTATGGTGTTTATCTTTCAAGTCAAACCTGTAACCAGATACTGCAAACTCCTTGAATCTGTGAGGATTGATTGGAGAAAATATCTTCGGTATAAGTGTCTTCAATACATATTCATCAAATTTTTTATCATCTAATTTGTATATGGGATGAGATGCATTAAAATTGTAGACCATCCACTTCTCATTATCGACTGCAATTATGATATTTGTCATGTGATATGCAAAAAGGGACATTGCTGTATCGAAATGTGAAGAAAAACTACTTTCAAAATTGATATTTTTTGGAAAATCAAGGATCGTTATGATGCTATTGCTTTTAAAACTCGATATATGTTGCATGTGCAGATTTTCTACATCTTGTTCTCCAACACAGACAACAGATATACCCTTCTTAATCCTATGGCTTCCACATAATTTAACTATTGATTTGAATGGTAAAAAGAATCTGGTTTCATTAGATCCAAATTGTTTTCTTATAATCCACAAGAGATTATTGAGATTGTATTTCAAAAAACGTCTAAATCTAGTCACATATTTCACACGTTCCCACGAATTTTCGTAAGGGATGATGTTAACATTCAATTTCCTGAAACTTTGCTGTAATCTCTCAGAAAATAACCGCACATAATTACTTGCGTGCTTATTGTTTGGGTAAAAAGTGATATTTAATTTTCTAGCCATGTCCTTAGGAGAAATACATACTTTCTCTCTTATACCGAGAATCTCTTGAATTGCTTCTTGACTAATCATGATTAGATTATATCATCATATACATCTTCTAAGTGGATGGTCTTGTGGACTATGTATCCATGTAGTTACTATTACAAAAATATGGACACGATTAATGTATTACTTTTATCTATATCGGTCATCACTGCCGGATTAAGTTTGTTTATCGTAAGAGGCAAAGAAAGTATTTCAAATAAAGTATTATCAATATTTATCTTATCCATAAGTTTATGGTCTTTTGGAGTCTTTGGTTTCAGGGTAGTCATGAGTCTGGACTATGCATTGGCGCTAGGCAACATCAATTACATAACAGCGGCGTTCATAGCTTCATCATTCTTACATTTTTCATATATATTTCCCTATGACAAAAAACTAAGTTCTTCTAAAAATATCTTGTTATATTTACCACCAGTTTTACTTTCTCTCGGTTTTATAATTGAACCAAATCTAATACTATCTAAACCATATTTCGCAGATCAAGGATTAAAATTGGTGACAATAAATACATTGCATTACGCCATCTATTCTCTTTATTTTATAACATACATAACATATGCGTATATAAATCTCCTTGAATCCTACCGAAGAAATAGTTCACTGGTAATCAAGTCTCAACTCAAACTAATAATCATAGGAACTCTTATACCGTTTCTTTTTGCTACATATTTTGATCTTATTCTGGCAGCAACAACATATAAATACATTTGGGCTGGTCCATTTATGGCCTTCATCGTCGTCTATATAATAGTTCATGCAATTTATAGACATCACCTACTGAATATCGAATTGATAACCGCTGAAATACTCATGTCAATTTTATGTGTGTTCATTTTCATAAGAACACTACTTTCTGAAACAGACCAAGGACTTATAACCAATATTGGTCTTCTAATACTTACGATAATCATAGGGGTATTCATGGTGAGGAGCATGTGGAGAGAAATAGATATGCGTAAAAAGACCCTGAAATTAGCTGACGAATTGAAAGAAGTAAATTCACAACTCTCCTCCCTAAACTCCCTCCTCGAACAAAAAGTCGCCGAGCAAACAAAAGAGATTCGCAAGTCTTACGATCTGGAGAAACACGCCCGACGCGAGTTGGAGAAATTGAATGAAACAAAAGACCAATTCATCATGATTACCCAGCATCAGTTACGATTGCCTGTAATGAGAATATCAGAAGGGGTGGAAGCTATAACTGATAAAACCCAAAAGACTCCCGACGCAAAGACGATTGAAAATATGCGACTGGCATTGGGCAGATTGACCAAAATAGTGGATGATTTCCTTGGTATTACAATACTCAAAGCGGGTGGTCAGATATTAAACATGACGAACAGTAGTTTGAAATCTGTGGTTGAAGATGCGCTTCGCGATCTGAAAGTGGATATAGAGAACATGGACATAACCGTAACTTACTCAAAAAATGATGCAAATTGGCCAACACTGTCACTAGATATTGGAAAGATGCGCGAAGCAATACTGATAATCACAGAAAATGCTGTGCGCTACAACTTGCAGAGTGGCAAAATAGACATACAAACCACGACAAATGGTAATGCATTTGAATTCATTATAGAAAATACCGGTGTCGGCATCGCAAAAACTGAAAAAGAAAACATAGTTAATAAATTATTCTACAGAGGAGACAAGGCAAAACAGATGAACCCTATCGGCATGGGAGTCGGTCTGTCAGTAGCTAGGAGTATCGTACGAGCACACGGAGGTACGCTGGATATAGGATCAGACGGTGAAAATAAGGGAGCGAAAGTTACAATAAAGTTACCTGCGACTCGTACAAACTAGTTACAGTTTCATGAAACTTCCTGGTCAAAGCTTCTGTGGAGAAACCACGGAGATCATTCATGGGCGTACCAATATTAATATTCAGACTCTTTCGAAGCCAACGCCTAGGACCAAATCTGAATGATACTGGAATGACTGATGCGCCAGTATTCTGTGCCAGGACAGAAGCACCATTCTTAAACGGAGCTACTTCACCCCTCTTAACGATTCCTCCTTCTGGATATATGACAACATTACCGCCGTTCTTTATGATCTCAATGGCTCTTTTAATATTCTTCTCCAACCCAAGTCCAGGAACAACAGTGAAGACGCCGAAAAGTGAGTAAACAAAATCAATTACACCCATAGAAGCTAGGAAATTTAGAAAACGCCAGTCAAACTTTTTAACTGCCATGAAGCGGAGAGGAAGATGTGGTGTATTGAGTCCCAGAGCTAATCTAAAGAAAAAACTATCGAAAAAAGAAATATGATTGACGATAATGACAAACGGACTCCTGACACTCTTAAAATTATCCTGACCTTGAATTCGTACTCTGTAGAGAATATTAAACAGCGGATACGATATCGGCCAAGTCAGAGACTGGGTAATAGCCGCAAAACGACTAATAACCCTCTCCCTACTACGCGTCGGCCTATTGGCAATCGGTATTGTCAGTGAATCGTCTCGGTCAATAGTATCAATTATGTAAGCCATGTATCGTTTCTTTGAGAAACAATATTATATCATATTGGGGATAACCCTGTGGATAACAGGGGTTTTGACTTCTCAAGCACCCGAATTTCTACACAAAGAAGAGTCTTGGCACGAAACCAAGACTCTTTGATTGACTACCTCATTGGAAGTGACTGCAAGATGATCCACCTGAGATCATCTGCGGTTTCAACTTCTCGATTTGCCGGAGTTTCAAGCGTAAGGACAATCTGATCTTTTGGAACATATCGTCTAATACCTCGAAACTTAGTCTTTCCGACAAAGTTCCCTAAAGAACTTTCAATTATATTTGCTTCCCTATTGGCTGCGTGAATCACAGTACCTTCTCCTGTCGCTATACCGACATGTCCGACACCGTCTGATGGATCGTTATCGTAGTAATCGATCGACCCAGAAACAAAGACAACATCACCACTGTAAATATCTTCCAACGTAACTGGTATTCCCAATTTTCGTTGTTGAATAGATCGTCTGGGAAGCCACATGCCTCGCTGACCATAGAGCCATTTGATGAAACTCGAACAATCAACGATCGCGGGGGCATCCGATGGTTTCGCACCACGAAGATATTTCGAAGTTTTGGTGCATTGACGAGCAAGAGCGATGAGATCAATCTCTAGAATTTTAAACTCCTTACTTATGAGTATTGCCAGTGATTTTTCAACTGATATTGGCAAACCCAATGAATCAATACTAACCGCACAACGGGTTCCAACAGCACGATATTCCATAATGCAACCTTTCTATTTTTGTTTTGATTTGAGAAAAGAACTATTTACTTCATGCGAAAATCTAACAACGAAAAAGGTCGCTTCTATATAAAACCGGACCAGGTAGTTATTGTGTGATTTGTAATCATGTTGGGTTAAATACTGTGTCTACTTTATGGGGTACAGATCAGCGGAGAGGGAGGGATTTGAACCCTCGAGACCCTTGCGAGCCTGCCGCTTTTCGAGAGCGGTGCCTTCAACCACTCAGCCACCTCTCCACGTAGTCAAGATAACATTGAAGTAAAAACACAATACCACGAAAGCGCATTTCTTAGAAGACGGTTGAATAAGTTTATAATTCAGGTTATAGTATTTCAGTTCACTATTTTTGATAGGATTTCTAGGGCTTGCCCTACGAAGCTCCTACGAAGTAAGGAGCATAGTAGGGCCCTATCGTCTAACGGTTAGGACATCGCCTTTTCAAGGCGGTAATCGGGGTTCGATTCCCCGTAGGGCTACTCGAAATTTTCAAAACCCACAAAAAATAATTAGTATCGACAATGCCTAAAAAATATAAGAATAATTCTAATAATAAATGGCCAGGCCTCTTTGAGGCTCTCGCGGAAATTATTATGGCTATTGGTATTCTATTAGGAAAACTTATCTATAAGTTAATAAGGCTGATATTCCAAACAGTAAAAGGGACAAGGCCTTCTTACAGGTTACAAGAAACACATACAAGAGCATCCGCAATTCAAATAAATACGCCAATTGAAACACCAATACAAGTAAATAATGAGTCTAGGTATACCATCAAGCAAAGCCTTCTAACAGATGCTGAGAAAGAATTCCTACAGATATTGAAACAGATCGTTGGAGACAGATATCATATCGAATCTCAAGTAAAACTGTCCGGAATAGTGAAACCTACTGATTCTAATCAACATTACACGAATTACCATGATCTTAATCGAATTGATAAAAAATCTATAGATTTTGTTCTGTATGATAAAGAATATAGACCTTATTTAGCCATTGAGCTGGACGACCGTTCACACCAGCGATGGGATAGAATTGAAAGAGATCAATTTGTTAATGAAATCATGAGTGCTGTTGGTCTTCGTATTATCCATGTACCTACTTCATATTCGTATAATATTGAGGCTTTAAAGAAACAGGTATTCCTAGAATCCTAATGCCTACGCTCGAATCCTGCGCACGCTCGCTTTCACGAATCTTCGCTTGACGCCGCAGGTACTGAACGAAGTGAAGTACCGCAGGTACTGAGCGTAGCGAAGTGCTATAATTACCCCGTGAGAACGACCAAGCACACCAGATCAAAAATCATACGAGACATACTACTAGTACTCGTGAGTATCGTGGTTGCCATAATCCTATTAAAGACAAACTCTTTCGACAAATTACTCAACTCCACACAAGAGATCAAACTGTTTGGAAATTTCTTAGCCGGAATATTCTTCACTTCCCTTTTCAGTATCGCCCCCGCATCAGTCGCCCTAGTAAAAATCTCACACACGACACCAGCACTTACAGTTGCTCTGTTTGGTGGATTGGGAGCAATGATTGGAGATCTGCTTCTATTTCTGTTCCTGAAGAATTCATTGGTTGAGGATATTACCGATATGATCAATAGATCACGCTTCCACAGATTCCTGTCAATCTTTAAATTCAGAATATTCAGATGGCTCGTCCCCCTCATGGGCGCACTGGTCATCATCTCGCCTCTTCCTGACGAACTCGGATTGGCGATGATGGGATTTTCCAGAATATCAATAGCCGTCTTATTGCCCGTCTCATTTATCCTAAACTTCTTGGGTATATTACTTATAATTTCACTGGCTGGCACTATCTGATAGAATGTCATTAGCCCCAAACTCCAAACAAAATGTCCGAAGAAAATAGAAACTTCACATACAAACATTTCATATCGGCACTGCTGATAATAGGTTTTGGCTGGGGAGCTTTGTGGACTGGAGCAAAAGGAGCGCAGATAGCCTTTGGTGGACGGGATTACCATGTTTACACTTCTCATTTAATGGCTTCTCTCCGAGAGATCTTGGAACCAAATCCTATTTATAAGAATAATTCCAAAGACACCGCAACAGTAGCAAACACCGATGTATCAGAAAATATCCCCGTCGCAATCCCCGCAAATTCAACTGTTACCGTTCTCATCGGTGGCGATGTGATGTTGGATCGTTCCGTGCGCGCATTGGGTGAGAAGAATTCTTATGAATCACTATTTTCTGGAGTTATGTCAGTATTTAAAACCGCAGATATAGTAGCAGTGAATCTAGAAGGCCCCATCACTTCAAGCTCATCTAGAACCCTTCTGCCAAACGGCAAAACCACAAAGAAATTGAGCTTCACCTTCGCCACAACTACAGCAGTCGCATTGGCGAATGTCGGTATTGATCTAGTCAGTTTGGCTAACAATCATACTGACAACTTTGGCAGTAAAGGATTCCTCGAAACGAAAAAGTGGCTAACTGATGCCGGCGTGCAATATTTCGGTGATCCTTGGAATAGTTCTTCTACTGAAGCAATAATCACAAAGAACGGCATCTCCGTGGCCTTCGTCGGTTATCATGCATTCCAATCAGGACTTACTCGTACGATGTCAGACATCGTAAGATTATCGGACAAAGTTGATTTCGTAATCGTTATGCCTCATTGGGGAGAGGAATATGTTGCGACCACTTCACCCAAACTACGAACACTTGCACAAACTATGATATCGGCTGGTGCAGATGCCATCATCGGCTCGCATCCGCATATCATTATGGAAAATGAATTCATAAACGGCGTACCTGTGTTTTATTCTCTTGGTAATTTACTTTTTGATCAATATTTCTCACCAGAAGTAATGAAAGGGAATCTCGTGGAATTGAAAATCGTCAAAGATTCAAGTGGTATAAAACTAACTGGTATCAGAACCTATGAAACTTCTACAGAGTCGCGTATGGGTGTAACAATTACATCCGGACCTACGAGCGTTGAAACCCAGTAATATTATTTTTTGTGACTGCGAGTATGCGATTGGTGCGTCAGTCTATGCTTCTCTGAGGCAGATAATGGCTCGCTAACCAATAACTCGGAAGACTAACACGCAGCTGCACAAAAAATAATATTACTGGGTTTCAACGCCGAGTAGATTTTTCTTAAATATTTTGTTAGAGTGAATTAGAAATAAACCGCGCGGTTAGCTCAGTTGGTAGAGCATCCCCTTGACGTGGGGAGGGTCACAGGTTCGAATCCTGTATCGCGCACTTCGACTCGCTTCGCTCGCTCAGTGCAAGCACAAACAAGCACAAACAAGCACAATCACTCACAATCAAGAACAATCTCATGATCACCCTCGGAATAGAAACATCTTGTGACGAAACCGCCTTATCTATCATAGAGACAAGGGATATTGATGGACACTTTGAATGCCGTGTGATCTCTTCATTGGTACATTCCCAGGCAGAGCTCCATAGCGCTTATGGAGGAGTCTTCCCTACACTCGCCAAACGCGAGCATAGCAAAAACCTATTTCCATTATTACAAAAACTCATGGTTAAATCCGGCCCCGCTCTGGAAAGTGTAGCTAGGTCGGACCTAGCTACCTCTAAAAAAAGTGAGCCTGTCACAGACGACAGACAAGGCAAGATAAAAGAGATCGACTCATTCATCAATGAATTACAATCCAAAAACTCTGATTTGATAGAGTCATTCAATCATTTCCGAAACACCGACTTATTCAATAAAATTCCACCCATAGACCGTATCGCTGTTACAGAAGGACCTGGATTGGAACCGACATTGTGGGTTGGCATCATCTTTGCACGAATATTGGGAATGGTATGGGGAATCCCCATTGTTCCAGTCAATCACATGGAAGGGCATATTGTCGGATCACTTTTGGAATCAGACACGCCCATGGGATCATGGCAGAGATTGAAACCAATGAAATCCCCAGCCATAGCGCTGCTTATCAGTGGCGGTCATACGGAACTCGTGAAGATTGATGCTATCGGTAAATATGAAATAATCGGACAGACGAAAGATGATGCCGTCGGAGAAGCTTTCGATAAATCTGCCAGACTGCTTGGTCTGCCATATCCTGGAGGACCACATGTCTCTATGCTGGCATATCAAGCTCGTCAAGAAAATATCAAATCAGAGATCAAACTTCCCCGCCCTATGCTCAAAAGTGGCAATTTAGATTTCTCTTTTTCCGGATTAAAAACGGCTGTATTGTATGCCGTTCGCGCCAATACACAGACAGATGGCACACTGACCGATACATTCAAAAAAGGGTTAGCTAGAGAATTTGAAGATGCGGTAACAGAAACACTGGATGCCAAATTATGTTCGGCAATAGAGGCGACTGGAGCACAGACAATAATAGTTGGTGGCGGTGTGTCTGCAAACAGAAATTTACGCGAACATTTAATTAAGACCGCGAAGGAATATGACCTGCCACTATACTTACCATCTCAACATGTATCTGGAGACAATGCTCTTATGATAGCTCTAGCAGGAGCTCTGGATAGCAAGAAGTATTCCGCACCACTCAAAGCTGATGGGACTAAGAGACTTTAATTACTTGAATAGATTGACAATAAATCCCCAGAAACGACCAGCCACAGTAGAGTTAACGGCATTTGCGGTAGTATCATAAGGAATATTATTTTCTCCGACATTTGTAGAATCCTCTTTATTATCCTCAGAAGTAATATCTTTGGAGACTTTGACTGGGAGATTTACAACCGTCTTGGTATCATTCTTTGGAATTACAATGACAGTGGGTTGTGCCACGATATTACTCTTGTAACCAGAAATAGTAGCAAGCTCTTGTGCATTTAATACTAATGGTTGATTGCAAGCGATCTGGTTTATTTTCTTCAATGTAGTGATGAAGACAGTACCAGTAGGAATTTTTATTCCCCAAGGATCCAGAATCGTAGCAGCATATTTGATCTGGAAAGCCTTCACCGCATTCTCAGTATTTTCATCGAAAATTCCTGTGATATTCACATTCATTTTCTCTGTATTCTTCAAGAATGTCTGGAGTTTCGTAACTTCAACAGGATTGTTATTCCAACCTCTTTTCAAAGTTGTAGAAATAAGTGGGCAGGAACTATTTGAAATAGAACCACCTGAACTGTAAGAACCACCACCAAAATAACTCCCACCACCCGTAGAACCTGTATTGGCTGGAGGATTTGTCTGTGTTACAACAACGGCAGATCCAGCACTACTGTTTGGAGTGTTGCCTACAGAAGGAGCGGGTGGATTTGCACTAGTAACTGCACCACCACTGTCCACAGCGGGAGTAGCAGTTGTAAATGAAGCACCATCTGTAGAAGGAGTAGCACTTGTATTTGAAATACCATCTACAGCAGGGGTGGCACTTGTTCCTCCGGTATCAGTTGATAGAGCAGCACTAGAACCGTTATCCACACCGACAGGAGGAAGTTCCTCTGCCAAAACAACCGCAGGTATTACGGTGAAGGTGGCTATGGCTATATAAGAAATAATGATTTTGTTCATATAATTCAATGTATTATCTGCGATTAAAGTTTCTTTAATTGAGTATTACCTTGTGATGTATAACATATTGGCTAAAAATGTCAAGGGTTTCGCATACAAAAAAATCCCCCGAGAGCTTTGACGCTCCCGAGGGGTTGTGCCTGTTCTGTGGCAACCAAGACACAGAAACCTCACCTACTGAACCTTGAGTGTAAAGAATTCCATCCTGCTCGTCAAGGGGATGTCCAGACTGGTGCCGGGGGTCACGATGCCGCGCGGAGTCCATGCTCCTGAAGCCACTGACTGACGACTCAGGAGAACATAGGTTGCGTTGGTCTCGGCATTGACCGCAGACAACATGGCATGCCCTGCATGTCCCATGATCGCAAGCCGTGGCTGGACGAAGCTCTGAGTCCCCGTGCTGATACTGGCCGTGGACTTCGTGCTATCGTCCCCGATGTCTTGGGCTGTGTAAGTCAGGGTGTACGGAGTAAATGAATTTACCCAGTTACGAACCTGTTCTCGCCCAGTCTGTGTGTCACCACCGTTGAACAGCCTGGTACGAACCAATACCATGACCATCCTGGCTTTTTGGGAAGTCGGGCCGCTGGTAATAGTTGAGCCGTCGGCTTTGATACCGGGGGCTCGAAGTGAATAGGACAAGCCGATGAAGTTCACACTGTCACCAAGCAGATTTCCGGAATCAATTGATTTTGCCCCGACCCCGAAAGAGTCGAGGGACACATCGTCATTCCCGGAGATGGAAATCTTGATGTTCAATGCCCACGGAACCCGTCCGTATTCTTTATCGAACGGCACCGGCGGATTTGTTTGGCCATCCCAAGTATTGATATTCGTGGAATACATGAGATTGAACCAGTCGATCCGATAGTTGCACTTCGCATAATTGGTCGGGTTGTTCACACTCCCACTGGGCATCGGATTGCCTGCTATGGCGTCGGCAATAACCTTATTTGCCGCCGCTTCCCACGAAGGTGAATTCTGCAAAGGCAGGAAGACCGGAATAACCAAGAGATAGGCGCCACCGTTCAGACCAGCCTTATGATTTGAAGCAGACGGATCACCGAGAACCGCCGGCCCCGCCGTTGAATCCGATTCACCGATGGGTGGAAGAGGAACAGAACCAATTAAGGTTTTGTCCGCCGCCGCCGTCAAACCCAACACTGCGCCGAACATGCAAACGAGCATGCTCAGTAACCACATTTTTCTATTTTTCATTGTCAACTCTTTCCATTTTAACCTACAAACCTTACAGCCGAGACCCACTTTGGTCTCATATCCCTAGCTATAAGATCCTTTGGTTTGTTTAAATTCTCTCTACTTACTACCAAATTACTGGTAATTTGTCAAGCCCTTGTAATATTCTGTAACATTAATAGCACTTAAACGGCTTTTTATGTTGTAATCCTTAATAGGGATAAATAATAGGTAAAAAGAGATAAGTGTGTCATAAAACAATTTAACTTGACTTATGTCAAGATTAAGTACACAGTGAGACTATGAAAAAAAATACTTCAATAACAACCATTATTAGTCAAATAAGCCTCATATTGGCTCTATTCATCGTATCCACAGGCTCTGTATCTGCACACAAGAGCCCAGAAGGCTGTAGTGGCAGTGGTCTCGGGATCAATCTCTATACAGATATGGCACAGGCTCACATAGGTGATATTGTCTCTCTCAGCGCAGATGTATTCAATGGTAGTATCAGTTCCCCTATCGCTTGTGATGCTACAGAGATCAAGGCCGACATCGTCACTCCTGATGGCCAAAATCACCCACTTACCTTAAACAGGACATCACTTTCAAATGGAGAAATTGACTCTTATTCAAATGTCGTAACATATACGATTAAAACTGCAGATATCACAGCCGCAGGAACCTTCACCGTCACAGCAACTGTCGTTGGAAATATTCATCAAAATGATACCAATAGTATCGGGGGTAGCAATCAGGGACTTAATGTAATAATTATTTCTACACCACTTGTTCCACCACCAACAGGAGTCAGTGTTACTAGCACATCATTAACTCCACCGCCGACTGGCGTCAATACTACTAGCGCAGTACTTCCACCACCACCTACAGGAACAGGTACTAATAGTGCGACCTCGACAACAATCACTCCCCCACCTACAGGTGGTAGTGTTACCAGTGCAGAAATCTTGGTAACCCCACCCACTCCACCAACTCCGCCACCTACAAGCGGAGGTGGAGGTGGTGGAAGCTTTCCAATTCCAACCCCTACTATCGTCGCAGTAGTAACACCTATCATAATCACTCCAAGTCTTCCAAACGCCGGCTTTGCACCATTCACTGATAATACTCCATGGAATATTTTTATCTTGTCGGGATTTCTGATCCTTATCTCTACCCCTCTAGTTATAGTTCTTAGTAAAAATAGGGTTTAACATGCAACCGAAATTATCATCTAAATATCCCTTATTCACCGTAAATATCGTCGGCATCCTTTTCTGTTCAATAATAATCTTCTCAATAACTGGTGTGCGGATTGCAAACAAACTCATCATCAATGACAAACCCGTGGAATCTATTTTGAATTTCATTCAAGACACCGCTTTCGTAGAACAAACAACAACCAAACTCCCTACCAGATTGAAGATTCCAAAAATAAATATTGACGCACCACTCAAACCTCTAGGAATCACACCTGAAGGTGCAATGGATATACCAAAAGGCCCAAAGGACCTATCTTGGTTTGAGCCAGGAACTGTACCTGGAGAAAAAGGTAGCGCTGTCATCGCTGGACATTATGGATGGATAAATGGTATCCCTGCAGCATTTGATGATCTACATAATCTACAAAAGGGAGACGCCACATATATTGAATATGATAGAGGAAATCCAACTATTTTTATAGTACGCGAAATAAAAATATACGATAAAGACGAGAGTGTTTCAAATGTATTCTACTCTAAAGATGGAAAATCCCACCTAAATCTCATTACCTGCGAAGGTGTTTGGGATAAGTTAAACCAAAACTATTCTGGTAGATTGGTTGTGTTCACCGATAAACAGTAATATTGCTCAACCTACGACAGCAATCTCACAATGAGGGCGATGAGCGCAATGACGAGGAGTGTGTGGATCAAACCACCTCCCACATTGAAGCTAAAACCAAGAAACCAGAGGATGACCAAGATGATAATGAGTGTCCAAATCATGTTTTTGTTTTTATTATGAATAAACGGCTGTTAAGAATGATTAAATAATATTTTGAGCTGACTAAGTCCTCTATGAATCTGCACTGCGACTGTATTCCTAGATTGTGAAGTGAGGATCGCTATCTCCTCTAGAGACAAACATTTTATATATCTCATATTCATAACTTTTCTGTATTTATCAGACAAACGCTGAATCAAGAGAGATGCGACCTTCCCATCAGAAATATCAAAGACTCGTCTATGATCACTCACGCTCGGTTCGAATCCTTTCTCCAAAAGATCGTCCAGAGATGATGTCTTGTGTTTTCGATATTGGTCTACGATCAGATTATTGAGAATATGATACAAGAAAGCTTTCATTGTCTCTATCTTTCCACCCTTAACCAGATAGACCCATGTTTTCATGAACACATCTTGTACCAGATCTTGACTAACAGCACGATTATTCACTTTGAAAAAGGCGTAAGAATTGAGTCCTTTACCAAAATCATAATGCGCTGTAGTCAATATCGCATTATCAGACTTATTCTTCTGTTCTTGTTCGTTCGTCATCATATTAATGTCGTATAACAGCCCTTTCCATTACAGAGAGATTACGGCTCGACTATACTATTGGAGGAATGTCTACATTTCCCTATTGAGAATCTGGGCTGGATACGCCGTGACCCTTAAATAAAGATTACGCAGATATTACAGCGGCTTGATATAGAGTGTTCTAGCTATACATAGAGTATACCACATTTTTACTATTATTGTAATATTTTTCAATCCGTAACGGCATCGTGTAGTGAATGTAGGATTATTATAGGTAGGTCGACTATATAACATAACATTACAATTACAAAACTAATCAAAAATACTATGACTAAAACAATAAATTATTTCAAAAGTGCGCTCGTAGGAACAGGTCTTGTTATAGCTATCGCCACAGCCTTCTTGATCTCTACACCACAAGCCAAAGCAGCTGAGTTCCCAAATATTCTCGTTGGTCAGAATCTCACCGTAGGATCTACAGGACAAAGTGTCGTCGTTTTGCAGGGATTGATGTCAGAATTAGGATACCTCCGTGTACCACAAGGGATTCCTTTCGGTTATTATGGAACACTTACGAAGAATGCTGTAGCTCAATACCAGGCTTCGATGAATGTCTCGCCGGCCGTTGGTTATTATGGACCATTAACAAAAGTAGCAATGTATAGTAATTTCTCTAGCCATGGATGGTTACAGATGTTGGGCTGGTAATAAACTTACCAAAAGATATAAGGGCAGTAAGCACGGTCTCACCAGACCGTGTTTGCTTATAACATGATACAATATCTCCATGAGCGAGAGTTCTTCTTTTATATACGCTGTAATAGCCGGAATTGTTCCATCTTTCATCTGGCTTATATTCTGGCTCCGTGAAGATGAACATCAGCCTGAACCACGCTGGTTGATGGCGGCAACCTTCTTGGGTGGTGTCTTGGCTGTTGTGCCGGCAGTATTTGCTGAGAAATACATAGCCGATATCATATCTGATCAATCTCTCCGTTATACTCTATGGGCAGCTGTGGAAGAAATCCTAAAACTAGGCGCTATCGCCATAATAGCCCTAAATAGCGACTACAATGATGAACCTATAGACGCTATGATCTATTGTATTGTTGTCGCTCTGGGTTTCGCAGCTCTTGAGAATACCCTGTTCATAATGAGACCTCTACATGATGGAGAGATCGTTCAAAGTATCATTACTGGAAACCTGCGTTTCGTAGGAGCTACTCTCGTACATACAGTCAGTTCTGCTTTCATAGGATTTGGACTTGGAATGGCTTTCTATCGCGGATATATAGTGAAGTTTCTCGCTGTTATCATAGGGTTATCCGCAGCTATAACATTGCACTCTGCTTTCAATTTATCTATAATTAATTCCGACCCATCAGATACTCTCAAAACATTCGTCTGGATTTGGATAGCGGTTGTCATATTGATAGTCCTTTTTGAGGAAGTCAAAGCCGTAAAGCCGAAATTTCGTAGAATAGAATATAACATTAAAAAAATATAAATATGTCCAAGGAAAAAAGATCATTTTTTGAAAGGCTAACTGGATCAGTCCGTTTAGATAAAGAGACTGATGAGAAGCCCGTACGCAAAAATGGCAATGGAAATTCTGAACTTTCTGATTTTGTAGATGATGATACGGATCAGGAAGGTGAGCTCACGGTAGATGTCTACCAAACTCCTGATATGATAGTCATCAAGTCTATGATAGCGGGAGTACGACCAGAAGATCTGGACATTTCTATTACTCGCGACATGGTCACCATCCACGGCAAACGCGAAGAGGAAAGAGTAGCAGATGAGGGAGATTTCTTTACCCGCGAGCTATACTGGGGATCTTTCTCTCGCACCATTTCTCTACCTCAAGAGATTGATGTTGACGAAGCTGAAGCGGTTGAGAAGCACGGCCTTCTGATACTGAAATTACCGAAACTAGACAAAAAGAGGCAATCTAAGTTGAAAGTCAGGACGGCCTAAATATCTAACGTTGCCAACTTTGCATTGGACTGAATGAATGATTTCCTAGCTGGAACATCATCACCCATGAGCATGTCGAAAACCTTGTCGGCTTCTTGAGCGTCTTCTATACTAACCTGACGCAAGATCCTCTCTGCGGGGTCCATCGTGGTTTCCCAGAGCTCATCAGAGTTCATCTCACCGAGACCCTTATAGCGTTGGATGTAAACTTTTGATTGTTTGTTCTTTCCCTCTGTCTCCTCAACCTGTTTCTCTTCGACAACACCTGCCGCTCCAAGCAATTGATCCTTCGCTTCTTCCAACTCTGCCGCTTCTACAGCGCTTGATTCATCAAAATCTTTACCCAGAGCCTTTGCTTTGGATTCTTCATCATAGAAATATAAAATCTCTTTGCCACGCTTAACTTTGTAAAGCGGCGGCTGTGCGATGTATACATGACCATTGTCAATCAACGGACGGAAATAACGATACAAGAGTGTAAGGATGAGCGTGCGGATATGAGCGCCGTCCACATCGGCATCAGTAGCGAGGATGATCTTGTGATAACGTAATCGTGAAATATCAAATGTATCACCGATGGCCGTACCAAATGCCAACACGAGATTCTTGATCTGTTCGGAGCCGAGCATGCGATCCAAACGGGCACGCTCTATATTCAAAATCTTACCTCGCAAAGGCAGGATAGCCTGAGTACGCCTGTCTCTGCCCTGTTTGGCGGTACCTCCAGCGGAATCTCCCTCTACGATGAAGAGCTCTGACTCGGCAGGGTCATTTGACTGACAATCAGCCAATTTGCCTGGCAAAGTCATACCCTCTAAGGCTCCTTTGCGCAAAACAGAATCCTTGGCGGCTTTGGCAGCCTTCCTAGCCTTCATGGCAAGGATAACCTTGTTTACAATAGAACGAGCATCATCTGGATTCTCTTCCAAGAAAGCACTGAAGGCATCACCAAAAACTGTACCGACAGCACCCTGAGCTTCCATACTGCCGAGTTTAGCTTTGGTCTGTCCTTCGAATTGGATCTCGCGCAGCTTTACAGAAACAACAGCCGTCAATCCTTCCAAAGCATCATCGCCAGTGAAGGTGTCTTCACCATTTTTTGCTAGATTATTGTTCTTGGCATAAGTATTCAAAATTCTAGTGAGAGCGGTCTTGAATCCGGTGACATGTGTACCACCTTCTGGTGTGTGGATATTGTTGGCAAAAGCCAAAACTCTGGAGGAGACATCATCGGCGTATTGTAATGCAACTTCAACAGATTCTACACCTTCGACTTTCTTTTCAATATAAAATATATTCTTGTGTGTAGGCTTCAAAAGCTGATTGCTAAATCTGATGAGAGAGATGAGACCTCCTTCAAAAAAGAAAGTATATGACGAAGCTTCTACACCAGTCTCGCGTAGATAAAAGAGTTCATTGTCGGAACCAAAACCGGCAACTTGTTCACTGGCATCAATGACGCTAATACGAAGTCCAGGAACAAGATATGCCTGTTGACGCATATGTCCAACGATGCGATTCCATTCAAATTTGATGCCTTCTTTGAAAATCTCTGGATCTGGCTCGAAGGTGACTATGGTGCCGTGTAATTTGGAAGAGCCAATCTTCTTCACCGCGGCCTTGCGTTTGCCTTTGGAGTATTCCTGCATGTATATACCTCCATCGCGATGGACGATAACTTGCATGTGGACGGACAAGGCGTTGACTACGGATGCACCAACACCGTGGAGACCGCCTGATACCTTGTAACCAGTATCTTCCCCGCCGAATTTACCTCCAGCATGTAAGACGGTCATGATAGTTTCCAAAGCAGAGACTTTCGTCTGTTTGTGAACGTCGACGGGAATACCTCTACCGTTATCTGTTATACGAACACGATTGTTAGGCAAAAAAACAATCTCTATGTCATTGGCAAAACCACCCATAGCTTCGTCGCGACAGTTGTCGAATATCTCTGTAACCAGATGATGTAGACCATCAGGTCCGGTTGTACCGATATACATACCCGGACGCTTACGGACAGGATCAAGACCCTCCAAAACTGTGATGGAAGATGCGTCGTAATTGTCTTTTTTTTCCTTAGCCATAAAAGAAAAAGCTCCAAGCTTTTATGTGTTTATTATAGCAGTATTGAGTATAAAATGCACGCCAAAAAGCGCTCTAAATATGGCTCGGTTGAGGGGTGATTCAGCCCTTCCAAGATCGGATCTAGGTATACCAAGATCGGATCTTAAAAAATCCCGCCATTTCTGACGGGACCTGAATCTGACAGACAATACCTTATTTGAAAGCGAAGGTTTTGCCTGTGAATTTGGAAACGATTTCAACCCTGGGATTTTTGCTTTTCTTCAGGATGACTCCAGCAGGACGGGCTTCGATGCCGTGCTCATTGGCACAGATACAGAAACCTTTTGCGACCCCTTCGTCAACAACCACCAGGGCCCCCTGGCCACCATTGAAAATGGTGTAGGCTTCCTTATCCGAGATTGCCATATCCCGCACACAATCACTCATGAACGATGGCGGTTCCCAGAGATTGTCCAACAGAGCCGACAGACCGCGAGGGAACAAGATATCTTCGGCAAACTTGCTGTGGATACCACCACCGCTGATATGGGCGATGGCGTGCATCTTGACGATTGGTTGAAAATCCCCGTCGTACCACCCATTCATCTCCGCCAAGAATCTGTCGTACAGAGCCGCCGGAGCCGCGGCGGCCTTGATGTATTCTTGGGCATCGAGATGCAGCCACCAGTGATCGTTGAAGCGTGTGCGGAAATATTTACGCATCATGCTTCCACCGTTGGAACGGAGAGCGTCCCTGAGAGCAATCACCCTTTGTCCCGCTTTCAAGGTATTACCATTGATAACCTTGTCTGGGTGATTGACACCTGACATGACACCACTCCAGTTGTAGGTGGGTGTGAAAATCGCCGACGGGCCGATAATCTCACCTGAGACACAGACCCCCATCTCCGCGGTCTCTCCTCCCATGAGGACATATCCCTGATCTTTGGCATAATTTCCCATCCCAACCATCATGGACTTATAAGCTTCGAAGATGGAACTCCCTGGATCATCCAAGGTCTTGGTTTCCAGGATATTGGTGAAGACCAGAGGTAAACCTCCATAACGAGTGATGTCACCAGCGGTCATAGCCAAGAGTCTGGATGAAGCTGTCCTGTGCTCCCCAGCAGCAGAGATGATGATCGTGGCCGTACCGATACCATCGGGTGCGACGACATTGAACCATCCATTGGGCAGACCGACATACTGCCATCCACGCGGTCCACGAAAGTGACCTTTTGAGAAGTCACACACCTGGACAAAGCGTGAATTATTGAATGATTTCTTGCCGATTTCGCCGGCGAAAGCGCTGAAAACGTCTCCAGCACTCAGACTAACTCCTGCATTGGCGTAAGCAACACTGTCCACCTTGGAAACATTACTCACCTTGGCAGGAGTACTGCCATGACCAACATTTTTCTTTTTCATAACTTGTTCCTATTCTGTTTTGGTTTGCTACACTTCTGTCTGGAGACTAGCATATAGTTTGACACTCCTCAACTCCCCTCTCCTAATCTTGTAATCCGGAATAGATTGCTCCACCAAGTTCCAAAAAGCTTTGGAATGATTAAATTCTTTGAGATGACACAGTTCATGGACTATTAAATAGTCAGCGAGATGCGGTAACAGACGAACGATACGATAATTGAAATTGAGATTGCCACGACGAGAGCAACTGCCCCAACGAGAGCGTTGATTGCGGATAGCGATCTTGCCCACAGTGACTCCATATACCGCTGACCAATGCTTAACACGCTCATGCACTAAAGCACGCGCAAGTTCGCGATGTTTATTGAAATCGCGACGACTACTGGCGGGTTGTCTGCGAGTGCGACGACGACGGAATCTTCGGCGGATTATGATGCGGAATATGTCCACTGTATCATTGTAACTTTTTTAGACAGATAAGCGCTATTATAATTTACAAGCCTCTTTCAAATATCCTGCAACAAAAAAACCATCGATTCTCTCACCGACTTTGGTGAAGAATAGATGGCTGTGTCAATTCCCAACGCCTTCAATCGGCGTGGTGGACGAGTTCATAATAGACTCTCAATGTGGTCTTGCCTGCACCGGCCCGAGGTGTATTCGCCACGATCTTTTCATTGGACTTCCGAGGTTTGGGCAAGTTGTGCTGACCTTCCTGTACCCAGACTTTGTATCTCAATCCTTCATCCGCCTTCGAATCATCCACCTCCTGAACCTTCAGGCGCGAACATGACCACAGATCATGTTTCTGTCCATCAGAACACATCTTGTCAGGACAAGTATCCTCTGGTGACAATAATCCAACCAAGAATTTGTTAGTGTGCGAGTCCAAGGGTTCAATATACCAAATAGTTACTTCGTTGGGCATAAAGCCTCCTTTTTTCTAACATAAAGTTAACATAATTATCACCTCTCTGAAGTTCTGCGAGGTGGATAACTATAGACGCAACTCATGGCCATATAATGTTCTCGAGGACGGGTAGTAGCGATTAGTATCACCTCACTTCCCAACCTTCCTTTTTCATCTCCGAATAGATACTCTCCATGATTTTGTTTATTTCTTCATCAGTCAAAGTGCGTTCCATAGACTGGAATACCATCCTAAATGCATATGAAACTTTCCCTTCTTTATTGAAAGTATCAAATAGTGAATGGCGAACCAATAGCTCTTTGGCTCCAGCGATCTCAATTCCTTTTTCTATAGACTGCCAGACCGTCTCAGTTTGGATAGATTCCGAGACGAAGACGGCGATGTCGCGTACGATAAAAGGATATGTAGAAAACTTTTTATATTTATTTAATGAAGTAGGGGCGAAATTTAAGTCTTCATAAGAAGCGTCCTTCTGTAATTGATATGACTGAAGAAGTTCAGTTAGATTGATCTCACAGACAGCGTTGTTGCCGTTGATGATGATTTTGGGTGATCTGAAAGTCTCGCCGATCTTACCGAGGCCACTATCAATACTACTATCAATACCGGAAGTCTTCGTCAATGATTCCCCCAGCAACTTCAAAAAAGTGACTAAAATTTGGTCAACTTTAACACCCTTCACTTTCCTCACTTGTCCTACACCAAGCGACAACATCACTGATTCACCACCAATACTACCGATTTCGCCACCCGCACTACCAATCTCACCGTCAGTTTCACCGCCATCCTTATCTCCATTATTACAAAATACATGCCCGATCTCAAATACTTTAATAGTATTTAAACCCAAAAGATCCGCATTCAAAACATTCCTTTCAACACAAGCCACCATGCCATCTGTGAGATTCGTGCGTGCAAAAGCCTTGTCTTTCGCGAGCGGTTTCGCTATCTCAACTTCCCCTTTTTCTACCAAAGAATATAAACTAACTTCAGAGAAACCTTGATTCACCAAAATATTCCTAATTTTCTCACTCAAATAGTATATCGGTAATATCTTTGCGGGATCTTTTACAGCTTCAGGCAACTTGCCTTTGATATGCTCATAACCATAGATCCTGCCGACTTCCTCCACTATGTCTTCAGCAATGATCAAATCTAGACGATTGAATGGTACCGTCAGTCTCCAAGTGATACAGGCTTCGGAATTATTGGGTGATTCTGCATGCTTAGATAAATCTTCCGCTTTATATTCCTCAACAATTATTCCCATTCCCTCCAATATTTTCCTTGATTCATCCAGTGGAATCCTAATCCCCAAACGCTTTTCTATATATATTGGATCAAATTCAATAATAGTCTGTACTGCTTTCGTTGGATAGACATCAATTACCGGACCAAATTTCGCACCAGGATATAATTCATTTAATAAAGCGCATACATTATCCATCGCTTCACTAGTCAATTCTGGAGTGATCTCATTTTCATATCTCTTGGATGAATCACTTCGCAAGTCATATCTTGTAGAAGTACGGCGTACGGCAGTTGGTTCAAAATTTGCAGACTCTAGGATAATCCTCTTTGTTTCCGAAGTAATACCCGCGCGTTTGCCACCTTTTACTCCAGCGATGGCCAGAGGGCCCTCATCATCAGCTATTACATGATCTTCAACAGACAATTCCAATTCCTTGCCAACACCAGCTGATGAATCCAAGAGGGTGATCTTCTCTCCTTTCTTGGCAGAACGCACGACAATATCACCACTCACCCTATCCGCATCGAAAGCATGCATAGGTTGTCCAATATCAAACATGACCATATTCGTAGCATCTACGATAGGACTGATGCCGCGTTGATCGATTGTTTTCAAAAACGAACAGACGCCCGCGCGTACCTGCTCATTAGCTTTATCTATTTCCACATACCTCCCCATGTAACGCCTGCAAAAGTCATTTGATTCTATCTTGATCGTTGGCTTCACATCACTTGAAGCTTCAGGACCTTTTGGTATGCGATTTGCTTTCAGAGGGATTTTTGTAAGTAATGAAACCTCCATAGCAATACCTTTGTGTGACAAAGCATAGTGGGCTCTGTCAGGCAGAACTTTCGCATCGATAGCATAATCATCATCAACCTTCTCTACCCCTTCTACTTCAAAAGAATGAAATGTAAATAAGTCAGCCAAAATATCAGCCGATGGAAGTGGTTCGTCGAAATATGTCTGAAGCCATTTTTGGGAAACTTTCATATTAGAATTGATTGATTAGCCTCAGATCTCCGCTGTAACCCAATCTCACGTCATCAATTCCGAATTTGAGCATTGCAATGCGATCCAAACCGAAACCAAAGGCGAAACCTTGCCACTTGTCCGGATCTACACCAACAGCCCTGAAGACATTCGGATGTACCATGCCTGCACCGCCCATTTCCAACCACTTACCATTCCTCTGCATATCAACCTCCACACTTGGTTCTGTGAATGAGAAGAAACTCGGACGGAATCGAATATTGACATCATCGCCAAAAATCTTCTTGAACATCTTTTCCAATACTCCTTTTAGGTGCGCCAGTGAGACATCTTTGTCTACATAGAGTGCTTCAACTTGATAGAATTGTGCTTCATGTGTCGCATCAGTTGCTTCATTACGGAAGACTTTCCCTGGAACAATAATCCTGAAGGGTGGCTTGTGTGTCTCCATATAACGAATCTGCACAGATGAAGTATGCGTACGCAAAACCATCCTTTCACCATTATCCGCATTTCGAACTCCGTCCATCTTCTTTCCGTCACCATTCTCTTTTATCCAAAAAGTATCTTGCATGTCTCGCGCCGGATGATCCTTGTGGATATTGAGTGCATCAAAATTATGGAATTCATCCTCCAATTCTGGTCCATCAGCAACCTCGAAACCCATCTCCTTGAACACAGAGTAAACCTCACGAACTATCTGGGTGATCGGGTGTAGGTGGCCTTTTTCCTTTTCCATTCCCTTAATATACCAAAAATAGCGCCTCCAAGCGAATTTATTTTATAAAATCAGAGCCACCTCTCGGACTTGAACCGAGGACCTTCGCTTTACAAAAGCGTTGCTCTACCAACTGAGCTAAGGTGGCGCATTGCCGTTATTATTTATCACTTATCCTCCTCAGATAAAATGAAGCTCCATGATCCCTGATCTCGCCCCTACCCCTAACCGCATCTATAAGTTTCTTGCCATAAGGGTCCGCCAAGGCGCGATGTTTCAATTCAACATATACCTTACGAATACTATAGAGTGTGTGGTACGCAATCCAGTGCATGATTGCCATAAATGTCTTCCTATTCAAATATGACACGCCCTTGCGTCCAGCACTAAAGATGAAATGAAAAACATGATCTGTACCCTTACCCAACCTAGAGACCAATGATTGCTTTCCCGTCTTCGTTTCGCGGCGTTTCAAAAGCACCATAGTCAACATGGCCAGAATCGATACATAGAAGATTATGATGAGTGTATACATTATTATTTTTCAAGTACCTTGAATCGTGAGAACCTAGCCACTGCCATCTTCTCACCAAATTTCTGAACAGCCTGATCCAACAAACCCTGGATAGTGATACCACCATCCTTGATGAAAGGCTGATCCATGAGTACCATCTCAGCAAAATAGGCATTTAGCTTACCATCTAAGATATTTTTCCTGACTTCTTCTGGCTTGCCTTTTACTTCATTTTCGAAAACTTCCCTAACAGACTTCTGGTCTGCCTCAGTAATGTCTTCTTTCTTCAGAAACTTTGGGTTGGTAGCTGTTATGTGCATAGCAATATCACGAGCCAAGGTTTTGAAAGCATCGTTATTGGCTACGAAATCTGACTCACAATTGAGCTCAACTATAGTCCCGACTGTACCATTGGAATGTATGTAGGCTTGGATGATGCCAGAATGGAAAATGCGATCGCTTTTCTTTGCTGCAAATTCACCACTCTTCTTGCGCAAGATGACCAAGGCCTTCTCGGAGTCACCTCCGGCTTCTTCTAGAGCTTTCTTGCATTGCATGATGGAAATGCCAGTCTGTTCTCGGAGCTCTTTTATGGTTTCTGTTGTGATTGGAGTTTTTGTTGTCATAGTATTTTTTTGAATGGTGTTCTGTGAACTAATATTCTGAGGAATTACTTTTTCTATTTTTACTTGAGGACTCACCTTATTCAGCCGAACTACAGGATTTGAATATTCTTTTACTTTTTTCTTACCGATAAAAAATAATGGACTGAACATGGAGGATATTTAATCATTAAGGAATAAGACCAATAACGACTCTAGGCTATTTTGTGGCTGTATTCACCACTGCAGATGACTTGCCGGTTTGATATGTCTTGCTGATTTCCTCAACGAAGAACTGAATGCTGGATTTGGAAGAATCATTGCCGACAATCGGATATTTGATATCTGAGATATTGCAATCTGAACCAGACAGAGCAATCACTGGAATATTGAAGTCAGCAGCCTCCTTGATAGCACTCTTCTCGTGGCGAGGGTCAATGATGAATAGAGCGTCAGGCTGTTTCTTCAAAGAAACAATGCCTAGGAACATCTTCTCCAGAGAGACGATTTCCTTGTCTATGAGCATACGCTCGCGCTTGGTGTATTTGGCTAATTCGCCCTTTTCACGATCCGACAGGAGTTTCTCGTAACGATCAATACGCTTTCTAACCTGACCAAAGTTCGTAATAGTTCCACCTATCCAACGGCCATCAACATAAGGCATATTGATAGACTGTGCACCATTCCTGACAGCAGCTGAAGCTTCTTTCTTGCCACCAATGAATAATATAGTCTTGCCCTCTTTGCCCAATGACAAGACCAATGCTTTGGCCTTCTCCAAGGTGGCTTCAACTTTTTCTAAATCGAAGATATCCGTGCTGTTCTTCGTACCAAAAATATAAGGCGTTGTGGTTGGATGTCTCCTAGAGCGTCCAAGTCCAAAATGAGCCCCCACGGAAAACATCGTGTCAATAGTCTTTTTTGTATCCATATGTCATCTCAACTTATCAAATATGAACGAGTAAGTCAAACTCTCGGCAAAATCCCCTTTCTTTTTATCTTAACCCTTGTATACTAGCCCCATATGAAAATACTTGTGGTTGAAGACGACACCGCTACAGCCAAAACTGTCAAAGATAGTTTGACTGCTCATTCCCATGTCGTTGAAGTGGCCACCGATGGAGCCGAGGGCTCATTCATGGGCAGGAGTTACGATTACGATGCCATCATCTTGGATTATTCCATGCCGAAGAAAGACGGCCTCAGTGTCTGCAAAGAGATTCGCGCCTCCGGCAAGACAACTCCTATAATATTCCTCTCAATGAACAGCGAGACTGATCTCAAGGTCAACGCTCTCGAAAGTGGAGCCGATGACTATATGATCAAGCCTTTTTCAATGGAGGAATTACACTCTCGCTTGCGCGCAATAGTCAGGAGACCGACCAATCAGAAAATAAACATCTTGCGTGTAGATGACCTGTCTATGGATGTTGATCGCAACATAGTCATGCGTGGTAAATCCAAGATAGATCTGACTAACAAAGAATTTTGTCTTCTGGAATACCTGATGAGAAATGCCGGTATTGTATTGTCCAGAGGTATGATATTGGAACATGTATGGACAGCAGACATGGATCCATTTTCCAATACTGTTGAGACTCATATGCGCTATGTCAAAAAGAAGATATGCCCAGGCAACAAACCCAATCTCATAGAGAATATCCAGAGTAGAGGTTATGTTATAGATATTCCAGCCAATTTGAGCAAATTGAGTAGGGTTAGGGGTAAAAGTCGGAGCCGAAGGTAAGATTGGTGACCTTCGCCCCATGTCAGGACTATGAAATGGCGCAACCACGGGCTTTGGCGAGCTAGAAAACTTTATCAGGAATTTAACTCTTTTTTATCAGGAATTTATCTTTGTTTGATAGGCTGATAGAGGTTATAAGTCGAAATAACTCTTACGAATAATATTGTATTTTTGTAATTATTTTAGATAATTAGGTAATTTCATCTCATGATCAATAGTTAACCATTCGCCCGGCAGGCACGATGGTACAAAAATACCCCGAACGAAGTGAGGGGGTATTTTTGTTTATGAGGTGTTTAGAATTAACAAAACCGCATATTTCTATGCGGCTAGAGCTTGGGATTAAACCCAGCTCTTTAATTGCAACGATTGGTTTAGGTAGTTGCCGTACCTAGTTTGTATTTTCAGGGATGTATGTAGGTTATGATCCCTTACTCATTTCTGTTGCCAAGGTGTTTTCTCCACCTCCGCTGGTTCAAATGATCAGATCCTCTGATCTCCCAGTAATTACCTCATGTGGTCAGCTTCCTTCGCAGAGAACCGCAAACCGTTCGGCCTCCTCTTTCTGGTACTCGAGTCGCAGGTCTCGTGGGTGAACTATCGGAGCACCCACTTGAGCACGGACTCGGTCAGACACAGGAACTCCGATTAACGCATGCCTGAACACTTCCCATGCATCAGCGAGTTGTTGGGCTGTCAGCTGTCTGATAACCCAGCCTTCCTCAAGGAAACCAGCACTGACATCACGGGTATTCCACGCACATAGTGCGCGCAGACCCCGCTTGTCAATACCAGTAGCCCATTCGGTTGTTGTCGCTGGTTCGCGATAGCCACTAAACTTGGCGACCAGAAAACGTTTCCCTTTCGAGTAAGTTTCCTGGACCTCCGGGTTTGGCGGCCATTCGCTGAGAACTGCAATGCACACAGGGTCCACCATTGCTGCGGTGTACGTAACTGCGAGCTCGCGGATCTCACCGACTTTGACTCCCAAATGGAAGGGACCCGTCCATTGAATCAGATCCGTTTTTTGACGGACCCGCTTTTCAAGTGGAAGGGGAACATTGTGCTTTGCACAACACTCGTCTCTCTTGCGAATTTCCTGTAACTCGTCCCAATCACGAAACCAGCGAGACAAGCGTGCAGCTTCTCCGTCGGGACGTAAACGGCGAGGTAGATGAGGTAATTTATGTCCACTATTTTGAGTTTTGTCTTTCATGGGTGCGTAGTCTTAACATTGTTAACGGTTGTTTAACTTAGGCAACTCTCGCGAGTCCGCCTTCCATGGGTAGTCCGAATGCTATGGACAAGTTAAATCGCAACAAATACAACAACACCTTTGAATTCCAACTCTCATTTCAATGAACACTGTACTGGAGAGTATTATACATGACATACAGATTATGTCAAGGTGAGAACCTTTTCATTTTCGGCCTTAATAAATAGGCCTAAGAAATGTATTATTTCACCCTCTCACCCACTTTTACATACTGAATTAAAAATTCTTTGTTCTGTTTTGGTGCCAAGGACCGGGGTCGAACCGGTGACCCTTCCCTCTTCAGGGGAATGCTCTACCAACTGAGCTACC
>CAZHHB010000009.1:0-31571 GCA_964532285.1 uncultured Candidatus Saccharibacteria bacterium | reverse complement strand
CCAAAAGAAAAAGTGGGCATTTATTAGATGTCCACTTTGTGGGGTACACTTCAATGTTCCATGAGGGGCGGGTTGTTTTTGTCTTGAACTTTTCAATCCAGGACTTTGACCTTGGGATCGGACCAGTCTTCGATTTCCTCAAGTGCTCGACGAACTTCATCGGAAGAACGTGACTGTTCGAAACTGAGCGTGAACTGCAAACGTTGTCCATCAAGCACTACGGAGTTGATCCCTGTCAGGTTGATCTGTCGTTGACTGAAGACCCTGGAAATCCTTTCCAAAAGTCCCGGTCGACTTTGCGCTTTGCTAAACTCCAGCATTACCGAATTCTTGCCATAGAGAGTGCTTAGAACCCCGAGGATTCTCATGAACAACTCATTGGCTTCCTTGGTAACCTCCGGTCCGAAGTGATTGTTTGCTTGCGCAAACAATCCCTCGAAAGCCACTTGGTCCTTATCCCGGATCATCTGGACCAGTCGTTGCTCGATTGCGATCCGTCGTTCAAGCATCGTCACAGTTTCCGGATTCTCCATGACGATTGAAGTGTAGAGGTCAGGACTCTGGCTTACGAGCCGTCCCATGAGTGAGAACATCACTCGATAGAATGGACTCGTGAAAGCGAGACTCTCGCTCACTGACACTCCAGCTTCCGTGATGAGTAAGGCACTGGTCAGGTTAGCCAAATGAGGGATCACCTGAACAGTCGTCATGTACCCATCATGTTCGGCTGGCGTGCTCCACTTGATCTGAGCTCGTGTAGCAGTCAGCATGTTAACGACCCAAGTCTTCCAGTCGGGTGTAGTCAGACGAGCTGGGCATACCACCACAGTTTGTCCGTCGAATGGCACTTCAGGCCGGAACATAGGATGAAGTCCCACAACTTGCGCCTTGCCTTCAAGCATCGCTTCTACAGCCGGCTGTTTGACAGATGTGACATCCATCAGGAGTTGATCTTTTCGAACACAATGCAACACTGAACGAATCACCGCGGGAGTGTCTTTAATAGGAACGGAAAAAATCACTACCTCTGAATCATTTACCACTCCAACTTTCTGTATTAGATTTTTTCCGCATCCAATCACTGTACATCCCAGTCCTTCAAAGAAACGTTTAAGCAACTGACCAAAACGACCCTTGATGCCGATGATACCAACGACAACTTGTCTGACTGTCGCCTCGTTTTGAAGAAGCACGAACGTTGTTTTATTGTCCGGGACATCTTGAATGCCCTCGGACAAAATCTTCAGTCCGTATTCTTTAGCCGCTGCCTTGGGAGCAATGGCCCCAATTTTCACATTGGATCCGAGTTTAGCCACAGCTTTCGCTGCATTGCCAGTCGAATCGCGCTTGCTGCGTCTGTCGGGAGTGATCCCAATCGAGTCGAGGTATTTACCACACTGTTGAATTGCTTTCTCGTGTGACATTACACGTCCGAGCTCTTCAGCTCGTCTGACGTGTTGAGGTGCCAAGAGGCAATGGTTGATCTGAAGGTCGAGTCGATCTCGTTCCTGCAGGTCATATCCAGTTTCCCGAAACCCGGCCAGTTGCTTAGTCACTTCAGTGACTTCCCCAGCAATTGAGTTTCGAATAGGAACAACTGCATAGGCCTGTCCCTCGGTAAGTCGTTTGAACACGTTTGAGTGAGTGCCGCAGAAGACAATCTCACAGTCCGTCTCCATCCAGCCTTGTCTTTGGATAAAGGCCAACGCTGCTTCGTGCCCGTTTGTAAAGGCATCGAGGACTAGAATCTTCTTTTTCATCGTAGGTCTCCTTCTGTTTGGGTTGAAAGTTTCTTATTGTCGGTGAACTGTCACCAGGTAATATACTACTCATTTCGTCAAGAAAAGCAACACATCTCTGATAATCTTCAGGGAACGAGTCACATGCTTCTTTTTTGTAAATCTACCAAATGAAAATCTGACTGAATCCTTACTACTGACACCGATCGCCTGCAATACATAAGATTCATCTGCGTCGCGTAGACATGAACTCTTGGTAGAACAAGCTATCCCCTGTGCGTCTAACTGTAGGACAAAGAATTCATTATCAATACCAGGAATAGAGACATTCAATATATGTGGTGACTGACTAGCACCATCGACACCATTTATCCTAATATCGGACCTGATCGACTTTAATCCTGCGATAAATGAACTGCGTAATTCTTCGATCATCGTCGTCTTTCCAGTCCTCTCTGTGGCAGCAATCTCGCAAGCTTTGGCGAAACCCATAATCGCTGGAATATTCTCTGTACCAGATCTGATCCCCTTCTCCTGCCCGCCACCATGGATGATCGGCTCAATCGGAGTATTCCTGCGGATATACAGAGCACCCATACCGCGCGGACCATACATCTTGCTGCTATCCAATGTCATGAGATCTACACCCATGCTTTCCATATTTAATTCTTGATAAAGAACGGCTTGTGCGGCATCAGTATGGAATAGAGGATAATTTGTATTATTCTCCGAATCATTTTTGGTATTGGAATTTGCCACGCGAGCTTGTCTAATAATCTTGGCAATCTCTTTGATCGGTTGGATCGTACCTATTTCATTGTTAACAGTCATGATAGAGACCATGAAAGTATTCGGCTTGATAGATTTCTTCAGGTTAGATAATGAGATCAGACCTGAACTATCCACAGCCAATCTGGTGACTTCACAACCCTGCTTTCCCAAAGCATCGGCAGTCTCAATAATAGAAGAATGTTCTATGGCAGAAATAATCAGATGTGGCTTTTCTATTCCCTGCTTGCGTGCATGATTGAAGACTCCTTCTAGAGCCAGGGCATTTGCCTCGGTACCACCGCTCGTGAATATCATTTCATCGGGATGTGCGTGGATAAAGCCAGCGATCTTCTTTCGTCCACTATCCAAAGCCTCCTTTGCAGCAAAACCCTCTTTGTATATTGAGGAGGGATTGGCGTATTTTGATATAGAAAATCTACCCATTTCGCGCAAAACGCGTGGATCAATAGGTGTAAGCGAAGCATAATCCAAATAAATCCTCTTATTGAACATGTGATGAATTTAACATTGTAGAGTATAATAGTCACGCGATGATAACAGAACTAATCTCAAACCCACTGCTAGCCGGCTTCGTTGTATTATTGATCACTACTCTGATCTTGATAGGGGTAGTTATAAGGATGCATCTGAAAATGCGTAAATTCCTCATAGGTATAGACGCAGATAACATCCGTGACTCATTGGACTTCGTTGCAACAGGTCTCAAAGAATTACAAGGGTCCAGAAGTGAAGTAGAAGAGTATTTAAAATCAGTGGAAAAGCGTTTGCGCAAGAGCGTACAATCGGTGCATACCGTGCGATTCAATCCATTCAAAGGGACAGGTGCGGGAGGCAATCAAAGTTTTGCTACGGCATTCTTGAACGAAGAAGGCAACGGCGTGATCGTTTCAAGTCTATATTCTCGTGATCATGTAAGTGTGTTTTCGAAACCTCTTGCAAACTATATTTCAGAACATGAATTATCCGATGAAGAAAAAGAAGCACTGGAGACAGCGAAGAATAAACTCAAATAAAGCCAGGGCGACAAAATAAAAGATCTGCAAATAAAAAAGAAGGGCGAACCCTTCTTGTAGACTTGTGTCCGAAGACAAACTAAACGGCCGTGGCTTGGGTGATCTCCATCGCAGGGATAACCTTCTTCACAAACCTGCATTCCAGAGTTGTGCGCTTATCCCTTTGCTCCAACCCTCTGCATTTCAATATGCCAAGCTCATCCATGGCACTGATAAGTTGCGCGGCCGAGATAATCTCGCGAATACTGTTCGTTGTAAATACGACGCGCGGCTCACCGCAGGAGCCGTGGACTGTTTCCAGTGAGAATCTATTCTCACTCCACGCCGCCCCCATCAAATCCTGGATATCTCGTATTAATTTATTAACCACATCCTTCTCGAAACCGACAAATTCAATAGTCATTTGGTTCCTTTTTTTAAGTTTCTCTGCTGAAGCAAGACTAACACCGACGAAAAGTGTTGTCAATATTCATTTTCTTTGATATAATGTGTCTTCAATATGCCCAATAAGAATAAGGACAATCTGATCAAACGCCCTCCTGTAATCGTGATTATGGGTCATATTGACCATGGCAAATCAACCATCCTTGACTATATCAGGAAATCCAATATCGTCGCTGGAGAAGCTGGCGGTATCACCCAGCATGTAGGAGCTTATGCCACAGAACACATATCTCCAGACGGCAAGAAGCATCTCCTGACATTCCTAGACACCCCTGGTCATGAAGCTTTCTGCAATATCCGTGAACGCGGTACACAAGCCGCCGATGTAGCCATCCTCGTAGTTTCAGCCGAAGATGGAGTAAAGCCACAGACCGTAGAGGCTTACAAAAATATCCTGGCAGAAAAGATCCCTTATGTGGTTGCTATCACAAAGATAGACAAACCAAATGCAGATATCAACAAAGCCAAACAGAGTTTGGGTGAAAATGAGATATATGTAGAAGGTTGGGGTGGAGATATTCCTTGCGTAGCTGTGTCAGCGGTCAAAGGCACCGGCATGTCCGAACTTTTGGATATGGTTATACTAGTTTCCGAATTGGCAGATTTGAGGACAAACCCTTCCCTGCCAGCCACCGGTATTGTGATTGAATCAGCAGTAGATTCACGCAAGGGCATCAGAGCCACACTACTCATAAAAGACGGCACCTTATCCATCGGAACATTCACCGTAGCAGATGATGCTTATGCACCAGTTAGATTTATTGAAAATTCAAGTGGGGATAAAATAGAAAAAGCTACAGCGGGAACGCCTGTGCGAATACTCGGTTGGACCAAGATTCCTCCATGTGGTGCCCTATTTACGACTACGGATAATAAAAAATTGGCTGAAAAAATCGTAGAGAAATTTGAAAGTGATACGAGGACGAATAATATAAAGGCAGGTCCGGCAATATCAGAAAAAAAAGCCTCTGCCGAAAATACAAATAGTGATGAGAATACGCCCGAAATTGTGAGTCTTCCGATAGTTATAAAAGCAGACGCTATCGGTAGTCTAGAGGGCATCAAACACGAGCTGAAGAAGATAAACCATGACAGAGTCGAGATAAAGATTGTGGCTGAGAGTATCGGAGAGATAAATGAAAATGATGTGAAGATGAGCCAGAGTGATTCGGACATCCTCATTGTCGGATTCAATGTTGAAATAGACAAAAAGGCTTCAGCTATCGTAGAGAGATCGCCTATTCCATTGAAGATTAAGAACTTCAAGATCATATACGAACTGACACAATTCGTACGAGAAGAACTGGAATCCAAGATACCAAAAGAATACATAGAAGAGATGACGGGACGTGCAAAGATAATGGCAATATTCTCAAAAGATAAAGACCGCCAAGTCGTGGGGGGTAAAGTAGAAAGTGGAATGATAGAAAGTGGCAATGATGTACGCATAATGAGACGCGAGACAGAGATGGGCCGTGGCAAGATCCGCGAATTGCAGGAGAAGAAACTGCGAGTACGAGAAGTCAGAGAAGGATTCGAATTTGGCATGATGATAGAATCCAAGATGGAGATTGCAGCTGGCGACAGGATAGAATCAGTACGTACAATAGAGAAGAAATGATAAACCAATGAGCCAGAAAGATGAAAAAATACAAGAAATACTCCGCGAGCTTGCTGCTCAATTCTTTTCTCGCGAATCAAATCGCCTGTCACTTATAACTATCACAGGTGTTGATTTATTAAGTAGAGGCGGCAAAGCGATCATCCTCATGACCGTTTTGCCTGAAAGTGGAGAGAAGTCGGCATTGGAATTCGCCCACAGACAATTAACTGATTTCAAAGAGTATGTTCAAGAGAATTCAAGAATTGCGAGGGTTCCATTCTTTGAAGTCCAGATAGACAGGGGTGAGAAGAATAGACAGAGATTAGACGCAATAGAGAAAACGATGTAGGATTAAGCGAGATTGATTAAATCATTACGGCCATGTGGCGAAGATAGCTAACGCGGCGGTCTGCAAAACCGCTACACGTGGGTGCAAGTCCCACCATGGCCTCAGTCACCCCGCCCGGGTGGTGAAATTGGTAAACACGTAACACTTAAAATGTTATCTCTTACAAGGGTTGTGGGTTCGATTCCCACCCCGGGCACTACTTCGCAACTCTGCTGATCGCAGAGTTGCTTCGTAGTGCAAGCACACGAAATATTGACATCCACACTAAACAGTGAATAATATGGAATAAATAACACATCCGATCTTGCGATTGGAAAATCGTTATTTGACATAACAATCAACAAAAGGAAAAAAGCCTTATGGCCACATCATCCGAACTAACCACCGGCGACGCCTTAGTCATGTCCGCCGACATAATCAAACTGCTTGCTCCCGTGCTTAAGCGAGCAAATAAAGATCAAATCCAGCACCTTAAAAGAAATTCCGCAGAAGTCCAGGCGACTTTCGGGAGAATGCTCAATGGTGAAAAACCGGTTGTGGATCATAGTTGGGTCAAGGATTCCTTCAGAATTGTCAACAAGACTGGTTTGGAATTTCTGCCGAACCTCCGTTTCAAAGTTGATGCTGTCGCAATGGGCTGGTATCCTGACACCTTCGTTGTCACTATTATCATTCCAGACATATTCAAGGACACACCACTTTGGAAACACAAACTTTCCGAACCAATTGCCTGGCTGGGACATTATCGTGACGGATTTGTCTCGTTCAATTCCGTTTTGTCGGTCAAATCCGCCGAGCAAGCCAAAAAGCTTCGCAATACGGTGCAGAGTTCTCTAATCACGGAAGTATTTTCTCTCACTTTTTTGAAATATGAGGAGAAACCAGATACTTACATGGTTTATGCAAGACTCGAAGGAACTGAGTGGAAATGCACTGACTACTTCAAAGGCGAGGAACTTAAACCCCTTTTGAAAGATCCGTGAATAAGCATTGAGTGTCCTTCTTCAATATCGAAAACTGGTTTAGGAGTCTCCTAGGCCAGTCTTTTTTTATGAAATAACTACTGTACTTGTATTAAAGCTGTAAGCTTCGATTCTCACCCCGGGCACAAACAATTTTTGCTTCTTTCTATTAATGAGAGTATTATGCGGGTATGGAAATAATTTTCTGGAATGAAAAAGTCGATAAGTTCATTAATGATCTTGATGATTTGGAGATTTCTCGTGTCAGGCATTGTCTACGTCTTCTTGGAGAACATAGCCACATGTTAGATATGCCAGATTCTAAAAGTTTAGGTAAGGGTTTGTTTGAGCTTAGGACTCACGGCAAAATAAGAGTTAGAATTTTATATATATTTCATAAAAATAAAGCGTATCTAATCCACGGTTTTGTAAAAAAAGCTTGGAAGATAAGCTTAAAAGACATTAATTATGCTCGTCGAATACAGAAAGAGGTTATGGAGCTTGCATAGTATATCATATATGATATACTAATAATGATATGAAAACATTCAAACAATTTGAAGAAGAATTTCTCAAGGATCCAGCCAAGAAAAAGGCATATGATAGTCTTGAAGTTGAATTCAAAATCCACGATGCACTCGTCAAAGCTCGTATTGAAAAGAAACTTACTCAAAAAGAATTGGCAAAGAAATTAGGCATTACCCAGTCAAACCTAGCGCGCTTCGAATCCGGCAGGTCAAATCCAACCCTCTCCTTTCTCCAAAAAGTTACTTCCGGATTGGGTTTGAGGCTCACTGTAATTTAAGCATTACTAAACTAATAGCTAGGAATAAATATACTTATGACCGATACATTGGACTGGTCTGAATGGTATGACATGACGCGAACACAGGCCCCAAATCAACTACTTATGGAAGCTTTTTCGTATGTTAAAGATATAGGAAAAGTACTTGATGTTGGCGGTGGAGCATTAAAAGATACTAAGTATCTTCTGCAGAAAGGATTCGACGTGACAGTCATTGATAAAAGTCCTCTCTTAGAAAAAGAAGCCAAAGAAATAGAAGACGGACGACTACACGCATTAGTAACTTCATTTGAAGATTTCCATTTCCCTGTTGATGAATATGTTTTGGTGTCGGCAATGCATTGCTTATCTTATTGCGAACCTTCCCATTTTGATCGTGTGATTACAAACATCAAGACATCATTAAAAAGAGGTGGAATATTCTGCGGGCAGATGTATGACGGTTATGATCCGTGGTCGAAAGACCTCTGTGAGACACATAAGACATACAAAACTTCTGATGAAGTAAGAGAATATTTGAAAGATATGGAAATTATCTCATTTCAAGAAGAAGAAACTGAGAAAGGCCGAACAAAACATTGGCATATTTATAACTTCATCGCACGAAAATAATCTCACCAGAGAAGATATAATAACCTAGAACTAATTAACAAAACTCCTCCTATGTATCGGAAGTAGACCAAATCTCTTTATAGCAGAGTAATGCTCGCGCGTACCGTAACCTTTGTGTTTTTCAAAACCATACTGTGCATACTTTTTGGAAGACTTCGCGAGCTTGACCATAGCCCTGTCTCGCGTAACCTTCGCACAGATGGAAGCGAGTGCAATAACCATCTCCTTTTCATCACCCTTGATTATTGTCTTTTGATCTTTGTATTCCGGTGGCGCTTTCAGTCCTCCATCCAGAAGTACTCTAGACCTATTACAATTTATGCCCAATTTTTTCAGAGAAATTTCCAAGGCCTTATTTATTGCAAATGAGATACCTCTAGCATCAATAATACTATGACTCTGAAGAGTTACGACATAATCAACTAGGCCTTCTTTCTTACATTTATTGATCACGACGAACCACTCTTCCCTCTTTTTTTCAGATAATTGCTTAGATTCCTTGACCCCATTGAATAATTTCTTGGATTTTGGGCAAAGAAAAACAAAAACCCCAACTGCGACAGGTCCGGCGATCGGGCCACGGCCAACCTCATCAACTCCTATTACATATTTCGATACAGGATTATTCATGGACTGATGATACCATATCGAGAACCCCTCTACCCTCTAGGTCCGACCTAGCGAATATAAAAAGTGCCCCCTTAGCTATAAGCCGGCGGCACTTGGTAAAAACATTTCATTAACACCATCACGAACACTACCTAACGGAAAAATGGCTCAGAGAACATCCAACGGATCATCCTTGACCCGAACACGACGCCTCTGCCTGCGTCCGAGATTACCGCGGTGATTCGAGACGTTAGTCGGAACAGCACAGATCAGGCTCGCCCTCCAACAGGATTGACTCTGATAAACAGGGTCTTGATTCCCCCGCCTGTTAGGATCGAACTCTCCCACAGAGACATCGCGAGTACCACCGAGGACAGTAACTGGGAGGATACGACAATCCACAATCTTCGTACCGGCCGCCGGACCTTTCGTTCTGCCATTCACCTTGCCGTTCGGCTTGCCGATCATGTGATGATCTTTGAGCCCAACATGTCCGAGGGTGAATTCCAGCCGACAAGCACCAGCGACTTTGACGGAAAAGATATCGAACCCACACACAATCGAGGAGTTCACCTTTTCCACTTGCGTCATAAGTCCCGGATCGCTGAAATCAACCAAGATTCTCCGGATGTTTTTGGTCTCGTTTTTCATATGAGCCTTTTCCTTTTTGTTAAGGGTTGTCCGTTGTCCAATATAAAAATATCACTAACACAATGCCATGTCAACATGCTGTACAATGGAGGTCTAACCTATGTATAATCGGCTATAACAACATGTCAACTTTCACTCATCTACATACCCATTCTCATTACTCACTACTCACCGCTTTACCAAAGATTGACGAGCTCATCGACGAAGCAAAGAAAAGTGGTATGACTTCTTTGGGACTGACAGATAACGGCAATCTTTATGGTGCCATTGAATTCTATAAGCTTTGCAAAAAGAAAGAGATCAAACCCATCATTGGTGTTGACTTCTATGTAGCCACGAGAACGAGGAAAGACATGCAAGCGGGTATAGACAATCGTCGAACACGATTGGTCTTATTGGCTATGAATGAAGTGGGCTACAAAAATTTATTGAAGCTCGTCACCAAGTCACATCTGGAAGGATTCTATTACAAACCCCGCCTGGATCGTGAACTTATAGAACAATACAACGAAGGCTTGATCGCTATATCCCCATCATTCAGTGGCGAGATCGCTCTGTCACTCAAAAGCAGGAATCAAGACAAAGCCAAAGAAGTTTCCACTTTTTACAAGAAAGTATTCGGACCAAACTTATACGTAGAGATAACTCATCATCCCGAAATAGAAGGTCACGAGGCCAACATGAAGAAATTGGTAGAGTTCGCACGCACAGAGAAAATCCCAATCATGGCTGCTCATGATGTTTACTATATTCGTCAGGAAGATCGTTTTGCGCGAGAGACGCTGTTACGCGTCAACTCACACAGCGATTCATCAGAGAAGGTTTCTGATGGAGACGATGACGACTTCTCTTTTATAAAACCAGAGAGAGCAGAGGAATTATTCAAAGACTTACCAGAAGCTCTAGAAAATACCGCCAAGATCGCTGATCTGTGTAATCTAGAACTCAATCTCGGCAAATGGGTCTTCCCAGAATATATAGTTGAAGGAGGTCTATCGTACGATGATGAACTTAGACGCCTCGTCATGGAGGGTTTTGTCAGAAGGAAATTGGAACACACCAAGGAAGTAGATACTCGCATTGAATATGAATTGGGCGTGATCAAAAACAAAGGTTATGCTCCATATTTCCTAGTCGTATCGGACCTGCTCAAATACGCTCACGACAATCATATATTGACTACGATCAGAGGATCGGTGGCTGGTTCGCTCGTAACATATCTAGCAGGTATCACCAATGTTAATCCCATAGAATACAAACTCCCTTTTGAAAGATTCTTGAATCCGGAAAGGCCTTCCGCGCCAGATATAGACATGGATTATGCCGATAATAGGCGTGATGAAATGATTGCATACGCCAAGAGAAAATATGGCGAAGACAAAGTCGCACAGATCGGAACATTCGGGACAATGATGGCACGTGGATCTATACGCGACACCGCCAGAGCCATGGGATTCCCATTTGAAGTTGGAGATCGTATCTCCAAGATGATCCCTATGGGTTCTCAAGGATTTCCAATGTCCATTGAACGCGCCATTGAGATGGTTCCGGAATTAAAAGAAATTTACAACAACGAAGAAGATCCCAAGAAAATCATCAACATGGCTAGAAAGATTGAGGGTTGTGCACGACATATCTCGGTGCATGCGGCGGGTGTCGTCATCTCACCTAGACCTCTCGTAGATTTCACCCCGCTTCAAATGGATCCAAAAGGCGAAGGCAAAGTCATCACTCAATATGACATGCATGCCATAGAAGATGCCGGACTTTTGAAATTTGATTTCCTCGGTATACGAAACCTTGCCATTCTCGCCGATGCAGTCGTGCGCGTGAAGAAGATTGAAAACATTGATGTTGATATAGAAAACATACATGTGGATGATAAGAAAACTTTTGAGATGTTAGCCAAAGGTGAGACGATCGGCTTATTCCAATTGAATGGAACCGGTATGACACGATTCCTCGTGGATCTCAAACCTTCAGTCATACACGACATCAATGCCATGGTCGCCTTATATCGCCCAGGCCCAATGGAATCAATTCCACAATATATAGAACGCAAACATGATCATTCAAAAATCAAATACTTGGATCCTAGACTCAAATCTATACTGGATCAGTCCTACGGGGTTATCACATATCAAGATGATGTGATGATGATTGCCATCAAACTTGGCGGTTATTCTTGGCTTGAAGCAGACAAGTTGCGCAAAGCCATGGGAAAGAAAATACCGAAGGAGATGCAAGGGGAGAAAGATAAATTGCTCCAAGGTTTGGTTAAAAATGGCATGACAGAAAAGAAATCAAATGACATGTGGAAACTGATAGAACCTTTCGCGGCTTATGGATTCAACAAAGCTCATGCGGCTAGTTATGGAAGAGTGGCTTATCAGACGGCTTATATGAAGGCCAATTTTCCAGAAATATATATGTCAGCGGTTCTCTCGGCGGAATCGGGTAACATAGAAATGATTGCGGAGATAGTCGCCGAATGTAAGCGTATGAATATCCCAGTCCTTCCACCAGACATCAATGAAAGCTTTAGTCAGTTTACGGTGGTGAAAATGACGAACCCTTTGGGAGAAGTTGGTGAGGCCCCTCGGGACACGCCGTCGGCGCTTGCTAGCGCCGCGTCTGGTTCTCCCTCGCCTTCGCTCGGTCCGAAGCGTCCCTCGGAATCCTCACCAACTTCTCCCACGGGTTCTAAAATAATTCAAGCCCATTACCGTATCCGTTTCGGATTAGTGACTATCAAGAACTTCGGCCAAGGAGTCTCAACAGCCATCATTGAAGAGCGTAAGAAAAATGGCAAATACAAATCACTGGCAGATTTCCTCGGTCGTGTGAAAGATAGAAATTTGAATAAGAAATCCCTAGAAGCCCTGATCAAATCTGGAGCTCTGGATTGTTTCGGTGAAGACCGTGGAATTATGATAGCGAACATTGACCTCCTGCTTGCTTTCAACAAAGAAAGTGAGAAACAAGATAGTGATCAGAATTCCCTTTTTGGTTTGATGGCGGACCATTCCAGTGTTCCGATACTCCGTCTCAACGAAGCCCCACCTGCCCCTCCAAAAGAAAAATTGGCCTGGGAAAAGGAACTCTTGGGTCTCTATGTTTCTGGTCATCCGCTAGAACCATACAGAGAAACTATTATAAAAAAAGATATAGATATAAAGAAGGCTTTGGAAAATTCCAAAGAAGGTGCCTCTGTTATATTCGCAGCGATAATAGACGAGATCCGCGCTGTTCAGACGAAGAATAATGAGACTATGGCATTCATCACTATATCTGATTTTTCTGGTTCATCAGAAGCGGTTGTATTCCCTCGTGTTTATAGAGAATTCCGTGAACTCCTGGTCGTAGACCGTTGTCTCGCAGTCAAAGCGACAATCAATACAAGAAATGGCGAGAAGGGTTTTATTATAGAGAGAGTGAAGGGGTTGTAGAGGTCGGCTTCGCCCTTCCGTAGCTAATGCGTAGCAATGAGCGAAGGAGGGACCTTGGACAAATAACCTTATAAAGAGGTATTATTGTCTCTATGAACCCAGACGAACATTTGACCCATATGCGCCACACCTTGGCACACTTACTAGCCGCTGCGGTACTAGAGATATATCCCGATGCCAAGCCGACTATCGGTCCAGCCATAGACAATGGCTTCTATTACGACTTTGAGTTCTCCAAACCCATTGTTGCAGAGGACTTGAAAGATATTGAGAAAAGGATGCGCAGACTCCTACCTTCATGGAAAGAGATGGACGGCAAAGAAGTTTCCACCGACGAAGCACGCGGAATATTCACTGGTAATCCATACAAACTGGAACTCATAGATGAGATCATTTCAAAGAATGAAAAGATTACCCTTTATACCGCCGGCAACTTCACCGATCTTTGTCGTGGCGGTCATGTCGCAGATCCTGCAAAAGAGATTCCATCCGATTCATTCAAACTCTCCCGTGTCGCTGGCGCGTACTGGCGAGGAAGTGAGGACAACAAGATGCTCACCAGGATATATGGGCTGGCTTTTCATTCAAAAGAAGAACTTGATGGATATATTAATATGATGAAAGAAGCCGAGAAACGTGACCACCGCAAGATCGGCAAAGAGATGGATATCTTTGAATTTGATGATGATGTCGGTCCAGGTATGCCTCTATGGTTACCGAACGGTGGAGCAATGGTTGAAGAATTGGAAAAGCTAGCAAAAGAGACTGAATTCAAGATGGATTATGTGCGAGTGAGGACTCCACATATTGCCAAGGAATCTATGTATTTGAAAAGCGGACATTTACCTTATTATGCCGATTCTATGTTCCCTCCTATGGAATACGAGGGCGGCAAATATTATCTGAAGGCCATGAACTGTCCGCACCATCACAAGATATATGCTTCTAGACCAAAGAGTTATCGTGACTTACCATTGAGATTGGCCGAGTACGGCACTTGTTATCGTCACGAAAAGTCCGGCGAACTTTTTGGCCTGATGAGAGTGCGAACGTTGGAGATGAATGACGCACACATCTATTGCACCGAAGAACAATTCGCCAGTGAATTCCGCGCAGTAAATGAAATGTACTTGCAGTATTTCAAAATATTCGGCGTAGAGAAATATGTCATGCGCTTCTCTACTCATGATCCGAAACGCCTCGGTGACAAATTCGTCAACGAACCTGAACTATGGAAGAAGACGGAAGATATGGTCCGCAATGTCCTAGTGGATTCGAAGATTCCATTTATTGAAGTACCGAACGAAGCGGCATTTTATGGCCCAAAGATAGATGTTCAGGTCTGGAGTGCTATCGGTCGTGAATTTACACTGGCCACAAACCAAGTAGATTTCTCGGTGCCAAAGAAATTCGATCTAACTTATGTAGACAAAGATGGCAAAGAGAAAACTCCGCTTTGTATTCACCGTGCACCACTCGGTACACACGAGCGCTTCCTTGGCTTTCTGATCGAACACTACGGTGGCAATTTCCCTCTATGGCTGGCGCCTGTCCAAGTGAAAGTTATTCCTATAGCGGAGACACATTTCGACGCGGCACAGAAGATCCACCAGTTACTTCGCGACGCTATGGTTCGTTCGGAGATAGATCTCTCCAACGACGGCTTCGGCAAGAAGGTTAGAAATGCAAAGACTTCGCGAATACCATATTTCATAATCATTGGGGACAAAGATCTAGAAGCTGGTAAGGTTACGCTTGAAAGCCGCGATAAAGGACAGATTGGTCAATTAAATAATGAGGAGGTGATGAAGAAAATTGCGGAGGAGATAAAAGCCCGACAGTAATGATTTTTTGGATGCCGAGAACTTGTCTGAGCGCAGTAGAAATTGCTTGGTAAAAGGCGAGTGTCGTTGGAATTATTTATAATTCCTGAGCCTTTTACCTAGCAATTTCACGGAGCGAGTCTCGCAGGTATCCAAAAAATCATTACTGTCGGGCCTATCAACACAACAAAAATCCCTCTCGCGAGGGATTTTTGTTTATTTAGACTTTATTTGGAGCCACACCCGTCTTTGGTACGCCGTAGTCCTACGTAGCTTCAGCGAAGTAGGACGAAGGCGAACTTTGATTAAATCTTCTGCCTGTTGAACAACATGTAGAGGACTGTGAAGAATAGGACCAAGATGATGAGGATAGCAACCCAACCCCAAGGCACATTGGACAAGGAGAAGAGTGAGTTGGCTGAAAGATCTGTCGTAGACTGTACAACAGGCGCAACTGGAGCAACAGGAGTAACTGGTGCTACAGTGACTTTTCTAGGAGCCTGATAGTTGGAACTTACTGTAAGTGAGTTACTGCAAGCGCGAACACCAGTCTTACCATCAGCTGATGTGACAGTGACGATAGCACTCTTGGAACCAGTGGTGCTGTAATACTTGATTACAGAACTCTGTGAACCAGTGAGACCATCGGAACCTGTCCATGAGTAAGTGTAAGGAGCGATGCCGCCTGTAACTTCCGCAGTCCAAGTCATTGGTTGATTGACCTTTGAATTTGTAGGATCAGCGAAACAACCTATATCGAGAGTATTCCTGTAAACAGGATACGAAGGAGTCTGCACATACACAGGCTGGGTTATAACAGGTTGAGTTATAACTGGCTGAACATACACAGGCTGTTGGACGATGACGGGAGCTGGTTGAACATAAACAGGCTGTTGTACATAAACAGGCTGTTGAATAATCTGAGGCTGTACATACTGTTGTACATAAACAGGCTGTTGGATAACAACAGGAGCTGGTTGAACATACTGATTGTAACTATAAGAAGTATCAGTTAGACGAGTTGGGCTATAGAAATAGCCGTTGCCGTAACTACTGTTGTAACTATTACTGCATCCGCCACAGTTATAATTACTATTGTAACTATAATTACTATTATAACCATAGGCGTAACCATAATTTGCACTAGCGGTAGTAGGTATTGCACAGACAATGCCAAAAACAAGCATGACTGCCAGTACCGCGATATACTTTGTATTGATTGACTTGTTCATAATTGTATTTGCATTGGTGCTTTTTATTTAATGGCTTAACAAAGCCACATATAGGCGTATGCAAGACTTAATTGATAACACTGAGTATTGTATACTAAAACCAGATAAAAGTCAAGTAGTTAGAGCCCTGCGAATATGTCCTGTCGCAAGCCGAGGACATGTCTGAGCGCAGTAGAAATTGCTTGGTAAAAGGCGAATGGCGTTGGAATTGTTTACAATTCCTGAGCCTTTTACCTAGCAATTTCACGGAGCGAGTACCGCAGGTTTGCGACAGGACATACTCGCGGGGCTTTTTACTTCTTTACCTGCACATCTCTAGCGGATTTGCGATAGGCACAATAATCACATTCTTTGGCGGGGGCAGGTGCCTTTTCATTATCCAGACATTTCCTAATGTCGGCGAGCGTGGCAGGAATCCATGAGTCGTCACCTGTGTAAGCAATGAGATCAATGTCAAAGTCTAATTTGGCATCAAAAGCTTCCCTGTCGGTCTTGCCGTTGCAGTATACGAAATAACCGGTCTTGGAAACTTTGAACCCACTCTGACGAAAGAGCCATTGGTATATCTCCATCTGGCGTTTGTAGCCGATCTGCCACTCTTTATCTAACGAAACTTTTTCTTCTTTACTGGTTGATTTGTAATCGACGATCATCAACTCGCCTTTTGCATCAACCCAGACATCATCTATAGCACCAGTGACGAGGAGGTTGGCGGGTTTGTAAATGTAACGAATGCCTTTGAAGTTGCTACGCCAGAGATCGATGTCTTCATGACTGAATGGAATGACATCTTTCAAGCCATAAGCATGCATGAGTGGATGAGGACGCTTCTTGGCGCGATGAATATCAAATTCCTTCTTCAATAAAGCGTCAACGGCGGAGTTGAGAGCGAATGGGAATCCTGGGGGACGACCAACACCGAGACGGCAATCTAGGTAGAAGCAAAGTTGGCAATTCAAAAATAGGTCTATCTTGGAACGACTAACCTTGAATGGTTCCTTGTCATTTGGAATAAATAAGTTTTTGCTTCGGCGGGAGTTGTAATAATCTGACATAGGTTATTTTTTTACTACTTTGTTGTAACCGTAACCTTCTTCATGACAACATCGGTAGTTGGTTTGTCCTGTGCACCGACTGGAGTATTGGCGATAGCATCAACAACTTCTAGACCGGAAACAACTTTACCGAAGATAGTGTAACTATGAGGCAATGCGTAATCGTTGTGCATAATGAAGAATTGACTGCCGTTTGTATCTGGGCCGGAGTTTGCCATGGCGACGGTCCCGCGGACATAACCAGCCTTGTAAGAAGCCGTGTTTGGATCTAGTTCATCAGCAAACTTGTAACCTGGACCACCTCTCCCATTGCCGAGCGGATCTCCACCCTGGATCATGAAGCCCTTGATGATGCGGTGGAATATGAGGTTATTATAGAATCCCTTTTCCGCCAGAGTAATGAAGTTTTTGGAAGCAAGGGGAGCATCTGCATCATAAGTCTCAAAGACAATCGTACCCTTGTTGGTTTCTATGGTGATGGTGTGCATGAAATTTTTGACCGAATTTGAATCGGTATTATTTGTATTTGTAATATTCGATGGTGTTGATGTGACAGGAGACGGAGTTGCCTTATCTGATCCTGCCTGCGGTAAACCAGCAGAATCGGTTGAACTAGCAGTTTGGTTGCCATATTGATTGAAATAAGCAGTTGGTCGGGAATTGAGATACCAATGCAAAGTGGCGAGAACAATCAAAACTACAGTGATTCCGATAAGCCAGCGTGAAGTTGATGTCATTTTGTTTTCCATCTTATTAATAATGTTCAGAGATTATACAATTCCTTGGCTTTTGCCACAACAAGAGCCCTTGCTTCATCGAGTGACATATTCAATACTGCACCAGCGGCGGCTCGATGTCCTCCTCCACCAAGAGCTACGGCCAATTTAGAGACATCAAATTTTACCTCATCGCGAGATCTGATACTCATCTTTACTCTCTTCTCTTCTACTTCAACCATGAGGATGCCGACATTCCAACCAATAACAGAGATCAGGGTATTACTGATACCACTATTGGATATCTCCTTCACGAGTATTTTCTTGTCAGTTAGAGCTTGTTGTGAGACAGAAGCGATGACGATATTTTCACCTAGATATGTCTCTATTGAATTGAGAGCAATTGCTTGGAAATACAGAAGTTCTTTTGTGTTACTGTTATCCATCGTAAACATAGCTTTGTAGAAAGCTGGAGCCTTTCCCACAAGTTCTGTCACGGCCTGATATACACGATGGTCAGTCGGAGGGTATCTGAGTCCGCCAGTATCGGTGTATATGCCAATGAAGAGATTGAGAGCGATGTCGTGTGTCAGTTCTATACCCCATTCTTTGAAAAGTTTGAATAGGACGAAGGCGACCGCAGGTGAAGTGAGGTCAATCAAGTTAATATCCGCATACGACTGATTGGAAGCGTGATGATCTATGACGATGGTTTTTATCGAGAGAGGAAACTCTATAGGCTTTAGTCTGGAGATCATCTGCGGCGAACCGCTATCTAGAATAATAAAAAGATCGAAATCAGCAATATTAATCTCAAAGAAATTCTTGGGCAAAATCTCACCCACTCCAGGAAAGTCGGCAAAACCTTGTGATATGACGGAATCACCCTTGATAACTGTTGCCTTGATGCCCAATTGTTCCAGAGCAAACTTCATCGCTAAAGCAGAACACACACTGTCTGGATCTGGCGCAGGATGACAGTGCAAAAGGACTGATTTGGCCTTTTTGATCTCAGCGAGAATAAGTGAGGCTTTGTCGCGAAACTCTATTTCGTTTGATGATTGCATAGGATGGATTATATACCAAGATCGGATCTAGGTATATCAAGATCGGATCTTGGTAGAATTGAGCTTCTGTGTTATATTTTTACATTATGACAAGAACCTATATCAGAGACTTGAAGGACATTATTGGCAAAGAAGCTACTATATCTGGCTGGGTAGATGTGCGTAGAGACCACGGCAAACTGATATTCATAGACTTTCGTGATATGACAGGCAAGATCCAGTCTGTTGCCTTGCCTTCTGACAAAGAAGCCCACGAGGCCGCCTCCAATGTCCGCTCTGAATGGGTCGTCCGCGCTACAGGCATCGTCAACAAAAGACCAGAAAAGATGATCTCCAAGAACAAAGAGACCGGTGAAATAGAGGAAAATGGTGATATAGAATTGCAGCTGAAGAAACTGGAAGTACTGAACGAAGCTGTGACTCCCCCATTCGATGTGAGAAGTGATGGTAGTGAGATCGGCGAAGATGTGCGTTTGAAATACCGTTATCTAGATTTGCGCAGGCCGAGGATGCAGACAAATATCCGTGTAAGACATAAGATTATAAAATACATTCGCGATTTTCTGGACAAAGAAGGTTTCACCGAGATTGAAACGCCAATCCTCACAAAATCCACACCGGAAGGTGCGCGTGATTATGTAGTACCATCCAGATTGGAACAAGGTCATTTCTATGCCCTACCCCAATCGCCCCAACAATACAAACAATTATTGATGGCCGCTGGTTTTGAAAAGTATTTCCAAATCGCTAGATGTTTCCGCGACGAAGACACCAGATCCGACCGTCAACCAGAATTCACACAGATGGATTTGGAAATGAGCTTTGTAGAACGCGAAGATGTCATGGCTATAAATGAAAAGATGCTCATAGAGATAGTCACGAAACTATTCCCAGAAAAGAAAATCCAACAGGTCCCCTTCCCTAGACTTTCATATAAAGAAGCTATGGAAAAATACAACTCTGACAAGCCCGACATACGCACAGACAAAAATGACCCCAATCTCTTGGCCTTCTGCTGGGTTATTGACTTCCCATTCTTTGAAAAGACTGATGAGGATGGTTGGACATTTACTCACAATCCATTTTCTTCACCAAAACCAGAGCACATGCCATTGCTTATGAAAAAAGAGAAAATCGGCGATATACTGACCACACAATACGATGTGGCATTAAATGGATTTGAGATCGGCGGTGGCAGTATCCGCAACCACAATCCTGAAGCATTGAAAACTGTTTTCGAAATTATGGGGTATCCGACAGAACAGATAGAATCAAATTTCGGACACATGATGAAGGCTTTGGGTTCTGGCACACCTCCACACGGAGGTATTGCCTGGGGATTGGATAGACTCGTAACCCTACTATTAAATGCAAATTCTATCCGCGAAGTCATCCCATTCGCCAAAACTGGTGAAGGCAAAGACTTGATGATGAATGCCCCGAGTGAGATTTCTGAAAAACAGATGAAGGAATTGGGTATTGAACTCAGGGAGAAAAAGAAATAACACTCTAGATCCGATCTAGAGGTCTTACCAAGATCCGATCTTGGGGGGTTACTATTTCTTATTCTTCCAAGCGTTCTTCTTCGCTAGACGCTTCTTGGTCTTGCGTGATCTTGAAGTGCGGGCTTGTACTGATGCTCGTTTTGCCATTGGTTAAGTATAACACAAAATATTTATCGGGAGACTAGCGCTTTCAACTAAACAAATGTCAACGCTTTACCCTTCTTACCACCACGGCCTGTTCTGCCAATGCGATGTACATAGTCATCATAAGTAGCTGGAATATCAAAGTTGATTACATGACTCACGCCGACAATATCCAATCCGCGGGCGGCAACATCGGTGGCAACCAAAATTTTGACATGATGTTCTTTGAAGAGTCGGAGGGCATTTTGACGCTGACCTTGACTCTTGTTGCCGTGGATAGCCTCGGCGGCAAAACCAGCCTTGACTAGAGATTCGGCTAAACGCTGTACGCCGTGTTTTGTCTTGCCGAAGATGAGTACCTTGTCGAACCCCGGCTGACGGAGAAGATCACAGAGAACATCCAGCTTGTTTTTACCTACTGGCACTCGCACGATGTCCTGATGGACAGCTTGTGGTGTATCACTTGTTTTGACAGAGATAGTAACTGGATTGTTCAAGAAAGTCTTGACGAGAGTTTCAATCTCACGCGACATGGTAGCAGAGAAAAACAGAGTATGATGTTTGACAGGCATACTAGCGACCATGAATTTCACATCATTGATGAATCCCATATCCAACATTCTATCCGCTTCATCGAGGACGACAGTGCTGAACTCTGATAGACGGACTTTGTTGCGTTCTATGAGATCGCGGAGACGACCTGGGGTGCCGATGAGGAAGTTGTAGGGACGAGCGAGTGCCTTCATCTGACTTACGATATTGGATCCACCGACGGTACAAACTGCCCAGAGATTCATGTGAGCCGCAAAGCCTTTGAACTCTGTCTCTATCTGCTGAGCAAGCTCGCGTGTAGGGACGACAATCAAGACTTTCTCTCTTGGTGCATTCAAAATCTTATTAATTAAAGGGATGAGAAAGGCGGCGGTTTTGCCAGTACCGGTATTGGCGATACCAACGACATCCAAACCCGAGAGAACATGAGGAATTGCCTTGTCCTGAATAGGTGTCGGAATGGTATAACCTTTGGTTATAATATTCGTTTTTAGACGAATATCGATCGCAAAGTCAGCAAATGCGTGTTCTGGAACAAAACTCTCTTGTGTCTCGACGACAGCTGTCTTGTTTATAAATTTGGAAACATCTATATGTCTGCTAAAACCGCCCCCACGACCGCCCCTATTACCACCTCTACCACCAGCAGTTCCACGACTATAGCCGCCTGAACTGCCGCGAGATCCTCCGCGACCACCTCCAAAACCCCCTCGACTCGCTCCGCTCGCTCGGGGCAAGCCACCCCCAAAACCACCCTTGGTGGAAGGCTTTTTGTAATTGAATTGACGGCTTGGTGCACCGTGACCAGCCGTACTTGTACTTCTGAAATGTTTCTGTTGCATATTTACTACCCGCAATGGGTCATTATTCCCATCGGCAGTCCTATATAGGTAGCGGTGAGAGATTATTACCGCATAACTATATACCACAGGGAGGAATAAGTCAACAGTGAGGACTATTATATGTTTAAATTGAATCAAAAATATCCCAAAAGCACTCTCGCCAACCTAATCTCTTTAAAAGAGATGTTCGGCTCAAGTTTGTTCTTTATGACAGATAAGAGTGGGTGCCGAGACTCTTTATTTTTAGTATTAACAGCGGAAACTTCTTCCAAGACCTTTCCTATTTTCTCTAAATGTTTATATGGTATTTCATGTTTTAGATAAGTAATATCTTGTATATTGAGTAACTTATCCGTCACTAACTGTTCTACATGCGAGATAATAGTCTCCGCATTCAGACCTCTCTCTTTTGCGATTTCATTCAATGACTTTTTGGCCAAAATAAGAACGCGGCTCTTTTCAAAAGTCGAAATTTTCGGTGGCTTTATGAGCTTGCCATCTTTATTACGCTTAGATTTGCCGCCGCTCGTCCCACCCATCGCATACATCGGCGCAACCTTCGCCAAGAATTCATTGTGTGCGCGGAGTATTTCTTTGTCATCAGTATACTGAATGACACTTTCTGCTTTTGTAGACAGTTCTCGTAGATGCCTATCGTATTCCAGAACTTCCGGGTGCACCCGAAAAGCATTTTCATTAATACCCAAAATAGTGAGTCCGTTCAAACTGCGGACGCGCGACAAGGCAACATACCCCATCCCAGGCTCAAAAGATTTGGATAGATCAACTTCTATCGCATCCAAACTCATACCCTGACTCTTGTGAACAGTGATGGCCCACGCCAAACGCAGTGGATATTGACTAATCTCTGCAAGGACTCTTTCACCATCATTTATTTGCCAGATGGCTGGATCTATAGTGATAGTCCTGCCGCTAGGATAATCTCGCGAAGCTGGAGTACGGATAACAGGAGCAACACCTGGACCACAAGAGACGACTATTCCAAGCGTTCCATTGACATAACCCTTATCGAAATTATTTTTGACACACATTACACGCGCCCCTTTGCGAAGACGCAAAACCTCCGGAGCCAGACAAGTCTTCTTCAAAACGTCTACCAGTGGTTTCTTGCCTTTTGAAGTCATTTGATAAATGAATTCGGAACTGTCTATCTTATTCAATTCCTCATCGTTGGCCTTATCAATATCTGTATTGTGCGTGAATAGGCGAACGCAGAGGTCGGACCTCGGAGGTGAGACTTCGGAGGTGAAGCCTCTGACAACATGCCTTTCTCGCAACTGTTCGCGAGCCTCATCTGAGACTTCCCCGCCACGGATTTCATTCAATATATTTATGATGGAGTCATCGGTCTGACGAAAATTCTCATGCAGATAGCAGATGGTGAACTTACCGTCACGCCAGGCTTCGGAACGATATATGAAATGAGTATCAGGCTCGCCGTATTTGGAAACTGGGGGTAATTGGAAGAAATCACCGCACAATATCATTTGTAATCCACCAAATGGTAAATTGTTCCTGCGAACATGTTTCAAGATAGAGTTCAGACTGTCTAGGCGAAAATGATGGAGCATGGAGACTTCATCAATGATCAGGACCTGAGCCTCTCTGATGCGCCTCACGGTCGGCGGTCTCTCCATAATATCGGCAAGCTCACGATCTTCTATATTATTCTTTATACCCATACCCGACCAAGAATGTATGGTCATGCCGCCGAGATGAGTAGCGGCGATGCCGGTTGAGGCAGTGATACCTATAGGAACATCGTGTTCTCTCAAATATTTAATGTATTCATTTACGACAAAAGTCTTACCGCTACCTGCGGGTCCAGTAATGAAAACATTTCTGCCGGTCTTCAAGATTTTTTGGGCTTCTAATTGGGTCATGGTTTGCAGTATAGCAGAAGAAATGTATGCCCGCAGGCATCACTCAACCTGCTTGGGATCGCTGATTATCACCTCCGCCTTACCATTGTATGACTTTATCAAGCCATTGATCTTGACTTCCCTCTCATACTGCTTCACGTCAGTGAACTTTTCTAGATCAGAAGCGAAGATGACGGCCGAAAAAGGGCAATCTCTCCAATCCTCACAAAAGTCAAAAAATGTCACACCGCTTTTCGAAGTGAATACTTTCAATACAGTTCCCATGACTGTGGCATGTTCACCTATATGATCAGGCGCTTCGGTGTAATCTATTTCGCCCGCGTCCCCGCCTCTACTTATCTGACCGTTGGTGCCATCATTCGCAGAGCCGGTACCAGGTCTCACCACCTCATCTCCATTACCAAAAATAATAAAAGCTATTACAATCACAACGATCAAAGTCACGCTAAATAATATGTATTTTTTCATACGTTAGAAGATCGGATCTCGATATACTTAGATCGGATCTTGGTTAACTAATAATACTCTCTTCACAATGTCCAAGTACTGCTGTCTGACACTCTTGTTTGTACCTATCTCCAAGACTTCATCATTGGCTTCGGTGGCAGAGGTGGTCCAGTTGTAACTGCCGGAAGCGTAGGCTTTGTCTGTCACCAAGACTTTGAGATGCATGATGCCGTCTTGGTGTTTTTGAGTTTCTACCGCGATCCCTGCCTTTTTCAAAGACGCAAGCACATCCCTATTGCTGCCTTTGCTGGCCTCGGCATCGGTGATACCCCAGACGACCAGCCCGCGTTTCTGGGCGCGGATGAGGGCATCGGCGATATTGCTTCTTGTAAAATAATAAATAGCGAAATAAACGTACTTTTGTGCATTGTCTATAACGCGGATAATCTCCTGATCATTGTGCCTGTCATCAAGAGAGTAAGTAACCCTGAACTGAGAATTGTAATGGGTATTCGTGATCACAAATGTAATCACGATCGTAGTGATGATGAGACAAATTCCGATGACGAATTTAGTAATAGTTTTGTTGTTATATTGCATTTTAAATAAGTATTTAAGAACTATTGACTTCTAATATCCACCTGCTAGACTATATGCACAGTGGCCTATGGCCTCCGAGATTCCCCGCCTTAAGGCGGGGTTTCGATTTCTAACAAATTGAGAAGGAGTAATGATAATCTCACGATTGCTTTGCGAAATACTATCAACTTCACACGGCAAATTTTTCTCAACAGTCTTCTGCTACTTATAACCCTAATCTGAGACAGCAGTATCTGACCACTCTGACCAGTACTATCAGTTTCTATACGATACTTATCATTACTGACCTTACTGGTTAAGGGAGCAATCAACATTAGATCCGCACTAATCTTCTTGATTATCAATATCGGGCGCTCAAATGATTCATTCTTTCCATCTTGTTCCGAACCAATATTTACACCTAGAGCACACCACCAGATTTCTCGCTCATGAAAAAAGTCATCAAAAATTCTTTGATTGAGAGCTTTTGCTTGGATGTTCCAGGTATCAAAATCTTTAATATATCCATACCCCATCACCACACTCTATCAAACAAAGATAAATTCTAGATAAAAAAGAGATAAATTCCTGATAAAATTCGAGGCCTAGCCTCGAGGCTAAGCCTCGCTACTTGCCCATCTTGTAGAGCTGAGTGATCTCTGTGGCAGATAGTGCACGATTGTAGATGCGGACGTCGTCTATTGAGCCAGAGAAATAAGTATCATTACTCATGTTATTATATCTACCAATCTCAAAAGCATCGGACCCAGTTAAAGAAGTTGAGAGTGTATTTGTTTCACTATCTTCTAGAGATCCGTCTACATACAATCTTCTATCTGATGCTCCATTATGGACAAAACTGATTTGGTGCCATCGATTATCATTGATCTGGGTTGCACTAAACAATTGAAACTCAGCGATATTACCGTCTTGATTCCATGCAAATACCTCAACTGTGTTATCACTCGCAATATGTAGTGAATATGGTATATGCACAGCTCCGCTTCTACCTCTCGCAAGTATTCCTCTGCGACCAGATATTGTTGTTTTTATCCACACAGAAAAAGAATAACTATCAGTGGCGTTAGAATAATTAAATTTATCTCCCATATTCACATAATCATCACTCCCATCAAACCTCAACCCCTGCCCAACCTTCCCTGCCACACCACTCGTCGTCGTGGACATATTTGTGATCGTCCCCGTATTCCCATTCCCGGACTTATCTGTGGCGCGGTTCGTCGCCCAGTTTATGTCTTTGCCGTCGAATGTCCACCAACCCACAAGACCGGAACTTAGGTTTACAGGATTGTTGAGGGTGGTAGCGATCTTTTCAACGCCCTCATTATAAAGTTTGGTGACATCAGATTGCGATAGGGCGCGGTCGTAGATGCGGATCTGATCAATGGTAGTACTGGCGACATTATTGTTACAGACGCTGCCATTAAACGACCCGACTACACAAAGTTTGTATGTACTATTTGTCATAGTTCCATTTGCTACCTTTGTATTTTTCAGTAAACCATCAACATAAAGATATATAAAGGATCCATCATATACCCCGACGAGGTGATGCCATCTTAGATCTGAATATCTGGTGGAGACAGCCGTGACGCTTGTTGATGTTGATAGAAGAAAAGTAAAGGCTCCTGTACTACTTTGGCGAGCGTGGCCGATCTCCCACCCAGGGAAACCGGATCGACGTTTAGAAATATAAGTGAGGTCTGTAGCCCTGTTTAACGCGCTATCCTTCACCCAAATACTGACGGAAAGGTTGCCGGTTATATCGGGAGTTGTTCCCATATCTACAAAATCATTTACACCGTCAAACTTCAATGCTTGCCCCACTCTACCCGCTACACCGCTCGTCGTCGTGGACATATTGGTAATCGTCCCAGAATATCCGTTTCCGGATTTATCTGTAGCTTTGTTGGTCGCCCAATTGATATCCTTACCATCGAGAGTCCAGTAACCCAGCAGTCCTTGAGCCAAGGTATCTATGGGATTTTGTGAAACTGCTACCTTGGTCGAACCGACGGTGTAGAGTTGGGCAACTTCGCGAGCAGAAAGCGCGCGAGAGTAAACTCGGACATCATCTATACTCCCATTCCAATAACGCTTACCTGCAACGAAATCAAACCTACCAACTTCAAAGTTGGCCGACGATGCACCACTGGATGTAATAGTGTCAGGATTACTGAAACTACTCAGAGGAACTGCTACACCATCTATATATATGGCGTGTTTATTGGTTACAAGGGCATTATCGAAGGTTCCGACCACATGGATCCATTTGTTTGCAGATAAAACAGCATTGGTGGTGTAGACATAGTTGGAACCATTCAAAGCAAAAACTATATTATCACCACCACCAGAAGAAGCTCCGCCGGTTTGTAAGACTGCGCCCACATTACCGGCATTCATCTTTGCTAAGATTGTCTTGTTATCAACCAAGGTATTGGTATTAATCCAAGCAGACACGGTAATGGCAGACTGACTATCCATAGCGGCAATATCGCTAGTGGTCATAACATTACTGACACCATCAAATTTGAATGCCTGTCCAATCTTACCCGCCTTAAACGAAGTAGTACTTGAAACACCGGCAAGAGTGCCGTTGTAACCATTCCCAGTAGTATCTCTTACAACGCCATTTACCATATCTTTACCATCGAATGTCCACCAGCCTACAAGACCCGAATTGAGACGGGCTGTAGAAGTAGAAGTTATACCGCCGATAAATGAGGCATGGGTTTGAGGAACGACGAACCCAACGACAAAAAGCAAAGTAAGTATGAAGATGGATTGATTTATTTTTATTGAGTTTTTAATCATAAACATATTATGGAACTGAAGCAGGTGGTTCTGATTCAACTATTGGTGCAGGGGTTGGAGATGATTCTGTTGCTGGCGCAGGGGTTGGTTCAATTATTGAAACAGTGATTGGTGCGGGAGATGGTTCTGTTGCAGGTGCCGATTCTGGGACCGGAGTACTTGATGATATTCCAACATCTGTCGATGTCGCTGTTGTTATTGCATTAGTTGTGATAGTAGTTGTAGTTGCGGTTGTGGTTGTGGTTGTGGTTGCGACTAATTCTGGCACTGATGGAGTTCCAACTTCTACGGAAATAGTTGAGGTTGCCATTGTTGAAGAGCCAATCTCTGTCTGTGTGTTGATAACCGCGGCAGTATTGGTCGTATTGGCCACGGTGGTATTTGCGGTATTGGCTGTGACAGTATTTGTGGTAATGGAAGTAGTGGCAGTAACACTATTGGCAACAACTGTGACAGTTGAACATGACCCAACCATCTTGACCCAATCGCCATTCGTAATCTTCACACAATAGACAGATCCTGTGGCTGAGTCTGTCATTTCAAGACCGCTGGAAATAGCTGCGACCTTTGCTTCTATTCTATCGGAATAGACTACCTTTGCGGCGAATTTGTCTACAGCCCAACTACCAGTTAACTGAATGTAATCACTGAGTGCTTTTGCGACTCTCACGATAAATGAAGGCGTTGAACTATTCTGATCATCTACATTCGAGCCTTGTGTGGATGTGGAAACAGTAAGGAGAATATTGGCAGTACTTGAAGCCAATGATTCCATAAATGTAGTTGAGGCTTGTAAGTCAGCTATTACAGACGAAACCAATGAAAGCGTTGTTGATGAGAGGCCGTCTACTCTGGCAGTCAGATCTATCAAGGTCTGATTGACCTTGCCGAATGAGACTGTTAATTCAGATAACGAAGCTGTGGCAGTAGCTTGAGCAGAGAAGAATGAGTTTGCGGTTGATGATGCCAGGGCGGTCAAGTTGTCTTGGAGAGAGTCGATGGCTTTGCCGAAACATTGTTTGCCCTTGTAACACACATCTCCGACCAGAGATAGATTGCCGCGATCATCGACCGTCATAATATCCATTTTATTTTGGTTACGGAGCATAACACCTTGTATATCTCCATCAAGCGGAGCTTCTGTGATACTGAAGCTATTGGCAAAGAACAAATCACCGGTATATGTATTATCAGCCTTGAAACCTCCGATCACCCTGAGGTTACCGGTAATAGTTGATGTGGCATTCGGAGTATTCATCGTGAGTAAACCATTGGAATCTACTTGGAAGGCTGGGGTAATGGAATCGGTTGCTGTGGCAATAGCAAACAATGCCGTTGTTGTTCCAGAGAATCCTTGGAGAGAGAGTCTGGCGTATGGAGAAGTGGTACCAATACCGATCCTTCCGGTACCAGTGATCCTCATAGATTCAGATAGAGCCGCACCAGCACTCCTGGTATAGAAAGCCAGATCTCCAAATTCGGCACCCGCAGTAGCCGTAGAAAGTGTACCTACGATAGAAGCGGTGTTGGCTGTCGAACTGGCAGTGTTCATGTTGCGGAACAAGATTCCTACACCCATACCCGCCGCTCCAGGTGTGCTGGTAGCTGTATGATCTAGCGTAAGGAGTGTCGTAGAAGCACTGGAGACATTGTCTACTATAGAAGCATTGAGCATTGATGTCGGAGTGGTGGTACCGATACCTACTCCGAGATTGTATACTCCGCCCGTACCGTCGGAGAGACCGTAGACGGTGATGGCGGGGGTGCTGTTCAACTGAGCTGTATATGATTGTGCTACTCCACGTGGAGTAGTCGTTGAGATGATTAGGTCTGTCCAGGATACGGCACCGGCATCCGTATCGAATGTCATATTTCCGAATTGAGCATTTTGAATACTGGTAACACCAGAAGATATATCATAGATCAAGGATCCATTGCCCACATCTAGACCTCCGGCGAAAGTAGAAGTGGAATTTGTATCATATGCATTGAATACAGATGCAGTGGATGTTCCGGCTACTGAGAATATAGTGTATGGAGATGATGTACCGACTCCAACATTGCCGGTATTCAACACTGTAAATATGGTAGTTGTAGCTCCCGCCACAGTTGAAGAAGAAATGAGGAAGATATTTGTATTGGTGTCAGAACCGTTGGCAGAGATGGCGAGTTTCGCCCAAGGAGATGTGGTACCAACACCAAGATTGCCGGTGAAGTATGAAGCTGTCGAAGATGTTGCACTCAAGTATCCAACCGTCGGTGAAGAAGTGGCTCCGATAGTTCCAGTACTCGTCCAATATGCGAATGTGTCTGGTGAACCAGTGCCTGAGACACCATTACTTGACAGACATGTGCCGTTGACGGCATAACATCCGGCAGTGATATTGAATCCATTTGCGGCGGTGGTACTTCCTTGGTTATTGACACTGAATAGTGTGGTAGTTGCTGTACCGTCAGTAGTTGAAGATATCATGAACAGATTTGTATTTGTGTCACCGACATTTGCGGAGATGGCGAGTTTGGCGAATGGAGAGGTGGTGCCGATGCCTACGTTACCATTCATATCAATTTTCATACGCTCAACAGCATTTGTTGAAACGTCACGAGTATTACCTGTAAAGAAGGCTATGCCCTGTCTGAAATAATCTCCTCCAGAAATAACCTTGATAGCGGCGGATTCTTTTGTAAAGGTTGAATAATTTGATTTCCACACAATTCCCCCTCCAACAAGATCGACACCACTTTGCATTCCCAAATTTATAGAAGAATTGTCGGTTACGAGTCCGTTGTTTATATCTAACTTATATTGAGGATCGATTACACCAATACCGACATTGCCACCACTATCTATATTGAGACTCTGTGACCCCATAGTTGTATAACCGCTATTATAACCAAATGAAGCGTAACCATTGTTCGCACTGATTGCTGTAAAATAAGAGTCCGAACTAGCATTAAACATTCTTAATCCATAAGGAGAAGCGGTAGGTTTGATTGTAAGGTATCCAGCACCAGCCCCAAAATCTACAGGGTTATCAGGGTAGTCGGAGTTGACAATTCTTAAGCTATTATATATATCACCTGACTCTATATGTAATCTACTAGCTGGACTAGTCGTCCCTATCCCAACACTTCCATTCTCAAGCATTGTTAATACAGAGGTTGAGGCAGAGTTTACAAAATTTGCGAGAAGACCCGCCCCTGTACCGTTGCCCCATACTGTAAGGTGAGCAGACGGTGAAGATGTGCCGATGCCGACATTGCCGGAAGACAACATAGTCATGACATTCGTAAAGATACCGTTCTCAGAACTATCCCAGCCATTATGTGCCAAGTTTATATCAAGCCTTGATCTTGATAAGGCGCCGGATTCTTCCCATCTTGACATTGAAAAAGATGCGCCAACTCCGAAAGACTGACCAGCTGTTCCCATTCGCCCAAGATATAGAACATTTTTGGGATCATTCAGCACAGTGTCTGATACTGGCGTTGGATGAAATACGGAAATTGCATTTTCATCCATGCCAAGAGTGCCGTATGGAACACCTACCTGTAATTTTGTATACGGGTTTCTTGTCCCAATCCCGACACTTCCACTTGAATTCCAGATACCTGAACCTGGAAGATACACATTTCCAGAAACTGTCAGAGCCGTAGTGGAGGCGTATGGTAGCTGGGAAGCTGTCGTGCTTGTTGCAGTAAAATATCCAGCAAGAGCATTATTACCAAGATCAGAGGATCCGTAGACTGAGAGTGTGCGGTATGGAGAGGTGGTGCCGATGCCGACGTTGCCACCATTTGGATTGAGTAATAAAGCATAATTAAGGCCAAGATTGCTCGAA
>CAZHHB010000008.1:0-34526 GCA_964532285.1 uncultured Candidatus Saccharibacteria bacterium | reverse complement strand
GAGCCGACGTCCGGGATTGAACCGGAGACCTCGCCATTCGTTTACACCTCACCTTACGGAAGGACTAGACTGTATCTTTCTCCACCTTTATTCAATGGAGACCCTTGTCAGTCGTTCGGGTGTTCAGACACAATGAATGTCAGAACGCCACGGTCTTATCCTTTGATAAATCAATGGACTTTAACCGTTATTCGGGATTCATCCAAATGTTACCATCTGGATGGGCAGGGTCTTACGACCTACCAATGGCGTGCTCTACCAACTGAGCTACATCGGCTTAAATTTTAATTTTCAAAAGTACTGTGCGCGCCCGATGGGACTCGAACCCACGGTCTATCCCGTGACAGGGGATTGTTTTAGCCAGCTAAACTACGGGCGCAAAGTAACAGATACTAATGTATCAGAATATCCATAAAAAACAAAGTGTGCCGACGCCTGGACTCGAACCAGGGACCTAACGCTTATGAAGCGTTCGCTCTAACCACCTGAGCTACGCCGGCTTTTATATATACCCATATTCAATCGCGCAATTAACAATAAACGAAAAAAGGCTTCTGCGCAATGTCTACCCGTGATCTGTATCCGGTTTCGATCAAATGTTTTTATCGACCATTCCCTATCTGTAATTCACAAATTACCATTGCGCAGACAATGACTTTATGGCATACTGAACAAATCATCGCGGGGTAGGGTAACGGTAACCCGTCAGGCTCATAACCTGAAAATTGCTGGTTCGATTCCGGCCCCCGCAACACGTGAACGATAGTGAACGTATCTGTAGTCGTATGACTGCAACAAGTAACCCTCGGGCTCATAATCCTTAATTGCTATTCGATTCCGGCCCCCGCAACACGTGAACAAAGTGAACGTAGTTCTAGTCGTATGACTGCAACAAGTAAATAATTATAAGAGTTTGACTTATATAACTCCTCATGTTATCGTGTGTATGGTAGTTTTTAAGTTCCCCACAACAACCATAAACAAACGGGATTGTATATGAATGTATCTGTATCTAGAGATTTTGACGCTGTCCTGGCGCGTCAATCCAAAATGGCCAATCTTCCCAAAGATATAATTGGCAAACCGTTCCGATTCGGTTGCATCCATGGTTCACATCACCATATTCTTGTCGGAACAGTCGTGGGTATTCAGATCAGCGATGAAAGTGGCCTCGAGCTCGAGGTCTCAAACCGAAGTTTTTGGGGTATGAATCTTTTGGGTTTTTATTGGGATAGCGACAGAGAAGAGTGGAACGCTGGCACCGAAGCAACAAGAGATGGTGCAATCCGTCGTCATTACCCCGGTGACATGAAGTTCGGTTAAACCATATCCCAATCTCACCGTCTGGTGCCTCGTGCATCAGGCGGTCTTTATTTATATATAATAAAACTCCTCGAAAACCTTCTTGTACATATGCATGACTCTCTTAACATCATGCTGATTCAAAACAAAATCTGATCCGCCGTGAGCTACTTGATTCCTGACCTTATGCGCTTCCCAAGCCTCATCCAAGGATTTCATATCCCCAAGTTCAACACGTTTGAGCTTCTCCCCTACACTTTCTCCACGGTATCCCATCTTCATTAAGAGATCGTCCAAGATAATATCCGCTTCCATGATAGCCTGCTTCCAATCATTCGGATTGTCTGATTCTACAAGCTTCAAAGCATTATCCCAGCGGTGTGCCATGACAGTATCCCCCGTCTGTGCAACATCAAATCCCGGCTCCACCTTCAGATCATGAATCTCTTCTTCCCTCTTACGAATCTTCTTCAAACCTTCTACACAATAGATGATACCTATGAGAAAAAAGAGTGACAGAACAAAAGATAATAGAATCACAATACCAAATGTGCCCTTCACACCAGAAACCAGCGACGGGTATATCCCCACCAACCAATGTCCAAAAGAGGTTAACCATTGAGATATGTCCGGTAATATGAAAGAGAATGGCTGAGTGTCGCCTGACATACCTTGTATTATAACAGATTATAACAAATCCCTCCCCGCTTCAAAGATATCATTCTCTCTGCCGTGTCGCGCCGTCAATTGTAAACCTATGGGCAGATCTTTACCACTCTTGGTAGCAAAACCGCAAGGCAATGACATTGCCGGTAGACCAGTCAGATTGGCTGTAACAGTGAATATGTCTTCCAAATACATAGCGACAGGATCATTCGTCTTTTCACCTATTTTGAAAGCTGGTGATGGAGCTGTTGGAGTAGCAATGAGATCAACTTCTTCAAAAGCTTTAGAGAAATCATCAGTAATCATCTTGCGTACAGCGTTGGCGCGATTGTAATAGGCATCATAATAACCTGAAGACAAAACATAAGTGCCCAAGAGAATCCTGCGGATAACTTCACGACCCAAGCCAGCTCGTCTTGTTTCAAAATAATCCCTAATGCCATCTACACCGCTATCCACATGTAAACCAAATCTCATACCGTCATAGCGCGCCATGTTAGAGGAAACTTCGGCAGGCATGATCACATAATACACAGGCAATGAATAAGCGATGTTTGGTAATGTAATTTCCCTTATTTCATATCCTTTTTTATTTAATGAAACCAAGGACTTTTCGAAGGCTTCCATGACTTCTGCATCTATCCCCTTTTTCAAGAAATGCTTCGGCACACCGATCACCTGTTTTTTGGAAGATTTATTAAGTTTTGGAAAATCTGCCGAAGTCCCATCTTTTATATCCTTACCTTTTATTGCATTGAATACGGTCTCTGCATCTTCAACGGTCTTCGTGAAAGTCCCAATCTGATCCAGAGATGACCCCATAGCCATCAAACCGTACCTTGAAACCGCACCATACGTCGGCTTCAGTCCGACCACACCGCAAAAACTGGCGGGCTGTCTGACTGATCCGCCTGTATCTGATCCGATAGCGAACAGCGCTCCATCCATCGCCACAGCCGCTGCAGAGCCTCCAGATGACCCTCCCGCAACCCTTGAAGTATCATATGGGTTCTTGGTAGGACCAAAAGCGGAATTCTCCGTAGAGCCTCCCATAGCAAATTCATCCATATTCGTACGGCCTAGGAATACCGCACCTTCTTTGCCTAATTTGGCGATAGCGGTTGCATTGTACGGGGCATGATATTTCTCCAAGATTTTGGAACCAGCACTGACGATATGCCCCTTGATCAAGATATTATCTTTGATGGCACAAGGAATACCCGCCAACATTTCCATTCCATTTCCACTCTTGCCGGCTTTTAATTTTTCATCTGCTTTCTTCGCCGCGACCAAAGCATCGTCAAAGACTTCCAAGTAAGCGTTGATATCTTTGTTTTTCTTAGAAATTTCATCCAAATAAGCTTGTGTCAATTCAACCGAAGTAAAATCTCCATCCTTCAGGTGTTTGGCGGCTTTTGTTATGGTTAAGTTTTTTAAATCTATTTTCATTTGATTATTCTCGTACGAGGTCGGACCTCGGACAAACCTCAGTCTTGCGCAATGATCTTCTTTACAGCAATAAAATCCCCCTCTCTATCCGGAGCTTCCTTGAGTAAGGCTTCGCGATCTATACCAGAAGTAGCAATGACCTCATCTGGACGCATGATATTTTTCACAGCACCGACTCTAGATTCAGCGTCCATGGAAACCTCGGCTTTTTTCAACTGGTCAACATAAGCAAGTATAGAATCAAACTCTTTCAAGAGTGATTCTTTGTCTTCCTCAGTCAGCTTTATACGAGCCAAGGTCGCCAAATGTTCTAATTCTTTCGGTGTAATCATGATGGAAATATAGCACAAGTTGTCATCCACGTGAAAGGTGTATGTTTTCATAGCTTGGTAATAATATGTACTCCGAGGGACATGTGCCGTCCCGAGGGGGACATATTATTACCAAGCTCTGTTCAATATTATATCTTCGTAATTAATTTCAAAAACTCCTCCTCTGATATTATCTTCACACCCAATTCTCGTGCTTTATCAAGTTTGGAGCCCGCCTCTTCACCGGCAACCACAAAAGAAGTATTCTTCGACACAGAACTGGAGACGTCACCCCCATTTTGCCTGACCATAGCTTGAGCTTTCTCGCGTTCGAGAGTAGGTAGACTGCCGGTAAATACAAAAGACTTTCCTTCCAGAAGTTTGTTCATCACAGTCTTCTCTCCAACAAATTCAATATGTTTCAGCAAATCTTTAACCAATTTTCTATTATTCGCATCCTTGAACCATGTAGCCAATGATTCTGCTACAACAGGCCCGACGCCGTATATTGACTCAAAGACTTCCTGTTTGGCGTTTATAATAGGCTCAACCCCCTTACCGACTAATGCAAAATGTTTCGCCACATCATACGCTGTCTCTTCACCTACTTGAGGTATAGATAATGAAGACAAGAATCTAGGAAGAGTGACCCTCTTTGCCTTATCTATAGCCTGTATCAGATTATCAGCCGACTTCTCTGCAAATCTAGGTAAATTCATCAGATCTCCTTTTTTCAAAGTGAAGATATCATCAAAAGAAGATATCAATCCGGCTTCTAATAGTTGATTCAATACCTGCGGACCCAAACCGTCGATGTCAAAACATTTCTTGGAAGTAAAATAATGGAACTTGCGTTTTTGTTGTTCAAATGAATCTCTGTTAACACAACGCCAAGCTGCCTCTCCAGGAACTCTCTCTATACTGCCATCACCACCGCACGCTGATATATGTTTCGGCCAGACAAAGTTTTTTTCTTTGCCAGTGCGCAATTCCTTCATCACACTCACAATATCAGGTATAACATCTCCAGCCTTCTGTAATATGACCGTATCACCAATCCGTAAATCCAACCTTTTTATCTCATCTTCATTGTGTAATGTAGCGCGAGAGACGACTGAACCAGCGACTAAGACCGGTTTCAGAACCGCCACAGGCGTTATTACTCCAGTCCTGCCTATTTGGAAAACGATGTCTTCAAGGACAGTCGTCACTTGTTCTGCGGGGAATTTGTAAGCCACACCCCAGCGTGGAGATTTGCCTGTATAACCGAGGGCATCCTGGATCTTCCTTGAATTGACCTTGATGACAATACCATCCAACTGATACGGCAAAGCATGGCGTTTCTTTGTCCATAATTCATAATATGTCTGTACCTCATCTATGTTTTTACAAACCTTGTGATGAGGGTTTACCGAGAAGCCCAATCTTGTGAGTAACTCAAGCTCTTCTGATTGAGTTGCGGGTACTTGCAAGACACCGTCCTGATCATCAGATGTAGTCAAATCACCTCCACGAAACTTATCAATATCATAAATGAAAGAGTCCAATTTTCTTGAAGCGGTTATCTTCGGATCCAGCTGACGGAGCGATCCCGCAGCCAGATTCCTTGTATTGGCATAGAGTGGTTTACCCTCTTTGAGGCGTTCTTCATTTATCTTCCTCAGACCATCTTCACTCATCCAAATCTCCCCCACAACGATGAGCTGTGAGCTACTCTTACTTTCCACTTTCAACTTTCTACTTTCTACTTTAATCTCCAACGGCACACTCCCAATAGTCCTGACATTCTGCGTTACATCTTCTCCAACTTCCCCATCTCCGCGCGTAGCCGCTTGTTTCAACAAACCATCCTCATAAGTCAAAATGATCTTTAGTCCATCAATTTTCAGCTCACAACAATATTCCGGTTTTTCACCAGAAATACCAGCTTTTTCCATGAAATTCCTGACCTTTTCATCCCATTTCTTCAATTCTTCATGATCAAAAACGTCATCAAAAGACCACTGCTTGACCTCGTGTTTAACTTTGACAAATTCTTTCAATGGCTCACCGCCAACACGATCACTCGGACTATCAGACGTCTTCAGTTCTGGATATTCTCCCTCCAAGGTCTCCAATTCTCTCAACAGCGAATCATAAGCCTGATCGGTAATTTCAGGTGTATCTAGAGTGTGATAGAGGCGCCTATGACGCTCAATTTCCATCTTGAGCTTCTCTAGGCGTACGATGACTTTTTCGGGAACCTTATCTGGTACTTTTGACTTGCTTGTCATGGTCTAAGAATATCATACCGAGATCCGCTTTGTCCTTCGTAGCCGCGAGTTTTTACGAGGGGCGAAGTAGGAATCTTGGTAGTATCACCATGTACCGCTATAGGTCAATTGCAAAGCGCGCTCTACGATACGAGGGCTAGCGTAAACAGGTCTAGTCTCTCCCCAAAGGAAGTCATTGTATTCACAGACATTGTACCCTCTGGATTCTACGACTGTCGCCGGTATTCCAGTGCTATTGTAATTCTCGTAGAAAAGGAATTTTAGTTTGAAACATCCACCATTTGAAGTCAGAATATATGGATATGACCATGATGCAAATCCTGATGATGTAACATAAGAGGCTGGGTCTGGGGCATAAGTCGGACCGAGCAAGGCCCCACCAGAATTAATAACCCCAGAACAGTTTATATCTGCTGTACCATTGGTTTTACTTTCGTGAGTTATAGAACTTAATGCCGAGGCACACTCTATACCGCTATCAGCCGCATATACCGAATAAGTTGATTCGCGGGCTGTAGATGCCAGGATGAATTGTTTGCGACTAACACTCAGGATGAATACAGCCACACCCATAACAACAGTTGCGACTAGAACTGAGAACAATAGTGTGTAACCGTTTTTTGTTTTAATTTTAATCATATATCAGCGCAAGACATTTAATAATTGACTTGCAAGTTCTACTCTATACGGCACCCCTCCAGCCCTCCAAGATACCACGACAGTGACCGTCTTTTCCATATAACTATCATTCCTCGGCAAAGTATTGTTGTTGGTGAGACTAAAATAGCGATAGAATTGCGTCGGTATCGCACCATCTTGTTGATATTGCGTATAATAGCCATTAATCAAATACAATTTGCAACCAGGGGTATCACCGACGATGGGACAACGGAAAGCAATCATGTCATTTATCCCCTGGAAACCGGCATCGCACTGACCGTTCTCGGGTGTGGTAATGCACTGGACAAGATCATCCATCCAACGATCGGCCCCAACTCTTGCGATGGTATTGTCTCTAGTATTTTTTATTATCTCCATGGATTCTTGCGCCAGAAAAGTTGCCGTCATCTGATCTCGTGCGTATATGGATGCAGACAAACCTCTTGAGGCTACAGATAATGGCCCGGCAATGGCGATCATGAGAATAGTCACAGCGACCAATGTTTCCACTATAGTAAACCCTTTCTTATTTATTTTTTTATTTAATGAAGTCATCATTTAAGTATTCTATGGTATACGCGACGATATCGCTGTTTCCAATTCGAAATAACTTCTCTCTTTCTCTCTCTGGTTTGCGCCTGAATAGCCGGTAATATGTATCAAACCCAGAGGATATTCCAGAGCATTGACACCTATGAAAAAGCTCGTTATAGATATACTAGGATCTATAACATCTGTATAAGGGGCTGTCGTACCCAAAACATCACCACAAGCACTCTGCTGAGCTTTCTTGAGAGAATAATTGCCACTCCCGAGAACGCCAGAGAGAAAGTAACCATAAACAAGCCTGCAGGTTTCAGGACCAGAACCAACCAGAGCCTTCTTGTTGGCCTCGAAGGCAAGCAGATTGGCAGATCCTGGACAATTCTCAGCAACCAAACGCGTTCCGTTACTATTGCCAGGATCGAAATAACCGGATGAATCAACTGCGGCGCAACGATATCTAGACCCAACACGCATTTCCCTGGACATGGACTCCAGAGCAAAGCTAAGGTTGGTAATAGATGATTGTAGAGTCTGAGCCTTCTTATTGACACTAATGATCTTGACTAGTGCTCCTAGAGCAACCACGGCAACCACAGAGAATATCATCAGAGATACGACAATCTCTACCAAAGTAAAACCTTTATTTTTTACTCTTTTAAATATCATATTATTCATCTTTGACGGATATTTGTCCGTTTTTATATACCTCTACCGAACGGGTACTGCCATCGGTGCCCAAGACGACTATTCTCGCCGAGGACTCACCGCAAGTCGTGTTGTAACATATGTTGGAATTCGGATCAGGACGTTTGAAAGATATATCCATGGTTCCTGTATTATGAGGTGTTCCAGAAGAATACAAGGTCTTTATGTAGGCACCCCTCTTTATGAAATAAGAAGACCCTATTTTGATATCGCCACTGGCATCATATATGCCATTTGAGTTCGTATCGGCAAACAGGATAATCTCCTTGTTCTTGTCGTTTGTCGTATCAGTGTCAAAATGAACACCATAAGCATAGTTGAAGGCCGTCTCTGTAAAATCACTGTCGCTGGCGGCTTTTACGCTGAGTCCATAGGCTTGTGCTGTACGGATAATGATTGCTATGTCATATGAAAGATTGGTCAGCAATACGCTTTGGTTGAAGTTGCCGTATTTGGCGACGACCAGAGATGTCATTACGACGAATATACTCAATGATATAAGGAGTTCTACGACAGTGAAAGCTCTCTTGTACTTCATCGTTACTATTATAGCGAATATATTACAGATATAACAGGAATATTTCTTTAAATAAGTTCACATCCAGTACCTGAACACCGAACAGAAGCACTGCATACATACCAATAATGAGATACGGACCAAAGGGTATCTCAGTCTTTGGTTTGAAACTCTTGTAAGTAGTCAACATCCATATCACTGATATGACAGCCGCCGTCCAGAAAGCCAAGATGACGGCGTTGATTCCCCCACTGATACCCAATAACCAACCTATACCCAGAACCAGTTTGGCATCACCCAGACCCATCCATGTCCCTTTCGATACAAGCCATATCAAAGCAAAAGGTAAAGCGAGTAATGGACCGGCAATCAGGCTTGAAATAGATGGTATGTGGAACCAAGAACTACCACCGACGAATAGACCGATGAGAGAGACTGCGGCGAAAGTATAAGCGAATTGATCGGGTATTATTTTGTGTTTGATATCATAGACAGAAATCACCATCATCAAACATGTGACGATAACATACAGCAGTGTTGTCACTGCGGAAAGCATCGTGGTTGGCGGATACATTACAAAAATCAAAACAAAGATAGCTCCTGAGACAAACTCCACCAGCGGATACTGCCATGAGATTTTACTCTTGCACTTCTTGCATGCGCCTCTCTGAAAAAGAAAACTCAATACTGGCACGAGCTCTCTCCATGTTAAAGTATTTCCGCAAGACATACACATAGAACGCCCACCGATAGTTTTTCCAGTGTTAAAACGCAAAGAGACGACATTGAGGAAACTACCGACTATGGTGCCAAATATAAACGATAGAATAAACGAAAAAGTATCCATCGGGATTTATTTTGGACCGAGACAGTATATTTTGTTTGCGGGAACATTGCTACAATTGACGCCCTCAGGAACATATGTGCCATATCCGATGTTTGGATTCTGGGGAAGGCCGTCTTTAACGACTTCGAGAGGATTTTCAAGGGTGACATAGAGAACATAATCACCGTAACCACCAGAACCAGCCAGACCATCTGTGTCAACAGCATAACCATAAGGACTCCCATCTGGCTGTGTCGGGATTGTAGATATATAAGTGCCAAGCTTAGAAGGGCAAGTCCCATTAGCAGACGAGGTGTTAAGGTCCGTAATATTAGGAGGGTATTGCTTACACCTATCGAAGAAAAACTCCAACACCAACCTCAAATTGACCATATCGGAAACTCTCTTGGAATCACGACTCTTGGACTTGGAAGGATTGATGGAGTTGATTATTATACCTGTCAAAAGTGCAATAATCCCGATGACGATGATGAGTTCTATGAGCGAGAAGCCAGATTTCTTCATGATTTAATAATAGCACGGGTCAGCTACTGATGGTAGACCTTAAAAATACTCTCATACGCAAATCACCACATTTTTCAATGTGGTGATTGCCTTACGAAACACTCAAGAACTATGATTATTGACAGGTAGCAGCACTAGCAAGAGTGACGGTTCCTGGACCAGTAGAGTTGGTCTTGGTGGCACCACTACTATCGATACAATAATAAACTGCTGTTCCACCGATAGAGCTGGCTGTTCGTGCATACAAAGCATATCCTGTGGCCGGACTAGCTCCTACAGTAGAATTGCTAGTCATTGTGATCTGTAGACCAACGGTGTTTTGAGCATATATATCTTTTGACACGAGAACGTAACCTGTACCACTTCCCCAGCTACCAGCACTCAATGCACCATTTACATTAGTAGTCAGAGAACAGAAAGTTACCGATGCCCCACAACTAACAGCGTATATAGAACCATTATATTCTATATTAAATTGATTTCTTAACTGTGCCAACTCCTGCTGAACTCTAGAATCCTTCCCCTTGGTTCTACTAGAACTCAATGCTCCTAGTATAACAGCAGCCAAAATCCCTATGATTGCAATAACCACAAGCAACTCTAGTATGGTAAACCCTTTATTAGACTTCATTTTATTTTTATTAATTTAAGCATATTAACATGTATAGTTTATCACATGAACGTATGTAGAAGCACAGTAGATATCAACAGTTGAAGATTGTGGAAATTGTGAATTCTTCCTAACGCAAACCCGCCACACCTGAAAAGTGTGGCGGGGGTAACAATAAACATGCCCAGAAAATACTATTGGCAAGCAATACCGTTTGGTGTTGTTCCAGTAGCAAGAGCTTGCTGAGTGCGTCCCGTGGAATCTATACAGAAGAAAGTGTTCCCAGCAGTTACACTTGGCAGTTTGCCGAATATAGCGTAAGCAGTAGCACTAGCACCATTCGTATTGATTGTAAGGGAACCACCTTGTGCTACAGCATCCAACGAGATCTGAGCGGTAGCGGCGGCATTAGGACCAGATGTTGTTGTACCACTTGCGTTTAGGTCTGGATAGACTCCATTGTAACCTGATTCCAAGAGAGTCCTCATCTGTTGAACATCAGAAATAACTCTCGCATCCTTACCCTTGTTTCTTGCAGAGTTGAGCGAGACCAAGACTACTGAAGCCAAAATACCAATAATAGCGATAACGACGAGCAATTCTATGAGAGTGAAACCTTTTGTGTACCTTTTCATATTATAAATTATTAATAACTTCTGCTAATAATAAACCCTTTAACGAGGTTATTACCATTGATTATAGCACTTGTGGACAAGATAGGTTGCAAAGATGTATGTGGATAACGAAACTACTGCGCTGACGCAATATTGTAGATAGGCATGAGTACCGATGCCAACAAGACAGCCACACCACCTCCAAGCATCACGATCATAGCTGGTTCGATCAGGGAAACGAGCGAATCAACCGCCGTCGTCACTTCGCGTGTATAGAAATGCGCTACCGTCTTCAAGATAGAGCCTACTTCGCCAGTCTCCTCACCCACTCTCATCATCTGCACCATGATCCCCGGCATCTCCTTGGGATAATTCGATAATGACTCTGAAAGAGTCTTGCCGCCCTTAACCGCTTCTGTTGATTCGTACATGATGCCTTCGTAGACTTTGTTGTTGATGACAGATGACGTGAGCTCCAAGGCGCGTACGATCGGTATTCCAGAAGTCAACATAGTGTTCATATTGTCAGAAAAACGAGACAAGTAGAGTTTTCTATAAAGATTGCTTATATATGGAATAGACAACTTGAGATTGTCGAAAGCTATGCGGCCCGGCGGTGTGCGGACGAAACGAATCAACAAATATCCTATGATAATAGCAATGCCCATAAGAACGAAACCGTATTTGACCAGGAAGTTACTGATACCCAAAATAAAAGTTGTGTACACAGGTATCTCTGAACCGGATTCACGTAATATCGGCTCAATCTTCGGTATAACCATCGTAAACATCAGGATCATAACAGTGATGAATGTTACCACCACGAAAGCCGGATATATGAGAGCCCCGCGGACCTTGGAAGCCAGTTCATAAGTGCGGTCCAGATAATCAGCCAAATACTGAAATGTTTGATCAAGTTTACCGGACTCTTCACCGGCTTTTATCATATTTGTGTAGAAAGGAGTAAATACTTTTGGATGTTTAGATAAGGCTGTTGATATAGAACTTCCACTTTGCAGATCATCAGCGATGACTTGTAGTTTTTTGCCTAGGGTCGGGTTCTCGGTCTCTACTGATAACAGGCGGAAGATGCGCAAGGCCGAGACCTGCGCCTGAAATAATGTCGCAAGTTGTCTAGAAAGTATAACGACATCCTTGCCTGACACTCGATCGAATATGGCCAGATTCTTCGATAAAAATGAGGTTGCCTCATCAGCTTCCTTGACCGAAGTCAACATCAATCCACGCCTTTGCAGAGATGATATGGCCACCTCTACGTTTACAGCGTCTATAGAACCATTTTTCTTGGCTCCAGTCTGTTCTACGGCTTCATAGTTGAATAACATGATAATTTAAATAATCTTTTACTTGCTCCTCTTGCTGCTTCCAACCTTACTAATTGCGTATCTTTCACTGAATAAGTCGTTCCAGAGTCTTTGGATTAATAGAGTTCATATACGCACTCTCCACTGTTATCTCCCCCACCCTGACCAATTCTGCCAGAGAACGGTTGAGATCTATCATACCGTCCTGTGAACTAGTCTCTATGACAGTGTTGATCTCATGTGTTCTACGCTCTCGGATGAGATTGGAGATGGCGTTGTTGTTTATGAGAAGCTCGTAGGCTGGGATCAGACCTCCTGATATTCTAGGTATCAGGCGTTGTGAGAATATGCCCGTCAGAGATCCAGTCAATTGCACACGGACTTGATCCTGTTGCCCTTCTGGGAAAGAGTCGATAATGCGGTCAATAGTCTGTGCCGCATTGTTCGTGTGTAAGGTAGAGAAGATAAGATGACCAGTCTCAGCGGCGGTCACAGCTGTGGAAATTGTGTTGGTGTCACGCATCTCACCCACCATAGCCACATCTATATCCTCACGGAACATGGCAGTCAAAGCACTCTGGAAACTAGGTGTGTCCAACCTCACTTCGCGCTGATCTATTATGGATTTTTTGGATTCAAAGACATATTCGATAGGATCTTCGATAGTCAAGATATGTTCGGTGCGTGTCTGATTGATGAGATCTATCATGCTAGCAAGAGTGGTTGATTTGCCCTGACCTATAGGTCCGACCACTAGGAAGAAGCCTTGTTGCTTCCTAGTGAAAGTCTCCAGGATAGGTGGCAGATTGAGCTCGGTCAAGGTCCGGATGATCTTTGGGATGAGACGCAGGGCTATAGATACAGCACCTTGTCTGTAATAAGCATTACCACGGAAACGTGCTCTGCTAACACTGTAAGAAAAATCTACATTCTTCTCTCTATCCAATATCTCTTTACTTTCTGGAGATAGAAAAGCTGTGAGAAAACCCTTCATGTCAGTTTCGGTCAAAACCTCCATCTTGGAAAGCGGCATCAAATTACCTGACATACGGATGATTGGTTTTCTACCAGTCGAGAGATGTAGATCTGAAGCTCCAGAATTGAGTATAAGACTGACAAGATCTCCCATACCCTGTTTGTTGGACTCTTCTGGGCTTATGATGGTATTTACGAGATCATCAATCTCTTTCTTATAATCCATTTGATTGTTTTTGGCTGTATTATCACTCATTTTTTTTGCTGGAACAGATCTTCTCCACCTCTACCAAGACATCGGATGGTATCGTAGTCGCCTTGACTATATACCCATCGACGTTTAGTTTGTTTGATCTGGAAATATCTTCTGGCGCACCTTGATTTGTAAGCATTATGATCACGGCACTACTGACCAGTTTTTCTTTACGAAGAGTGGCGACGAATTCCAGACCATCCATCCCTGGCATCACAATATCGCAGAGTATTATATCTGGGACATAACCATCGTGTAGCATCTTCAGGGCTCCTTCCGTCGAATCGGTGTTCTTGACTTCGTATCCAGCCTTCTGAAATTTCAAGGCGTACATATCCAATAGGAACTTGTCATCATCTATAAACAGAATATTTTTATAAGTTATTTCAGACATAGCTTAATTATACTATAGTTTATTGATCTCTTCGAATGGCACAGTCTTTTTGAAAGTCTGGACTATGACGCTCTCTTTAACCGTCATCATTCCTTTTGCCCTGGCGATCCTGTATATCTCACTTTCAACAGGATTTGTGAGGATAGCTTTCTCTATGTCTTTATCCATGATGAACATTTCAAATGCCGCCGTACGACCGCGTGTTCCCTTTGGACAATCAGGAGTAGGTTTTACTTTCATAATGGTGTCACTCCAGGGAATATCTTTCTTATATTCAGCCGGCAGATCGGCAAACTGTCTATCTATCATGGCTTTCACACTACCCTCTACTTTCATCGGCTCTCCCCCACCAGGAGGAAGAAGACTTACCAAGCGTTGGGCAATAGAGAGTATAAGTGTAGGAGCAATCAGATATGGATCGACACCCATATCTATCAGACGAGGTATCACACCGGCAGCCGTGTTCGTGTGTAAGGTGGAAAATACGAGGTGACCAGTCAGGGCGGCTTGGACTGCCAACTGGGCAGTTTCTTTGTCACGGATCTCACCAACCATGATGATATCTGGATCTTGGCGGAGAGTCGTACGCAGTCCCGAACTGAAATCGTATCCTATCTCCGGACGAACTTGAGACTGACTAACACCCTCTATCTGATATTCAACCGGGTCCTCCAGAGATAAGACGTTGTAACTTTCTCTGTCCATTTCATTCAAAAGAGAATAAAGGGTTGTAGATTTACCTGAACCGGTTGGACCAGTGATGAGTATCATGCCGTAAGGCTTGTCTATAGCTGTACGGACCATCTCCAAATCACGCTTGGACATATCCAACTCATCTAGAGTGTGGACTCCTTTGGCTTGGTCTAGAATACGCATTTCGACCTTCTCGCCATAATATGAAGGAAAAGTAGACACACGAAAATCTATACGCCTACCATCTATCCTGGCAGAAAATCTACCGTCTTGAGGTTTGCGTTTTTCATCCAAACGCATATTGGAAAGGACTTTGATGCGCGCCACGACCGCTGAGTGAACCTGCGGGGGTAATACGAGGCTGGTATTCAATATCCCATCAACACGAAACCTGACACGAATCTTGTCTCTCATATGCTCTATGTGCACGTCTGAAGCTTCACCCTCTACCGCATATCGGACTATCGTCGCGACAATCTTCACAACAGGAGCGTCTTCTATGATGAGAGCTTCTTCTTTCTCCGTTTTTGCTGGATTTTTACCACCAACCTTCTCTCCCTCTTTCTTTTCCTTGTCATTATCTTCTTTTATGAAATCGATGGAATCAACAGAAAGCTCTGTCTCCAGTTCAGAGAGAGCTTTGGAGACTTCGCCGGTTATACCCTTGTACATTTCGATAACTTTGTTGAAATCATCCAGAGTGATCAGAAATATTTTGTAAGGAATGTTACTTTTGGCCGCTAGGAAATTGAGAGCGTCGCGAGCTTCCATATTTTCTGGGTCAACAGTCCCCACTTCCAGAACACCACCCGATAACCCTATCGGAACGAAACGATAATGTAAGGCCGACTCTTCTGGCACATATGCCAAAACATCAAAAGGGACTGACACACCCGCTAGAGATTTCACAGGTATACCCAAGAATTCTCCGTGCGCTATCACGATATCCTCTGGTTTTACGCCGTGAGCAATAAGAGACTCGTCCAAAGATACACCGGATGACATCTGTTTGATTATCTCCTTGGAGTCATCTGCATTTATCAATTTTTTCTTTAGAAGAATATCTAGGACGGACATAGAATTAAGTTAAAAGTTTTAAAGTTAAAAGTTGTAAAGTCTCTATTTCAAGTTCAATCTCATCTCAGAAAAGCTCTATGACTTTTAACGCAATGGGGCAAACGGATTGTATCGTCCAACATTCAATGCAGGAATCGAGACTGTATAGTCTCGCAACGACTGATAGGCGGGGTTTTTGAAGATCGTTGTGTCGATATGGAGAGATTGTATCTGATTCAAAAGACTGAGGACTCTAGCTCCCACAGCCTGTTCCTCGGCATTCGGAGTAGCGACCAACAGACTGGTGTCTGAGCCTTGACTCTTGCCTGAATAATAGAAGTAGCCAATCACCGCAATAACAACGATCGCTATACTAATTAAAATTGATTTCTTTGATGATTTCTGATTATTCATATGATTTTATTGAACTTTCAACCAATATGTTTTGAGACTTATTGCCCACTCATACTGTCCACTATCACTCGAAATTAACGATAGACGCACGACGTCTGTTATACGCAGGTTGGCTTCTATATCTTGTAAAAGACTCAAGAATTGTTCATACGTAGCCGTTGTTCCGAATGATACATTTACAGAATCCAGAGTCGGGGTAGGAATACCTATGTCGTTTTGTGAAGTGACCGGTGTCAAAACTCCAGTAGCCGCAACTATGGGCGAGGTTGGACCTTTCTGTGCAGAAGGAGCTGCCGATGCCGTGACACTTTTCAGAACTAGACCGTGTTTGAACGCCAGATTATTGAGATCAATTATGAGGCGGATATTATCTACCGTATTCGGCAACATCTTGTCCATACGGATGCGATCCTCTTCGGAGATATTATTGAAATCTTTTCGGACTTGATCCCTAACCTTGATCAGCTGTTCAGCTCCGGTAATAGCTGAAATATACTGCGCATTGACATCGCGGATAACCCTAGCTTCATCCAGCATATAACTCGTAACCGTGAAGTATATTCCTGCGGCCAAGACTATCAATATTAAAGCTGTTGTGTTTTTGTTCATTATCGTGTCTTATTTCGTGTTAGCCGGAGTGCTCTGCGATGAGAAGTTTTTCTCATACAACACACTGGACGGATCAATGGTTGCCGTAAAACCAAAGGAAACCGTACCCTTTGGGTCAAGGCTCGGATTGGACAATGTCGGATTCTTTACGATTTTCCTCAAACCATACTTCTCTAATTGCCCGAACACATCGGATTGGAAAGCGACTGAAGCCAAATCTGTACCATGACCAGTCAAATTAATCTTCAATTCGTCTGATTGAGTCGTAGGCGTGGAGATTTCCATAGAGAGGAACCTGACATTCTCTATAGTCAAACTAGAGATGAAAGCGAAGATTCTGGATATTGCCAAATGTTTGCTGAGTAGTTGACGAGCCGTGTCTATCTTCACATTCTCTTGTTTCAATTGTTCTATGAGATCTATATTGAACTGTTTTTCACGATCAGCGAGATCTTTCTTGTATCCTGCTTGGGCTCCAGTCAAATACTGTTTCCAAGCATACGCTCCCCCTGCTCCCAATATTGAAGCGACGAACAGAACAATGGCCAATGTCATGAAAATACTCGTAACCCGTCTGAATTTTTGTGGATGCATCAAGCCCACATTCATACCTGTGGTGCCAGGCATGTTTTTCTTCGGGATGAAAGAGGTTTGAAATTTAGGATCCATAATTCCCATGAATTATAGCACCTCGTTACACTCGGTGCCTACGGCACTGGGGACAAGGATCAATATCTAAATCAGTACCCAGCAAGTACGTCGTATCGCAAGTCTGCGGTACTCGCTTCGTGAAATTGCTAGGTAAAAAGCTCAGGAATTGTAAACCATTCCAACGACATTCGCCTTTTACCAAGCAATTTCTACTGTGCTCAAACATGTCCTCGACTTGCGATACGACGTACCTGCTGGGTCCTTAGTTCAATTCTGACAACTTCCTCAAGGCGGCACCTATAGCAACGGCGAATTCTGGTCCAGCAAGAGCAAATTCCTCGGCAAGAAAAGCCGGTGTCTCCAATTTACCAAACGGATCGGCATAGATTACATCTGTCTGAAAACTCAACCTTGCCATTTCAGTTAAGCCCTTGAGCAATACTCCCCCACCAGTCAATATGACCTTGCTTACATTCTTTGAATATTTCTTCTGATAATTTTGCAGGGCTGTGTTCGCTTCATAAAACATATAATCCAAATTGACCGTAATAATCTCTGATAGTTCTTTGTACTCCGGCCCACCGATAAGACCTATGGATCTTTTCAGAGTCTCTGCTTCGCTAACCGATATGGACATGGCCTTGGATAAAGCCATGGTTATATCTTGACTTCCTTTATTGATAATATGTGAGGAACGCAACATTCCGCGTTCAACAATATACAGCTTTATAGAGCGTGCCCCCATATCTATGATCATCGATGTGCCGACTCCCTGATCTATGACCGCGCGAATCGAACTAAAAATCTCTATTTCATAAAAACTCGGAACCAGCCCACTTCCTGACATGATGGATTGATACTCCTTGATATAATCGTTATGGATAGCTACAACTAAAACATTTTGCCCTTGTTTTTCGGTCTTGGTAGATTCATCATCGGTAATATAAGTTTCTTCTTTGGGAATAAGAGAATAATCCAGCAAAACTTCATTGAGAGATACGGGGATATATTTACGCGCTTCTATGGCAACTATGTCTCCAATCTGTTTTTCGGGTACAGGGGGTATATTGATAAAAGTGATAAGACTAGAAGATAGAGGCAAAGCGGCTCCACAGTTAACCGTTGTGGTTTTGGATTCACGAAGTATATCTCTGATGGCCTCGATCTGTTTTTCTACTGGAAGATTGGTGGCGCGACCGATCTCGGTACCAGCATAAGGACCGAGGGCAAGTTCGCCATATGTCTCCAGTACGGCCCTACCTCTCTTTTTCTTGATTTGGACAACCTTGACAGCTGATGATCCGATATCAATACCGAGAACACTCGCATCTTTCTTGAAAAAAGAAGAGAATAAGGACATGATGGTATTATATATTGAAAATCAAATACAGACCATGTCTATTTTTTATAATTTATACAACATCATCGCTACCGCCCTATTCCCTCTTTCATCCACCGAACAAGAGGTTTCTTCGTTTACACCGGAACAAGCTTACGAGACGTTGCCACGTGCCCCCACCTTCGATGGCAACGTACTCCAATTACCCGATACTTATTCAATCTTCGCCTACAAAGATGAGCGTGTGGCGAAGCTCATTTGGAATATAAAATATAAAAAGTCGAAAAAATCAACACAGATCGGTGGATACGCCTTGTACAAAGAATTATCGACCAATCCAGTGCGAACAACCAATAGTAAGAAGCCAATAATTGTCCCCGTGCCCATAACAAAGAGGAGAAAACGTGAGCGTGGGTACAATCAATGTGAACTATTGATTGATGAACTAGAACGGCTGGACACAGACAATGAGTTCACTGTTTGCAAAGATTTACTTGAGCGCATTCAACATACATCACGGCAGACATTAAAAGGTCGCGCCGATAGGCTGGAGAGTGCCAAGGGGGTATTCAATATCAATACAGCCGTGTCGGTCAAAATACCAAACACTTCAAAGATTATCGTGATTGACGATGTTATTACGACTGGCAGTACCATGAAAGAAGCCTTGGACACACTCAGATCAGTAGGATTTGAGAACGTCTCAGGACTCTCACTGGCGCATTGATCTTGATGTCATCCCCGCGAAAGCGGGAATAACAAACTATGAGACAATCTTCACAAACCTTCTCTTCCCTATTTTCAGTATAGTTTTGTCGACTGGTTTGAAATCTGGATCAGTGACCTTGTCGTCATTCTCTAGTTTGATCGCGCCATCATTGATCAGTCTGCGCCATTCTGTCTTGGAATCAATGACTCCCGCCTTCACCAAGACTTCTGCCAACGATTCATCTTCTAAAATATTGACCTCCTGGATATCTTCTGGCACACCGCCTTTGGAGAAGGTTTTTTCGAAAGATTCTAGTGCCTTATCAGCCTCCTTATCACCGTGATACATCTTCACAATTTCATGGGCAAGCTCCAACTTTAATATTTTGGGATTCTCACCTTTCTCAAATCGTTGACGAATATTGACTATTTCCTCAACCGGAAGACGGGTACAATCCAAGAATGTCTGGACTATACCGGCATCAGCGAGTGCCATCACTTTGCCGAACATTTCCTGAGGAGGTTCGTTCAAACCAACTCCTGTGCCCAAACTTTTGCTCATCAACTTTTCCCCAGTCACTGGATTGGTGAGTAATGTAGTGGTGATGACGAATTTTTCACGATTGAGATAACGCCGAGATAGAGTTCTGCCCGCCAACATATTGAATGTCTGATCTGTGCCACCTATCTCCATATCGACTTCTAGGGCTACCGAATCATATCCCTGCATCAATGGATAGAAAAATTCATGCACGTACAGCGGCTTGTTTTCTTTCATTCTCTTCTCGAACATATCGCGCTCAAGCATATGTTGAACCGTGAAATTTGAGGACAGATCGATCAATTGCTCAAATGTTAGTTTCGAGAGCCATTCACTATTGAATCTAAATTCAATTGGATTTTCTTTGTCTTCGAAATCTAATATTTTTCCTATCTGTTCTTTGAAGGTCTTCAGATTTGTCATGATCTGTTCTCTGGTCAACCTGACGCGTTCTGCAGTCTTGTCACTCGGATCACCGATCATCGCCGTAAAATCTCCGACCAAGACGATAATCTTATGACCAAGTTTGTGTAGACGCTCTAAAATCAGATAATTGGTAGAATGACCTATGTGAACATAATTTGCTGTAGGATCTATACCCACATAGATCTTTATTTGTTTACCAGAAAGCAAAAACTCCTCCAAGATAGTCTTGCTTGGATATATAGTATCTATAGAACGAGTCAAGATCTCCTCAATCTTCTTTTGATCTGTGTTTATCTTCATAAGATTCGTATTGAGAGTACTGGGTGGATGAAATATACTATTTCACCTGTTCATCTGAAAGCTTGGCCGCATTGTCGGTCGTACCGTGCTTGAACTTTCTGATCACGAATATCAAATAGATAAGCTCGAGAATACCAGCGGTATTAATGATAAGAAGAATAATGAACCACCATTTTTCACCACGACGGGCAGCATACCACAGTGAATAGCCTTTTAATACAAGTAAGGCGATGATAGTGATGGCGGCGATAAAACCCCAACCAGCCAACACCCCCGGACCAAAACCCCACGAATTAGAGTACCAAGAATTCATCATGATAGTTGTTTAATTAAGTTCCTAATGGATATAGTGTAGCACACAAAAGGAACGAACTTCATCTACATATCTGCACACAGTCCTTTATCTCTAGAATAAACCCGCGAACCACCCCCACAAGCTAGTCCACCAATGTCTTGGTCTTAATTCTATATTTTCATGAATTCCGCCTCCCTGTATTACAGTAAATTCATCTCCGATGTAATCATAGTAACCATTAACAGACACATTCATCTTGTATGTACCCTCTGGTACAAGGAATGAGTATGTCCCCGTATTATCTGTATTCTGTGGATTGACTTGTCTATACTTGCTTGCAGACCAAAGCTCGAAATCTGATGTTTGCGGATCCTTCACAAATAGTGATACTTTTGCATCGGGCAATCTGGCTTCCAAACCGCCCTTCTTCGTATAAACATATCCCTCTGGATCTATAACTGTGATGAGATGAAGTTCTTTTGAACCGAGTCTGATATCTTTGTATGTGACAATGGTCATGATGTCATATTCGCCATGCACCTGCGGTGTATTGACGGATGCTGTGTATATACCATCCCCATCATCATCGGTGTATGCGAACGAGCTCAATACCAATTTTGTCTCTGGAGTTATATCTTCTTTCGCTGTATGTGATTCTGCAAATAACGCCAATATAGGTGCGGCCACGAGAGGACTTGTCGGTATTACCTTTGCTGAATTTGTGTTTAACTTACTAACCATGAGATAGCCCTTTATTTCTTTCACTGGGAAATCTGGTTTTATCGCCAGATCAACAGAATCACCTGGGATAGCATGCATTACCTGCTCAGCTTCCCCGGCATCAGTCACAGACAGTGACACTGTATAGTCTATAGAATCATTCGACCTTGCGAAAACTACTTCCGTTGGCAAAGAGTTCTTTTCGGTTGGTGTCAGGGATTCGATCGGGATCCCATTTCCAAATGTAGGCAAGGGTATCTTTATTGATTTCAATTTTGCCAAGAGATCGCCGCCGGACCTTGAAATATTCTCAATCATCCTCATCACACTTGGGAATTTGCCCGCCAAAGTCACAACTTCTTTTGGCAGTCCTGAAAGATCCAGTTCTGCAGGAACAATGACTGGTTCAAATTCTGATCTAGCATTCTCAGAAATAATCCCGGGGATTAGATCCTGACCTGAGAATTCCCCGACTCTAATTCCTTGATTGGTCAGCAGAGATAACCTCGGAACAAAAGTATATGTGCCATCACTTTGCTGAACCAAAACGTAGATTGATCCACTTCCATAGGATGAGCCGGATGAAGACGACGCCGGCGTTGAGTCAACCACAACCGCACAGGCACTAGTAGTAAATGTGACATCTGACCCATATCCAGTACCTTGAGGGTTTGTCGCATATGGAGCGATATGATACAAGGTGCCACAAGTCAAAGACGTGATCGAATCTGAAAATGCTCCTGTAGAAAAATCTCCACTCGAAGTAGTCGTGGCTCCATATGCTATAGTTGTTCCATATACAAACCCACGAGTATCAGGATTCAAATTTCCGGTCACCGTAATCGTTCCATTACCGGTAGCAGTTGTGGTCGTAATAGATGAAACAGCTTGGGTAGTAACGGTCGGAACATCCACGGCCGCGGTGGTGAAGGTGTAATCCGAAGAACTGGAGAAATTGTATAACGGATCACCAGAAGAAACCTTAAAATGATACAGGGTATCTGGTGTAAGACTTAGCAAGGTGATGGTGTGTGATGTCGCAAGAGTGTCTGATGATGAGGCAGTGCCATATGATGTATCCGCACCGTATTGAACAGTACTTGTAGCAGATTCGTCTGTAGTCCAAGTGATAGTAGCGGTTGTTGTCGCGGTAGAACTTGCTATAGCTGAAATGACGGGTGCGGTCGTATCTACTGATTCTATGTATTCATAAGCTCCGATGTCCCAAGCACTTCCCTTCGGACGAGTAGTAGAGGCGATATCTCTGGCTATATCAATTCCGTATAGACTTTGAAATGCGGAAAATGATTCTGTTGCACCAGCATTTCTTGCTGGTGAAGTAGTCTGTAGTGTAAAATCCAGTGTACTCGTATTTGTAAACAGAGGATTTGATTCCAAACAATCTGTACAACTACCAACCCCTAAAATGTTTTGCACAGCGGTACCAGTTTGATATAAGAGATTGTTACGAATGGATGAAAGGCCTAGCCCTGTACTGCCGCTGTATATCATATGATAGTCACTGACGGCAGTATTCAGATTTGAAATAATATTGTTTTCAACCGTCGCTCCGTAGCTTTGTAAATCTGCACTGATACCCGTACCAGTATTAAATACAGTGTTATTTATGACAGATGTTGTAGCTGTGTTATACCAATATATACCACTACCATAGCGATGCACACTGGTACTCGCGTGAGTTTCAACAGTATCAGGATCTCTCGTAATATCATAAACTAGATTTCCTATAATATGTAAATCTGCAATTACTCCGGTGGAGACGATACCGAACTGAGCATCATGAACAATGTTGTTCAAAAACCATATTCTGGATGGGTCATAGTGTACCACCGCTGCGGCACCTTCAGAAGTTGCCGTGCTTCTAAAAGTATATAGATTATTTTCAGAAATAATGATATCGTTTGCCTCTTTCAAGTCAACACCGTTTTCTCTATGTTTATAAAATGTGTTGCGTCCAACGTAAATATGATCACTGGTGAAATTTGCATTATGTGATACTTGAATACCGTCTCCACTACTCCTAAATGCCACATTGTCTACGATCCACAGGCTTTGTACTCTAGTACCCACAGTAAATGAGTGGAAGTCATCTTCAGTGGCTGACATCCAGTTTCCACTATCGCGACTGATGTTTTCGTAAAAGACAATATCATGAACCGGTAGATCATATGAAGTATTGTCTATCGACATACTGTGGGTCGGTGTGGTCAGCGTTGTGGATGTCCCAGTACCAAGAATTTCAACATACCTCACAGCATTATGGTGCATATCTATTCCGAGACCTGATGGACGAAACTGCACACCACCGGGCAAGATAGAAGAGGGCTGTATCTTCAGACCTTCAAATACCATATATTGATTGTCCTTGAAATGAACCCATTTCTGTAGCGTTGGTGTCGTAGTCGCTTGTACTCCCGTAATAAATATCGGGGCATTGGCAGTACCATTTGCAATAATACTAAACCTGTCTTGAGCTACTACATACGGACCACCGCGAATCTGTACCACATCACCAGGAGCCAGTGTCATGGTACTCGGTATGGTGAGACGCGGAACAGCAGGGGTACCACTAGCATTACCAGTATCTGTTGCAGCTGAACTGGTATTATCTATCCAGTAAGTATAATAATCAGCACTGCCATACACACTTGCCACTGTCTGAGTGATACCAAATGAAGGAGATGGGATACCAACTGGAGGGATGAAGTTTGCCTTTAGAAGACCTGTAACAGTACTGGTGGCAGTTAGTCCGCCGAGATTTGTATCACGCAAATAAAGGGTGAATGTGGACGTGGTCGATAAAGCATTCCAGCCTGGAAGCTGTGAGAAGAATGTTTCATCATCAACAAGACATGGTACCCACCTTGTGGCGTTTATGCTACAAACCGGTGAAGTTGTTGCTGAAGCAGTATATGTTATACGTGTATTACCCCTCACTGTTGCTCCGTTTACTGGTGAAGTTAAGGTGACCACCGGAGTTATATTGTTTGTGGTGATATTGATAACTGAAGATGTGGCATAATTGCCCGCCACATCTCTAGCCACAGCCACAAGAGTATGCGACCCTTCTGATACAGCCGACGAATCCCAACTCAATGTAAATGGACTACTAGTATCTTCACTGCCGATATTTGTACTTGTATCCAGTTTGAATTGAACTCCAACAAGCGAATCATTGTCCGAAGCAGAAGCGGTCAAAGTGACATTTCCAGCAACATAAGATCCATCTGTCGGAGCAGTTACAGAGACTGTAGGGGGTGTTGAATCGGTCGCTTCAACACTAAAACTTATAGAGTAATCATCGGTATTTACATTGGATAAAACATCAGAACAACGAACATAATATGTATATGAAGAACCGTTTATAAGTCCCGTAATGGATTGGGTGTGAGAAGTCCCGCCAGTACTTCCGAAAGTGCTAGCAATAGATGCGTAAGCGGTGTCGGCCACTGTACCATATTTACAAGTAGCTCCTTCATCCGTAGTAAGAGAGAGCGACACTTCTGTTGTTCCATAGGACTGAGTTCCAGACGGAGAACCGGCAGAACGCACCGGTGGAGTAGAGTCCACCGGTACATACTCATCAGCACCAATGTCCCAACTCCCTGTTCTAGACTCACTATCTATATCCTTACCGAAAGATAATGCGGAATCTGCGGAGAGATCTGCTCCTACATCTCTTGCTCCGGCATCGTTTGAAGCCAAATGAAAATTTCTATTTACTTCATCAGTGAATGTGAAGGTCTGGCCTACTCTGTCATTGGAATTGCCGCCACCTGTTACAGTATAGTTTGCCCCCATCGAGGCATTGTTCGTAGCATTATAATCAGTACCTACGGCATATGTACCAGAAGCGGCAATGGTTACATTTGAGATGAGATTGTTTTTTAATACTGATCTACCAGATGTCTTCATGTTAATACCAACACCTGTAGTCCCAGTAGTTGATGCGATCGTATTGTTATAAATATACGCGAATATTCCTGAACCAGAACTGTCAATTATGCCAGTAGCTGTTGTTCCAGATAAATTATAGATAATATTATTGTAAATATAGACATAGGAACTGCTCAGAGTCATTAGAATTCCTTGATTAGTATTTCCTCCTGTAGTAGTCTTCCTTAGAATATTGTTTGAAACTGTTGTGGTACCAGTGCCGGACCCTAGAGAAATCATTGATTGCGAAGCAGTTGTCGATGTTCCCTCCACTTGCAATCCGTCTATCCTAAGGAAGCTGTCGCGAACATCGAGTATCACTGACGAATTGGTTGCCAAAACATATTTACTCGTATCCCAAACTCCTACATGTCTCTGCGTAGTTCCGATCTCCGATGTTGATGTCGCTGTATATATGCGAATATAGCGAGTAATATCCGTAGTCCAACCATCGAAGATTACAGCCGTAGTGTCCGGCGTCGTACCATTACCATACATTGCAAAATTCCACTGTTCATCAGCTGTTGTTATAGCCTTACTTCCGCTGTATGTGTCAAAATTTTCCACAGCATCATCTATGGTGGTGTTCTCTGTACCAGCCTCTGCATTGAAAAAGGATGTATAAGCACGAAACGTCGACCAGTCCGTATCAGCCGCCGAAGTTGCCGTAGGTGTTCCACCGGCAGCATTTTTCACAGTAAAAACCGTAGAGGACGTTCTCCCATGAATGAATGCTATAGCATCTATTGAACCATTATTGTCGGAGTCGTATTGTATGGCATCTCCGACACCAACATTGTTTGGTACAGTTATAGAAAATGTAGCTGTGGAACCACTGATAGTCAGAGTATTGGAATCTGCCGCACCAGTATCTAAGGCCGCTGTCGCCAGTGGGGATACAGAACGATATATGGTAGTCGCCGCTTGTGTTGATGACGCATTTCCGAAGATGAAAAATAAGGATAAGGCAAACAAAAAGAGACTGAGTCTATCTCTTTTCAATCTATTTATCAGAGGAAATGATTCTCTCCAAAAAGTTACATTATTATGGATGTCTGAAAACATAATTTGGCGAAAAAATATTGCCAGGCATTCTCTATATACAGCTGATCCTCATAATTTTACCATACGGGTGTATATACACAAGGAACAATAAAAACTAGACCCTATCTTGAGACTGTTGTATATGGAGAATTCATTCTGTTGGCACAAATTAGACAGACCTTGACTTCTATGTTGTGATATGATATACTATTCGCAGATGAATGCTCTGAATAACTTGTTCGTTACCATCGTGGTATTCCTGATCATGTCCTACGGAACTGGGCTGATCATAGGAGGCCCCGATAGGGCAAATAAAATGCTCGCCTGGGAGTTCAAACAGCTCGCCAGATTCGGGCGGTGGCTCTTGAAGCAAGTGTTTCAAGCTATCGCAAATATCTTCGGCTATCTCGCAAAGCAGTGCGGGACGAAGAAGAAAACACCTTAACCTTAACCATTGGCGGACGACTCACAATCGTCCGCCTAAAAATTTGGGTGTTTAAGGCGGATATCGTCACGTCACAGAGAGTCTTAATCTAACAGTCTACAAATCCTCCAATGTAACTTGCTTCGTAGATGCAAATTTCATTCTTGAATATTTTTTCAGTTCCAGAGAAATTATCTACTTCACCAACAATAGTATTTTCATACTTCCATTCATTATTTTTATACAAAACCGGACCTCGGTACGGCATTTCAAGTGTTGTGTTTGAAAGTGACTCTATAAGAAAACTGTATACTTCCTTGTTTTCCATTCCCTTATGGACAAAACCGTAATAGACCATCATCCACAAAGGTTTGCCGTCCAAGAATACGACCTCTCGTCCACCATAAGGCTCACCACCAAAATAGTTATCGTGGTATCTGTATGCACCACTCTCAAATTCAATGGTAGTAGAACCGTCAGGCTGTTTTTTCTTTATTGATTCATCACCAGATGCATATGTCGCTCGGCTGGCTTCGAGAATGAATTCTTTTAATTTACCCTTATCAATACTCTTCATGCTTGTAATTTTAGCTTAAATACAATTTATTAGGTACTCGTGTCTACTTTATGGGGTACACATCAGCGGAGACGGAGGGATTCGAACCCTCGAAGCCTTTAAGGGCTTGCCTCTTTAGCAAAGAGGTATGTTAAACCACTCCACCACGTCTCCAACGATTACGCCATTCTGGCACAAATCAAAGGGTTTTTCTAGTTTTACTCCACCACACTCCCGCCACCCCTGCGGAAATAATTATCATAATTCCTAGACCATACAGAATATTTGCCACGAGTGGTGCAGAATTGAGCATGCCCAGATTACTCAGGAGATAATTCCAATCATGCAATACCGAATCCCCTCCTAGAAGTGGTAATTGCATAACAACAGCATCACGAGCGTAGACGGAAATATTTATGAAACTTTCTCCAAGCCAAAAACCGAGAAGCGAGGCGGAATAATATTTTCTCTCCTTGATGAAATATAATATGCAGATCGCTGGAATAAGGACTTGGAATATACTACCGCCAGCAATTTGTAAGAATTGACCAAAGAAGATAAAGATCATGTGCCCCGCTTCGTGGAAGATCAGATTAATATTATCTATAAAATGCCAATCTGCAGGGTTTCTAACTAGACGCAGGAAATACACTGTGACTAAAACAGCAAAAAATGACTTGAATAGATCATAAGTCCTGCCATTTATCGTGACGGAATTCCACGATCGTCGATCATAATGAGGATCCATGGTGCAATTATAACAGATGAGGAAATTCTGTTATCATACCCTCATGCCTATTTCCCTCCACACAAAGATCACCGAATACTCGCGTATCACCGATATTCAGAAAACTGCCTTGAGAAAATTGGGCGTACTTACCATAGAAGATTTGCTCTACCATTTTCCTGTCCGTTATGGCGATACAGCCGAAGCCAAGAATATTGATTCACTACAACAAGGTGATACCGCAGTTATCTTCGGTAAGATTTCAGGACTCAAGACCAGCAAGGGATTCAGATCCAAAATAGCTATGGCGGATGGATATGTTGAGGACGAAACCGGTCACATCCATTGTGTGTGGTTCAATCAACCATATGTGGCGAAGATGTATACCGACGGAATGTTGGTCCGTGTTGAAGGTAAAGTCAGTGAGAGGAGAAGCAAAAAATCACCGACAAACGATATTCCAGCCGCCTCCGCAGGCGAAGCCAGTCTCCCGACTTTGGCGAGCTCTGCGAGCCAAACGAAGGGAGATCTGGCGCAGCCGAGAGGAGGCGGCGAACTTTATCTATCAAATCCCAAGATTGAAAAGGTGGAATCATTACCTATCGGCGTCGGCGATTCTCTATTTGGTGACGGCAATGAAGCACATACCCTCTACCCCGTCTACCCAGAATCTCGTGGCATATCTTCAAGTTGGATATATCATACTTTACAAAAAATATTCAAAAGTGGAGTCCTCGAACTCGTTGAAGACTCCATTCCACCAGAGCTTTTGGAAAAATACCACCTGCCAAGTCTGAGAACCGCCCTCATCTGGATACATACTCCATTAAATAAAAACGACGCCCTCTCTGCCAGAAAAAGATTTTCATTTGAAGAAGTCTTCACTATACAACTGGGCAAACAACGGGCGCGCAAAGAATATAGGAGCAATCCATCTTTTGTTCTCGAAAAAGATTCTGATAATGTACGCGAATTTGTTCGCCGTTTTCCATTCAAAGCTACCAATGCCCAGGAACGAGCTATCGAATCAATCCTCGATGACATGAGTGGCGAGCATCCTATGTCCAGATTACTTGAAGGAGATGTCGGCTCTGGCAAAACTGCAGTTGCGGCAGCCACAACATATGCGGTGATGACAGCGAAGACGACATTAAAGGAAAAAACCACTTCCCTCCACCTCCAAACCGCTTATATGTGCCCCACCGAAATTCTCGCCACCCAACATTTCGAATCTTTTATTCAATTCTTTTCCTATATGCCCATCCAGATCGGCCTTATCACCGGTTCAGGTTGTCGCAAATTTCCTTCAAAAGTAAATCCAAAAGGATGGACTGATATTTCCAGAGCGCAGTTATTGAAGTGGGTTGCCAACGGCGAAATCGCTGTGCTCATAGGTACTCACGCCCTCATACAGAAATCTGTAATCTTCAAGAATTTAGCGTATGTGATCATAGATGAACAACACCGCTTCGGTACTTCCCAGAGGGCAAAGCTGGTGAAGAAACACGCGAACGAACGAGGCGAAGATGCGAGGCAGGAGTTTGGAGGAACATCTGCAGGAAATTTTCAGCAGAAAATTTCCGAAGCCGAGGACAGAACCCTGCAGGGTTCTGCCCGTTTCCTCCAAACTCCTGCCTCGCGTCTTCATCCTACCCGCTCAGTCACTAAAGTTCCCCACCTATTATCAATGACCGCAACACCCATACCTCGTACACTCGCCCTCACTATGTATGGAGACCTAGATCTCACACTCCTAGATGAATCACCCGCAGACAGGAAACCCGTCATCACCGAATTAGTCTTACCAGACAAGCGTCAAGAAACTTATGAAAAGGTCCGCCAAGAATTGAAAGCCGGCAGACAAATGTATGTCATCTGTCCACGCATAGACGAACCAGATCCAGACAAGGAGGCCGCCATTATCGCCAAGTCAGTGAAAGAAGAGGCCAAGAGACTGAAGAAATCTATTTTCCCTGAATATAATATCGGTGTTCTGCACGGCAAGATGACTCCAAACGAGAAAGATCGTGTGATGAATGAATTCAAAAATGGAAAAATAAATATCCTATGCGCCACCTCCGTGGTTGAAGTCGGCGTCAATGTCGTCAATGCTACCGTGATAATAATTGAGGGTGCCGAGAGATTCGGCCTAGCTCAACTTCATCAACTGCGCGGTCGCGTCATGAGAAGTTCTCTCCAAGCGTATTGCTACGCCTTCACTGAGACAAATTCAGTGAAATCAATTGAAAGACTGAAAGCTCTACAAACAGCAAAGAACGGTTTTGAATTAGCGGAGTTAGATTTAGCTCAACGCGGTTCCGGACAACTCTCAGGTCTGAAACAGTGGGGCGTATCAGATGTGGCCATGGAAGCTCTGAAAAATTTGAAAATGGTAGAAGCCGCCAGAACTGAAGCCGCTAGACTCATTGAAGAAGATAGTAATCTGACCAAATATCCCCTACTCAAAAAACAGGTTGATAGTCATTCGAAAGAATCACATTTTGAGTAAATTCCAAGATCCGATCTCGGTATACCAAGATCCGACGATCTTGGTAAGACCTTGCGATTAAATCTTATAGTTGTACACTATAATTAAATCAGCTCCTAAGGTTTATTAAATAATAAAACCACTATTATGACTATACTATGGATCATAATAATTTTAGGCATCGGTTATGTGGCCGGTTTCTTCACTGCCGTCACTGTGTATGAGAAAGGGTCTAGATGATAATGTTTGTGCAAATATCTGTCCGCCCTCTTGGATTCGAACCAAGGACCCCAGAGGTATATTACATATAGACTGTTCGTTCGGACCAAAACAATGTGGGCGTGCCTGGATTCGAACCAGGGACCGCAGAGGTATAAGCTCTGTGCTCTAACCAACTGAGCTACACGCCCGTATCAAAAAGGATAGCGTATAATAGGCCTCTACACAATCTTCCTCTCAATTATATCTTCCCTCTTCTTTACCGTTATCCCCTGTACCACCAAGATACTTTCATATTCTTCTCTCTCTATTGTCTCCGCTTCTATCAAACGCTTGGCTATAGCTTCGAAAGCTTTTTTGTTTTCAGAAAGAGTTTTCTTTGCAACTTCTCTCGCCTCCATCATGATCCTGGAAACTTCAGAGTCAATCTCCGCCGCCACACGCTCAGAATATTCATGATCATTGACCCCCATGCCGAAAAGAACTCTCCCCTGAGGACCCTCTAGTGCTACTGGACCGATCTTGTCCGACATACCATATCGCGTGACCATGTCACGTGCTAGAGCTGTTGCTACCTGTAGATCATTGGACGCTCCGGTTGTCAGATCTCCGAACATCATCATTTCCGCAGCATATCCGCCAAGTGATACAGCAATATCATCCAAGAATTCTCTGCGAGATTGTAACTTACGTTCTTCGAACGGCAATTTCAATGTATAACCAGCTGCTCTTCCACGCGAGATTATAGAAATCTTGTGTACTGGATCAGCGTGCGGGAGTATGGAAGAAATCAATGCATGCCCGGCTTCATGATAGGCTGTGATTTCTTTTTCTTTCATAGACAATATATGACTACGGCGCTCAGGACCGAGCATGACTTTTTCTATAGAACGGATCAAGTCGAATTGTCCGATTTTGGTCCTATCTTCACGCGCTGCGAGTATGGCCGCCTCATTCATGAGCGATGCTAGATCTGCTCCAGAGAAACCTGGTGTGCGTTCAGCAACCACTTTGATAGCAACATCTTCAGCTAGATGTTTCTTGGCAGAATGGATCTTCAATATCTCTTCACGATCACTCCTGTCAGGCAGATCTATGACGACACGACGATCAAATCTCCCAGGACGGAGCAGTGCCGGATCCAAAACATCTGGACGATTCGTTGCCGCCATGACGATCACTTTTTCATTTGGTTCAAAGCCATCCATCTCTACTAGTATCTGATTTAATGTCTGTTCGCGTTCATCATTGCCTCCACCCATACCTGAACCGCGAGTCCTGCCCACAGCGTCTATCTCATCTACGAATACGATAGATGGTGCGGCTTCCTTGGCCATCTTGAATAGGTCACGAACGCGCGAAGCACCTACACCTACGAACATCTCCACGAATTCTGAACCAGAGATGGAGAAGAAGGCTACACCCGCTTCGCCAGCAACAGCTCGAGCGAGCAAGGTCTTGCCTGTACCTGGAGCTCCCATCAATATCACGCCCTTTGGGATCTCTGCGCCTATCTCTATAAACTTTTTTGGATTCCTCAAGAAATCTACTATCTCCAATAATTCTTGTTTGGCCTCTTTTGCTCCAGCCACATCTTTGAAAGTAACTTTTTGTTTCGTATCATTTGGCATGGTTATGCGCGCTTTTGATTGACCAAATGTCATAGCTTGCATACCGGCTCCGCGAACCTGTCTGGAAATTAACCAAACAAAAAATATCAAGAATAATATCGGTGCCAGAAACGGTGCAACCTGTCCAAACAAGAACCAGAAACCACTAGGTTGTTCTACGGTAATCGTGGTAGATGCCAACTGTGGCATAGTCACACCCAGACGAGAGAGAGATTCGGTCAGAGATGCGTCAACCTCTTTTCTGGCTGTCTTGGTGGATTTGTCTTTGTAAGTCGCCACCACATCATCACCAGATAAAGTCATGGATACTACATTGCCCCTGCTTATATCCGAAGCGATGGCAGAAAGAGAGACCGGAATGGTAGGTATCGTAGTTGTTGAAAATTCAGCGTAAAAACCTGTGATCAAAAGGAAAACCATCACAGTGATGATCAGTATGTTTAGAAAATTCATCTTAGGCGAGAATTTTCCACCAGGCCCTTTACTCTGTTTATTCCCTTTTTTTGCAGTATTATCCGCCATGCTCTGATTATACAGAAAAGTATAATAAATGAAAGAAAAAACCCCCGAGCGTGAGCTGGGGGCGATATGAGGATGACTGTTGATGAAATCCTGCGAGCGACATTACTGTATTGGGATGACCAAATCGAGGGTGTGGATTATCTTGGCCCTGAACCAGATAAGCAGACGACGAAAACGCCCGAATTGCCGGATGCCAGACAGCTCCCTTACGATCTCCTTGCCATGAAACTCGCAGATGGCGCGCGCACGAATCTCGAACCACCCGTATTCCATCGACGAATCAGGTGGGGCAAAAAGCCATTTCAGAGGCTTCAGACTCCACGGTAATTTACTGTAGTCAGTCTTAGGACTACGTTTCGGTAGACCAGCCTCACACTGTGAAATATGCATGGGGCCAATCAGTGTATATTCGCGCTTGCGATTTGTTTTTCGACCATTCTCCCTCAAACAGTGAGGGCACAACTTCGAAGTATGCATCGGAACCTTCGTCGGCTTAAAAATACTTATCTTGGGCATTTTCGGCCTCAATCTGTCGTGATTAACAAACGAACCATGAAAGATCATAATTCCTCCGTTTTGATTTTTTAATTCTACTTTTCTATTGTAAACCTATATCAGACTAACACGATTACTAAATATAGTCAAAATTCCACACACGATGAATGGGATACGAGTGGATGCGAAAACAATGCAGGAGAGTCACCAAATTAAGCGCATTGATTCCTGAGTTCAGTGATGATCTGATCCAGTGAAGTATCTGCTTTGATCAGGAATTTGTTGGCACCCAGACTCTTGGCTTTTTCAATATCTGAAGGTTTGCTCAAATTGGACAAGACTACCTTTGGGACATCTTTCAGACTAGCGTCAGACTGAACCTGTTCCAAAATACCAAAACCGTCCATTCCCCCGGGTAATAGTAAGTCAACCATTATGACATCGGGAATATTTTGTTTTATCGCATCGAGAGCCTCACCACTGTTCTTGGCCAAGGTTAGATCGAAACCTGAATTTATAATCTCTTTTGAAAGAATCTTCCCCAAGAGACTATCGTCTTCTACCCAGAGTATTTTATGTTTAATTGTATTTGTCATACATAATATTGTATCAGCATCAACAGGCATATCAAAACAACTGGGTGGATAATGAAGATGAGGGGGTGAGTCCCGCTGTTGAAGAAATAAAAAAACCCCGCATTAAAGATGAAGTGTACCCCATTTAGTGGACAGTGAATTAAACCCCTACTTGGGCCAAAAGA
>CAZHHB010000007.1:0-40336 GCA_964532285.1 uncultured Candidatus Saccharibacteria bacterium | reverse complement strand
GCTTCTCCACCGGAAAGGGTCGTGGCAGACTGTCCCAACTTCACATAACCCAGACCTACATCCATGAGAGTTTTTAGCCTATCTTCAACAGCCGGAATATCTACAAAGAATTCAAAAGCTTCTTCAATAGTGAGTTCCAGTACCTCGTGGATATTTTTCTTGCGGTATTTGATATCTAGAGTTTCTTTGGTGAATCTTTTTCCATTACATACATCGCAAGTGACATAGACTGTGGGCAAGAAATGCATTTCTACAGCGATCTCGCCATTACCTTCACATGCCTCACATCTACCACCCGGCCTATTGAATGAGAAGCGACTTGCACTCCAACCTCTGGCTCGCGCCTCTGACTCAGAAGCGAAAAGGTCACGAATATGCGTCCACGCGCCAGTATAAGTAGCGGGATTTGATCGTGGCGTACGACCGATAGGGCTCTGGTCGATCAAAATGACGCGACCTACATATTCAGATCCTTGGAAACTTTTGCAATTGAATGTTTCCACACTTCGATGTCTCATCTCAAACCGCGCAGAAAGATTTTTGTGTAGAATCTCATACATGAAAGAGGACTTGCCTGAACCAGATACGCCGGTGACGACATTCAGACAGCCGAGCGGAACATCTACATCCATATTAGAAATATTGAATACATTACCGCCACGAACCATTATCTTGCCTTTCGGTTCACGCCTCTTGCCAGGCATAGGGATAACCTCTTCACCACGCAGATAAGCGAGTGTTAAGGATTTGGAGTCATTCTTTTTGGCTGCAAGCAATTCATCCAAATATCCTGATACGACGACTTTTCCACCATGCACGCCCGCACCTGGACCTATATCGACAATATAATCAGAAGAAAACATCGTATCTTCATCGTGTTCAACAACGATTATCGTATTGCCTATATCTCTCAGATGAAGAAGGGTCTTGATCAGTCTGTCATTATCACGCTGATGCAGACCGATAGTTGGCTCGTCCAAAACATAGAGTGCTCCAACTAAGCCAGATCCCAATTGAGATGCGAGTCGAATACGCTGTGCCTCGCCACCAGATAGAGTATGCGCGCGGCGATCAAGCGTTAGATATTCTATGCCAACATTAACCATGAATGAGAGGCGCGCGGAAATCTCTTTCAATACTACTTTCGCAATTTCTTTTTCAGCTTCAGTGAGATTTATGTCTTTGAAATAAACGATGGCTTGTTCAATAGACATATTGGTGATGTTTACAATATTTTTGCCGTCAACCATCACTTTCAATGCTTCATCACGCAGTCTGGCACCCTTACAAACTGGACAGGGCTTGTCACTCCAGATACTTTCAGTACCGAGACCATTACATGATGGACAAGCTCCGTATGGAGAATTGAATGAAAACAAACGAGGCTCTATCTCGGGATATGAAAAGCCGTCATATGGACACATGAATTTTACGGACATCAGATTTTCTTCCTGATTTGGATACTCTATCTTGATGAGTCCGTCGGCTTCGGTGATAGCGCGCTCTAGAGATTCAGAGAGGCGCTCTTTGGCGTTATCTGTAGCTTTTACATCGGACTCCTTCTGCTTCTTTACAGTAGATCTGAACTCACTCAAAAATATTTCATCAACCAGAATATCTATATCATGCTTTTTATTCTTGTCTAAAATAATCTGATCACGCAGACGATGAATATTGCCATCTATGCGCACGCGATCATAACCCTTGCTGAGCATGTCGTAGAGCATTTGATAGTATTCTCCTTTCCTGCCCACAACGACTGGTGCATATATGCGAATCTTGGCATCAGCGATATCTACGCCAAAAACTTTCTTGGCACGAACAGTTTTCGTAGCAATAGTATTCAATATAGTCTGCATAATCTCCTCTTTGGAAATACGGTGAATGAGGCGATCGCAAACGAGACAGTGGGGCTTGCCGACGCGTGCGAATAGAACGCGCATATAATCGTAGATTTCAGTGATGGTGGCGACAGTAGAACGCGGGTTGTTGGAGCGAGATTTTTGATCTATGGAAATAGCGGGTGAAAGTCCTGTAATCTCATCTACATCAGGCTTCTGCATTTTGTGGAGGAACTGACGAGCGTAAGCGGAAAGAGATTCTACATATCTGCGTTGACCTTCTGCGAAGATGGTATCGAAAGCAAAAGAAGATTTTCCGGAGCCAGAAAGACCGGTAACGGCTATCATAGCGTTACGCGGCATCTCCACGGTGATATTTTTCAGATTGTGCGTGCGCGCACCTTTGACGATGATTTTGTCATCGCCTTTGACTACCTTGCGCGCCCGTCTTTCTGCTTTATCTACTTTATTTGGCTGCATGGTGGGCGGAATATAGCACAAAAATGACGGAAAAACAAGGTGGCAAGTCGCAAGGTCGGACCTAGGGACTCCTAGGTCGGACCTTGCGGTATATTGACTTAAAATAGATCCTTCACCTATACTATATTGCATAGCGCAAGCTATCTTGTCCGCCTGAGGCGGATCCGATATCCAAACCACGCCCTTCACGGGGCGTGGTTTTGTAAAGACAATCTTAATCAATAATAAAGCTATTCACAGAAAAATTATCTACTCATTAGAACAACTGGTATACTGTATAAGCTTAAGCAAGCATATTAAAAAAATAATCGTAACATAGATGGAAAAAACACGGAGTCACCCGTGTTTTTTCTTTGGAACTTCAACACCTTGAATACTACTGCAATCTCATTTGAATATGTTGCAACATATTCAACTTACGACATTCCACTTGACGAGTGGATCTTCTTAGTATTCACGTTTCCGTTTAATTCCTAATTTGCCTCTTGGAACATAGAAGGTTTGCAAACCTTCCCTTAGTAAGAAGCATTTAACCAGTTTCCTAACATTTTATTGTGTGGTTACTGGATAATCGTAACCTGATATTAGATCAAGCTACTTAAAAACATTATAACACTTTTTTACAAAAACAATAGTATAGTTGTCCACAACCATACTCATAAGTAAAATCTGTGGATAACCTCCATAGCGACTTTCTATTCATTTTCTAATATAATTAGAGGACTAAATAAATACAATCTTGATGATAACCAAAAAACAGAAAAATGTCCTTGATTTTATAAAAAGTTATTTCACAAAAAATGACTACGCTCCTTCTCTTGAAGAAATAAAGAGGAAGTTTAGACTTTCTTCTGTCTCGACGGCTCATCATTACATAAAGAAATTGCAAGAAGCTGGTTTTTTGAACAAAGAGCGTAACCATCCACGTGCTATTTCAGTATTCGAAAATGAAAGAATGATTAATATTCCACTTCTAGGTACAATCTCCGCGGGTCAACCTATTGAGGCGGTTGAAGAAAAAGAGACCATAGCAATCTCTCAAAGTAAACTTCCAAATTCAGGCAGCATATATGCCTTGAGGGTTTCGGGGAACAGTATGATCGAGGAGAATATAAACGATGGTGATATTGTAATCATCAAAAAACAAGACACGGCGGAAGATGGCCAGAAGATAGTCGCTCTCATTGATAATCACGAGACCACATTAAAGACTCTATATCATGAGAAAGATTCAATCAGACTTCAACCTGCGAACAAAAGTATGGAACCTATAATAATTCCGAAAGATAAAAAGTTTTCTATACAAGGTGTCGTAATAGATATTGTCAAGAACGAAGATGACATAGATCTGAAATACTGGTTGAAACCCAAAGAAATTGTAAGAGAGAATAGACTACTGTTAAATAAAATTGTATTGGGAGATACGGTTGAAGAATTGAGAAAACTACCTGACGCTTCTTGTGATGTGATAATCATTGATCCTCCATATAATATAGGTAAGGATTTCGGTAACAACATTGACAAAAGAGAGTTGGGAGAATATATAAGATGGTCTAGAAATTGGATAAATGAATCTATCAGAGTTCTCAAGCCGACCGGAACTATATTTATATATGGTTTTAGTGAAATTCTCGCACATTTATCAGTTGAAATCTCCATTAATAAAAGATGGTTGATTTGGCACTATACAAATAAAAATGTTGCCTCATTAAATTTTTGGCAAAGAAGCCATGAGGCTATTATTTGTGCATGGAAAAACAAGCCGATCTTCAATAGGGATGATGTTAGAGAGCCTTACACTGAAGGATTCCTTAAGGGTGCAGCTGGTAAGGTTAGAAAAGGAACGGTTGGTAGATTCAGTAGCGGTGGTAAGGAAACAGTTTACAATGCCCATGAAGGCGGGGCCTTACCCAGAGATGTAATTAAGATACCCGCATTAGCTGGTGGCGCAGGAATGAATGAAAGATGGTTTATATGCAAGACCTGTAAAAACATCTACGAACCTAGAAAATTGAAAGAGCATGGTAAACACGAGATCGAGAAACATCCTACACAAAAGCCATTAGAGCTCTCAAGAAAGTTGATTCGTTCGGCTATGCCAAATAAAAATGGTGTCGTGCTTGTCCCCTTTGTTGGTACTGGATCAGAATGTGCAGCTGCAAAAGAACTCGGGCAGAATTATATAGGATTTGAGATAAATCCAGATTATGTGAGACTAGCAGAAAAAATGATTGATTCTATTAAAAAAACACCTAAACTATTTTAATCTGGCATCAATTTCTTTTTTCTTATCTTTAAAAGACTTTGAAGTGAATACTACAAAACCATTATCAAATCTTTCCAAATCCTTGTTATTCACAAAATCTAAGTAGGGCTTACGGTACTTACCCTTCTTTGTCTTAGGATCCTTAAATATATCCCTGCTCGGGACAATGTAGAATATATCAACAAATTCACCATCAAGTTTAATCTTTGATTCTGGTTTCTGACTTCTAACTCCCCTACTATAAGTAACTTTCTTGACCTGATAATTCAATTTATGACCCAAATAAGTCACCCGGAAATCTGCACCCCTGTGATCTAATTCCTCTGACATTTCAACACTGCCTTTACCAAACACTGATTCAGCGACATAACCGGCGTGTATCTGTGTAATAATGCTTGCCCAAGTCCTGTAGATTCTAGCTGGCAAACCCAAGTAGAAACACTTATCACACATCATGATCCTCTTTCTGAAACTCTCAAGCTTATTTTTGAGGTTAGATTCATATTTTCTATAAAAGTCATTGTAACTCATCAACTCTTTCTTACTCCAATAAATATCATAAAGCAGAGATATTGCTTGAATATCTTTTGGTAAATCCATTTCAACTATTTTCACAGGCAAATATTTTGCCCTATAACCATCAAGATCAACTGTCTTTAAGAAATCACTGAATTTATTTGCATCCATTTTATTATATTTATACTAATTACCCCTGCACCATATCTCTCATAATGATCGGGCTCTGACCTTTGTGTTTCTTCCTAACTTCAAAAGTGAGTTTTTTGGCACTATCAACACCATCACTCTTTGACGGAGTCTGTAGATCAACCATAATCTTGCCGCCCTTCACAACCTCTTGACCGATCAAGAGATTTGCAACTGGAGTAAGTATTTTGTTTTGGATCAGACGCTTCAACGGGCGTGCACCATACTGCGGGCTGTAACCTTCTTTCGCTAGATAATCATAGACCGCTGGAGACAGAGAAAGTTCTATACCCTTTTCCGTCAAACGCTTCATCACTTCACTTACTTGTATCTCTACGATTTTCTTTACTGATTCTTCTGACAAAATATCGAAGATGATGATATCATCCACACGATTCAAAAATTCTGGACGGAAATAATCTTTCAACGCTGAATTGATCTTATTCTTAGCTTCGTCATAATTATCTCGATCGCGATTGATAGAATTCTTTGAGAAACCAAGCTTCTCCATACGCTCTATGTGTTGAGCGCCAATATTGGAAGTCATGATGATAATCGTGTTGCGGAAATTGACCACGCGCCCCTTGGAATCTGTGAGCCTCCCGTTGTCCAAGACCTGCAAGAGTACATTGAAGACTTCTGGATGAGCTTTCTCTATCTCATCGAAGAGAATTACCGAGTACGGACGATGACGAACCGTCTCCGTCAAACCACCAGATTCATCATGACCAACATATCCTGGAGGCGCGCCGATAAGTTTGGAGACGGAATGTTTCTCCATAAATTCAGACATGTCTACACGGATCAGAGATTTTTCATCATTGAATAGAAACTCCGCTACAGCTTTCGTCAATTCTGTCTTACCCACTCCAGTCGGGCCGAGGAAGATAAATGAGCCGATAGGACGATTGGGATCTGCGATGCCAGCACGAGAACGACGAATAGTGTCTGATATTTTCGTCACTGCTTCATTTTGTCCAACGATTCTCCTTTCCAATTCACCTTCCATACGAGTGAGCTTCGCGGCTTCTGACTCCAACATTCTAGAAACTGGAATATTCGTCCAACGCGAAACTACACCGGCGATGTCTTCGGCGTTGATCTCTTCTTTTAGAATCCTTCGTGAGGACTGCAATTTCTTCAATCGCTTATTTTTATTCTCCAACTCTTTTTCTAGAGCAGGCAGACGACCATAACGGATCTCGGCAGCTTTCGCCAGGTCTGTCCTAGCTTCTGCACTTTCGCCTTCTATGCGGAGTGCTTCTAATTCTTTTTTAATACGCTTCAGATCAGTGATAGTCTCTTTTTCATTTTTCCATTTGAGTTCCAATTCCGAAGTACCTTCTCTGAGATCAGCTATCTCGGCCTCAATCTTGGCCATACGAGCTTTGGCTTCTTTGTTTGTTTCTTTCTTCAAAGCCTCGCGCTCTATCTCCAAACGCATGATCTTGCGACGAGTTTCTTCCAATTCTGGTGGCATATTCTCCAATGAAATGCGCAGAGACGAAGAGGCTTCATCTATCAGATCTACGACTTTGTCAGGCAAGAATCTGTCGCTGATATAACGACTGGCGAGATTGACCGCGGCGACGATAGCATCATCAGTAATCCTCACGCCGTGGAATAATTCATATTTTTCTTTTAGTCCGCGCAAGATGGCAATAGCATCTTCAACACTAGGCTCATTGACATATACAGGCTGGAAACGACGAGTCAAAGCGGGATCTCTCTCTATGTATTTCTGGTATTCTTTCAAAGTTGTGGCACCGATAGCACGGAGCTCTCCACGAGCCAAAGCAGGCTTCAACATATTGGAAGCGTCCATGGAACCTTCGGAAGCACCAGCGCCAACTAGAGTATGTATCTCATCTATAAATAGAATGATCTTGCCGTCAGCCTTCTCTACTTCTTTCAGAATATTCTTCAGACGCTCTTCAAATTCTCCGCGGTATTTCGTACCGGCGATGAGTGAACCAAGATCCAGAGACATGAGCTCTTTGTCTTTCAATGATTCTGGAATATCACCTTGTGACATGCGCAAAGCCAGACCTTCTACGATAGCGGTCTTGCCTACGCCGGCTTCTCCGATAAGGATCGGGTTATTTTTTGTCCTGCGAGATAATATCTGGATGATACGCATAATCTCGGAATCACGACCAATGACTGGATCGAGTTTGTTCTCATGGGCGAGTTTGGTCAGTGAACGGGCGTATTTGTATAGAGTGCGGAACTTTTTTGGTTCACCGTCTTTGGTAGGAGGATTGATCTTGAGTTCTTCTATAATCTTCAAGACTGCTTCTTTCTCTATCTTGAACCTAGTCAAAATATCTTTTGCGATACAAGGTATGTCAAATATGGAAAGGAAGATGTGTTCTGTTGAAATGAATTCATCTTTGAGTGTACTTGCGACACGGACAGAATTGTCCAAGATCTGAGCGAGATCTGGTGTGAGATATATCTGATATGAAGGAGACAAAACATTGGAACCCTCGGGAGCTTCTATGTGTTCGAGTACGACATCAGTGAGCATGGGTGTATCTATCTCCATGCGATCCAATATAGAAGTAACCATGCTTTCGTCCTGGAGTATGAGAGCACAGAGGAGATGGACGGGATTTACATGATTTTGTCCGCGTTCTATGGCTAGTTCATGGGCTTTTCGCAAAGCTTCCCTAGCTTTTGTTGTCAGTTTATTTAATGGAGGCATGCCAATATATTACTATAGAAATGAGGTGGGGTCAACAAAAAGTACCCGTCTATTTCCCTAGAAACACCTTCTCCAACACCTTATCTTCTATCAACTGCTTTGGATCTCCTTCTGCATATACCTTACCTTTGTCGAGAACATAAGCTCGTTTTGTGATCTCCAATAATGATTTCAGGTTGTGTTCGACAACGAATATAGCTGTCTTCCTGCGTTCATTTATCTCCCTGATTTTCTGAAAAACTTCTTTGACAATCTTGGGTGCCAATCCGAGTGATGGTTCATCCAGCAACAAAACTTTCGGATCCGGCATGAGTCCGCGGGCAATAGCGAGCATCTGCTGTTGACCACCGGAGAGTGTGCCGGACTTGGCTTTGATCTTGGTCTTCAATACAGGAAATAATTCTAAAACATTTGCTATTCTTTCCTTACGATCATCACTGCTCCTCAAATTAATCCCGCCAATCTCGAGATTCTCGAGCACGGTTAAATGGTGGAATACCCTGCGACCTTGTGGAACAAAAGATATACCGCGTTCAACGACTTCATAAGATACAGGCTTGAATGCATTGCCTTCCCATAATACTTGCCCGGAATCAATCGGTGCCAATCCGAATATTGCTTTGAGTATTGTGGATTTGCCAGCTCCGTTGGGTCCCATGAGTGCGACGATCTCTCCTTCATCGATGAAGACAGACGCTCCGTCCAGGGCTTTAACACCGCCGTAGTGAACATGAAGATTCTTGGTTTGAAGGAGGAGTTCGGTGGGCATGATAAATCTAAGTTAGAGCGATTGACATTTATTGTCTTTGATCAAGCTAATTTTTAGATCCCTCTCAGAGACATTGGCTGAATTAAATATAACATCTCCATATAATGCGCGAATACTATTATCTTTTAAATATTCTTTGGCGACTATCGGATCATTCCCCGATTCCTTAGCGGCAATCAGAGCGATCAGGGTATTCTCAAAAGCTAGATCATAAAAAGTATTAGATTCGCCATTATTTGCTTTTATCCAACTGACAATATCCTGACTAAGTGGCAAAGGATATTCATAACTGAAATTTCCCTCCAAAGAATACCTCTTATCTGACAAGACACCTGGCAATGTACAAGACAAATAAGAAATGATCTCGGATTTTACACCCTGTAGAGCTAGGTCAGCATAAACTTGATTGAGTGCCGGTCCATAACCCAAAACAAACATAACGTCCGGATTAAATTGCTTGATTTTCAAGGCTTCAGTTTTAAAATCTTTCGCATCCTTGGCAAAGGATGTTCCTAGGGACTGTTTACTTACGAGAGCATCACTGGTCTTTTTATACCAAATATTTCCGAATTCATCATTTATGTAGACCAGGGCAACCCTCTTCCATTTTTCATTTGAATTTAATTGTTTGGCAACATCATTTAGTGATGGTAAGAAATTTTGAAACAAAAATGTTTTGTCTTTTGTCAAACCGTAACCAGCTGCGTCGGTAATCAATAGCGCTTTATATTGATCAGCTAAGGGCGAAATTGCATTTGTTATCCCACTGGTGCCGACAACAGCAAACCTGACCTTATTAATATCAAACATTTTCTGAGCAGCCGACACTCCTTGTTTAGGATCATTTGCGCTGTCTTCCAAGAAAAGCTGAACATCTATACCCTCTTTTTGCTTAAAGTAAGTGACCGCATCTCTGACTCCTTTTGCGGATATTTCTCCAAAGACAGCAGCTGGTCCAGTCAGGGCATATACGGCTCCAACCTTTATAACATTCTCCCCTGGTTTCTTATTCGTGACAGAAATAACAATCAAAACCACCACCACTATCCCCACGATCCACCAGATTGATTTTTTCATAGGATTAAAGACTTAAATAAGGTTTTATGACGCTTACTAATGCCGTAAGTATAGTAGCTTAGAAGCGAGGTTGCAATATAATCGCCGACGGTGGGCATTTTATTTTATCTCTACAGCACTACCATCTTTTATTGTCCAAATACCCACTGGCACACTGAAGTTATTGGATCCGACTGGTTTCATAACATTACCAGACTTACCATCATAACCATCTAAATCTAACAGGTACTGTGATGCTGGTTTATTACTTTCAAAGGCACTAACTAAAATAGTGAACACATCATATCCTTCTGGAACAGTCCTGGCATTGAATCTCATATTTGGAAAAGCGGTTTCAAAACGGGTTTTTATTGATTGATCAGATAGCTTAACATCAGTAAACCAGTCTCCTTCAAATATAGATAGATCTGCAGCTAAGGCAAATGTTCCAAAGCCAGCCACATTCTTGATACCCATCGTTTTCATATCTTTTCCAAGAATATCCAATGATGGTGGAAAACCACCTATGAAATAAGCATCCGGATTGGTTAGTTTGGACTTCGTAATAACCGTCTTGAAATCTTTAGTGGATGGTTCATAACGTTCTTCTGAAGTAATAGATATACCTTTTTCAACTAACATGGGTTTTATCGTATCCACTATAAGATTAAATCCTGGATGATTCTGATATATGATGGCCATCTTTTTTACTCCTCTTACAACAGCTTCATCTACCCAGGCACGAGATTCTATTTCAGGCAAAGCGAGATAGATGAAATTCGTTTTACTATCTTTTGTAATGTTAGTATCAACACATATACAGATATGGGGTATACCCGCAGAGATAGCTACGAGCTTCACTGCATTACCAGTACCAGAAGTTGTTGTGATTATAGCGCTGACCTTATCAACATTTATAAGTTTTTGTGCCGCACTGGCTGCTCGGGCGGGAGTTGTACCGTCATCTTCGTATATAACTTCGTATTTGTTCTTTGTGTTACCGAGATCCTGTTTAGCCAATTCAATACCTTTTACCAAAGTCTCACCATATCCAGAAGCACCTCCGGTTATCGGGGCAACTACACCAATCTTTATAACATTCACTTCCCCATTCTTGTCCGTAGCAAAGGCAATAACGATTACCACAATCACTATCCCGACCACCCACCAGATCGATTTTTTCATAGGATTAAAACTTAAATAAGGTTTGATGACACATTACTAATGCCGTAAGTATAGTAGTCCGGAGGTGGGTTTGCAATATAAGAGTCTTAGAAGTCTACTAATTTATCTTTAAATTATCAGTTGATAATAATTGGCTCCCCTCCCTTGATCTGTTTCAAGACGAGCGTGCGTTGTTTTACACCATACGAGTCGAAACCGTCTTTATTGATAAAATCTTTTACGCAACCAGAATCATCACCGCAAGAATCGATAGCTCTGACTAATAATTCGGCAGACTGTTTGGACAAACCAAAAACACCTCCTTGATCATCATTTATATCTGATGGGAATGAATAGTAGACCCCTTCCACCAGCTGCCTGACTGCGGGCAATTCAACTGGGTAAGGAGAGAAGACGGGGACATTTATTCCTAGGTTTTTCATTTTTTGCAGGCCATTTGCAAAATAAAATGCTATGTCAGTGGAGAATATGGCGTCATAATTACCATTCTTTATCTTTGTTAATTCTGCCTGGACATCAGAAACATTGGTCGCATAGTTTATCTCTTCGACTATTTCTCCTTTGAAATTCGCCTTGAAACTATCTTTTTCAACAGTAGAAAATTCATTTTGATATGAGATTATCGCAACCTTACGATATCCGCGTGCATACATCTGTTCTGCGATGAAGGCGGCTTCATCCTCTAGTGAATATTGAATATTGTATAGATTATTACCACTCAACTGATACAGATCTTTAGATGCTGCGGATGGGACTATTACTGTGTTGGAAGTTCCCTTGAGCAGAGACACTATCGCTTCCTGCGGCGATCCACATACAGGACCGATGATGTAATGTATCCTATCTACACTCGCGAGTTTATTGAAGGCACTGATGGCAGTCTTGGAATCGCACTGATCATCTTCGAATACAAACTGGACATTCGTAGAGGTCCCTATCGATTCGACACCTTTCCTGACCTGCTCACCATAACTAGCTACTATTCCTGTGAGCGGAGCTATCACCCCAACCCTAACTACTCCCTGCTGAGGCTTTTTATTTAATGAAAGGATGATCAAAATCACCACCACTATCCCCACGATCCACCAAATTGCTTTTTTCATAAGATCAATTTAAAAGTTAATGTATTATAATCGAATCAATTTTCCATTTTTAATGATGGCATTATAGATGGAAGGATTTATCTCTTGATAATCTTCGACCACAAGATCACCCATTATAGTCTTTAATGCTTTAATATCTGAAATCTTTGCTATAAAATCTTCACTTTCTTGAAGATCAATGACATTGATAAGATTTATTGTCTCATAACCGAAGATTCCAGGGAAATAAGGATCTTTATTATATAAGTCTTTATATTTAATAAAAAACTCCTCAGCAGAAGAATCCTTGTCAGGTAATTCAGCTTCCGTGGCCCGAGTAACTACCCCCTCGAGAATGTCTGCATTGTTTAATCTAACATTTGGATTCGATAGGCCAATTGAGGCGTCGAATAATTTTTGTTTTATACCAAGCTCCTTGTATTGCTTGGATATTGCAGATAGTTCTACTGGACTTGAAGAGATCATCATAATCAAATCGATGCCAGCACTTTTTATTTTTGACAAAAGTAATCGATAATCTTGATTGTTTGGTAAATAACTTTCAGCTATACCTATTTTGAAACCTTTTTCCACAGAAAACTTCTGAATCTCTCTAAACACCGATTGTCCATATTCATCATTCACATATATAACACCTACAGAACTTAATCCGTTCAAAACTTTATTTTCATCATCACTTCTAACATATTGTCTGGCTGTGGGATAAAAACGCACAACATATCCTGTCTTCGCCTTATCCCAATCCCCCGCAACCAGGGTCATAATCATAGGGACTTTGTCTTGTTTGACTAGGTCAATCAGAGGTATCGTCGCTCTGGTCATTGCAGAAACCATATAGTCAACCCTATCTATATCAATTAATTTTCTATAGGCGGATATAGCCGTGGCTGGGTCAGCTTTATTGTCTTCATAGATAATCTCTATATTTCTACCCTCATCTGCAAGTCTTTTTCTGTATATTTCTGCACCATTCTTAATCTGTTCACCGTATTGAGCCGCTGAACCAGAAAGAGGTAAAAGCATCCCGATCTTCAATGTTTTTGTTGTTGGTTCTTTTTGTGACGACAATAATATAGCAATAATCACAATCGCCACAATTCCCACAGCCCACCAAATAGTTTTCTTCATAGAGATGACAAGATTATCAACGACATTATAATACCCAAAGTATAATCAGTCGGGGGTGGGTTTGCAATACGAGTGCGGGGTTAGTCTAGACCATATTGTTGACGTCAACAATATGGTCATTCACATAACTTCCACAAAATCACCATTCCTAAACTCATATGAATGAAGTGGCACAGAGACAGTCCGATTTTCCTTAAATAGAAAACCTCGGACGGCAGAGGTGCTAGCAGTAATACCGATCAATCTTTTTGGTAGATCAGAAATATCCGTGGATTTTGACTTTATAGTGTCAAACAAAATAGAAGCCGCCGAATGTCCTAGGGCCGCGAAATAATCTGGGTCGCGACCATATCGGTCTTTAAATTCATCCGCGAAGACTTTTTCATACGTATCGGACATCTTGGCTGCAAAATAGATATTCTGAGAATGTTGACCGAAAATATCTGCGAGCTGTTGCTTGTTTACATCAGTTCCAATATATAATGGAACGCCCTTTGATAGATTAGAGTATTGTCGTAATACGATGAGACCTTCCGTAGGGGCAAATGCCGAATATATTACATCTGGTTTCAATGCTACCGCTTTGGTAATCAGAGTCCTGAAGTCTTTCGTCTGATTTGGGATCACTTTTTCACTTCCGAGAAAAGTAACACCCTCATCTTCTTTCAATATACCCTCAACCATAATTCCAAATTCACTATTTTCAGTAAGCAAATAAACATTCTTCCAACTTTTTGATTTCATGAATCCTATAGCATGCTCTACCTGATCACGAAGACCCGGATATATACAAAACACCGTTGGATATTGCTCAAATCTCTCATCACAATTGGAAACACTTATGACAGTCACCTGACTACTAGAACCTATAGTCGGAGCAATGGTCAGAGTCTGAGCTGGGCCGAAAGGACCAAAGACAATATCTGCTTTATCTTGATCAATGGATCTCTTGAAAGCAGACAATGCTCCGTTGGTTGTAAAACCTCCCGTATCTTCACGGATTATTTCAACTGTTGAACTAGACAAACCGCTTTGTTTAAGAGAGATCTCTACACCGTGGATAACATTATCGCCAAACATAGCCAATTCACCTGAAAAAGGCATGACTACACTTATTTTTATCAACTTGGATTGGTCGGGCTTATCAGAAAGACCAGGGATCAATATAGCGGCGATGATTACAGCACACACGATGAATATTGTGAGGTGTTTATTCGTCATGATTGAAGTCTATATAATGACTCGAATTGAAGCACCTATTGATTGATAAAGTGATAGATACGGCTTTATATAGGCTCTTAATGGAGAAATGTATTGACAACTTTTTCGTCATATGTAGGATGGAAGTATGATAGTAAATGAAACAGCCAATAAAATATTGAGGCTACTTGCAACCGACACCCTGCATACTTCAGAGATATCTAGACGAATAAAGATCCCCCGCACAACCGTGGAATATACTTTGCGTACTCTAGAGAAATCTGGGCATGCCAATTCTCTGAAAGATGGCAGGAAAACTGTCTGGAAGATCAGCGTCCCAAAAGAAACTGGCGACTCCGTGCAGATTATCCGTGGAATAAAAAATATCATCAAAAGTTTTGAAGATTCTGTAAATAGACGCGGCCTGGAAGTGGTGGTCATCGAAAGCGATGAATCTGCCCGCATCTTTGAGCGCAAGAGATATAATGATCTATTCAAAACTTTGAATCACAGACTCGGAGAAACAGGGGCTCTAGTCTATATCCTATTTCACCAAGATAGTATCGGGAGATTAGAAAGGATGATCAGTGAAAAGAAAATAACTCTAGATACTTTGAGATATTTGGCGAACAGAGCGATGTCTTCTAGTGTTCTGCCTCACAATTTATTCAATCTAAATCTCCACATCTGTACTATAGGAGATGTTGTCTTCATTACTGATTTTGAAAAAGAAACAAGTACGCGGATAGTAGACAGGAATCTAGTCAGATTCTTCAAACAACTATTTGACTATGTTTCCAAACTAGAAAACAATGCGAATGTTGGGATGATCTTGAAAGAGTTGATCAATCCTCACTCCCCTAAAAATTCTTCTGCAATACCACAAAACTAAAACTCAAAAGCATCTACAGGTACAATCTTCCCATCTTTTACTTGATTGATAGCGATATCTTGTTTGCGTATCCCATCTTTATCAAACACAACCTTACCAGATGCCCCAATTGTTTTTGTATTTTGAATATTATCCAACCAAGTTTTATTGTCAGTAGAATATGCATTCATCAAAACATTGAATGAATCATATCCGAAATCTGATACGAACCCAGGTTCAGAATTATATCTTTCTTTGTATTCTTTATTGAATGCAACTCTGTCACCATCCTTGAACCAAACAGAGATCGCTCCGTTTATTAGCTTTGTATCACCCAAAATCCTCTCATAATCTGCGAAGGCGGTCTGAAGCTGTGCGTCATATATCAACTGACCTTTGTATCCCATCCTCAGCAATTCTTTCGTTATGAGAGCACCATTCTCTGAACTGTTCAACATTACAACGGCATCATATTTTCCGCTTACTATCTTATTTACCTGAATCTTTATGTCATCCTTGTTTGTAATAGAGAAACTATCATTGGCTTTCTTATAATTATCCTTAAAAACCCCATGGAATACAGTGCCTCCTGGAGTTGTATCGTAGACGATAGCCGATTTAATAAAATTGAATTTATTATTGATGTAATTGGCTAGAGCAAATATACCATCGGCAGCAGCGGGACTATTCTGGAATATATTGTCAGGACCAATACCGACGGTCTGAATACCTATCTGCATAACAGGCATGTCTGTCTTTATGATTTCCGAATCCAAAGCATCTATAACCGGAGTGGACAGAGAGATGAGAGCATTAATCTTATTTACACCTGTCAGTTTCTTGTAAGCAGAGACTCCTTTTGCAACCTCGAAGCCGTCATCTTCTGTGATCAACTCTATTTTCAAATCAGGGTGAGCTTTGACATAAGCATCGCGAGCTACAGTGATACCCTTTACCATATTTTCTCCAGCAGAAGAATAACCCCCTGACAACGGAGCCATAACGCCAATCCTTATGGTGTTGGGTGTTGATTTTTGATTTACACCGAAGATAACCAAAGCAAGCACGACCAATAATGTTCCAGATAAAATAATTTTTGTTTTCATGTGGTTCATTATATGAGAGCCGGCTAAAAGTAACAACCTAACGGCTTTTTTATGGGCGGATTTTAGTAGTTATAACCCTAGGTATAGCCATTTATCGAGGTTAGAAAAGTTGACCAAAAATTGGTCACATTATATGATGCCTCATATGGACAAATACGACATACCAGAACAGGCAGTTTCTCTATTGGGACTTACAGTCTATGAGAAAAAGATATTGGAATCAATAACCAATATGGGTAAACGCGTGTCCACAATAGCCCGCCTCACGAAGATTCCCCGAACTTCCCTGCTCTATGTCTTAAAGAGATTGAAAGCCAGAAAACTCGTTAGATCAATCAAGCAAGATAAACAGGTATACTGGAAATCGGCGCTTACACATATCCTCCCCAGAATAAACAATCAGGACACCGTAACTCTAAGAGGACTCCCTTCCCTGGTAGATGTTCTAAAAAGGATTACGGACCTACCTACAAATTCCAGACTATCCGGAATCCAACCTAGTAAATCTATCGTCCAGGTAGTAAAGAAAATCCCATTTGATGAATTGATGAATGTGAATGCGATAATCAAGAAAAAGAAACTTATTGTCGAAGGAATAGTTCACGAAGGATCGATCGGCGACATGATCAAGGAATTCGGTAAAGAAAAAACTCAAGAAATATTCAATGGATTCATCGGCCGTCTGGAGGATTATGTAAAAATTCCTGATGATTTCGCCAATGTTGAATCTGAAATATATTTCTTCAACAATTCAGCCTATATTCTGAACTGGAAAAAGGAAATCGGACTTGAGATACACGATCCCAGTATGGTTTCTCTGCTTCACGCAATGTTCTCGTGCGTAAAAGAGATGGGAATCAGATATAATCAGGGACAAAAAATGAAATCGTATACTGCCAATAACTAATATTGATCGATCACTCCCCCAAATACGCTTCTATGACATCCTTGCGCGCTAGAACTTCATCAGGACTGCCTTCTGCCAAGAGTTCGCCTGAATCTAAGATGTAGAGATGATCCGACAATTCGCGGATGAGATCCATATTGTGTTCCACGAGAACGACAGCTTTGCCTTGAGTTCTGAGCTCCTTCATGACCGCCACCACAATCTTTATCATTTCAGGGAAAAGTCCGGCGAATGGTTCATCCAGAAAAATGACATCGATATCACCGGCGCCACTGTGAACCATGGCGAGGACACGGGCTATCTCCAATAATTTACGCTGACCGTATGATAGATTCTTCGCCAATTCATTGCGCTTCTCCCATAGTCCCACTTTTTTTAGGACTTCTTCAGCTTTCTCTAGATGGAATGTTCCGTGTTTTTCGAATAATGACTTCCAGACACTTCTGTCCGTAAGCGTCACTAAAATATTATCCAATACAGGCATCTGTTCGAACAATCTCACATCCTGGAAAGTCCTAGTCATCCCCAATGACGGCACTTCATACGCTTGTACTTTCTGTAATTTCTCCGCCCCCACGATCACGACCTCACCGGCATCGATAGGGATGAGTCCGGTCAATGTATTTATCAGCGTTGATTTACCCGAACCATTGGGCCCGATGATACCCGTGATTTTCCCTGCCTCAAAAGAGATGGAGAGCTTGTTTACGGCATAGACGCCGTCGTAGTGCTTCGTGAGGTTGTGGGTGGAGAGGATGGGCATAATTTTTATTTAACTGGCACTGAAACACCATTTTGTATAACAGCGATTGATGGGTGAACATTTGTAACATCAGCGCTATCAGACTTGAAACGATAAGTACCCAAAACACCCGTAAAGTCTGTTGGCATATTGTGTAGATATTCCATAACCGCTGTTGGATCATTTCCCACATTTTCAAACGCCTGTTTCAAAATGTACACCGCATCATAACGAGCGCCCACAGGCCAAGGCAAATCTGGACTGGAACCATATTTTTTCTCGTATTCAGCAAAAACCCTCTTTTTTATTGGGCTTTCGGAGAAGACAGGGTCTGAAACATAGATCATTCCATCAGCTTCTGGAGTCTTTTGAACTTGAATACTTCCACCAAAGAAATTACCAACGAGAGATCCCCTGTATCCCAACTGACGAAGCTGTTTTATGATCACAATACCAGTATCGGGACCATTTGGATTGACCGCGACTACAGATGGATTCAAATCTACAATCTTTGTAATTTGAGTTTTAAAATCACGTGATTCTTGATCGAACTTCTCCGATGTTAATATCTTACCGCCATTCTTTTCGTAACTGTCTATAAATAAATCACGTAAATCTGAAGCAAAAGCACTTTGTTCACTAATCACAGCTGCTGTCTTCCCTTTTTCCAGAGCAACTTTAGCCATTGAAGCCCCCATGTCTCTATTCGTATATGAATTACGGAAAATATACCTGCCTAGATCGCTTATATTCGAAGCCGAGGCATACGAAGTAAATGCGATAATTTTATGACTTTCGGCATACGGACCAATCGGCACGATCTCTTGTGAACAAGACACCAGAAGGAACTTTATATTTTCAATTTCAACCAATTTTTTGGCCGCGGATAATGCTGTGGCACCATCACATTTTCCATCCTCATACACAACCTCCATCTGCTTACCTTTTATTCCACCAGACGCATTAATCTCATCTACGGCAAGTTGTATAGTATTCTTTTCTATTTCACCCCAAGCGGCACCATCACCAGTCAATGGGCCTATAAAGGCTAATCTTATCTTGTCAGAAGATTGATTCTTATTACCAAACGAAACAACCAAAGCAATAATAATTACTGCTATCCCCACTATCCAGATTGCTTTTTTATTCATGATATTAAAATTATCTAACCATCTTCTTATCCATATCCACATTATACCCCGAGGAATGGAGTAGGCAATAGGACTTTCAAATCAAAATCCGAGCTGGAATTATTGCAATAGAATCAGACGTTTAACAGTTCCATCAATGATTTCAAATAAGGCTGTCGGTAACGAGGTCCTCCCATCAGCTCCTATTTTAACTTCTCCAGATACCCCTGTGTATGAATTGAAATTCCTCATCTCTATCAAAATATCACTCTGTTCCTGGCTCTTTGCCAAAAAATCAAAAAGAATATTTGTGGCATCATACGATTGCCCTGCGGGTATACCTGGAATTATTCCATACCTATTTTTGAATCTATCAACAAAATCAGTTTTATAATAATCTGGAGCTATGAACTGTAAGCCGTTTGTCGATCCGGAGGTCTGACTGGCCAGATAATCATCCACTTCTATACTAAATAATTTACCTTGATATCCAAGATCGCGAAGAGCCTTGGTTGAATTTACAAACTGGTAATATGTCCCGATGAAAATTGCCTGGGGCTTGGAGCCAATAACCTTTGTTACCGATAATTTCATATCATCAGTTGTCGATTGAACTATCTCTGTCTCTGTAATAATCCCTCCAAGTGACTTAAACTTCTCAGAAAAAGCGTTAGAGATTGTAGTCTCCCAGCTATCCAATGTACCAATGACGGCCACTTTTCTAATACCTTGATCGAATACATACTGAGCCAAACGCCCAGCTTCTGTTTCTGCGTCCATCCATATCAAGAGTGGATTATGGAGATTTTTCCTATTTTGCATTGGGACGAAACCTGGAACAATAGTAGGTGTGTTCGTTTCATCTATGAGAGGCATCACAGCAACATCTTCCGTTTGATTCATCGGCCCGATCACCGCAACAACGTGTTTAACAGATGTTACTAACCGATAAGCTGAAACGGCCTTCTTGGGATCACCAGATGTATCTTCGTAGATCATCTCAATCTGTTTGCCGTTGATTCCACCTCTACTATTCATCTCCTCTGTAGCGAGCTGTATAGCCTTGTAAGCATTCTCTCCCCACGCAGAAGCCTCACCAGTCAGAGGTAATAGTGCGGCAATTTTTATTGTTTTGTCTGAATCAGAAGATCTGTTATCCCTATAAACAACAAACCCAATAACAACGATGGTTACGGCTATTATCCAGATAATTTTTCTATTCATAGAATGATTATACCCCGAGAAATAGAGTAGGCAATAACCTGAATAACCCCCTAGGTCGGACCTAGAACTTCAACCTATCTACCGTCTGAGATTTCCCATCTATCACTTTCTTCACTACCAAATCAGCGATACGAATACCATTTTGATCGAAGGAAACCTTGCCACTAGCACCCATTGTATCTGTCGCCTTTAGATTGGAAATCCACTTCGTATTGTCCTTGTCACGACTATTCATATATACCATGAAGGTATCGTAGCCATGATCAGCCAGGAATCCAGGGTTTTCATTCGGATATAGCTTTTTGTACGCAGTAACAAATTCTTTCGCTTGAGCACTATTAGGATCTCCTTCGAACATAAGGTTTATAGCACCATTAATCTTCGCTAGATCGCCACCTAATTGTTGTTGATAATATGAGATGCCTGTATATAACTGAATATCGTAGACCAATTGCGTGGTCTTATTGATAAGTGGCAATAATTCCTTGGTGAGGATCGCGCCATTCTCCGGTGTCATGAAGAATACAACCATCGTCGGCTTCAAGGCCGCAATTTTTGCCGCATCCGTCCTCAAACCATTCTTGTCAGTTGAAGCTACCAGGACTGTATTTGGCTTTTTGTATTCTGCAGTAAACGCCTTAGAGAAAGATGCTTGGGCGGCATCTATAGAATGTACGATGACCACTTTAGATTGATCATACTTTGATTGTTCTATGTATTTCGCATAACGGTCCCAGACATTATCATTACCTAGAGTCATCTGGAAAACATAATCATCAGCAACATTATTGGCTTGAAAGAATTCCATCATTACTGGATATCCCAGCACCTTCGCTGGTTCATAGATAGCATCCATAGTTGAGGTGAAAGTATTGATCAGTCCGTCAACATGAGCTGTGTCAGTTAATTTTCTGAAAGCACTAAGTCCGGCAGAAGCATCACCCCCATCGTCTTCAATAACAAGATCAATCTTGTTGCCAGTCTTCTGTTCATAAACAGATTGTGCTGTCTTTATCCCTTTTACAACATTTTCACCAACAGCTCCGAAATCTCCAGTAAGCGGAGCAATAACCCCAATTTTCAGAGTTTGAGTATTTTGCGGCTCTTGTGTCTTCGTACCATATATAATACCCGCGATAATTAAGACTAAGACTATAACTCCAGTAACAATTTTTGTGTTTTTATTCATAGTGGTATAAGTATACAGGCATAATAAATCGTTGTACATGTAAGATACTATAAAATGCTTATTCGACAGAAAACCCTTGTTTATCAAGCCATAATCCACCATACAGTTTGACTAAAAATTAGTTACAGACTATACTATTTGCATGAATCACCACAATAATCTGTATGACATCTTGGGGCTAAGCGAGACTGAAAAATGTGTTATGGACGTACTGCCAGAGCCGAAGAATGTCCAAACCATAGCCAGACAGACGGGTATATCTAGGACGGGCGTGAATTACCGCCTCTCTACCCTTCTCGGGCGTGGATTCATCCGAATTGTTCGTGACGGCAGGAAGAAAACATATATCGCTCTGACAACAGAAGAGTTGATAGATACGGTTGAACAGACAATATACAAGATCAAGACATTGGATGATACCGTTCACAAAGGAGCTAGGATAAAGACAGACAAAGAGGATGAATTCGTAATCCATATCGGTACCAGAGAGATCATTCCCGCTTACAAACGTATAGCTTTAGAAAATAAAAACGAACGTATTTATGCTATACAACACCATCGTTCATACAATGAGCTTCTGGAGAAGATAACACCAAAACAGCTCTCTGTTTTCAATGAGACCATCATAAAGAATCACCTTATTATCGATGGAATATTAAATAAAAGCGCATACCAAGATTATAAGGATGAAATAAAAAAGAATCCGGACAAATATAGAGGCTCTGTCAAAAGTCTGGAGGGACGTATGGCTGACTACACCTTTTTCTCTGACGACAAATTCAACCACGATGCTGAGTTGTGGTTATTCAAAGATACTTCCCTGCTCATCAATTGGCATGACGAGGTTGCAATAGAAATCACCAACAAAAGCATGACCGCTTTTCTAAAAGATATGTTTGAATTCGTGAAGAAAGATGGCACCAAAGTCGATCACAACTTGGTCTTGAAGAAGGTTCTGGAGGGGTGAGGGAGATAGATCTCTCTAGGTCCGACCTAGAGACTACTACTCATACTTCACAAACTTGCCGTTTTTGACGGTTTTCAAGAAGAAATCATACTCAATATCTCCATTATTGTTGAAACTTATGTTTCCGAATACCGTCGGATAGTTTTTGATATTTATCAGATAATCCTTGATGCAATCATAATCTCTATTACATTTTGCAAAAGCCATACCAACAAATCTCATACCTTCATACCCTTCCGCGGCATAACTGTCCGGTTTCTGACCATATTTATTCTCATAGTCACTCACAAATCTCAGAGCTTCCGCGTCTTTGCTTTCTGGATCAAAATTGCTTGTAAATATAACCCCTTCAGCTAATTCGCCAGAATTACTGAGTAAGACTGGATCTTCGCCTGTTCTGAATGTGAGAACCTTCGCAGAGACGTCTAGCTCCTTCATCTGTTTCAAGAAGTTGTTTATGTGCGAAGCTAGCCCGGCTATATAGATAGCGTCAGGATGTCCGACCTTGATCTTCGTCAATAGAGTCCTGAAGTCATTTGTCTCAACAGGAAAACTATCATGTGAGACAATCATTAATCCAGAATTCTTTTCCAAACCCTTCTGCAATGAAGAGGCCTCGCTCATCCCAATTTCATTATTCATATACAAGATAGCAACTCTCTTATAGTTCTTGTTGATGAACTCTATCATTGGCATAACTTCAAAATTTGACCCCGCCGTCATCCTGAAAGAGAGATCGTCCGGTGATGTATATTTTTCAGCGGAAGCAGATACAGCCATTTGTAAGATTCCGTCTTTCTTCGCCAACGGTTCAATGACTATGGCCGACGGACTGTTCTGCGTGATTATCGCATCGATATCATACGAAGCTCGGAGCTTATTGTAAGCATCGACGGCGATCTTTGGATTGAACTGGTTGTCCTCATGATAAATCTCAAACGCAGTATTAGGATATTCTTTCTTGAGGAAATCGATACCCAAATCCATACCCTTTCTTGAAGATTCCCCATAATAGGCCGCACTTCCCGTCAGAGATTCGGTAGCTCCGATTATTATCGTATCTTTAGATCCAGAGTTGGATGGATCCTTGGAAACAATGGCAATAATGATTATCGCAATGATCACGATGACGACAGACCAAACAACTTTTTTATTCATGATAATAAGATTAATTATATGCCATTATTAAAGCACAACTCTCCGAGCGATACTAGTTCCCAAAGATACCGAGGAATCCAGACTTATCCAAAGAGTGGGGACAAATTGTCACCCCCCCTTTTTTAAAAAAGTGACAACGAGATTGGAAACTCAGTCAAGGGTACGGACATTTTGTCAGTACCCTTGACATAATGACAGAAGAAAGCCGGCAAAAATGAATTACGCCAATCTACAAAAATTTCACAACACCCCATTCAACTTCACTAGTTCACCTTTCAAAACCGGAACATCCATGACCACGGTATCCCATATAACCCCCAGATCCATCCCGAAATAGTGATGAATCGCCCTGTCTCTGAAACCCGCTATCTCTTTCCAAGGAAGATCTGCTTTCTCTTTAATCTTCGTGGACAACTTCTTTACCAACTCACCTATAACAGTCAACTGCATTATCACCGCGCTTTGAGTTTTGGCATCCGACAGAAACCCTTCCCTATCCAGGCTACCAACAAAAGATTCAATCTTTGCGACTGAATCGAGCATTTGTTCAATGTAGATCTTTTCATCCTTCATAAATAGTCTTTAATTCCGGAATAACATATGGTCGTACAAATTTATTTAAACTCTGTTCAGTAACGAGATCAACCTTACGACCGAGAAGATCCTCAATGGCATGAATAAGTTTCATATAAGAAAAAAGTCCCATCGGTTTTCCGAGCTTGACCATTATATCCACATCACTATCCTTGTGATCCTCGCCACGAGAAACTGAACCGAACACACCGGCATAGGTTATGCCGTAAGCTTCGAAAAGCGGTCTTAATTTATTTTTTATATCTGTTATAGACATAACAAAAGTATGACATAAAATATGACTTGCTACAACCTATATTCCCCTACCAACCCCTGTGGCCTATATAACATAAGCAGTATCAGTATCACCCCATAAGTCACTTGCCTCATCTGCGCCGCGATGTCGTCGGGGAAACCGACGAAACGCAGGATTTCGGGAAGGAGGACGAGGCAGACGGCGCCGATGACCGAACCTTTATTGTTCGCTAGACCGCCTAGGATGATGATAGCTAGGATGAAGATGGATTCATTCAGAGTAAATGTAGATGGATCAATAAATGTAATGTACGAAGCAAACAAGGCACCAGCTACGGCAGCTATAGCGGCAGAGAAAACGAAGATGGCGAGCTTGTACCACAGGACGCGGTAGCCGAAAACTTGGATTGCTTCTTCGTCTTCGCGGATAGCTTTCAGGACACGACCGAAAGAGGATCCGGTAATGTATTTGGAAATGAAATAAACAGCGATAGCGAAAACTACAGACAGAACCAGGAACCAAATATTCTCAGAGAATGTAAAACCGAAGATAGATGGCCGAGGGATTCCTGGGATGCCCAGAGGTCCACGAGTGAGTGATTGCCAGTTCAGGAATATGCTGTAGATAATGATGTTGAAACCGAATGAACCCAGGGCGTAATAGTCATCTTTGAATTTCGAGAGGACGAAACCGATGAGTAGACTCAGGATCGCCGTGATGATCATACCGATAACCATGGCAAGAAAGAAATTCATACCTGTAGAGGTAAGCAGTATGGCTGTAACATAAGCACCGATGCCGTAGAAAGCCGCCTGTGTGATACTCAGAAGCCCTGTAAATCCCACGACCAAGTTCAAAGAGAGACCTAGGATGGCGTATATGGAGATGAGTATTGCGATGTGGATCAGGTATTCCATAAGAGATTTATGGAACAAATTGTAGCATAATACTATTCTTTGGGTATCTGACCATCCTTTATTACCACGATCTTCGTAACAGGAAGCCTTACACCAGCATCATCAAAAGCAATTTGACCAGTAGCTCCTGAGAAACTAACATTTTTCATATTATCTACCCACTTACTCTTGTCATTATCTCTAGTATTCACCAATATGTTGAATCCGTCATAACCGAGATCTGCGAAGAACCCTGGTTCAGATCCAAATCGCTTTTTGTAGGCATCGATGAATTCCTTGGATACATCTTGTTGGATGGTAGCGATTATCGATCCGTTCAGAACATTGGCACTTCCCAAAATACGAGCGTAATCAGAGAATCCAGACTGAGCACTTGCATCAAACGCCATTTGTGGCATGGATGTATTCTGTTTCTTGTATTCGCTAATGATTTGAGCCCCCTGCTGAGGAAATACTAGAAATACAATGAGGTCTGGTTTCTCAACTGAAATCTTAGATACCAAAGTCCTGTAATCGGTATCAGCTTGACCTGCTGTGAATTCCTTCATTGATTTTCCATATCCTTCTAGAAATGCATTCTTGAATCGAATCATAGTGTCATGTTGCGTAAACACAACTACCGGATTTTTGAAATTCTTTTCAAGTAAATATTTACCCAACTCTTTTTCTAGAGGAATATTTCCTGGCATAATCTGGAAGATATTATCATTCGCCGGTACGATAGGCTGTTCGCCGCCTTGTATTACTGGTATCCCCGCCTTGACGACATCATTGTAGATAGCACCTATGGAAGGTGTGGATACATTAATGAGAGCATCTATATTATCAATACCAGTGAGCTTCTTATAAGCGCTCAAAGCCTTTCCCGTATCAAAGCCATCATCTTCAATGATAAGATCTACCTTATCTGAATGAGTAAGATTGTATTGTTCATTCGCCAAAATGGCACCGTTTCGGAAATTTTCACCAACAACGCTGTATTCTCCACTCAATATACTGATAAGTCCGATCTTGATGTCTTTATTACTATTCTTACTGAAGCTGGTGATCAGTACGACAATCACGATTACTCCAACAATGGCCCAAATTATCTTTTTCATGTAATTAATACTTATATTTTTAACAAGACTAATAATACTACCTGGAGAAAATTTGTGTTAATAAAACCCTTAATATGTAAATATTGGCTTGATTTATGTGTATATTACCAAAATTATGTCAAGATTCTTGACATTTAATTTAGAAGCGACTATAATCGTAGCACTATGTCAAGACACAAGATTGACCCCTACCTATTGTCAGACGAAGAAAATATCATCTTGGATAAGATAAGAAATTCCCATACACCACTATTGATATCTAGGGATTCTGGTATTCCCCGCTCGACAGTATACTTCCTTTTACTAAAACTGGAAAAAAGAGGATTTGTGGAGAAACAGATGGTGGGGAAAAAGAAAAGATGGATTTTACAAAATTCAACCTTGAAAGAAAAATCTTCTGAGGATCCTTCTATAAAAATATACAAAACCGCAAGAGAGATAGAGGATTTCTTGCTACACATGACGACTGAAGACAAAAACAGGATAAAGAGTCTGAGCGGAAATAATATCTCAAATGGATGGAGGAAAAATGTTGGCAATAATAGTATGATCAAATTTAATAATTTGATAAAGAAAAATGGACTAATATCGGAATTAATAACTTCTAGTAAATACTTCGAGGAACAATACAACGACCTTGGTGAAGATTGGGGCCACTCATTTGCCGATCGACCATGTGAATTTCATTTTTTTCCAGATAGATATATCAATCATTCTGGCCAGATATTCATCAAATCAGATAATGTCTTTCTGATTGATATGAATATACCCATAATCATTGAAATCAAAAACAAAAATATCTCTAGAATGATTCAAAGTATGTTTGAATTCATCAAAGATAATACGCCAACTGGTGATGTCAATGAGCTTATACGAAAGATTATGATTAAGAAATGATGTCTTCTAACTTGACCCTACCTCTTCAAAATCCCCTGCGGTCTGAATAAAAGAAAAATAATAAGCACCCCGAACGCAATCGCATCCTTCCATTCTCCAGAGATCTGCCAGATGCCGAAGTTTTCTATAAATCCCAAGAGGAATGCACCGAGTACGCCACCATAGACATTGCCAATACCGCCGATGATGGAAGCGATGACCCCCTTCAATAACAATGACAATCCCATCGTAGGCTCTATACCTGTATCGAAGCCGACCAATATTCCCGCCAAACCAGCGATGGCAGAGCCGATAAAGAAAACCCAACCGATGACTTTCGTCGTATTTATCCCCACGATCTTGGAAACTTCCTCATCATCCCCAACAGCCTTGATAGCTTTGCCGAAGAGTGTGTATCTGAACATAAGACCGATGGCGACCATGATGATAATTCCCAGGACGAGGATTATGAGCTGAGTCTGAGTTATCACTCCGCCTAGAATATTGAATACCGCTTCACTGCCAGCACTCCTGGAAAGAGTTTGGAATTGGCTGGTGAACAAAATAGCGACGATAGATTGGAGGGCGGTCATGACACCGAGAGATGCTATGAGTAGAACCATGCCGGATGATTTCCTAGTACGCAATGGTGCATAGACCAGTCGGTATATTAGTAGGCCAATAGCGCCAGCGATGAAGATGCCGAGGATGATGGCGATGTATAGATTCAATCCCAGACCCTTGTAGAAATAGAAGACGGTGTAGCCACCAATAGCGGCCAGGGCTCCATAACCTAGATCAAAGAATTTGGCAGTTCCGTATATGAGATTGAACCCTAGAGCGACCATCGTATAGATCGCTCCGGCTATGATGCTATTTACTATGAGTTGCGGGATGATGTCCACGGAGTAAGTTTAGCAGACAGTTCTTATTTTGCCACTTTTACAGTTTTGATGGTTGCCGTCGATAATACCAAACCATCATTACCAATACTCAGATCACCCATGGCGCCCTTGAATCCTTTTATATTTAGTAATTGATTGACCACTTCATTCGGAGTTTGGGCGGAGTCAGTATTTTCATAAGCAGTAACTAATAACGACACGATGTCATAAGCGTTTCCTGTACCAAATGCCGGATTTTTTCCAAATTTGTCTTGGAAAGATTTGACGAACTCTCCTGATGGATCACTGGCACTCGCATACCAATAGCCGTCGAATAATTCTGGTTGACTTGTTTGGTCAAAACCTTCAACAGAGGTCATTGGTGTTTTTATCCCCGCATCTATCATTTGCTTACCAAGTATTTCTAGTTCAGGAGTGAAACTAACCATAACAAATATATCTGGAAGGTTCTGCTTGATCTTTAAAATCAATGACCGATAATCTTTTTCTCCAATATTGAATACTTGCTCGGTAGTAATCTGTATATCTGTGCCGATTATTTGTTTCTTAATTTCTTGAGTGATTGCAAGCATGCCTCCTTGATTTGCAGTCAGTACTCCAATCTTCTTTATACTCCTTCTCTGTAGCTCCGCAATGAGTACACGCACTTCTTCACTCGGCGGAGTCCAATGATTGAAATTGTATGTACCATCGGCAACCTTAGGATCTGATGCGACAGCAAAATGAATAACTTTATTTTTCTCTGCTAGTGGATTGACAGCATTGCCCCCAGAAGATCCGAAACTTATTATTGCATCGACCTTATCTATAGAGATCAGTTTATTTGCTGCCGTTACAGCTTTCTCCGCACTGAATTGGTCATCTTCAAAAATAAATTCATACTTATGTTTTGTATCCTTGAAATTCTCAAGCGCAAATTCAGCTGCTTGTTTTGCTGGTTCACCTAAGAATGCCAAATTGCCACTTAATGGAATGATAACTCCAATCCTAATCGGTCCCGTCTCCCTGTCTCCACCGCGTGTAGCAATGATTACGATGGCGATGATGATAACAATCCCCGCGATCCACCACACAGTTTTGTTTGAGTTGGGCATGATGATAATTTAAGTGCTTTTAACAGTAAAATATTAGCACCGAGAGGGGTGGAGATGCAAATCCTCAATTTAATTAAAATGTACATTCTAATTCTAGATTTCTTCCTGGCAAGGGTAAACTTTCGCCTTTGAAAAATAGTTTTACGGCATCTAAGATATTTGTCTTTAGCTCTTCAAAAGTCTTGCCTTCAGTGACAATAGGAATATTAACGCCTTCGGCTGTGTAGGCGTTATCTCCATTTGAGATAATGAATTTGATTGAGTCGTCCATATTTTACAACCTCACTCAAGATTTAGACTTCTTCGACTTCAAAAAGTTTTTCCCAGTCACAATAGATTTACCGAGTCGCTTCTCCAACTTCCTTCTAGCAATACCAGAGATCTCTCCGCCCGCTTTCGCATCAGAAGATAGCTTCTCCACGCCTCGGGAGTCTTCCACACGATGAATCTCCGTCGTAGACCTTTCTCCAAGCATCGTAAAGATAAGCTCGAAGTCATCCATGTGATCACGCAGATTTTGTCTTTCCAAGCCTTTTAATTTCTTGTACTCATCTGGAGTAACGCCAAATGTCGCTTTTGATATCTCTGCCGTCAAAATCTCGTAATCCCCCTCATCTCGCGCTCCGCGATTCTTCCATTCATCGGTCAATTCTTCGCGGATGACGATGCCACGCATCCTCTTTTCAATCCAATCCTCTGAATAACCCTTCAGCTTGTAAAGTATTCTTGTCCTCTTTGTAGCTAGTTCTGGGTTCTCAATCTCCTGAACACGCTCAAAACCGACTTTTGCCAACCAACGCTTCAGTGGTTCAGCTTTCGGAGACGGAATAGACTGAATGATACGGAATAATCCTTCTGTATTAGCACAGTCAGTCTCATACATTTTCCCGTCAGAAGACTCCATTTTCAGTTGTTTACAAATTGTAAACAACTGAAGTTTTTCTTCCTTCTCAAGTCGATTCTTCATTACACCCCAATATATTCTTGGATTATCACTATCAGTCAGAGCCTCAATCACATCCACAATCGAAAACCACCATTCATTATTATGAATAATTCTACGGACCTTTTTTCCTTTAAATATAGCGATTTTCGTAATGGCTTCCATGCCGTAATTTTCTCACCTCAAACAGAAAAAGCAATATTGACTACTATAGTTATCAGTGTGATATCTTTAAAATAAGATTCTCAACCCCTAACTTTACACTTCCCTCATCTCCACCTTCCCTGTCAGTCTATCTTTAACTTCAATAGAATTATTCTCCAGAGTCTTTGCGCTTATAACATACCTCTTCGGTATACCGATAAGATCTGAATCAGAAAACTTCTCGCCGGCGGAACAGTCACGGTCGTCGTAGAGGACTTCTATACCCTGCTTCGTGAGTGTGTCGTACATGTCATCAGCCGCTTTTTTAACCTTACCTGATTCGTCAAACAGTGCCACGAGATGAATAGCGAATGGCGCAACCGCTTCTGGCCAGACCAAACCTCTATCATCAGAGCGAATCTCAGCGATAGTACCCATCACGCGTCCAGGACCTATTCCATAACTGCCCATCACTACCGGCTTGGATTTACCTTCGGCATCTTTGTAATTCAAACCGAGAGCGTCAGAAAACTTGGTGCCAAGACTGAAAATATTTCCGACTTCAACAGCTTTCTTCTCCACTAGGTCCGACCTAGCGACCCCGAGATCTTTCAGAACTTCATCATTCAATACTTCTTTATTGACCGCCAGCCTCTTGCCTTCGTGGACATAGATCATGTCTTCACCTGCTTCGGTCAGTGTCTGGAACTCATGAGAATATTTTGAAAATGAACCTCCACTGGCAAATGTTACGAATGTTTCGCCACCGAGACCAACACGGTCAAAGATCCTGATATAGGCTTGCTTGGCTTGCTCATAGAACTCGGTGTGAGCTTTCTCATCAACATTGAATGAATACAGATCCTTCATCAAGAACTCTCGCCCACGCAAGATGCCCGACTTGGCGCGTTCTTCGTTACGAAACTTGGTTTGGAATTGATATACAGATATAGGTAAATCTCGGAATGAGCGGATGTGATCTTTCATGAGAGAAGTCAACGGCTCTTCGTGTGTGAATCCCAAACCGACATCACTGCCATTCTTGAGTTTTGTCTTGAACCAATTGTCTACAACTTTGTCATCCCAGCGATTGGTTGCTTCCCATTTCTGCTTGTCTTGCATAGCTGTCATGTGGAGCTCTTGACCGCCGATAGCATTCATCTCTTCACGGATAATACCGATGATCTTATTCAACGTACGCAAACCCAAAGGCAGGTATGAATAAGCGCCAGCCATCTCTTTGTTGATGAATCCAGCTCGAATCAATAATTGGGCATTCTTGGCAACTTCATCCTTGGGAGCTTCCCGACGAGTCTTGGTAAAAAGGTTTGATTGTTTCATTTGGTATATCATAACCTAAAAACAATTCCATGTCAGTATTGCTTTTAATAACGCTGGTGTATGATTCAGGTGCCTGCCAAAATTCTCTGGGGAGTTTCTAAATCAAAAATAGAATCTCTTGTAAGTTTAATAGTTATTAATTGTGATATAATTGTATGAGAAGAAACTACTCATTGTTAAAATTCGATACTATGTCAGAAATATGTACAGACGCCGGACAAGTTTTTCTGGCTACTATGCTAATAGAACCATTAATTAACAAAACAACAAATTCAATCATTGTCTTACTTGGAGCGGGTATGTTATGTGCTGCTTGGTCAATCGGCTTAATCTTATCAACTAAATAATAAACTACATGGATTTTAATCACATAAATATCGTAGAAGTCTACATCCTATGCGCTCTAATCCTGTTGACTTTCGCAATCGTGGGTTTGATTGCAAAAAACAACGAGAGCAAGAAATAACATCATGATAAACCTCTATATCCTTGGAGCACTATTACTTATAGGATTTGCAATCCTTGCAAAGATAACGCTTGACCAGAGGAAAAATAAATAACTACCCAATCAACTTCAACACATCCTTAAATGTAACAAATACCATAAGTGCCATGAGTAGGATGAATCCAACCATATTCACGATGTTGGCGAACTTTGAACTGATGCGACGACGAGTTATGGATTCTATACCGACGAATAACAATCGCCCACCATCGAGTGCTGGGAATGGTACGAGGTTGATGATGCCTAGATTGATAGAGATCAAAGCCGTTATCATCAACAAATATCTGAAACCCATCTCTGCTGCACCGCCGACGATGCCCGCTATGCCGATAGGACCAGAGACATCAGAGAAATTGGCATTACCCCTGAATATACTGGCGACAAAATTATATAAACCAACAGCAGTATCACGGAGCATCACCAAAGTATAATGTCCGCCTTCATATATAGCAGTGAAGAATGGTAATTGGAGATCACCAACCTGACTCATGGCGATGCCGATGGCGTATTTACCTTCTACAATACCAGTTGTAGGGATTATCTCAGTCATTTTCAATTCACCATTGTGTTTATATTCAAAAGTAATAGTCTTGCCAGCACTTTCATTTATTATCTTTTGAATATCTTCAATAGGGCCGCTAATCGGTATTTTGGATGAGATGATCGCTAGACCATCTTTTACGGAAACTATCGTATCACCAATAGAAATCCCTGCTTTCTCAGCCGGTGATCCAGACTGAACTTGAGTGATCATTATGCGTTCATTTTGGAAGTTTGATTGATACTTCTCAAATCCATCAGTTGTAGCTGTCACTCCACCGATAAAGACAATCATGTAGAGCAGCCAAGCAAATAGAAAATTGAATAGAACTCCAGCCACGAGAACTGAAGCCTGCCTAGCGCGATTTTTATTTACAAAACTGCGTCCGCTGTCTGGACCGCTCTCAGAATCGGCATCGGGATTCTCTCCGTGAATCTTCACGAAGCCACCAAAAGGTATAAGATTGAGGCCGTATTCTGTCTCTCCTTTTTTCCAAGAGAATATCTTCGGTCCAAAACCTAGTTTGAAAGCATCTACCCGTATGCCATTTAATCTAGCGAAAATAAAATGCCCCAGTTCGTGGACAAATATAAGTACAGCGAGAACTATTAGGAATATAATTACAGTCATTTCAGATTAAACAAAACGGATTACTTTCCACTTTCCACTTTCTACTAACCCAAAACTTCCTTCTCCTTCTTTTCGAAAAGTTCATCCAGCTTCTTATTGGCGGCGTCGACGAGCTTCTGTGCTTCATTCTTCAATCTGAATATCTCATCCTTACCCATACCGCCATCTTTTTCCTTTGCCTGTAAATCCCTGATGATAACATCACGATGCTGGCGGACATGTTTCTTGGATTCTTCCAATTTGTCCTTGGCTAGTTTGGCGATCTCTTTGCGACGATCAGATGTGAGCTCTGGGAAGATGACTCGGAGACCCTGATCATCGACAACTACAGACACTCCTAGATTTGCGACGGTGATGGCTTTCTCAATATCCTTGGCTTGACTCTTCTCCCAAGGAGAAATGCGTAATGTACGCGCACCCTCTATGATGACACTGGCGAGTTCCTTGATAGACATGGGAGCGCCATAGATCTCCACCTTGATAGCGTCCAATATAGAAGGTGAAGCTACACCGGTACGAATCTGCTGGAACTCTTTCTTGATCCAGTCTTCGGTGCTAGTTAATTGTTTTTTGAATGGGTTGAAGTCGTAGGACATATTCCTATTATAGCACATTCAGAGCAACATACTCCAACAACATCTTCAATGAAGGGGCTCTGTCGCCGACATATTTCCTAGCAGTCTCGATGGCTTCCAGACTTGAAACACCATCTTTCATTCCTCTCTTTTTATAAACCACTGACTGAACAGCGTCCAAGAAATTGAGGGCGTCTTGCTTTGTCTTTCTCGCCCTTCGTAGCCCCGAGTTTTTATCGAGGGGCGAAGTAGGGTCTTTGGAGATGTCCTCAATAAGTGCCTTTACTATTTCAAGCCTCTTGGCTGGCGATGAGTTGTAAAATTTCTCTGCCATCTTCGAAATCTCTATATCTTCAATGCTTTCAGCACCTCTTGAATTACCACCATCACCAATAAGGGACAATCTAGATTTTACAGTTGGCAAGAGAATATGCGCAGATGGGACAATTAAAAAGAAAATGGCATACTCGGCGGGTTCTTCTAATATTTTGAGTAATGCGTTTTGAGCTTCTATGGTAATCGCACTCGCGGTAATTATAAAAACTTTTTTACTTTCGATGCTGACAGGTTTTGTTTCGTGAATAGACTTGATCTCTCGAACATCATCAATCGTTAGACTTTCAAACTTTTTATCAAACAAATCGGGGTTGCCACGAATCTGTATGGAATGTTTCTTCTCCAGTATTGAAATGAGTTCGCTGTGAATAGAATCACCGCCAACCAAACAGTATGCGTGATGAGAGAGAGTTTTTAGTGATTCGGTGAGAGGCATAACGGGATTATACTCCAAGATCCGATCTTGGTATACCGAGATCGGATCTTGGTACAAAAAAGGGCCCCGGGTACCCTATGGTAACCGGGGCCGCTGACTGGCAAGGCCAATCAGCTGTAGACGGCGGGCATCGTGGCTTAGCTCTGTCGTTATTAGCGTAGCACATGACTGCCGGCCGAGGTTGGCGTACCGCTGTTCGCTGGAGCCGCGGGCATTTGGTGACTGACATGCCGCGATTTCGCGATGCTGGTGCGGGGGCGCCGATTGCACCTACGATGGGGAGAGCATCTTGAGAGCCAAGACACCATAAGTCCCCCGTTGGCGCAAAGAGGATATTTTTCTCTGAACCAGACAACGATTAAATGTTTCCCAATCCTCAATAGGGTTAAACACGGGCGAATTGGCCTAACTGCATGAAAGGCCGTACCACGCCGGTACCGCGCCCAATCGCTGTCTGATATCGGTTTTTCAAGATGTAGAGCTGTTCCGACGATCAGCTTTCTGGTGGTAGTATAGCATACCCACAGTATTTGTCAAGCAAAATTGCACAAGATCGGATCTTGGACAAGAAAAATGGCTCTACTTAGCCATTATCGCAAGGTCCGACCTAGGAGTCCCTAGGTCGGACCTTGCGATCGACCCACTCCTACCTCTTACTTATAATTGTCTTCTTATATGTATCTAAATGTTGCAAAGCAATACCTGTCCCCTTCACGACACATAACAATGGTTCATCAGCCAATTGCGCCTTGACACCAGTACGGCGAAATACAAGCTCTGTCAGATTGCGAAGCAGTGAAGATCCACCCGTGAGAGTAATTCCTTGATCAATAATATCAGCAGCAAGTTCTGGTGGTGTGTCTTGCAAAACATCTCTGATTGCTTTTATCATATCGCGAAGCGGTACTGCCAAAGCTTTTACGATCTCATTGGTTTTTATTTCGGTGGAACGCGGAAGTCCGGAGATAAAATCGCGACCCTTAACCATCATCGCTAATTCTTGATCAAGAGGGACGGCAGAGCCAATATTTATTTTTATTATCTCTGCCATATGATCACCGATGGCGAGATTAAAAGTTTTCTTTACATAATCAGTAATCGCCGCATCTATTTTGTTGCCGGCACATTTGACTGAAGTGGAAGAAACTATACCGCCGAGAGAGATTACGGCCACATCAGTCGTGCCACCACCAATATCTACAACCATGTGACCTTTGGCTTCATGTATGGGGATACCTGCACCGATAGCTGCCAAGATCGGCTCTTTCACCACATAGGCGTTTTTAGCGCCCGCACGGATGGCGGCTTCTATGACAGCACGGCGTTCGGTTGATGTGATAGAGGCAGGTACAGAAACCATCACTTCTGGTTTGAATAATGAAAAACGGCCAAGAGCTTTGTCTATAAAATAACGCAACATAGCTTCAGTGACGCGATAATCAGCGATCACACCATCGCGCATAGGTTTGTAGGCAACGATACTATCCGGTGTGCGCCCAACCATCTCTTTGGCACCAAAGCCGACAGCAAGAACTTTCCTATCAACTTCGGAAATCGCGACGACAGATGGTTCATTCAATACAATGCCCTTACCAGGAACAAATACCAAAGTATTGGCAGTTCCTAGATCAATCCCTAATTTCGGAGAAAAAATACTCATAGGGTTTGATGTTACCACAGAATGAATATTGTTCAATAGTTTATCAAACCCTCTTAATACTCACCCCGATATCTTTCAGCCTCTCTTCAAGCCTTTCATATCCCCTATCAATTAAATGTACATTGCTGATTTTAAACTTTCCCTTGCCGACAATGGCCGCCATGAGGATAGCGAACCCTGCACGGATATCATGAGCTCCCAGAGATTCGCTGTCCGGCAATTCATTCAATGGCGTCGGGCCTTTTATTTTAATTTCCTTATCATTCATCTCGGAAATATCTGCCCCCATCTTTTTTAGATCTGCGACATATTTGAATCTACCTTCAAATATATTCTCGGTAACAATGCTTTCACCAGATACTTGAGTGAGAAATACAGCAACGGGAGCTTGGAGATCAGTAGGAAAACCTGGGTATTCTTTGGTCGTTATATTGAATGCTTTGAATGAAGAGTTCGGCTTAGTATTGCCAGAGATTTTGATGCTACCAAGATCTGATCTCGATACCTCTAGGTCCGACCTAGAGGTATCAACCTCTATCGGCACACCCGAGCCCTTCAATAAATCAATAACTGCACTCATATGATCTGGCCGGCAATTCTTGATAGTGAGCTCTTCCGCACACAGTGCGCCAAGCAACAAGAAACTACCCGCTTCAATACGGTCCGGAATCGCCACATATGGCTTTTTTGCTTTCAATAAATTACCTCCAGTACCCATAATTTCCATAACAGATGTACCCACCCCTTTTATATTTGCTCCACATTCGTTGAGCCATTCTGCAACATTCACAATCTCTGGCTCCAAAGCACAATTATTCAAAATCGTTTTACCTTTTGCCAAGATAGCTGTCATCATCATGGTTTCAGTGGCACCGACAGATATCTTTTTAAATTTTATTTCCGTGCCATTTAATCCATTTTCAGCACTTATATCAAATTCACAATCATGTTCTTCGACAAGAGCCCCCATACTCTTGTAACTATCTATGAAAATGTCTACCGGACGCGCTCCGATGACACAACCGCCTGGAGTCGGAAATGATACTTTCCCAAATCTAGCCAAAACGGGGCCGGTGAGCACCACTGATGCACGCATATTGGTTGCGAGTTTGGAATCTATATCTGTGGAATCTAAAGATGAAGTATCTACGGTCAAAGACATTCCAGACTTGGAAACTTTTCCATCACTGCGCTCCAATGTGATCTTCGCCCCCATTTTCTTCAAAATATCTATCATGGTATGAATATCACTAGTGTCTGGGATATTTTCCAAAACCACAGGGCCATCAAATAAAACTGCGACGGCAATAGCTTTCAGGGCCGCATTTTTTGCCCCACTGACAAAAATCTCACCCTTTAGGCTTTTTTTACCGGAGAGACCATCGATGACAAATGATTGGTTTGTTTTCATTGCAGGAGATTATTGTAAGGGTTTTGGAGAGAAAATACAAAGAATCTTGATTGCGCCTGTTTACTGTTTACCTCTTTCTCACGATAAGGTATAACTATACTCATGAACATCATCTCCGTCATTCCCCTGTCTCGTTCAAAGATTGCCTCGGAACTATCCTATTTCACTGCTTCTGAAATTCCCATGGGAGCCATTGTCTCTGTTCCTCTGCGCTCAAAAAGTATTTATGGCATAGTTACTCGTTCCGAAAATGCCGACAAGATAAAGATGGATATCAAGAATGCTCCATTTGAGATTCGCAAACTTTCCAAAGTGAAAGCAACGATGTTCTTCCCTGAAACATTCATGGAGGCCTGCCGCGAACTGGCAGACTATTATGCTACGACTATCGGCTCGATCATTGATGCTATGATTTCTGATTCTCTGCTTGAGAATGCCCACAAGATTCTACCCCCATTGCCAATCCAGGCCGATCTCGAATTGAACAAGACAAAAGTTCCGAAGAAGGTCCTCGATCCTTATCATGAGACCGCCAAAGTGATAGCCGTTCAGGGCGATGACTTGGATCGCATGAGCTCATGGAGGAGTCTTGTCAGACAAGAGTTCGCTCGCCGCAAATCTATCGCCATATACGCACCGACGATAGAAGATTCCGAGAACATATTCAATGCTCTGGAGAAAGGTATTGAGGGATATATATTCAAACTGAATGGAAACCTGACAAATAAAAAGATAGTTGATACATGGACGACGATAGCAGAGACAGATCATCCGATAGTTGTCATCCTGACTGGATCATTTCCTGTGTTACCCAGAGGCGATGTTGGCACCTTGATAATAGAGCGCGAAAATAGCCGGGGCTGGATTTCACCAAAGATGCCGTATTTGGATATCAGGCATGCCCTAGAGACGATAGGTCGAAGAAGCCGTCAGATAGTATATCTGGCTGATAGTCTGCTCCGCACAGAAACATTATATAGAATAGAAAAGGAGGAGATAATAGCTGATCCAACATTCAAGTGGCGATCCATTTCTACAGCAAAAGATATGCTGGTGAGTATGACAAAGAAGTTAAAAGTTGAAAGTTTAAAGCCATTCGGCTCTGAGAGCCTCAGGCTCGAAGAGTTGAAAGTAGAAGAAGTTGAAACCTCCAATATAGTGGATTCGCGTTTCCGTGTCCTTTCACCAGAATTGGAAAACCTGATCAAACTGAATCGTGAAGAAAGTACTCACATGTTCATCTTGGCCTTACGACGCGGTTTGGCAACGATGACGGTATGTGATGATTGTGAGACGATAGTCACCTGCAACAATTGCTCTGCCCCGATCGTTCTGCACACAAGAGGAGAAACCGGCAAGAATTTCTTCATGTGTCACAAATGTGGAGAAATACGCAACGCCGATGAATCCTGCTCAAACTGCGGCGGATGGAGGCTGACCCCTCTCGGCATAGGCATAGATCGCGTGGCGGAAGAGATCCGCTCACGCTTTCCAGACATAGATCTATTCAAGATAGACTCGGATACCACCAAAACAACGAAACAAATTGATGAAGTCTTGGCGGGATTCAAAGCCAAGCCAGGAAGTATCTTGCTGGGCACAGAACTGGCATCAATCCATCTGACTGACAGGATAGAAAGGATCGCCATCGTATCGTTGGATTCTCTATTTTCTCTGCCGGATTTTCGCATACAAGAAAAAATCATGTATACTCTGGTGCGCCTGCGCGCTCAAGCCACGCAAAATATACTGGTGCAAACCAGAAAACCGGAAGAAAAAGTATTTGAATATGGACTCAAAGGTAATCTGTCCGATTTTTATCGCATGACCGTAGATGAAAGAGAGACCTTCTCTTATCCGCCACATTCAAATCTGATAAAGATAACCATTGAAGGAAAGAAAGATGCCATAGCCGTCAAAATGGCGGAGATACAGAAAATATTAGAGCCGCGCGAACTTGATGTCTTTCCGGCATTCACCGCAACAGTCCGTGGTCGTTCGTTGATTCATGGGTTATTGAAGATGGAATCGAAAGCATGGCCAAATGCAGAACTCGTGACTAAACTGCGTGCTTTGCCGCCGGAAGTTTCGATTAAAATTAATCCCGAAAGTTTGTTGTGATTGTGTCTGGCCGCACCCTTAACATTGTTTATCCACGAGCGAGCATAATCCGCGAAGAACATATCGTTGAATTTTCCAAATGATGGCTGAAGCCTTGGAAGACATCATTTGTGAAAATTCCGATATGTGATGAGTGGAGTGCGAGTGAGTGAGGAAACAATGTTAAGGGTGCGGTCGACTGTGCGTTTAGTATTCAATAGCTTCGCACCACTTGCATTGGAAAAAGGAAGTTGATTCC
>CAZHHB010000006.1:0-51908 GCA_964532285.1 uncultured Candidatus Saccharibacteria bacterium | reverse complement strand
GTCTGGGTTATGTGAAGTTGGGACAGTCTGCCACGACCCTTTCCGGTGGAGAAGCACAGCGCGTGAAGATTTCTTCTGAATTATACAGAGCACATCTGCAGAAGACTATATATCTACTTGATGAACCAACAGTAGGTCTACATTATGAAGATGTGAAGAAACTCATTGATATTTTGCAAAAGCTGGTGGATAAGGGGAATACAGTTGTAGTTATTGAGCACAATCTGGATCTCATTAAAAATGCTGACTATGTGATCGATATTGGTCCTGAAGGGGGAGAACGGGGAGGTAAGATTGTGGCTAGAGGAACTCCAGAGGATATTGCAAAGAACGAAAAAAGTTATACAGGGCAGTATTTGAAAAAGGTTTTAAAAAAATAAAAAACCGTCCTTCAGCTTATGCTTAGGGCGGTGACAGTGCGGGGTCATAAATCAACGGAACAGCAATCGTACTAATTTGTAGATCGCATACAGTCCCCCAAAGAAGAAGATGAGGGCTATCACTATGACAGAACAAACGTCTCCAACCAAGCCCCAAAAGGGACCATTGGAGGTATCTTTATTGTATTTTGTACTAGGCATATATCCCCCTTTCTATACTTTATGCTACTATCAATTATATGAATCGTCAACAAGCCACAAAGCTGAAATTACCCGATAATCCCGGTATTTATATATTCAGGGACTATCAGAAACGCCCACTTTACATCGGGCGCGCTACTTCACTGCGAGATAGGGTGAAGAGCTATTTTTCCAATGATCTCATAGAAACTAGAGGGCCGAGGATTGTGGATATGGTTACGAAGGCGAAATACCTGACCTGGCAAGAAACTCCTTCGGTCTTGGAGGCGGTGATATTGGAATCGGCTGAGATAAAGAAGTATCAACCTATATATAATGTAGATGATCGTGATGATAAGAGTTCGCAATATGTCATCATCACGGATGAGGATTGGCCACGGGTTTTCCTAGTTAGAGTCAGAGATTTCAACCAGCAGTCAAAAGATAATACTTTGACCTATAAGGTCAGAGAATGTTTTGGCCCATTCAATGAAAGCGGTTTGATCAAGGAGGCTTTGAAGATTTTACGCCGACTATTCCCATTCAAAGATAAAAAGTCTCACGACCTTCGGCACGAAGCTTTCTACAGAGCCATCAAGCGTTCTCCAGAAGCTGATACAGATGAAGATAGAAAAAAGTATTTAAGGACAATTAAATATTTAACACTTTTCTTCGAAGGAAAGAGCCAGGCGGTGCGCAAGCTCATAGAAGATGAAATGAATGAAAATGCAGAGAGGATGTTATTTGAAGAAGCCCTGAAAAATAAAAAACTTTTGTATGCCATAGATCATGTGAATGATATTGCTTTAATAAAGGCTGGAAGTAATAAACCCGACGAGTATCGCAAACAATATCGTATTGAAGCTTATGATATCGCACATATTTCAGGCACAAATGTTGTCGGAGGTATGACTGTTTCAGAAAACGGAGAATTCACACCACATCAATATCGCAAATTCAAAATCTCGCGAGAGACTAATAATGATGTTGCTGGATTGGTAGAGATGATTTCAAGGAGGTTAAATCATTCCGAATGGCCGTATCCTGATCTGATAGTGGTGGATGGTAATGAAATACAGAAAAAGGCTGCGGAATCAGTATTACAAGTTCGCAGAATAAATATACCTGTTGTGGCGGTTACGAAAGACGATAAACATAGAGCAGATAGATTGATAGGTCCTATTGAAGTTATTAATAAAAATAAAAAAGAGATCGTTGCTCTCAATGCTGAATGTCACAGATTCACTATTGCGTATCATAGGAAGAGAAGGTCGCGGATTTGAAATTCTCAATAAAAAAGAGCCCACCGTGAGGCAGGCCCTGTTGTTCGAAACTTGTTTAGCAAGAGAGTGCCAACTGCTCAGGGAACCGGTGAGTGTGCGCCATCAAGTCTATCAATTTGCCACGACCGAGAATGAAGATCTGGATCGTTCCATTATCCATACAGATCCGCATCTCGCATGATGCGGAGCCGATCTTTTCGTCCTCGTCGCATCCATGGTGCATGAAAAGTGTGGGTCCGTCCTTGATGTTTTCCTCGAGACAGACCACGCCCTTCTGATCGTAGGTTGAGCCGGGGAGGTCCATGGAATGAGATTCCAGCAGTTCGGGGAGAAGGGTCGCCAGTGTGATCCCTTCAATGGCCAGCGCACCGAAGCGACATTTCTCAGCGAATTCTCGCAAACAGACAGAGGGTTTCTTGCCTCTCATGTCGAAGCCGATATCCACACCAACTGCTAGATAACACCCAGGGAGCTCCGTGGTATTTTTTAGCAGAGCATCTCGTATGTCCGTCGTGCCGGTTTTGTCGTTAAGCGAGATACGCATCATCCGTTGAAGGAGTGTGAGGTTGGGATTCTGTGGCACGATCAGGAACGGAATTTGGCCGTTCTCTCCCGAATTCTTCGGGACTAGCTTGAGGAGAGGATAGAGATCCCCCATATCATCGTACCCGATTAGACCCAACTTGTAGAGCCTTGCGGCCTGCTCTTCAAACTGCTCTCTGAACGCAGGTGGAACTTCATCATGTATCAGTATTTGCATATTCAGGTCCTCCTTTCGTGGACCTTTTGTTTGTATTGTTCTTCTACTCTCTAATAGCACTGTAGCACGACAATATACTTGGTGTCAACTTCGCCCGCTTGTCATCCCCGCGAAGGCGGGGATCCATGTCATACCAATGACATTATTTTTACACACTGGATTCCCGCCTTCGCGGGAATGACAATACACCGCTTTCATGAATCCTCACTTGGCGCTATACTATACCCAAATGTTTCATCTTCCTCGCATAGGCATACTTCGTGGCGGACCTTCAAATGAATATGAAGTATCTTTGCTTTCTGGTGCTACGGTTTTGAAGACTCTCAGAAATAATTTTGCAGATCAATACACGCCGCATGATATCTTCATAGACCGTTCTGGTATCTGGCATTTCGATGGGATTGAGACTGCTCCGCACAACATATCTCACAGGATAGATCTGGCTTGGAATGCTCTACATGGCAATTATGGTGAAGATGGCAAGATACAATCATTTCTTGAAACTCATGGCATCCCTTTTACAGGTTCTGGTTCTCTGAGTTCAGCTGTGGGTATGAATAAAGTCCTTTCGAAAAAAGTCTTCAAAGATCATGGTATCAAATCTCCATACTTCAGAGAATTCAATTCAGAAGATATCGCTCTCAATCTTGAAGGAATAGTTAAAAATCTATTTGAATCATTCCTCCTTCCAGCTATAGTGAAACCTGTTTCCAGCGGTTCTTCCGTAGGCGTCTATCTCATCCGTTCATATGATCAATTACCAGAAGCTTTGCGTGAGGCAGCCATGCATTCGGATACAGTGATGATTGAGGAGTTCATTCCAGGAGTTGAAGCAAGCTGCGGTGTTGTAGAAGGATTCCGTGGTCAAGAACTATATGCTTTGCCTCCGATTGAGATTCGCCCAGACAGTCATTTCTTTGACTACGAAGCCAAGTATGCCGGCAAATCTCGCGAGATAGTTCCAGCCACATTTCCAGATGATATCAAACAAGCTATAGAAGAACTGGCGAAGAGTATTCACCGAGTACTTGGTTTGAAACATTACTCAAGATCGGACTTCATCGTTCATCCACGCCGCGGTGTTTATGCTTTGGAAGTGAATACTCTGCCAGGTCTGACAGAAGAATCGCTCATGCCAAAGGCTTTGAGGGCGGTTGGTAGTGATACACACGAATTGGTGGGGCATGTGATAGGGCTGGTGTTGGGGAGGAAATAGTATGGAGAAGAATTAATTACTAAGTTATGTTAAAGACAGCCCACAATGAAGGTAAATTTCTTATACAACGAAGATAAGGATATTGACTGTCTTCTCTCGATAGGTGGTGGATCACAAAATCAACCTAGGAGTAAGACAAAAACATACGAAGCTTTGCTGGCCCATACTTCAGATCTGGGTAATAGAGAAATGGTTAGAGAATTTGTCCGTAACTTTATTCGTGATAACAAGTTAGACCCACAAAGAGATGCTTTAGTTATTCAAGGGAACTGGGATATGATAAGTGAGAGATTCGAAAAGTGTGCCGAGCGAGTTTTCTGTGTAAGCATAATAGATATAATAAGTGCTTACCTCACGATTACAGGACGATTTCCTTACAGGTTTGATGAAAAATATTTTTATGTATCAGCTAGGAAAACTAACGTGAATGCTATAGCGATGCACGAACTCTGGCATTTTTATACATGGCATAAATTTGGCCGGGAAATGGAGCGCAAAATCGGTATGGAAAAATATAATGATGTAAAGGAAGCACTGACCGTACTATTGAATATTGAATGTTCGTTGTTAATGGGTGGTGAAATTGATAAAGGCTACCCGCAACATCAAGAATTAAGGAACAAAATTACTGACATTTGGAACAAAAACAAAGATATAGACGAGGTTTGGAATCATATTATATAAACAGTAAACCCCAGACCGAATTGTCTGGGGTGAAGTTATACGCATATCTTCAGAGCGTTTTGTTTATTGCTCAGGCGACTACTCTTCGAAGACCAACACCGGGTACTGGCCAGGAGAGTTATGGAAGTAGTCGGTATCAATCGTCCAGTAACGCTCTTTTTCACCTGGCCAAAAGACGAGATGGCAGAACTTAGCCGTCTCATCCTTCTCCGAGACCCCTTGATGCCACAATGTTCCAAAACAATAGATGAACTCAATCTTCGTCCACGGCTCGGGGATCATATGCCTATTATCGAATAGCGCATAGATCAGATTGACGTTGGGCAACTTCCGCCCACGCAATTCCCTGTCTAGTTCTTCGTGGGTGATGTCTTCCTCGGCCTTTTGACGGGGTGAGAAGTAGAGGACCAACTTTTTTCCGTCAGCGTACAGGTCATCACCTCTGCGCTCAAGAAGAACTGTACCGCCGCGATGGTGCCGTCGGACAGGCTTACCTGGTTCAGATTCCGTTGCTCTCCAATCAGGTGTCGCATCGAGATCAACCATCATGCGACAGTCGTCGTTTCCAAAACGAAGGGCGAGCGGCATGAGGAACTCCTTTTCGAAGACCTCCTTGCCGTCTCCGGTGATCCACTCAAGAATCTCCGGACCCACCCTCATCAATTTGAAGACTGACGTAATGTGTGTGAACAGTTGCACCAAGATGGACACAAATTGTCCGATCTGTTTCCAGAATGCAGCTCTGGATTCCGATTGCTTTTGTTGGGACATATGACCTTTCTAGCCTCCCCATAGTTATACCCCGCGGTATACTCCGGATCAGCTTTATGGTTACTGCTAGAGGACTTGGCCAACATGGTTTCGTCATAGCAGGGAATTGCCCAAAATGAGCAACTTTCTGCTATGACGAATCTTAAATGATATCAATGATCTATGCTGTCTGAAACCTAGCACATTTCACTATATTAGTCAACACTTTGCGATGTGCGTCAACAACATCGCAGTGATCAGGCCTTAATATGTTGTCGATTCAGGGCCCTTTGGCATTTCAAACCTATTTTTGGTGTTATAATATCGCAAATATGTTAATAGTGGGAAAAATAACATGAGCAAGAAGATATTAAGAGGTTTACGCGAAGGATTGATTTCGCCGGAGGAGATCTATCACTTCCGTTGCGGTATTTGCGATAAATGGTGGACGATTGGAGATGCTCCGAAGAATAAAACATGGTTTTGCCCATGGTGTGGAAAAAAACAGAAGTTTCGTGTATGCTGATTGTTCTGGTATCCTAGGCCCGTAGCTTATCTGTAGCGTTTCAGATAAGCACCTAAAAAACGGTCAATCCAGAGAAGAAATTTAAATTGGGCCCGTAGCTCATCTGGTAGAGCGCCTCATTTGCAATGAGGAGGCAAGCGGTTCGAGTCCGCTCGGGTCCACCCAAATAAATCTCCCCAAAACGATGTAAACAAAGGGTTATAATTTTATTTGATTTTGTCCGGTGCAAATAAACCCTTTTTGTGCTACTCTATCTTTATGAAAGACATAAAGATCAAACCAAAAAAATCACTTTTGAAGTCTATTTATGATAAATCACGCCGAATCATAAGTGAATCTAAATTCTGGAATGAAATCGCTCTACAACAGCAGTTAATTCTTCATGCAAAAAATAAGACATAAAAATATTCAAAAAGGCGATGTGTGGCTTATCGATAATGCAAATGCTATTGGGCATATGCAAAAAGGAATTCGCCCACATGTTGTAGTCACCCAAGTGACCGGTGAAACTGTCACTGTTGCTCCGTGTACATCTGTTCAAAAGAAAGCCCATCAAAAATATGTGCTGGAAATATTACCTACAGAACATAATGGATTGACTATGATTTCCTTCGTGCTTCTTTCACAGTCGTTTGCTGCTGATATAAGCCTTTTGCGGGAGAAAATAGGACATCTTGATGAAAACGAAATCGCTCGTATTCAACTTGAGTATGTAAAGTATGTTACAGATTGATACTGAGATATTGAGGATAACAAAAAAGTCACCCGAAACTCTAGGTGACTTGCAAAATACTGTAGAGTAATGTCTTATTTACCTATAAGCTTCTTAATAATAGGGACGATTTTTTCAAGGGCTCGCTCGCGATGATTAAAGAGGCCACGATGTTTCTGGTCATCTGGCAAGCGATGTAGATCACCGAGGAGCATGTTGTATTCATCGACGAAAAACAGAGACTCAAATGGGAATCCAATTATTCGTTGAGGGGCATCTTTTTCCAGAATTCGTCCCTCAAGAGATCCTTCCACAGTAATAGGATTCTTGATTACACCATTTTCATCCACTAGAACCGCGCATAATACAGTCCGGAATGTCGCTCTGCGACCTTCACTGGAAAGATTACTCATAGATTCAAGCGTATGATAAATTATTTCTTCGTCCGTCATTTTGTAGCCTTTCCAACGGCGAACACGAATGCCTGGCTCTCCATTTAAACCATCGATAAAGATACCGGTATCATCGGAGATAACGATAAACTGTTCGCCGGAAATAGTTGGAAGTTTTGACAAGACTTCCGCGTAAGCCTTGGCTTTGATAAGGGCATTTTCACCGAGGGTTGTACCAGTCTCTTTCGGTTCAAGACTAATATCGGTAAAATCTGATAGTTTTGACACCGTCAGCCCATGAAAACCGAAATGCCGACCGATCTCAATGATCTTGCCGGGATTTGATGTGGCGTATATAAGGTTTGTCTTCATATCTATTAAAAGGATATAGGAAATACACATAGTGGTCAATGTCATCAGTGGCGCGCCAAGCTGTTGTAAGAAGCGGACATCCACGCGCTTTCTCTACCGCGACCGCGTACCACTTGGTGCGAATAATATAATTACTTTGAAAGAATATTTGCAAACTATTATAATTTATGTTTTAGTATTGACTAGAAGAAAGGAAAATCATGAACCAAAAGCTCGTTGTCAGTTGCGTGTCAGTGGGCCTTCGGGAACACGGACACAACATATCGTTTTCTCCATTCGCCGCACTTACTGTCATTGATGCCGTAAGGAGAGAATTGGGAGAAAGTGTGCAATGTCATTTGTTTGACATGGCCATACTCGGTATTGAAGAGGTGATCCAAAGACTTGAACAGGTTAACACGGAAGTCCTATTACTCAGTGTACCAGTTAGTGGATATTGGCCGATGGGAGTAAGACTTTGTGAGTGGGCTTCTAACAAAAACATCCCAGTGCTTGCTGGTGGTTATCACTTCAACATTGAAGGTAGCCCGATTCCCAGAATCGCTGCCGCCAGACGACAAAGCAATGTTTGTTATGGTGACGGTAAAGTTACGGCCCCCGCTTTCGTAAATCATTTACTTGATCCAGAAAGAACTCCGATTAAGTATGTTCCCAATCTCTATTACTGGAACGGTAGTCAGGTTGAAAAGACATTGCCAGAGAGTATGGATCTAGGAACATTTCCTTACCCATCACCACCACTTGAAGTTCACGATCCGCGACATTATTGGCGATTACTTGCCCAGACACCAATGCATCATAGTGGCATGGATACCGTTGACGGTTCTATTGTTGGTAGGACATTGGTAGGTCCAGAAGTACTTCTCGGATGCACCTACCGAACATCTCGCTTGCGTAGTGGTAAAAAAGCCTGCGAATACTGCACGATAACTAGCAAATTCGATGCAGTCAGTGGTTCTCAATTCTGGGAGAGTATGAGACAAGCTTATGAATATGCCATGTCCATTCCATGGACAGGGGCACCAGCTATCCGTGTCTATCAGACGAACGATGACATGGGTAGTAACAAGGAGTTTATTAAAAAAGTTTGGAACTCTCGTCCGGGATGGTTTATCGATGCCATGCAGTCAGATGCCAAGATAGGTCAACGAGTATATGCGTGGAACGTGATGAGTAATGACCAAGCACGAATGCTTCGGGACATTGGTGTCAGATGGATCTACATTGGAGCTGATGGAAAATCCGGATTTACACCCGAGCCATCAGATAGACATCCGCTTGTACAGACACTTAAAAACTGTCGGGCGTATGGACTATCAATCAATCTAGGATTTGTGCTTGGACTTGAAAATCAAACTTGGGACGACCTCAAAAAATGGCTAACCTTCAGACATTGGCTCGTCAAGCATTATGCTGATGTAATTGCCTATGTCAACGGTTGGGTTCATGTCGTTGCTCCGGGCTCTCCGAGTTGGGAAACCTTGAATCAGATAGACCCACAATTCAGTCAGACTGATTGCGGTGATGATCCCAGATTCATGGAAAAAGTTCGCGACTCATTCTTTAGGAATTGTACCCAGCTTTGCGTGGCTGGTATGACAACCGAGAAAGTACGAACGAAACTATACGACCTCGCACTCGAGTTTGAGTTGGATCGAGGTAAGATCAGCCAAGTTCCCCATAGTTTCATGTTGGAACCTTGATCACGAAGGACTTGGTGCAAAAGACTGAGTCCTTTTTTTATTTGTGTTTTTTTAAATGAAAAATTAAGGCTTTTGGCATTTTACGAACTTCACCCGTCAGTGCAATATATCGCTCGTTCTTCATCTTAGTATTCGAGCCAAAGTGATGAAAAGTCTTCTTCACCAATCTTATTCTTACTGCATCTATATAATGGCACCACCACAAACATTTGCGAATACCACTAGCGAGCCAACCACTAATTGCAACCATTGACCACATACGCTAGTATCCTCTCTATATGGAGACAGCGTCTGAAATGTTCGGAGAACTCCTAGAAGTCTGGAAGGGTATATTTGAAGTTATCAAGGAGATTGTTCCTAAAGCTCTCAAATTTGTCCTCTGGGTACTTTGTGGCATCATTATTCTGCCATGCGTCTATATAGCCGGTAACTTGTTTCCGAAGTGGACTGATTGGGGAGAAACATTCTAAATATAGAGTATAATAGCCAAATGCAAGCAATACCGGAAAAGGTTGAAGTTTCGAAGTCAGATGCACCACTTTTGCACCCGACTATTTTCGTCATACTCGGTATTACCGGCGATCTCGCTTCACGCAAACTTCTGCCTGCACTCCTCACTCTATATTCCAAGAGAGTTCTCCCGCCACGCTTCGCCATCATCGGTTTCTCACGCCGTTCATTCACTAGAGATGAGTTTCGGGAATTCATCAGATCCAAGATGAATATTCGTCCAGGTCAATTCAAAGAAGAAGATGTCAAACATTTTCTTGATCATATTTCTTATGAACAAGGATATTTTGATATGACATCATCATATACACGACTCACGGAACGCTTGAAATTCATGGATGAGCGTTGGGGCCAGTGTTCCAATAAACTTTTTCATCTTTCTGTACCACCAAACCTCTATGAAGGTATCTTGACCAATCTGGCAGAATCGGGGCTGACTCTGCCTTGTGATGACAAGAGTGGTTGGACTAGAGTGCTCATAGAAAAACCATTTGGTAATGATATTACAACAGCCCGTTCCCTAGACAAACTTCTGGGTAGACTTTTCAAAGAAGAACAGATTTTTCGTATTGACCATTATTTAGCCAAAGAAGCCCTCCAGAATATCATCGCTTTTCGTTTCAGTAATTCTATCTTTGAACCTGTCTGGAATAGTAAATTTATAGACAAAGTTCATATTAAACTTTTTGAGAAATCGGGCATGGAAGGTCGTGGTGCTTTCTATGATCCAGTCGGGGCGATCAAAGATGTGGGACAAAATCATATCTTGATGATGTTAGCTCTGATTGCTATGGAAAAACCAGAGACTTTCTCTTCCAACGATGTCCGCTTCGAGCGTACAAAGTTGCTTGGCAAACTCCGTACATATTCTCCTCGTTTCCTACAGAAATATGTTGTTCGCGGTCAATATGAAGGTTATACCAAGGAGCCTGGAGTGTCACCAACATCTCAGACGGAAACATATTTCCGTATAGAAGCTCATGTAGATTCTGTTCGTTGGAAGAACGTTCCTTTCTATCTAGAAAGCGGCAAATCTCTGGCAGAAAACAAGACAGAGATAGATGTTTATTTCAAAAACGACAATGAGCATGGTGGAGAAAATATCCTGACTTTCCGTATACAGCCCGATGAAGGGATAAAGATAAAATTCTTCGTGAAGACGCCAGGATTTGACTTCCATGTTGAACCCAAGACACTGAGATTCAGTTATGCATCCACATCTTCGTTCTCGGTCATTCCGAATGATTACGAACGCCTCATCTATGATTCTTTCGTCGGGGATCAGACTCTGTTCGCCTCTACTAGCGAGATTATGGCTTCATGGAAGTTCATAACAGCGATTTCGGATGGGATCAAGAATATTCCATTGAAGAAATATGTGGTGGGGACGAAGGAGGTGGAATAAAAGATGGAAAATAATACCCCTACAAATAATTATGATGTCATTGTGATCGGCGGAGGGCCGTCTGGTATGATGGCGGCTGGTTATGCAGGTGAACGAGGATTCAAGGTATTACTTTTAGAGAAGAATGATCGTCTGGGCGATAAACTAAAAGCTACCGGAGGTGGTCGTTGTAATATCACCAATGCCGAGGAGAATCGCGAGGTTTTCTTCCGTAATTATGGTCCAGCAAAAGATTTCTTGTATTCTTCATTTTCTAAATTTGGAGTCAAAGATACTTTTACTTTCTTTGAGAAGCGCAATCTGCCACTAGTCGTTGAAGCGAGGAAGAGAGTTTTTCCAGCCAGTCAAAAGGCTGTGGATGTATTTAATGTTATGGAGAAATTCATACGCGAGAATAATGTGGTGGTGAAGACTGGTATACGAGTCAGCGGTATTCTCCGAGATTCTGGAAAGATAACGGGTGTGATAGCGGGGAAGGAGCGATTCTATTCAAAGTCACTGATCTTGGCAACAGGAGGTCTCTCACATCCAGAGCTAGGATCAACGGGTGATGGCTTCTCTTGGCTCAAGGAATTGGGTCATAAAGTTAAGGAATCATCGCCCGACATCGTTCCTTTGTCTGTGCGCGAGAGATGGGTGAAAGAACTCTCGGGTGTTTCTCTTTCATTCATGAAGATAACTTTCTTCCTAGATGGTGTGAGGAAATTTAGTAAACTCGGCAAAGTTCTCTTCACTCATTTTGGTTTGTCGGGACCTCTAATATTGAATAGTGCCAGACAAGTAAAGGATCTCTTGAAGGGTGGAGTTGTCACTGCGAAGATCGATGCCTATCCCGACACGGAGATCGGATCTCTGGAGAAAGATATCCTCAAGACATTTGATAAGAATAAAAATAAAGCATTGAAGAATGTTCTGCCAGAAATATCGCCTCATGGTCTGACTCCTGCACTTCTGATTTTGTTGGCCAAGATGGATTTGAATGAGAAAGTTCACAGTGTTTCTAGAGAAGATCGCCGCAAGATTGTAGATCTATTGAAGGCTTTGCCACTGACTATCACTGGTTTGATGGGTTTTGATCGAGCGGTGGTATCTGACGGTGGTGTTATCTTGGAAGAGATAGATATGAGGACAATGCAATCTCGCCTGCACCCGAATCTCTATGTTACGGGCGACCTCTTGAATATCACACGCCCTTCGGGAGGTTTTTCTCTGCAGTTATGCTGGACTACGGGATATGTGGCAGGGAAGAGTGTGTAGGAACTCCCAGTGCTTAATTGATTATCTTTTATTCTTTGTATATTTAATATATGAAAATAGCTTTTATACATAATGAGAAGAAACTTGGCACAGGTGCACATTATATCAATGATCTTATGGCATCTAAACTTGAAGAAGATGGGGCAGAGATAAAAAATTTCTACCCTCGAATGTCTCTTTTGAATACCCCCGTTCATCTGGGTGGATTGAAAAGTATCCTTTTCTTTTATTCCTTGTTAGAGAGACGTAAAGAAATCCTAAAATTCAACATCATTCAAGGTACGACATATACGCCATTGCCATTTTTAGCATACCCTGTGCCGGTTGTAAGTCATTTCGGTTCAACTACACGAGGGTTTCTCACATCCACACCCCTAGCAAAAGATCTCACAAATGAGACTCGTAAGATTTGGTATGGGTTAAAGAGAGACAGGGTAATCAGCGAGGTAAATCTAAAGACGAGACGGCCAATGCGCGACATTGCTGATATTGAAGAATATGTAGCGTCTAGAGTCACAGCAGTTATTGCAACTTCCGAAAAAGTAAAGCGAGAACTACTTGCTTCGGGGGTCAAAGAAGAAAAAATTACGGTGATACATAATGCAATTGAAGATTATTGGTTTGATAGAAAGCCCGCGCCGTTTTCTCCTGAACCGGGGATTGTTTTTCTCGGCAGACTTGGGGGTGATGCTTTCACCTTCAAACTAAAGGGTCTGGATCGTCTTATTCATCTGTATCAAAGATTTCCTCAGGTAAAGAAAACCACTTTTTGTATGACGACTAATAGATCTCTCGTGGGGTGGTTTCGTACAAAGATTCCAAATCATGCTGTATTTGTAAATACCAAAAAAGATAACCTTCCTAGTCTCATGACGAATCTTCGAGGGAACATCCTCTTTATCCCTTCTCGCTACGAAGGATTTTCTCTAAGTCTGATCGAAGGGATGTCCCAAGGATTGATACCTGTAATCTATCAAGTAGGTGTAGCGCCGGAGATTATCCATAATGGGAAAAACGGGTTCCTTGTGTCGTCGCAGGATGAAGCATTTGAAAAAGTTGAATTACTTCTCAAAGACACGAAACTTCGTGAACGATTATCCGCAGAGGCGATAAAAACATCTCGTCAATTTTCTGGTAGTGTTATTGCAGAAAAGTTGGTGAAACTGTATGAGTCCCTTGTTACAAGTATTTTTGATAAGAGTAGAGACCGTCAAAAGCCATTGAGAAAAATCTCAAAATATGCGCGAAAAAGTACACTATAGATTTTGATGTTTTATATATAATTAACTCGTTGTTGAATGTCTTGAATCCGTGATAAAGTATCGATATGAGGCTATCGAAAATCAAAAATTTCGCTACACACACAGTAAGGGTATTTAAGAGTGAATCCAAAAGATTAGATATTACTAAAGCCCTTAATCATTTTGATGAAAGATATCTCTTGGGGGTCGATAGATTTTTCGGAAACTTATATATTCCGCTCTTGTCTGATATTCTCAATATTGAAGATGATAAATTCATTAAAGAATTAGGCGTTTCTTATCTTTTTGGTCGGGTTTTTGTAATTTTGCAAGATCAATTGCTTGATGAGTCCAAAAATTTGGAAGAAAAGACTAGGAATGAATACTTATTAAGTTCGCCACTCACATTTCAACGGATGTTGATTGGTTTTGAAACGGTAGCCAAGAGAGAATGGTTACATAAAGAGATGGAACGGTCTTTGGTGTCCGTCTCTAAACATAATATATTGGAAATTGAAAACCATCATAATCGAATCCAGAAATATTCAGAACAAGAAATTAAGGATCTCTGGAAAAAAACTTCTCTATTTTCGTTACCATCACTAATTTTGGCTCATGATATATTAAATGATGAGGAATCAGAACGTTTTCATCAGGTGATCTGTAAACTCGTGGTTATTATTCAGTTATGTGATGATCTCGCTGACATTAAGAGTGATTTAGTGGATAAAAATTTTACCTATCCTATTACCGAAGCGCTTTTAAATATGAATACTTCAGAGGTAACATTGCCCAATGTTTACATGAGCTTATTAAGAGGTGGTATTTTAATCAATATCTTGAACAAGATATCTGGTTTACTAACAGAAATTCAACAAGATGTTCGTATTGTGACTGGAAGAGAGTCGGTTATTAGTCAGTATTTTAATTATTTACATCAATATATGTTATCTGTAAAAGGAAAAGTTAATACTCTAATAAGCAAAAATTCTTCGATGGAAGAAATTGCAGATTTTCTTCAAGAATTAAAGGATGCCAATCTTGATTTTACTCATATCTATCCATCTTATATCAATGAACAAATACACTAAACAAGTAACGTTAATTTTTTGGTTGATTGTTACGATCATACCTATTCTTGGAATTGCATGGGGATTAACATATCCAGAAGGATTTTCGGTTAGTCAAGAAGGTTGGCGCAATCGCATTTCGACATTTGGTTTGTTGGCCCCGCTTGCATTTGTCGCAATTCAAGCTCTTCAGGTAATAATTACACCAATTAGTCACTATAGTATTGGTGTTATTGGAGGATTCCTATATGGTCCATGGTTAGGTGGTCTTCTCAATTATATAGGTCGTATTATTGGCCATCTCGCTGCTTTCTTTATTGCCCGTTTGTTCGGCCGAAAATTCGCGGAACGCTTCGTATCAGAAAAAGCCCTAGAGAAATACGATCGATACGTTTCCGATAAATCACTGATCTTATTTTTCATGTACTATCTACCAATATTTCCTGATGACGAATTGAGTTATCTAGCAGGTCTTTCCAAGATGGATTTCCGACTATTCTTATTTGCTAATATTTTCGGGCATGTAGGAGGAAGTATCGGTTTAGCTTACATCGGTAGTGGAATAAACACGAAAGATCCTTTGTTTTGGATATTAACTTTTTCGGTACTAATTGGCTTCCCGATCGTGTATTGGTTAATGAAGAAAAAGCCTGGGTCGGTGGTCCCTATTGAGAAATGATTTCTTGGTTGAAACGGCATGGAGAGAAGTGATAGGATTTTACTTTCGGTATCTAATCAGTTATCTTTACTGGATGTCCCTATCCATCGGTATCGTAGGTCTCCCGAATGTTGACAAATTGACTCAATAACATGAAAAAAATACTCGTTCAAAATAAAATTATTGCTGTAAATGTCTCTAAAGATGGAGATGATTATATTTCGCTAACTGATATGGCGAAATTCAAAGATACCGAATCTACCGGTATTGTCATAGCTCATTGGTTGTCTAATAAATACACCATACAATTTATGGGTTCGTGGGAACAGATGTTTAATCCAAATTTTAATGTTACGGAATTCGGTAACATTAAGAATGAGGCTGGTTCTAATGGGTTTATCTTATCTTCATCAATGTGGATCAAAAAAACTGGTGCAATTGGTCTCAGATCGTCACCTGGTAGATATGGTGGCACTTTTGCACACAAAGACATAGCTTTTGAATTTGCCACATGGATTTCTCCAGAATTCAAATTATATCTCATTAAAGAATTCCAAAGACTGAAAGTTGAAGAAAGTGAAAGGTTGGCCTTAGGTTGGGATGTGAAGCGTATGCTCACTAAGATTAATTACAAGATTCACACTGATGCAATAGAAGAACATATTATGTTACCGTTACAGTTGTCGGCAAAAGATTCTGCTATTATATATGCCAATGAAGCTGATATACTCAACAAAGCTCTTTTCGGTTTAACGGCAAAAGAGTGGCGTGACAAAAATCCGAAATTAGACGGTAATATCAGAGATTATGCGGATGTCTCACAGCTTGTCTGTTTGGCTAATCTGGAAAATCTCAACGCAGAGTATATTCATGCGGGGATGCTTCAAGGAGAGCGGTTGCTAAAGTTGAATAAAAGCGCAATCTCTCAAATGAGATCCCTTACAAACAACCCAAATATAAGAAGATTAGAAGACAAGATGAATATATCCTAAAAAACATGTCCCTATCCATCGGTATCGTAGGTCTCCCGAATGTTGGCAAATCAACATTATTCAACGCACTCACGAAAAAGAGTGTGCCCGCCGAGAACTATCCATTTTGCACCATTGATCCTTCGGTTGGTGTGGTCGCTGTGCCGGATGAAAGGTTGTGGAAATTATCCGCATTTTCCAAATCGGCCAAAACTGTTCCAGCGGCCGTTGAATTCGTGGACATTGCCGGTCTGGTCAAGGGTGCTTCCAAGGGTGAAGGTCTGGGCAATCAATTCCTCTCTCATATCCGCGAGACTGACGCCATCGCTCAGGTAGTGCGCATATTTGAAGATGACAATATTATCCATGTTGAAGGCAAGATCAATCCTCTGAATGATATAGAAGTTATAAATCTAGAGTTGGTCATGGCTGATCTAGATACAGTGACGAAGCGCAAAAATTCTCTAGGTAAGGAAGTCAAAGCTGGCAAGAAAGAGGCAATTATTGAATGGGGTCTCTTGGAGAAATTATTGCCGATATTACAAGCAGGAAAGTTAGCTTCAACTGTGGAGGTGAATGAATTCGAGCAACCTTTCTTGAAACGCCTCTGTCTCATCACCACGAAGCCATTCTTGTATGTATTGAATAAAAAAGCGGGGTCAAAGAATTTGAATGAGGTGCCCGCCTCCGCCCTGATGGGCTCTGGCGAGGCGAAGAAGGACGAAAGGTGGGATAATTTGGAGAAGTTTTTCAAAGAGAACAAGTCTGGTTATGTCATCGTAGATGCGGGAGTAGAACACGAACTCAAAGATCTCAGTGACGCTGATAAGAAAGAGATGCGCGAAGGTCTAGGTTCCAAAGATGATGGTGTAGATGATCTCATACGCAAGGGTTATGAAATGCTTGGTCTGATTACCTACTTTACTACTGGTGAAGATGAATCTCGTGCGTGGACTATCAAGAAAGGTTGGACTGCTCCTGAAGCTGGTACAGCTATCCATGGTGATTTCAAGGAAAAGTTTGTCCGCGCTGAAGTCATCGGCTGGGAAGAACTATTGAAAGTCGGTTCCTATGCCGCCGCTCGTGAACAGGGGATATTGAGAACTGAAGGTAGGGAGTATGTGGTCAAAGACGGGGAAGTGATTGAGTTTAAGATTTAGGTATTGACAAGTACTACTACTTGTGCTAAGCTTGTGTGTAAGAAAGGAAGCACATTATGATTCGAATTATTGTCAGTAGATACGATAGCATCTGCTTTAACGCCCAGGTCAAGGGAAAGCCCGCTACTCTCCGACGAGGAGAAACAAAAGCGGAAGCAGTCGGTAAGGTTGCAAGCGATGTCACCGAGAAATGGTTCAACGAGAACAACCCTCGGAAGAAGTTGCGACTGGAAGTTGACTGGCAGATTATAGAGTGAAAGCACCGCCATCACCAGCAGGAATCGCTGTCCAATGATGGCGGTTTCTGTTTGAATGAAGATGGTAGTGTTATAGAATTCAAAATTTAGGAAAATTGACAAGCAGTTAATTAACTAGTATTGTCTAGCTCGAAAGGAGAACTTTATGACACTAGCAAGGTTCATAGTGTTCTGCGCAGTTGGATTAGGAATTTATGCAATCGGACGATGGCGAAAAAATCGTGACCTGATGGTTGTTGGAAGGGTCACGATTATCACCATTGTTCTGATTACGATCCTCCCGCGCTGAACCGAAAACCCCATCTTCAAGCGAAAGCTGAGGTGGGGTTTAAATTTTATGAAGATGGTGGTGCGATAGAGTTTAAGATTTAGGTAAATTAAAGGGCCGGATTTTACTCCAGCCCAGTGGACACCGAATCAAGATGCCGCTACAGCCGACTTACTGGCAGAAGGGCGTCAGAATCAAACACTCTAAAGTTGTCACAGGTTTATTCTGACTTCTATACCCTAAGCGCTAGGCAGGTTCCTATGCGTATCACTTGATTGACATGAGGTCTGATCTTGTTCACGCACAATCTCTTAAGTGGCGAGAGAGCTTGATCCTAGTCCGAGATAAAATTACACCTGCACCGGCAAAAAATCAAGTAAAATAAGATGGTAGTGAGATAGAGTTTAAAATTTAGGCATAAAAATAGCCCCGTCCCGGAGCCTAGGGGATCCATTGGGACGGGGGTTGCAACCATGATAGGTGCTTGGCTATCTTGTGGGCCAACCTTCGCGGAACTTCGCGCGAAAGGAGTCACACCTACCTACGTTTTATTTGCAACGAGGCCTGCATAGTGAGGCGTCTCCCAGATAGAAAATAACACTTTAGAAGATGATTGTCGAATAGAATTCAAAAAATAAAAAATGCCGAAGTGGATGTCCAAATCGGCAAATATTCACGGGTCACCAAAATAGGGTAACCTGTGTTGCGAACCATCTCTGGTTCACTGGGCCCAAAGTTCCTTGCAGGAACCGTGTCCTCATCGCTGAGTATCATGCTAGGGCGACGGTTTTTCAGCGTCCGGCCTGATCCAGGTACTTGGAGTCAACATCCTACTCCAGCCTCATCATCAGGTCTGACAATACTCTAACACAGGTGTTGAAATCGTCAAGCGGTTTACAAACAAACAATAATATGGCAATTTTAGGATAGATTCTGAACATTACCAATAGAACAATGGTCGAACCGTCGAGTCGCTCGATATGTCAAAGTCTGGGAAGATAAATGAAGAACATAAAACTGGGAAGGCGTACTTGGGAGTGGGCCTTGACGGATATGTCTGTAGCTTTAAATTCCGGGGCTGTGATTGTGTCTGCCGGTAGAATTATCATACACAATGAGCTAGCGTTGGGTGTGCATTGCAAGATTCTCCCTGGAGGATTGATTCAATCACACATACTAATCGCGGATATGACATCAGTGAAGACTCATGATGATCCTACAAAATATCTCACTTTTGAAATGGTGGAATTCGGAGTCAGTGCGATTGCGAATCAAACAGTCCCGTTCGGTACTATCATTCATTCCATCAAAAAGCATGCCAGTGTGAAGGCTGACGATCTCGTGACTTCTCTTTTGCACTGCATTGTATCTAATTTCTGTCGGAGAATCATCTTCCATGTGACATTGGTGGGAGTCTGGTGTGAAGTAATGTTGAATAATGGTCAGACTCTCCGTGCCACCAATGACTACAAATGGAATCCTGAATGGGAAATGCTGGAGCATTTCTTCAGTCGTCGTTAGTTCGAGTGAGGTGGTATCTACATGCCCGATGTAAAGTGTCGGGCATTTTTATATACGAATTTCAAGATTTAAATTTAGTATTGTCAACCTTGTGAATATTTGACGAAAGTATGCTATTATCAATCCCAGCCCAGCACTTGCATTGTACAACATGGTGTGGTATAATAGTGCTGTAGCGATTTTAGTTCCTGAACCCTTAACAAGGAGTTCTTTATGAAAGGAATGTCAGTCAATCAAGGAGATCCCGCGAGAATTTCGTTTCCTCGCAGCCTCTCCCCGTCGGATACTCAGCCAGAGTGCTGGGGGCCGGTGAATGGTTTCGCCAAGGAGGTCTTGGTGGCGATTGGCAAAATTTGCATGCTGCCGTTTATGCGTAACCGTAAAAAATAAGAATAGCAACATGCTTAACTGGTCCACGCCCTCCTCCGGCGGTGGACCTTTTTTCTTACCGACTTTTGTATACATAGACATTTTGCGCTATTATTCCCACATGAAGAAAGTTATCAGAGAGGCCAAACAGATCCCGCCTTATAATCCAGCCGATATAGAAAGTAAGTGGCAAAAGAAGTGGTCTGCTTCCAAACTCTATAAGAGCAAGGAGGATTCCAAAAAACCTAAATATTATGTTCTAGACATGTTCCCATATCCATCTGGAGAAGGTTTGCATGTCGGTCATCCCAAGGGCTATATCGCTACGGATATTATTTCCAGATATCGCAGAATGAAAGGGTATTCAGTCCTTCACCCTATGGGTTTTGACGCTTTTGGTCTGCCAGCCGAGAACTATGCTTTGAAGACCAAGACTAACCCGGCAGATTCTGTAAAGGAAAATGTTGCCAGATTCAAAAAACAGTTAGAGATCATCGGTCTTGATTATGATTGGTCACGCGAGATCAATACTACAGATCCAGAATATTACAGATGGACGCAATGGATATTCTTGCAATTATTCAAAAAAGGACTGGCGTATCAATCTTACGAACCCATCAACTGGTGTCCTTCGTGCAAAACAGGTCTCGCCAATGAAGATGTAGAAGATGGTCGTTGTGAACGCTGTGGTACGCCGGTAGAGAAGAAGCCGATGAGGCAATGGGTTTTGAAAATTACCGATTATGCAGAAAAACTATTGAATGATCTGGATGCGATAGATACTTCCTCATTCCCACACATTATAGACAAGAAATGGCCACCGAGGCCCGGCAAAAAAGAAGTAACTAGGCGTACTATCCACGCTCTCGTGCGAGATCCCAAGACGGGTAAATTCCTCGGTCTCAAATGGAAAAAGTTTCCATGGATTACATTCATCGTGGGAGGTGTTGAAAAAGGCGAAGATATTATAGAAGCCGCAAAGAGAGAGGTTTTGGAAGAAACGGGATATTCAGATCTGAAGTTCACAAGGATTCTCGGCGAGCCGGTCAAAGCGGAATATTTCGCGGCGCATAAGGATCAGAATAGGGTGGCGATAACCACAGGTATTCTGTTTGAATTGGTTTCGGATAAACGCAGTGAAGTTGCACAAGAAGAAAAAGAGATGCACGAAACTATCTGGATGGATCCGAAGGATATGATTTCAGAGATTATGACTTGTGCAGAATTACCGGTATGGTTGAAAGAATTGAAAGATGGTTCTACGGGACATGATTCTGCAGAGGCCCGACCTTTCCTAGACTGGCCTGAATCTATCAAAGAAGCGCAGAGGAATTGGATAGGGAAATCAGAAGGAGCGCTGATAAAGTTTCGATTTGTCATTCCCGCGAAGGCGATTCAGCAGAATCGTGCAAGCGTGCCGGGAATCCAGGGTCAAAAGGATGACTTTGTCGAAGTCTTTACCACTCGCCCAGACACATTGTTTGGTGTTACATATGTTGTGCTTGCGCCAGAACATAAATTGATTGCTGAATTATTGAATACCATCGAAAACAAAAAAGAAGTTGAGGACTATACTAATAGAGCAAAGAATGAAAGTGAGATGGAGCGTACGGATGCTAAAAAAGAAAAGACCGGTGTTGAATTGAAGGGTGTGAAAGCCATAAATCCAGCGAACAATGAAGAAGTGCCGGTTTGGATCGCTGATTATGTATTGGCGGATTATGGTACGGGTGCGGTCATGGCAGTGCCGGCGCATGATGAGCGAGATTGGGCATTCGCGAAAAAGTTTGGGTTGGCAGTTAAGTCAGTAATTGTTCCATTTGACACGATAGCCTTATCGACCAGACCTGTATCGAGCGAAACAGTTGATAAAATGGTTGAAGTCAGTATTGAGAAACAAGGTCCAATCTTATCGAATGGTAAGGTCATAAATTCCGACAAATTCAACGGCCGTGATTCCAATTCCATTAAAAAAGAAATAACAGAGTCTGTTGGTGGCAAATGGGTGACAAAATACAAAATACGCGATTGGGTATTTTCTCGTCAGCGTTATTGGGGAGAACCGATACCACTCATACACTGTGAAAGCTGTGCACTCAAAGATCCTGCCGGGCAAGGAGTCGTTCCCGTCCCAGAGAAAGATCTACCAGTCGTATTGCCAGAAGTGAAATCGTATGAACCTACAGGAACAGGTGAATCACCGCTTGCCGCCATCTCTGAGTGGGTTAATGTGAAGTGTCCTGTTTGCAAAGGCCCTGCTAAACGCGAAACCAATACTATGCCACAGTGGGCTGGTTCATCCTGGTATTATCTGCGTTATGAAGATCCGAAAAATAAAAAACAATTAGTGGACGTCAAAAAAGAAAAGTATTGGTCGCCAGTTGATATCTATGTCGGTGGTGCTGAACACGCCACGCGCCATCTAATATACGCGCGTTTCTGGCACAAGTTCTTGCATGACATAGGGGTGACTTCTACTATAGAACCATTCAAGAAACTCCAGCATGTTGGACTCATCATGGGCGAAGATGGCAGGAAGATGTCCAAGCGTTTCGGTAATGTCATCAATCCCGATGATGTTATCAAGACTTATGGTGCAGATACCCTGCGCATCTACGAGATGTTTATGGGACCTTTTGATCAGCAGATTACATGGAATACTTCTAGTATTATTGGAGCAAGGCGTTTCATTGAGAGATTATGGAAGATGTCCGAGCGAGTACCACTGGGCAAGGATTCCAATGGACGCAACCGTTTAATTCACAAAACCATCAAGAAAGTTACTGAAGACATTGAAAACATGCGTTTCAATACTGCTATTAGTACACTAATGATTATGGTCAATGAATTTGAAGGTCAACAAAGCATAGACAAAGAGACTTATGAGATATTATTGAAATTATTGGCCCCATTTGCGCCACATGTTACGGAAGAACTGTGGTCTATGATGGGCAACAAAGGTTCTGTCAATACTTCTGAGTGGCCCTCATACGATCCGACTATGATCGTGGATGATGAGAAGAAAATAATGGTTCAGGTGAACGGTAAACTCCGCGGTTCATTTGTTGTGGAAAGCGAAAATAGTGATGATGAATTGAAGAAAAAAGCTTTTGATTTACCGGAAGTGAAGAAGTGGATTGATGGCAAAGAGATAAAGAAAGTTATTGTGGTTAAGGGAAGATTGGTGAGTATTGTTCTAGGTTAGGAAAATTCTTTGAAAAATTGACACTTCTACATTCAAGATGTTAATGTGTGGTTATTGATATGGGATGGAAAAAGCTAATATCCCCATAAGATTGACTTAAATACAAGATAGTGCTACAAATATAGTATTGTACAAGTTTAGTTTATATAAATTATCAAAAACATGTCCACAGTAAATATTTCATTCAAGCCAAAGCAGACAGTCAAAAGGCTCCTTTTGTCTCTGCCAGATCGTGCCCGTGAAGTTATCGTTTATCGCTATGGATTGGGCAAGGACACCAAGCGTATGACTCTAGATGCTATCGGCAAAATATACGGCATCACTCGCGAGAGAGTTCGTCAGATAGAGAACTACGCTCTCACCAACATACGCAAGTCAGAAGAATACAAACAAGAAAAAGCCGTCTTTACCGAGATTGAAACCCTTTTGCATTCTTTGGGAGGCATCATGGTAGAAGATGATTTCCTCGGACATGTTTCCAAAGACAAGAGTTTACAGAATCAAGTGTTCTTCCTCTTGGTTGTGGGCGAGCCTTTCCGTAAGAATAAAGAGGATGACCATTTTCGTCATCGTTGGCATGTCAATGAGGAGCTTTCCAAGAGTGTTGAAGATGCTCTGCACAAACTCTATGCTAGTTTGAACAATCAAGACCTATTGCCTGAATCAGAAATGATCAGTAAGTTTCTAAATCATCTCGGTGATGTTTCTGAAAGATACAAGAATCAAGAAGTTGTCAGACGCTGGTTGGAGATCTCCAAAGTTATTGGCAAGAATCAGCTTGGCGATTGGGGAGTTTCTCGTTCACCAAATATCAAGACCAAGGGCATGAGAGATTACGCTTTCCTAGTTATTCGCAAACATGGTTCGCCTATACATTTCCGTGATGTTGCAAAACAGATAACCGCCATGTTCAAGAAGAAGGCCCATGTCGCCACTACCCACAACGAACTCATCAAGGATCCTAGGTTTGTTCTAGTTGGCCGTGGTTTGTATGCCTTGGCAGAATGGGGATATGCACCAGGCGTTGTTCGCGATGTCATCCGTTCAGTCTTGGAGAAAGGAGGTCCTCTGACCAAAGAAGAAGTTATTGATAAGGTTATGAAGGAACGCTATGTAAAGGAGAACACCATCGTCGTCAATCTACAGAATCCAAAATATTTCAAGAGAGATAGGGGTGGTAAATATTTGCCAGCGTAATTAAATAGAAAGTGGAAAGTGCATGAAAATGCACTTTTTACTAATACCAGATAATGGTACAATTATCGCATGACGCTAGACCAGACGGTTCTGTCGGTGATTGAGCAGTTCAATAGTTCTTTATTGCCGAACTCTATACAATTCATAATCGCCCTAGCGCCTGTAGTCTTGGCTGTTTTCTTATGTGTAGTTTTCTGGGGTCTTTGGGTTGACTATGTTCAAGGCAAGCAATTTTTGGGATTGAAATATACCTGTCTTGAACTAAAACTCCCAAAAGATACATTCAAATCTCCTCAAGCGATGGAAGTTGTATTGAATTCACTTCACAATACAGCAGACGGCAGTCTATACGCTCAATTTTGGAAAGGCGAGACAAGGCCATGGTATTCACTTGAACTTATATCCATTGAGGGCTCTGTTAAATTCATAATCTGGACCGAGGATAGGCGCAAACAGGGAGTAATGACCGCTTTGTATTCACAGTTTCCAAATATTGAAATAAAAGAGATTGATGATTATTCCAGGTCGGCACACTTTGATCCTAAGACCATGAAAGTTTTCGGTGCAGAATTCGTCTTTACCAAGAAGAGTGAAGAGAATGGTTTGGCATACCCAATCAAGACATATATTGATTATGGTTTGGACAAAGATCCGAAAGAAGAATTTAAGGTAGATCCATTGTTACCACTTATTGAATGGTTGGGAAGTGTCGGGCCGAATCAACAAGTCTGGTTTCAGTTCCTGATTCGTGCTCACAAGAAAGAGGCGCGAAAACCAGGACATCTATTTAAGAAATATGATCCATGGAAACAGGCTGCCGAAGATGAAATCAACAGGATTCTTATTCGAGACGCGAAGACCAAGGTCGCTGGTGAGGTAAATCCTGAAACGGGATATGGAAAATTACCTACAATTTCCAAACCAGAACAAGATATTATAGAAGCTTTAGGTCGTAGTGTCGCCAAGCAAGCTTTTGATGTCGGAATAAGAGCCATATATATTGCCAAGAAAGAGGTGTTTAATACACCCTTTGGTATTGGTGGTATTATCGGCAATATGAAGCAATTTAATACAGAGAACCTCAATGGTTTCAAACCAAATGGTGACAAATGGCATCCAATGCTTGGAGATCCGTGGTTGGATTATAGAGATATGCGCAAAAATCGCTTTTCGCGATTGGTCATCATGGCTTACAAGCGCCGTTCCTATTTTTATGGGCCATTCAAAAGTAAGCCCTTGGTCATGAATACCGAAGAGCTCGCAACGGTTTATCATTTCCCTGGTTCAGTGGCTCAGACTCCGACATTGGATCGTGTACCATCCAAGAAAGCGCAGGCACCCGGCAATTTACCCATATAGAACATGTCTTCAAGATCAACTATGCGCTCCATCGGGCGCACTCTAATCAGACTTTGGCAAAATTACTGGAAGGCTTTTTTTGTAATTGGCTCATTGATCGTGGTGGGTGTGGCTATTTGGGTTGTTATATTTTCAGTTCCGCCTTCAGATTTTCCAGATAGAAAAATAGTGGAGATAAAACAGGGGATGTATTTATCTCAGGTGGCAGATATCTTGGAATCAAAACATATCATTAAGTCAACATTTATATTCAAAGTCTCTGTAGTCTTGATGTCTGGATACAGGGAAGTGCAGGCAGGTGATTATTTATTTGATCATCCAGAATCAGTCTTGAAGATAGCTTATCGCACGGTCAATGGTATCCAAGGACTCTCCAAAATCAAAGTGACATTGGTAGAAGGTCTGACTGTAAAAGCCATGGGTTCAATTATAAAGAAGAATATAACAGGATTTGATATGGAGAAGTTTTTGCTTTTAGCCAAACCTCTTGAGGGATATCTATTCCCAGACACATATTTCTTCTATGAGAATGCTTCGCCTGAACAGGTGATAGAAATGATGACAGAGAATCACAATCAGAAGATGAAGACAGCTCTCTTGGATATACAGGCTTTGGGCAAGCCTGTGAAAGATGTTGTGATCATGGCTTCCATAGTAGAGAAAGAAGCGACAAGTAGTGTAGATAGGAGGATTATTGCAGGTATTCTCTGGAAACGCATTGCAAGTGGCATGGCACTTCAAGTTGATCCACCGTTTTATTACATCCTCGGCAAAGATTCTGCACATCTGACTATGGATGATCTGAAGATGAATTCGCCATATAATCTGTACAGAAATAAAGGACTGCCACCAACCCCGATTAGCAATCCTGGTATAGGAGCTATTATTGATACCGCTAGACCAACTTCTACGAAATATTGGTTCTATCTATCAGATAAAAAAGGTAATATGCACTACGCCGCTACGTATGAAGGGCATTTAGCGAATAAAAGAAAATATATAGATTAAAAAAGGCCGAGACTCCCTACTATGCTGAAGCTTCGTAGGGCAAGTGATCTCGGCTTTTCGATAGATGGATAGCTCACACGGATTGCGATTGTTGTGCCGTCGCGAACCGCTGGGCGGGATTTTTGAAGAACGCCAACAACTCACCATACCCGAATGGTTTACCCATTATTGGCATGTTTGCCGCCTTGAGATGTGTAGCCATCTCTGGCAATACGGACTCCCTGGTCATGATTATGATGTCCAGTGTGGGAGACGACTCTTTTAAGAGTCGAAGTAACTCCATGTCTGCCAGACCGGGTGTGTCGAAATCAAGAAATATCTTATTGGCAGGATTACCCTGAAGGCCCAGCTTCACAAGAGCATCGAATATGCCGTCCTTGCTCGACTCCTTTATTACGGAATAGTCACGTGCTTCGAGTATCGATGCAATGGTATCCAGTATCCCATAGTCATTAGAAACTACTATGATTTTTTCTCGCATAAAACCTATCTTTTCGTTGAATTTTTCATTTTGCAAATGTCTGCTGAAATGTTACCCTGCATAACATGAAAGGTCAAGCGAAAAAAGTCTTCGTAGGGATGTCGGGGGGAGTGGATTCCTCGGTCTCAGCGGCTCTCTTGAAGAAAGAGGGCTATGATGTGACGGGTGTATTCATCAAAGTATGGCAACCAGATTGGATGGAATGTAATTGGAAAGAAGAGAGAATCCAAGCCATGCGTGCGGCGGCACACTTAAATATACCTTTTATTACTTTGGATTTGGAGAAAGAGTACAAACAGGGAGTTGTTGACTATATGATCGCTGAATATAAAAAGGGGAAGACTCCGAATCCGGATGTGATGTGTAATAGGCATGTGAAGTTCGGGGCTTTCTGGAAGTGGGCGAAAGAACAAGGGGCAGATTATGTTGCTACAGGACATTACACTAGAAATGAACGTCAAGAAATTGACGGCGCTGACTTGTACCTGCGCGAAACCTTTTCGCCTCATAAATTCGGCGAGAAAGGTTCGCTGCGGCACGCGTCAGCGCCTGTCAATTTCAGGTACTCCCTCCTTGCAGGTACTGATCACAATAAGGATCAATCCTATTTCTTATGGACACTTAACCAAGAGGATTTATCACATGTATTATTTCCCGTTGGAGGTTTGTTAAAAATAGAAGTACGCAAGCTTGCACGCAAGTTTAAATTGCCTAATGCTGAGAAGAAAGATAGTCAAGGACTTTGTTTTATCGGCAAGTTAGATTTCAAAGAATTTCTATCACACTACTTCAAACCTCAGATCGGGAATGTTTTGGATGACATGGGGAATATTATAGGTTCTCATAATGGCGCATTGTTCTTGACTATCGGCGAACGTCACGGGTTTACGATAAAAGAGAAAACGCCCGACGATATGCCATATTATGTTGTAGATAAAGATGTCGAACAAAATACCATAACTGTTTCCGACAGAAAGACGGACAGTGCCTTATCGAGCACACAAAAAGAAGTGAGGATTAGTAATGTGAATTGGGTGGCAGGTCAAACGCCCGAAATTACATCCGACGATTCAGTTTTTCCATTGCAAGCTCGTGGTCGTTACCGTCAGCCATTACAAAATATAAGGATAAAATCATTTACCATAACCGAGACCGTCATTGAATTTGAGAAACCACAAGACGCTCTCGCTTCAGGACAGTCTCTGGTCATATATGATGGGGATAAATGTTTAGGGGGCGGAATCATTGAATAGTGTTACAATGTCTCGTATGAATCACTTAGTTAATATTTTAAAGTCTGATGGAACCAAACAACTCTTCGAAGAAGAGAAGCTGGCAAATTCTTTGAGGCGTGTAGGCGCTTCACCCGAAGCTATAGATGATGTTATTGATCAAGTAGAAAAAGAGATGCGTGAAGGCATGTCCACCTCCGATATTTATGGTCGGGCTTTTTTCTTGTTACGCAAACATTCTGTACCAACAGCTGTCAAATATTCTATTCGCCGCGCCATGATGGAGCTCGGTCCTGACGGTTTTCCTTTTGAGAAATTCGTAGCCAGAATATTCAAAATGTGGGGATATGAGACAGCTACGGACCAGACACTTATGGGTGTTTGTGTCGATCACGAACTGGATGTTGTGGCTTGGAAAGGGGACTCTCTCGCTATGGTCGAAGCCAAATATCACAATCAGTTCGGTATGAAGTCTGATCTCAAGGTCGCCTTATATGTCAAAGCTCGTTTTGACGATTTGGCAGGCTCTACTTTCAAATATGGTGGCAAAGAGATGAAACTCTCTGAGCGCTGGTTGGTGACGAATACAAAGTTTACCGACAAAGCCGTAAAGTATGGTGAATGTAGCAAGCTGAGGCTGTTGGGTTGGAATTATCCTGAGCACAACTCACTTCATGAGATCATTGGAGACAATGGTTTGCATCCAATCACTTGTATTTCAGGTCTTTCAAATCAGCAGAAAAAGGATTTGGTTGGTAGAAATATATTGGCTTGTATAGATTTGGTGGGGCTACCTTCTGTGTTGACAGATATTGGTGTAAGAGGCGAACAGGCTGAAAAGGTTTTGACTGAAGCACAGATTATCATAGAAGAAGCCAAGTGATTGCCATGGGCGACATATAGTTGTAGTATCTGCTTAGAAAGGTATTGAAATATGAATGCTGAAGTCCACTATAAGTACTGGACTGACCCTGATATGGAAAAACTCGCGAAGGCCACGACATTTCTTGAACTGGCCTGCATAGCGTTGGCAGTTATTGCCAGGATGCCGCGGGATCTCCACATGGTCTCTGGTCCGATCTCAACCGGCGGTGTCGGTACAGTGGAAGGCAATTGCAAGGTCTTCAAGGGGATGATTGAGTTGCTCGCTCTGCACTGTCACTTGAACATGTTCAGTCAAATGCCTTTTGAAAAGAGGATGGCTGAACTGTCCATAAAGTGGCATGCGGAGAATCCCACGGAGACCTACTGCACCCCTATCTTGGACGACTTTTACACTCCTGTATTTCGTTCGGGACGCATATGCGCTGTACATTTTCTCGACGGATGGGGGTCATCCTTCGGTGCCAAATGGGAGCATGACAATTGTGAACTTTGGAATATTCAGCGGATCTTCCTCACGAAAGAGTCATCCGATCTTGCCCTGTGGTTTGGGTCGGAAGGTGAACTCGTGACGGAGGAAGTACCTGAATAATAGGCTCACACGATTTCGATAGTCGAGGATCTCCCATCCTCGACTTTTTATTATTCACATGAGGATTTTGAATGTTTGGTAGGTTGAATAATTACAAATAATCTGGTTGACTTAACTAATATGAAGAGAACAAGAAAAACCGATAATATCGCTTTGAAGTTTCTCCGGGACCTAAACTCGGATTATGTCCGTTTACATAGATCATACGAAGACGCCTTCTGGCTTTCGTATATGGGAGATCACAGTGTTGATGCCAAGAAAGATAAGGCAGAGAGGAGACTGGATGCTTTCAGATCGAATAAGAAATTGAAGACAGAAGTAGATATGCTGTCCAAGGAAACGAAAGGGGTAATTAAAAAAAGATTGGGAAACTGGAGTCATTTTTTCAGTTTCTATCAAGTCTCCGATGAAGCCACAAAGATTAGGCAGGAAGCTTCTCTGTTGGAAGCAAAGATTATGAAGAATAGGTCTGCCAGGAAGGAGGGTTATATTGATCCGAAAGACGGTCAGTTTGTGGAAGCTTCAGAAAATAAGATGAGGGTTCTCGTGCGTACAAATCCCAATGAATCTGTCAGGAAGGCTTGCTTCGATGCTTTAGAGCAATTGCCTCTAGATGCCTTAGACGATTTTGTGGAAAGCGTAAAGCTTCGCAATCGGTTTGCCAAGACTCTCGGCTATGAAGATTTCTATGATTACAAGATCCGTATAGATGAAGATATGTCCAAGGATGAGCTGTTCTCTATTTTTAATAAAATATACGAAAAAACCAAGTATGGTTTCGAAGATATTAGGAAGATAGAAGAAAACACACCCGGACTCAGAAAGCCATGGAATTTCGCGTATATGATGACGGGTGATTTTATCAAAGAAGAAGACCCTTATTTCCAATTTGAGAAAGTCTTGGAATATTGGGGCCGCTCGTTTTCTTCTATGGGTATAGGATTCCGTGGTGGTTCAGTCAAGCTCGATTTGTTGGATAGGAAAGGAAAGTGGAATAATGGCTTTTGTCACTACCCGCTTTTGGTCAGATACGAAAACGGCAAACGCAAGCCGGGTTCTAGTAATTTTTCTTCCAATGCTATCCCCAACCAGCTCGGTTCAGGCGTTCAGGGTATACATACAGTTTTTCATGAAGGAGGTCACGCCGCTGACAGGCTCTGTTCTGAACAGGAAGATGTCTGTCTGAATACAGAATATCCGCCAAGTACCGTTTCTTGGGCAGAAACACATAGCATGTTCATGGACGCTATTCCGGATAGTATTGAATGGAGGACAAGGTATGCCAAGGATAATTCGGGAAAAGCATATCCATTCGATCTGTATGAACGCAAGGTGCGAAAACTCCATCCATTACGACCGTTGGCGATGATGAATATTATGTTCGTTGTATTTTTTGAAAAAGAAATCTACGAATGTAAAGATCTCAATAGAGAATTCGTCTTGGAGACTGCCCAAAAGATGTACCGCAAATATTTCGATCGTGACGGTGATTCTATCTCTGTATTGAATGTCCCGCATCTCTATAATTGGCAGAGTTCTGCTTATTATCACGGTTATGGTCTAGCGGAATTGGGAGTGTCTCAATGGCGCGAGTATTTTCTCCGTAAATATGGCTACATAGTAGATAATCCAAAGGTTGGCAAGGAAATGACAAAGATGTGGTCATACGGTTCATTGTATCCAGCTAAGAAATTAATAAAAATGGCTACTGGTAAAAATCTCGGCCCAGAAGCTTTTATTGCCAGAGTAACTGAGTCTTTGGACGGTATCCTAAATAATGCCAAAAAACGCATCGCTCGCATTGAATCAGTCCCTGTCCGTAAAAATCCGATAAATCTTAATGGCAGGATCGCTATTATGCACGGTACCGAGAAGGTGGCTGATAATAGTAAGGGTTTCGAGGATATGGACATTAAATATAGAAAGTGGCTGAAAAAGATCTCGTAATCTGCTAATATGTGGAAATGACATCTTCGGAAATCCGCTCTAGATTCCTAGAATTTTTCAAGAAGCGTGGGCATGCGGTTATACCGTCGGCTTCTCTCATAACGACTGATGAAAAGGGGATTACCAATCCCACGCTTTTCAATACTGCTGGTATGCAACCCCTCATACCGTTTTTGCTTGGCAAGAAACATGAATTGGGTAATAGGCTTGTTGATGTACAGAAATGTTTGCGTACGGTTGATATTGATGATATCGGAGACAAGACCCATGCTACTTTTTTTGAAATGTTGGGTAATTGGTCGCTCGGAGATTATTTCAAAGAAGATGCCATACAATGGAGTTATGAATTCCTAACTTCAAAAGAAGAGGGGCTTGGTTTGGATCCGAGGCGTTTGTACATCACCGTCTTTGAAGGCGACTCAAATGCTCCTGAAGATAAAGAAGCTGCCAATATCTGGAGTGGGCTTTTCATTAAAAATAAAATAGAAGGCGAGAGAATATTCTTTATGCCTGCCTCGTCGAACTGGTGGGAGGCTGGAGAAAATGGGCCATGTGGGCCTGATACGGAGATGTATTATGATATTGCCAATAGATTTAGCGGTAAGGGTATTACCAAAGAAGACTTTCTAGATGCAGACTCCAAGCGTGATGTTGTAGAGGTTTGGAATGATGTATTCATGCAATATGAGAAGAAAATGGGGAAAATTGTTGGCAAATTACCCAATCCATCTGTTGATACTGGCGCTGGTCTGGAAAGATTGGCGATGACGATGCAGGGGGTTGATAATATCTACGACACGGATCTCTTGAAATCGACAATGGAGAAGATAAGAGGATCTTCCAGAAAATGGGATTTGAAATCAGCGAGAATTGTGGCTGATCACATCAAGGCCTCGGTATTTTTGATTGCTGATGGTGTGGTTCCGAGCAATACGGATAGGGGATATGTATTGAGGAAGCTCATAAGGAGGGCGGTGAGGCATTCGGATCTCCTTGGTTTGAGCGATAATGGACAATTGGATTTGGTTGCTGGTTCTGTTATTGATATATATAAGGATATCTATATTGAAGTTCTTGAAAATAAGAGCGTCATAATAGATGAAATCTTGAGGGAAGAGAAAAAATTCAGGGAAACTCTGAGGCTTGGCTTGAAAGAATTTGAAAGAGGCGTTGATGCTTTTACCTTATTTTCCAGTTATGGTTTCCCGTTAGAGCTAACGCTTGAACTTGCAAAGGAGAGGGGGATAGAAGTAGACACAAAAGCGTTTGAAGAAAAATTTAAAGCCCATCAAGAACTCTCTCGTGCTGGAGCCGAGCAAAAGTTCAAAGGCGGGCTCGCCGATCCGAAAGATGAGATGGTTCTCAGATATCACACTGCCACACACCTATTACACCAAGCTCTATTTGATGTCCTAGGTGAAGATGTGATGCAAAAAGGCTCCAATATAACAGCGGAACGCTTGCGTTTCGATTTCTCGCATGGAACAAAGATGACTGATGAACAGAAGAAACGCGTTGAAGATATCATCAATGAGAAGATAGTTGCCAAAATGCCAGTATGTCAGGTCACCATGCCTATATCAGAAGCTGAGAAGACCGGTGCCAAGCACTTCTTCGGGGAGAAATATGGTGAACAGATTTCTATTTATTTTGTAGGAGAAGATTTAGGCACTGCCTACTCAAAAGAGTTCTGCGGCGGTCCTCATGTGGATAATACATTTATTCTAGCTGGTCCAGAAGGTAAGTGGAAGTTCAAGATCGTCAAAGAAGAGGCTGTCTCACAGGGGATCAGGAGGATAAAAGCAGTACTACAATAGTAATATGGTATAATGACGCTGAAATGTCAGCTTCTAAAAAAGCAAAAAAAGAAATGATTTTGATTCTGGATGTCCAGAGTTCAGTCGTTCGTGGATCACTCGTATCTTTGGAAACCGGAACAAGGCCAGAAATACTATTCACATACAGCACAGACATTCATTATAGGAATTATTCGGACTCAAATCATCTAATAAAGATGACTTTGGAAGCTGTCTCTGAAATTGTAAAAGTCATAGAACATTATACGAATACGCTCGAGGAAAAGAATCGCCGGAAAATACATTCTATACATTTTGCCCTGTCTTCACCGTGGTTAGTTTCTCAGGCAAGAATTATCGAGGTAGCTTTTCCGAAAGTTACCCGCATCACACGCGCATATATATTGGACCTGATAAAGAAAGAGCGTGACAAATTGATGACTCTGAAAGACGAACCGTTGACGGTGATTGAGGAGAAGGTCTTTGATGTTCGTCTGAATGGTTATTCCGTCGATGTTTGGGAGGGCAAGGAGACCAAAGACCTCGAGATTTCCTTTGCTATTTCTATCGCCGGGACCAGTATGATAGAGAGTTTGATCAATAAATGCTCAGGTCTTGTCAGAGAGAAGAACATTCTTTTCCATTCATCGTTGTTACTTCAGTATATAGGTTTACAGATAATCTTTCCGACCAACGATAATTATAGCCTGATCAATATTCATGGAGAATTGACTGATTGCGTCGTTGTAAAGAGACACTCCTGTGCTTCATTCGGTTCGATATCTTGTGGTACAAGGCCACTTCTCCGCAAGATCGCTTTGGAGAGTAAGATCGATGAACATGCGGCTGATTCACTCGTCACTCTGTATACCGGTGGACAACTGGACGCATCTCATAGTCGAGAATCCATAGGGATAATAAAGAAGATATCTGATGTCTGGCTAAATGATTTGAAGAAAATCTATACTTCCGACAAGGATGGACTTTCTCCACCCGCATTCATTATGTTATCAGCTTATGCGCACGATGACTTCTATGTGAAGATCCTGTCTCAAGCATCCCCGACGACCCAGGTGAAAGCTCTCTCTGTTGATGACATCGCCAGAGTGGTATCATTTGCAGACAATGTTGAAAGGCGCCGCCTCTCCGGTCTCTATGCACTAGCTTTAAGTAATTATGTGATATAATATTTCCTATTATGCCACGAAGAGTTCAAGACATTGTTCCAGGAGACCGTCGTTCTATACGCAACATACCTCTGAGGGATATGGATTCCGAACACAAAGAATCAAAGAGGCATTCGTCTACTAAGACGACGACAAAGGGTGAGATTTCCATCAATCGTGTCGAGAGTGTCTCTCCGAAGAGGATGCCTATAATGCCTCCGTCTCTGCACGCAAAGAAACAAGATGGCAGATCTGGCAAAAAGTGGATAGGCATCACACTCGTGATCGTGATCGTCATTGTGATTGCCGGTTATTTGGCGTCCACATTTTTTGCACGTGCCACCTTCACAATAACACCCAAAATCATCCCAGTATCTGTTAGCGGTACTTATGTCGCAAAGAGCAGTCCTACAGATGCGGGATTGTTCTATGAACTCGTGACGATAAAAGGTGTAGCCTCAACTACAGTGCCAGCTTCAGATGGGCCTCAGATCAGTACCAAAGCTCAGGGCAAAATCGTTTTGTACAATAGTTCGAGTGCACAATCTGTCAGACTTATTGCCGGCACCAGACTTTCAGATGAGACTGGCAGGATATACCGTCTGACAAGTTCGGTTGTGATTCCGGGATACAAAGGCTCAGGCAATAACATCACCCCGGGCACATTGGTGGCCAATATTATCGCAGATCAGGCAGGCAATTCATACAATGCTACCAAGGTAGACCTTGTCGCAGGATTCAAAATTGTCGCTTACAAAGGCAGTACCAAATATGACACTATATATGCGAAAGCCTCAACTGATATAAGTGGTGGTTTTGTCGGAGTGAAGAAAACCATCAATCCGTCTATCGTAGCCTCTACAACAGCTTCCCTCAAGGCAAATCTATCCGCTTCTCTAGCAACACAGGTCAAAAGCTCCATTCCAGCCGGCTATATTATGTATGACAAGGGGTACACATTATTCTTTTCATCAGCAAATGTAAGTGGCACAGATAGCAATCGTGCCGTTATCTCTGTTACAGGTTCTATGTATGGTTTCCTCTTCAAAAAAGACAATCTCGTGTCACGCTTGGCAGGCGAGGAAGCCGTAGCTTCTTTCGGTGGACTATCTTATGTTACAGATGGTTTGGAAAGTCTGAATTTTAACATTACCAATTTGAAAGATTTCTCTCCAGACAAAAAGCTTGGTTTAGTTATTCAGGCCAAAGGGAATCTCAAACTTGTAGGTGATATTCCGATAGAAGAAATAAAGAATAAATTGGCTGGGGTCTCGCTTTCCGAGACACAAAATATATTCAAGTCGTATGCTTCTATTATTGAATCTGGTTCCGGTGAACTCATACCTCCGTGGGCAAAAATTCCAAAGGATTTGGAGAGGATATCGGTGATTGTAAAAGGGGAATGATTCAATCTATGGTAGTTCGTCTTATAATACCTTGACTCTTTTACTACTTATCTGCTAATATCAAAAGGCGTCATTTTTGGCAATGGATACAGTTCCTAAATCAAAAGATACAGCAAACGGCACGGTCGTTGAGGCTTTGCCGAATACGCTATTCCGTGTGGAGCTTGCAGACACAAAAGATGTCATATTGGCATACTTGGCCGGCAAGATGCGCATGAATCGTATAAGGGTTTTGATAGGAGATAAAGTAGAATTGGCATTAGATCCATACGGCGGAAGAGCCAGGATTACCAGACGTTTTTAAAAACATACAAAAATGAGAGTTAAAGCCGCAGTCAAGAAGATATGCTCGAAATGCACCGTAGTCAGGCGCGGTAGTTATGTTTATGTAGCTTGCAAATCAAACCCAAGACACAAGCAGAGACAGGGATAATTTATTTATATATATGAGAATATTAGGAATAACACTACCAGAAAATAAAAGACTAGAGATTGCTCTCACGGCGATTTATGGTATCGGTCGACCACGAGCGTTACGCGTTTTACGCGAAGCCAAGGTAGATCCGGGTACTAAGGCCAAAGACTTGTCTGTTACCGATGAGAATACTCTCCGTAAACTTGTTGAAGCCTTCAAGATAGAGGGAGATCTCAAACGTGAGGTTGCCGGCAATATCAAACGCTTGAAAGACATCAAGTCTTATAGAGGATCTAGACACGCTCGTCATCTACCAGCCCGTGGTCAGAGGACGAAGACCAATTCCAGGACTGTCCGTGGTAATGTCAGAAAGACCATGGGATCAGGTAAGAGGAAGGAAGATAAGAAATAATGGTTCGATAAAAACTCACCATAAACAAAATAAAAACAAAATCATGGGAAAAAAACGTATTGTAACAAGTGGGGGAACAGAATCATCGGATGGTAAGCCGAAGGTTTTGAGTGCATCATCAAAGAAACGTATTGAAGCCGGCATTCTCCATGTTCAGTCAACCTACAACAATACAAAATTAATGTTAACTGACACTTCCGGTAATGCTCTCATGTGGGGTTCCAGTGGTGGAGCCGGTTTCAGGGGTGCAAAGAAGGGTACTCCATTTGCGGCCGCCAAGGTTGGTGAGACACTCGCCCTCAAAGCACAAAACATCGGTCTAAAAGAGATCAGTGTTGTCGTGAAGGGGGTTGGTTCAGGACGCGAATCAGCCATTCGTGGTTTTATCAGCAAAGGAGTTGCCATCACTTCCATCAAGGATGCTACACCTGTACCTTTCAATGGCCCACAACCAAAGAAACCAAGGCGTGTATAATCTAATACCATAATACTTCCATGAAAATAGGACCACGATATAAAAAAGCTAGATACCTAGGCGCACCAGTCTTCAGAAAGACCCAGACGCAAAAGTACGCTATACGATCACAGCGCAAGCAGAAGACCACCAAGCGCAGAGGCGCAAAGAGTGAATTTGGTAAGCAGATGTTGGAAAAACAGAAAGCCAGATTCAGTTATGGTGTATCTGGTAAACAGTTTACAAAGTATGTCAAAATTGCATTGAAGACCTCTGGTGATAATGCAAAAAATCTCTTGCACATCCTTGAGGGAAGACTGGACAATGTAGTTGTTCGTTCAGGATTTGCGCCTAGTCGTTCAGCCGCACGACAAATGGTCTCGCACGGACACATATTGGTCAACGGCAAGGGTGTTACGGTGCCATCTTATGAAGTGAAGGTTGGTGATGTCCTCTCTATTCGCGAAGGTAGCAAAAACAAAGCCATTTTTTCAAATTTGACCGAAGAATTGAAGAGTTTCAAATGGCCTTCATGGGTGGTTGTCGATGCCACCAAGAGGGAGATCAAGATTTCTGGCGAACCAAGTACGGAGATGAGTGATCTTCTGTTTGATGTGCGAGCCGTATTGGAATTCTACACACGCTAGACATTATTTCATTTTAGTGTACAATTATACATCTATTTTATAATATAAATAAACATGACATACGACGTTCTTCTTCCATCAAAACCAAAGGTAATCCATGAAGATGGTGCCTCCGGTACATACGAGATAGACGGTCTTTATCCAGGCTATGGCCATACTCTAGGCAATTCCTTGAGACGCATCATTTTGTCGTCTCTTCCTGGTGCAGCTGTCACAAAGGTCAAGATCAAAGGGGCTGAACACGAGTTCTCTACGATAGATGGTGTCAAAGAAGATGTCATCATTATTCTCTTGGCTCTAAAGAAACTCCGCATCCGTCTAGATACTGATGAGCCACAAACCCTGACCATCAAGGTCAAGGGTATCAAAGACATCACCGCCAAGGATATCGAAGTCCCTGGACAAGCTGAGATTTTAAATAAAGATTTACACATAGCATCATTGACCAAAAAGGACGCAGAGCTTGATATAGAGATTACGGCCGAAAAAGGTCTGGGTTATGTATCTAAGGAAGTTTTACAGAAAGAGAGGGTAGAGATAGGGGCTATCACTTTGGATGCCTCTTTTACACCTATTCGCAAGGCCAATTATGAAGTAGAAAACATGCGCGTCGGTGACCGTACAGATTTCAACAGGTTGCGTATCTCCATAGAGACAGATGGAACTATTCCTCCTCGTGAAGCATTGGAGAAGTCCATCGTTCTCATGATTCATCAGCTAAAAGCAGTTGTCGGATTCAAAGAAGAAGATGTTGCAGAGGAATCTGGCTCTGGAACAGAAGGAGATACAGGCTCCAAGACAGGTTCTCTCGGAAAAGATGTTGACACAGAACTTCTGAAGACGCGTATTGATTCCTTTGGGCTTTCTTCTAGGACAACTAAGGCTCTCACCGGTGCCAACATCCGCACTCTTGGAGGTCTATCCAGAAAGAAGGAGTCAGACATTATGGATGTGGATGGGTTGGGAGCCAAGGGTATGCAAGAGATCAAGAAATTATTGGCACAACACGGTATCACGCTAAAACAATAATTTTGAGATTTAATATTTAAATTTTTATGAGACACCATTCAAATGTGAGAAAATTCGGAAGAGAGAAAAATCAGCGTCACGCATTGATGCAGTCTTTGGCGCGCAATCTCATCCGTGATTCTCGCATACAGACGACCACAGCAAAGGCCAAGGAATTGCGTCCTTTCGTGGAGAAGCTTGTCACTAGAGCCAAGATCGGTACGATAGCTTCTAGACGCTTGATCGTGTCTCGTATCAACGGTCTTGATGAAACCAAAAAACTCTTTGATACACTTGCCCCAAAGTACAAGGATCGCAAGGGTGGTTATACAAGGATAGTCAGATTACCAAATCGTGATCTAGATGGCAGTTCGATGAGCTTGATTGAATTTGTATAAGATAAGAACATGAATAAGACAATAAAACATACAATAGATGCACAGGGTAAGAAGCTAGGAAGGATTGCCAGTCAAGCGGCCTCTATCCTCATGGGTAAAAATACTACCTCTTTTGCGAAGAACACAGTAGCTGATTCCAAAGTAGAGATTGTAAATGCCGCCAGGACTGATATTTCAGCTTTGAAGAAGACTAGAGACTCATATGTTACCTATACGGGTTTCCGCGGAGGTCTGAACAAGGAGACTCTAGGACAACTGATCGTAAGACGCGGTTTCCCAGAAGTCTTCCGTCGCGCAGTCTATCGCATGTTGCCTGATAATAAGCTACGTGATTTGCGCATGAAGAATTTAACCATCAAGGAATAATATGACACCAACCAAACCAACAGCCAAATACTTTGAAGCAGTAGGTCGCAGGAAGACCGCTATTGCTCGTGTACGACTTTTCCCAGCCGCCAAGAGTGGTTATGAAGTAAACGGTAAGTCTCTAGAAGATTATTTTCCTGTGCGCGAGATGCAGGTTACAGCTATGGAAGCCATTGTGAATGGCAAGTCTACCGAGAAATTCAATGTTACAGCCAAGATTTCCGGCGGAGGTATCTCTGCTCAGTCTGAAGCTATGCGTCTAGGTATCGCCAGAGCCCTCATGGTGCACGATATAGAGATTCGTGGCCGTCTGAAGAAGCTCGGTTATCTCAAGCGTGATCCTCGTGCTAAGGAGCGCCGCAAGTTCGGTCTCAAGAAAGCTCGCAAGTCTCCTCAGTGGTCTAAACGTTAATTTGGAGAAAATTTCAATTAGAGGACATACCCCAGAATATGGGGTTTTGTCTTTACATATAGTAAATATGTGGTAGTGTATTGGTAGACAAAAACCCTTAACCCCTATTGTTCTATGCAACTAATTATAGCGGCACTGTCGGTGTTGTTGGTTTGGTATATCCTGAACATTTCTGAGAAACGCCGTCAACGTATCCTCAATGTTGTCGTGCGGTTGGATCGGCTCGGAGATCCTCGCGGATGCGTGGATTCCTTGGATATCCTGGCGGAAGTCGAAAAGATCTACTGGTTTCCGTTCGAGAAGTTTGGATACCCTGGAAGAACTCATCAAGTATTCACTCTGGCGACGAGTTCTTTGTGGAGGTATATTCAAAGGATGGACACGGAGATCAACATGTTTGGGCAGAAAAAGATTATTGAGATTCTTCATTCCTCGAACCTGTCCAGTGAAATGCTTGCCGCCATGGAAGCGTGGGGAAACCTATCCACCAAAGATCTTGAGCAAGAATTGAAAATAATCTCTTGTTTTCCGAGTCTCAGGGATGCCCCTGGCTGCAACAAAGATATTCTGATGGAAATCCTGAGCATCCAGATCTCTATCAGAAAATGGTTGGACATGAGTGAGGTGCTGGTCGAGAGACTTGCGAAGACGAGGAACAACTCGAGATATTTGCTTGAGTACGGCGTAAATCCAGCCACCGCCCTTGCCAAATAATCTCAAAATGATCTCACCCAAGTGACCAGCTACGGTTTTCGGTACCAATCGCATGCCCCAGGTGTGCGATTTTTTGTTGCAAAAAAATCATCCTGTCCGTATACTATCCCTACATGAAAAGTCATAAAAATGAAGAAAATAAGCATACAGAATCAGATGAATTCCTGGATGATTCTGTGGTTGCCGAAGAAAATGCCAACGAAGCTATCAAAAAACTTCGTGAGAGACTTAAGAAAGCTGAAGCAGATAAACAAGAATATCTGACGGGCTGGCAGCGTGCGAAAGCGGATTTGATCAATGCCCGCAAGCGAGATGACGCTGACCGCAATGAATTCATCAAATATGCCAACGAACGCTTGATAGACGGTCTCATACCTGTTCTGGATAGTTTCGAAATGGCGATGGGGAACAAAGATGCTTGGGAAAAGGCTGACAAGAACTGGCGTGTGGGTGTGGAGTATATTTATAATCAATTAAAAAAGGCTCTGAACGACGCTGGTCTGGAAGAGATTGACCCTATTGGCAAGAAGTTTGACTCAGCTCGCGATGAAGTATCTGAATATGTACCAGTTGATGCCTCGGACAAAGATCATGTGGTCTTGGCTGTTGTTCAGAAAGGCTATGTTTTGAATGGTAAACCCATGAGGCCAGCGAAGGTGAGGGTGGGGGAACTGAAAAAGTAAGATTACGATGTCAGACATCGTCAGAAAACTTGAATTCCACCCAAATTTGAGATAAGATACATTTATAAAAGTATGTTAACTCCCTACACCCAATCAAAATTCATCTCCAAGATCTTCACTGACTGTTCTGGTCGTCAGTTCCGATTGACTTTCTTGGTTGCGGTAGTAAATGGTGAACTCAAGGGTCGTCTAGTCTCTGCTGAACCTCTCGCACAGACCGCAAATGTTTTGACTGGTTCCGTCTCCGATGGTGCCTTTTGCTTACCGATCACTTTTTCCAATAAAAAGCCCGCTACTGAATATGTTTCCGATTTTGCACCAGTAGTTTCTCCATATATTGAACTTTATTTCTTTACTAGTCAGCCTACTAGAGCGCCTTCTCATAAGTAGTTTGTCGTCACCGCCCGCGAATTTTTCGTGTGCGTGGGGACGGAAACTACTTTCTTGCCACTTAGAAAAAGTGACCAAAAGTTAGTCAGAATTGTGAGGTATAGGAAAAGGGATGAGGGGATGTTCATTAAAAGTCAGAAAAAGAAAAAGGCCCACGACTTGATGTTCGTGAGCCTCTCGGTGCAACCGGAAGGATTATCCCTTTTTCTTATCAATTGTGACGCAGATTGCGCAGAGTGCTGCTAAAACTGCACAGGTCGCAAAGATAGAAGCCTCGAGGTTACCGGTTAGTTTGTAAACGGCCATACCGGAACTAAGACCGGAGGCTGTGATATTTATGATGACAACCATCATACATAAGTATTCAGGTGTATTGTTCGGAACACCAAGGCTTCCTTTCGAGAGCCAATCCTTGAATCAAAGTACGAAATCGTTACTCGAGCAGTATAGCATACTGCCAATCATCTGTCAAATTATTCATTAAATTAAAATTAAACAAATACCATGTCGAAAATTATAGGAATAGACCTCGGTACGACCTTCTCGGCAGTTGCTGTTATGGAAGCAGGTGTACCCAAGGTATTAGAGAATGCAGAGGGTCAGAGGACGACCCCTTCAATAGTTGCGCAATCCAAAACAGGTGAACGCCTCGTTGGTCTACTCGCCAAACGACAAGCTGTCACCAACCCAAAGAATACAATCTTCCAGATCAAACGCTTCATGGGCCACAACTTTGATGACCCGGGAGTGCAGAGTGACATCAAGAATGTCTCGTTTGAAGTACGCAAGTCTTCTACAGGAGGTATTGAAGTCAACTTGTCAGGAAAGTGGCTTCGCCCAGAAGAGGTCTCAGCTATGATCATTCAGAAACTCAAGAATGACGCAGAAGCAAGATTGGGTGAAAAGATCACCGAAGCTGTTATCACCGTACCCGCTTACTTCAATGATTCACAACGCCAGGCTACCAAAGATGCTGGTAAGATCGCCGGGCTCGATGTAAAGCGTATCATCAATGAACCAACTGCCGCCGCTCTCGCTTATGGATTCAGCAAAAAGAAAGACGAGAAGATAGCAGTGTTTGACTTCGGTGGAGGAACATTTGATATCTCTGTACTTGAAGTAGGAGATGATGTCATAGAAGTAAAGTCCACTGATGGCGACTCACACCTAGGCGGCCGTGATATAGATGCCAAGATAGTGAACTGGCTTGCAGATACATTCAATAAAGAAAATGGCATAGATCTCAAGAAAGATGCCTTGGCTCTACAGAGACTAGATGAGGCAGCTGAAAAAGCGAAGATTGAACTTTCTACCGCCATGCAGACCGAGATCAATATACCATTCATCACATCTGGTGCTGATGGACCGAAACACTTACTCGTCACTATGACTCGGGCTAAACTAGAAGAAATGGTGCAGGAATTCATAGATCGCGCTATAGCTATAACCAAACGCGCGATGGATTCTTCTCCATTCAAAGTAGGAGAAATAAATGAAGTAGTAATGGTCGGCGGGCAAACACGCATGCCGGCTTTGCAAAATGCAGTCAGACTGTTCTTCGGAAAAGATCCTCATATGGGAGTGAATCCCGACGAGGTGGTTGCGGTGGGCGCCGCTATTCAAGGCGGGATATTGGGCGGAGATGTCCGCGATGTATTATTGCTGGATGTTATTCCGTTGTCATTAGGAATTGAAACACTCGGGGGCGTTGCTACCAAACTCATAGAGAAGAACACCACCGTCCCTACTCAGCGTTCACAAATATTCTCTACTGCCGCGGATAATCAGACTTCCGTAGAGATTCACATCACGCAAGGCGAGCGCGCCATGTCAGCTGATAATAAATCTCTCGGTCGATTTATTCTAGACGGTATTCCACCAGCTCATCGTGGAATGCCACAAGTTGAAGTCACCTTTGATGTTGATGCCAACGGTATATTGAATGTAACTGCCAAAGACAAAGCTACCGGAAAAGCAAATTCCATCAAGATTACTGCTACATCAGGACTTTCAAAAGAGGAAGTAGAGAAGATGAAGCAAGAAGCCGCCGCACACGAAGCAGAAGACAAGACGAAGCATGAAGCGGTTGAAGTCAAGAATATTGCCGAGCAACTAGTCTACACGGCAGAAAAGGCCTTGAAAGACGCCGGCGACAAGGTTCCCGCAGAGGTTCGTAAGGGTATAGAAGACAAGATAGCGGATCTGAAGACCGCCAAGGATAACGCCACTCCTGATATCGCCGCTATCAAGAAAGCTACTGAGGCACTATCTTCAGAGATCTCCAAGATAGGAGATGCTATGAATAAGGCAACCCAAGACGCCAATAAGGCCGGAACTGGGGCTCAACCAGGCCAGGACACAGGCAAAGGGCCAGAGAATGGAGAAGTCAAAGACGCCGAGTTTAAAGAAAAGAAATAGTTTACCACGAAGGCTAGGTCCTGAGGCACGAAGGGCCGAGTTTAAGGAGAAGAAATAGCCCCTATCTTTCTTTATCAATCTATGCTAGTATAGTAAGTGAGAAATGCGTCGGTTTCTTCACATTATCGTAAAATTAAAATCATGACAGGAACAATCAAGACTCTTACAGAGAAAGGATTTGGTTTCATTGCTCGCGAAGGCGAGACAAAGGACCTCTTCTTCCACTCCAACGATCTTTCTGGCGTTTCATTCAATGAGCTCAAAGTTGGCGATGCCGTCAATTTCGAGGTCGTAGATGGCCAAAAGGGCCCAAGTGCCAAGAACGTATCTCGTGCGTAAGAATTCCGGTGCATAAACACTAGGGAATAAAGAAAAAGCCCCCACTTCGGTCGGGGCTTTTTCTTGTGGCTTGGTGAATAAGTATAGCTTAGTGAATAATATGTCCCCCTCGGGACGGAACATGTCCCTCGGAAGACATATTATTCACTAAGCTCCTCGTTACATAGTTGACGAAATAATGACTAGTGATACCATATTGGTATGAAATACTACACCATAGCTATCTTGGCCTTATTTACCCTCATTTTGACCCTTTCCTGGGCCCCAAAGCCTACAAATGCCCAATATTACTCTTACGGAGGGTGTTATTCATGTTATGAAAGCTATAGTTACGGATACAGCTACGGCAATTATGGTTATAACAACTACAGTTACAGCGCCCCCTCTTTCAATGGATTCTACTATTCACCGACCTATATGTATCAGAATTACTCATATCAACAGCCCTACTACAACAACTACAGACCTTATTACAATCAACCAAACTACTCTTACAATTATGGTCACGGAGGTCGTGGCCGTAGGTAATATTATATTACCAGCCCTATAATTTCTGGCACATTTCTGTTAGTATTTCTATATGAATGAAAAAGAACCTGAGAATATCCCTGCTAAATTTCTAAAACCATACGATTCGAAAGCAACAGAAGATCGAATCTATGAACTTTGGGAAAAGAGCGGTTTTTTTAATCCCGACAAATTACCAGAAAAAAATAAGGAGGGGAAACCTTTTTCGATAGTTCTACCGCCACCCAATGTTACAGGTGTTTTGCATATGGGGTCGGCTCTAATGATTGCTATAGAGGATATTATGACCAGATACGCCCGCATGAGTGGATACAAAACACTATGGATCCCTGGAACAGATCATGCCGCCATAGCCACCCAATCTGTAGTTGAAAAGAAAATCCAAAAAGAAGAAGGCAAGTCCCGACATGATTTGGGTCGCGATGAATTATTGAAGAGGATAGGAATATATGCCAATGAAACTCACGACAATATCGTCAGTCAAATACGCAAGATGGGGGCATCTATAGACTGGTCTCGTGAAGCTTTTACCCTAGATGACAAGAGAAATTTGGCCGTCAGGACCGCCTTCAAGAGAATGTACGATGATGGACTCATATATCGTGGCTCTAGAGTCGTAAACTGGGATCCGAAAGGTCAGACGACGATCTCAGACGATGAGATAGAATATGAGGCCCGCAAAACAAAGCTTTATACATTTCGGTACTCCAAAGATATTCCAATATCTATCTCAACCACTCGACCAGAAACCAAACTTGGTGATACAGCCATAGCCGTACATCCCGAAGACTCTAGATACAAGCAGTTTATAGGCAAGGAGTTCAAGACTGTATTTGCTGGCGAACCGGTCAATCTCCGAGTTATAGCCGACTCTTCTGTTGAGCGTGAATTCGGTACAGGTGCTCTAGGTGTGACGCCGGCTCATAGCATGATTGATTGGGAGATGGCGCAGAAGAACGATTTGCCTATGAAGCAAGTCATTGACGAATATGCACGAGTAACTGTCGGATTCGATGGGGCTGGTTCACCCAAGCCAGAATTCATCACAAAAGGCAAGAAGGTAGCCGAGGCTCGCGAAGCTGTTGTGGCTTGGCTTAGAGCTGAAGGGTTGCTAGAGAAAGAAGATGAGATTGAGCATAATATTGCTCTAGCCCAAAGAACTGGTGGTGTTATAGAACCATTACCGAAACTCCAATGGTTCGTGGCAGTAAATAAAGAATTCAAAAAAGACGGGAAGATGGTCACACTGAAAACTCTGATGAAGCGAGCTATCGAGACAGATGGAGTGAAGATTGTCCCTGACAGATTTGAAAAAGTTTATTTCAATTGGATAGATAACTTGCGCGATTGGTGTATATCCCGACAGATCTGGTACGGACATCGTGTGCCAGTATGGTATAAGGGTGATGAAATATATTGCGATATCAATCCACCGAAAGGAGTTGAATGGAAACAAGACGAAGACACCTTGGATACGTGGTTTTCTTCTGGTCTCTGGACATTTTCTACGCTTGGTTGGCCTGATGAAGTAGAGTTTAAAGCAAATAGGGAATATCACCCGATGACTGTATTGGAAACGGGTTGGGATATTCTATTCTTCTGGGTAGCGAGGATGATATTGATGAGTCAGTATCTACTCGGAGAAGTTCCATTCAAAACCATATATCTCCATGGTCTGGTGAGAGATTCGAAGGGAAGGAAGATAAGCAAATCACTCGGCAACAATATCGATCCGGTAGATATGATTGTGAAATATGGCGCCGATGCCGTGAGGATGTCCCTCATCATAGGTGTGGGGCCGGGAAGTGATAGCAAGATAGATGAACAAAAGATAAAGGCTTACAGACTCTTCGCTAATAAGTTGTGGAATATTGCGAGGTTCGTTATCTCTTCTGTTGAAGACGAAAAACTGGTTAAGGACTTCAGTGACTATACTGCCGAAGATGAAAAGCTTCGCAAAGAGAGACATGAGCTCATTGTTGATATAACTTCAGATATGGATAATTTCCGCTACTATTTGGCGGGGGAGAAACTATACCATTACACATGGCACCGACTGGCGGATGTGATACTGGAGGATAGTAAGAAGATCATGAGTGGTGGTGACGATAAGGAGAAGAAATCTCGACGACAATTCTTGCTTCACACCCTGGATAAGTTACTTAGAGTTCTGCATCCATTTATGCCTTTCGTAACAGAAGAGATTTGGGCTGATATGCCGATCGAGAACAAGAATCTTTTGATGGTAGAGAAGTGGCCCATGCTTCGCTAAAGCTACGCAGGGCAAGCCTATATAACAAAAACCCCAACCTTACGGAAGGGGTTTTTGTTTTAAGAGATGTCAGATATTACATCTGCTGCCCGCTTGGCATCGATGAAGATGTGCAATTCTTGCATGTTCCCTTGTGTGTGACGACGAGGTAAACAGCTGATAGACCAACTAGGATGTAGATGATCTTGGCGATTGTTCCCATGCCGAAGATAGCTTCGACGAGATTCCAACCAAAACCTACTAGTAGCCAATTGAGACCCCCGATCACCAACAAGACGAATGAAATGCCATGTAGAGCTTTCATGTGATTATGTTTTATATTAATAATTAATAAAGTAACCTGTTGTAATTATAGCAGGTTACAGACTTGGCAATAGGGAGTTATTCACAGGTAGGGAGGTTCTGTGGACCTATGGAGAATCGAACTCCAGCCTCGTCAATGCGAATGACGCGTAATACCACTTTACTATAGGCCCTAGCGAGGAGCATAATGAATATATCACACCCACTCTGTTTTTTGAAAATTTCTCAATTTGTGTTAGATTAAACACCGTATGCGTATTGGGCCGAAGGCCCTGAGCACAACGAAGGGCCATTAGCTCATCTGGTAGAGCGCACCCATGGCATGGGTGAGGCGAGCGGTTCGAGTCCGCTATGGTCCACATCGGGGTGTAGTATAGTGGTAGTATACACGCTTCGGGAGTGTGAGGTCCGGGTTCGATTCCCGGCACCCCGACAAAGTAAAAATACCCAGCACCCTTAGCTGTTTTGGTTAGTCTGGCATGTTACGCACCCTTAGCTCAGTTGGCTAGAGCGCACCCTTCACACGGGTGAGGTCAGAAGTTCGAATCTTCTAGGGTGCACTAATCTGTACATCCATCAAAAAAGCGCTCTGGTGAGAGAGACGCTTTTCGAAACCACTTGGTAACCTTATTTATTTTACTTGTCTGCCGACTGGGTTTTTTCCAGCCAACTGACTCTCGGTGGGGACAGACGACGGGTGCAGACATTTGCAGTACGGCACGCTGTCTTGGGATCCACTCCCAAAACGACCGACCTCATTGCCCTAACCCAGATGTTGATCTCCCATCCAGACATCCGCCGTTTCAAACGTTTGATTTGCATAGAACCTTTTTGTTGAGGTTATACCACCAAACTAACTGCTGCTATTATACCGCAAACAGGGTAGGAAGTCAAGACCGCTAGGTCGGCTTCGCACTGCCGTAACTCCGAGCTCGTCGAGGAGCGAAGAAGTGACCTAACTACTCTCGAGATCCGATCTCGGTATACCAAGATCCGATCTTGGAAACTACTTCACCATCTCCTCAATAACCGCCTTCACATCCGCACCATCTGCTTTGCCAGCCAACTCTTTCATGACAGCCCCAGTGATCTTGCCGATAGATTTGGGATCTATAGTACCGGCAGATTTCAACGGTTCAACATGCTTCGCTACAATCTTTTTTATATCTTCACGACTCATGGTTGCTGGCAGATATGATTCCAGGATTACCAGTTCAGCCTTTTCCTTTTCCACCAAGTCTTCGCGGCCGCCTTTCTGGAATTGTTCTATGGAATCCTTGCGTTGTTTGACACTTCTCTTGATGAGAGGCAGGACTTTATCATCCGCCAAGAATTCACCTTCAACTTTCGAGGCCAGCATTTCATTCATAAATAAAGCATTTAAACCGCGTAGAGTATCTAGACGCACTGTATCCTTCGCGCGCATAGCTTCTTTAATCTGATCTTTTATGGTTTTGTGTAGCATGTTGGTATTATATTATTGAATTAAAGTATTAAATTCAGCATTTGTATATTGGACTTATTCATATATACTAACACAATGCAAACCACTCTCATCATCCTCGTAGCCGTCGCTGTAGCCGCCAATATTATCCTTGCCATAGCCCTTTTTCGTCGCAAGAATAGTGATGATGGCGAGAATAAGGACAGTAGTGGGCTGAAAATGGTCATGGAACAGATGAATACGAATATGCACGAACTATCCAGAACAGTTGAACGCAAGGTGGGGGATCTAACGAAGACTGTGGATACCAAGATCAATGAATCTTCGCGAAACATGCAAGAGTCTATGCGTTCTCAACTTTCAGAATCTTCTAAACTTATAAAAGAAGTCACTCAGGGTCTGACCAAGCTTGATGAGACAAATAGGCAAGTGGTTTCATTCGCTGATCAACTTCAAAATCTCCAGGACATCTTGAAGAATCCGAAACATCGCGGAATCCTCGGCGAGTATTATCTGGAAACTTTATTGAAGAATGTTCTGGCACCGGGACAATATCAGATGCAATACGCTTTCCAAAATGGGGAGATCGTTGATGCAGCTGTTTTCGTCAGAGACAAAATAATCCCTGTTGACTCCAAGTTTTCTCTGGAAAATTACAATAAACTGGCGGAGGAAAAGAATCCTGTTGAGCGTGAAAAATTGGAAAAAGCTTTCGTTGGTGATTTGAAGATCCGTATTCAGGAAACAGCGAAATATGTACGCCCAACGGAAGGTACGATGGACTTCGCTTTCATGTTCATACCGCATGAGGCTATCTATTACGATCTATTGGTCAATAAGATTGGCGCTATCACAGAAGAAACTGACAACTTGATCCAACGCGCGGCGAATAAATACAAAGTCATCATCGTTTCGCCAACTTCATTCCTAGCATATTTACAAACTGTCTTGCAGGGATTGAAAGCATTGCAGATAGAAGAGACGGCGAAAGATATTATCAAGAGGGTTTCTGATCTGGGTACGCATTTGAAGAAATACGAGGAATACCATGGCAAATTGGGCATTTCTCTGTCTACTGTAGTCAATCATTACAATACGGCTGGTAAGGAGCTGAAAAAGGTGGACAAAGATGTCTTGCGTATCACTGGGGATGCTCCGGGGATAGAGGTTCCGCTCATAGATAAGCCGGAGATTGCGGATATTTAATATTCATGTATAATAGTCTCCACTATGGAATTTGCAGTTATACAGACAGGAGGCAAGCAATATACAGTCTCAAAAGGGGATACTATCACCATTGAGAAGCTTTCCGACACCCAGAAAGAGGGCGATTCCGTCGTCTTTGACAAGGTCCTATTGGTTGATAACGGCAAAGACACTACAGTCGGTACCCCATTCATCCCCAAGGCATCTGTAAAGGGTACTATCACAAAGATCGGTCGTGCTGCCAAGGTTGTGGTTGTTCACTACAAGCAGAAGAGTCGTTATTTCAAGAAAAACGGTCACAGACAGCCATTTTTCGAGGTGAAGATAGAGGCGGTGAAGTAGGGTCGCTAGGTCGGACCTAGCTGTCCGTAAACAGATAGGTAGGGGGTAAGAAAGCGCAAGAATAGGCGCTTTTTTTGTACCTCTAGGTCGGCCTGCCCTTCGTAGCTCTGAGCTTGCGAAGAGCGAAGTAGGGACCTAGAGGGGGCTTGACAGATACATATATGGTGTGCTATACTACTGAACAGAGAATACGTTAGATTCTAGGAGCCAAATGTCGGGCTCTGAAAACATCCGGCAAGTTCATTCAAAGAGAAAGTTAGAAAAAGATGAAAAATAACGTCATCAATTCGCAGTACAGCATCCCTTTCGGTCAAAATGGCGAGATTACGGTTCTTGGAAAGTTTCCCGGACACGTTCTCATAATGGTCAAAGACGACCCTAGCTCGCGCCTCGGCAATCTTCCTCGTCAGGACTTCATGCGCAATCAGGCATTCGCCTATTCCATGGACAAGGGAGAACCGACCTTCGTCTTCGAGTATAAGCTCGAGAGCGAGCTAAGAAATCCTCGAAAGCTCCTACGATCAGTTCGCAACAAGATTATGGGGGCAATCCGATTGATAGACGACGAGCTCAATACTCAAGATTATGAATGGCAAGAGAAAATCGGCCACATGGAAAAGTCACTTGGCGTTTGAGCATTATGAGTTGGTGGAACTCTTCTTTCTAAAATCCACGGGGAATCGCAAGATTCCCCACTCAACTGGGTTTACGTCGAGATTTTTTCGAGACGCGAATCCTGAGAGTTAAGTTCTTTGATACAGGTTTAAGGTGACTTTGAGAAAACAAATTATTGCTTTTTCAGAGTCACTTTTAACCTCAACAATAGAAAGCTCGATAATTATGAAACTAACTGAACGACAGGTGATTGAACGGCTGGCGGCCATTGCGAATAATGGACCGCACTGGGCTCCGAAAACTGGTTTGATGTGCTTGCTTTGCCACGCACACCCCAACAGCCTTGGTGAGTTGCAAGACTTGCTCGAGGACTGTGGCGTGTCCCTTGACGCCTTCGTGGAGAGCTGCGACGAGCGGTACCACGGACACGGGATCTTCTTCGTTGAACGCAGTCGTCTGCGTATCAACATGAATGAGAACCAATGCGTCAATGTCCACGGCCTCGAGAAGGTCATAATGCCTCTCATGAAGGAGTGATGTTGGTAAACAGCATCTAACACCCCGCGATCAAATTGAAGTGTACCCCACAAAGTGGACATCTAATAAATGCCCACTTTTTCTTTTGG
>CAZHHB010000005.1:0-60060 GCA_964532285.1 uncultured Candidatus Saccharibacteria bacterium | reverse complement strand
GTAATGGTGTGGTTGTACCTACAGAGAACATACTCTGGTCATTTGGGGTGGTTGAGCCGACTGAGAAGAAACCGGCAAACGTAGAAGTCCCTGTGGTAGAAGTGGCTGTAATATACCCAACGGTTGGCGAAGATGTGGCACCAACATCTCCAGTACTGGTCCAGTATGTGAGAGTGTTTGGTGAACCAGAACCAGTGAGACTTGAACCACCTACACAATTACCATTCAAGGCATAACATCCGGCGGTGATGTTGAATCCATTTGCGGCGGTGGTGGAACCGGTATTATTTATGGAGAATAAAGTCGTCGTGGCTCCAGCCGCAGTTGAAGATGAGATCAGGAAGATGTCTGTGTTCGTATCAGAACCGTTGGCGGATATGGCCAACTTGGCCGAAGGAGTAGTGGTGCCGATACCAACATTACCGCCAGACAGAACAGACAAAACACTCTGACTCGCCGTACCGAAAAACTCTGCAATCTTGCCTGTTCCAGACTGCAAGATTGAGACAAAAGTTGTTGCTGTAGATGTTGAGTTCTGCACATCACTGCGTAGAAACTGTTGTGCGCTCAAGTTCTGCAAAGCATTCGCGGAGAGAGCGACCGTCGAAGTAGCGGAGAGAAAAGCCACCGGTACCATACCAAGAACCTTGCGCGGTGTCATCTCACCGTCCCATACTGGAGCCGTACTAGAAGCACCGATATCAACACCCAAATACAAGGTCTGATTGAAATCAACACCAGCAAATGATGTTACCGAACCTAACATTGTACTGAAAAGTCCGCTAGTCAATACCGGACGACCATCAACACCCGTACCATCACAAGTTGTCCCATTATCGGGAGAATAGCAATGTGTTTCCGTCCATATAGGCGACCCTCCACTCGCCACTGTATACAATCCGAAACGGATATTGTAGGAACCGTCACCAATCACATCACCAGTATTCGTGAGTAACTTGCCCTGATAGTTGATCTCCTGATTGAAAGCCGCGTGTACTATATATATAGAAGAGACGGAGATGAGAACAAAGACAATACAGCTTGCGATAGTGACATGTCTCTTCTTGCGATTGCGGACAAGTATGACTATCAGGATTATAAATGAGGCGACAATGAGAAGTAGAATCAGCCAATTGAATCCCTGACCGATATTTTCCTGGAGGGCCTCGAAGGCCAATGCGTGCATGGAGCCGGATAACTTTTTCAAACCCTGATTTTTATAATCAAGGATGACAATATTAAGAGCATAATTACCCGATCGTCCCAGAGGAGCTATGGTTGCTTCATAGGATGTCTTGTCGTCATTGACTCGGAGAAGAAACGGAAACACTTTCGAACTATCCTGTGGATCAGTAAGTGTTACGGCGACAGTCTTCAAAATTTCAGGAACCTTGTTGTAAGCCAGGCGAATCGTAAGATTTTCCGATCCATTGATAGCGATTGAATCATCCAGAACTTCCAGTCTCCTACCGCTTTGTATGAAATCAAAATCAGAAAGCTTGAGCGCGCTGATTATCGGATCCAATTTTTCGGCCATAGGAACATCGACGAATGGATTGGCAAGCAAAATCACCTGTTCACCAACAATAGGAATACGGACCCAAGTCAGAGCTCCAGAAGAATATTTTCCATCCAGACCTTTGGAGAACAAGGTGTAATAGTAAACCGTACCGGACTTAACGCTCATATCGACGAAACCCATACCGTTGCCCTCATATATAATATCGCCTAGAGATGGATCGGTAACAAAGAATTTATCTGAACGAACCAAACGGACACCTATAAATCGCGGATCGTTCGGGTTGAGCCAGCTCAAGACGACGGCATTCTCCAGAGTTTGTGCAACGAAGTTGGAAGGATTCTCTATGGGGACAATATATCCGCCAGACAAAGAAGAACCAGGTGTGGTCGTCTGCGATGAAGTCGGCGTCGGAGTTGGTGTGGGCACGGCCGCTATCGAAACTGGACCTATTTGCTGGTAACCAGCATTAGTCTTGTAACTGGTGCCGAGTAATCTACCAGTACCGACCTCACCGAGAGTGTCTTCAGCCTTATAAGAAGTAGAGGTGGAGAGTGATCCTCCGAAATTCATACTGTCACTCTGGAGCTGATATGCCGAACTAGACATGACTGCGGCATGAACATGATTCGTCAGGACGAAAGTAACCATAGTCAGAACAAAGAAAAATATAACCAGAAAAGATATCCTCTGCGAGAGATTGTTCAAAATCTTTTTGTGATTAATAGATAGCGTCATATTATTTTTGCTCATTGATCGGAACGAGAACGTATACGAAATCATTACCCTTCGTGGTGCGGAAGACAGGGGTGATGATACCTGATGTACCGCTATTGTCAGGATGAACTTCTATCTGATCAGAGAAAGAATCTTGAATCTTCTGTTTTGCCGCCTCATCATCCGCGGCAAGTCCCGTCGAAGGCACTATCGCTATTCCTTGAGAAGGATTATTTGTAGGGGTTTCGACGTCCGATATTTCTGCGCCATCATCGGTTGTGTTCAAAGCCAACTCACTTCTGTATTTGAATAGAGCCAGCAAGCCATCATACTCTCTCTGCAAAAAAGAACTGGTTGACTTGAAAGCGTCTAAAATAGTCGCATTGAGTTCGGAGATTTTGGCCACCGATATATTGCTACTATTTTTGATCTTATTGAATACAATCGTCGTTCCGCCGAAGACAACCAGGAACATGGCTATCATCACAGCGGGTCTCAATGCTCTTTTCAAAATGATGGAGCGAGCAAGATTGGTGTAGGGAGTTTTAATCGGAATCATCGCCCCCCCCACAATCTCTGTCGAATCAGACAAAGCCCCCTCTGTTGTCTTGTCTGCATATTTATTCAATGCTGGAAGCAGAGGATCGTCAGCGTGTTCATATGTCATCTTGCTTGCCAAGAAAGATCTCATTTCAGATGAGATGAATTGTTCCGAGAGAGAAGGTTGGGGATCGGGAACCTGAGCGCCGATTTCCTCTCCTGTTATATCTTTTGATTTTTTCCCGCGAAGATTTTCGATGCGGTTCCTGTAAACTTCATCGTGCAAAACATTGACCTTGTATAGATTGAGAGATTCTTCTGTTACAAACCATGACCGTCCCACCATACGACAATCAAGCTTTTCGGAACGACAAAGTTGACCGATGTAATCTGGAGAATAGTTCGAGATTTCGGATGCCCGTTTTGTAGAGATGAATGGAGTAGTCTGTTCTACTGATTCAGACTCGGATTTTTTATTTTCGGAAATTTTAACTTTCTCTTCTGTTGTGTCTTTCGGTTTCTTCCCACGAAGATTTTCGATACGGTTCCTGTAAACTTCATCTTCCAAAACATTGGTCTTGTGTAGATTGAGAGACTCTTCTGTTACAAACCACGATCTTCCCTCCATGCGACAATCAAGCTTTCCAGAGCGGCAAAGTTGGCCAATGTAATCAGAAGAATAGTCCGAGATTTCGGATGCTCGCCTAGCCGAGATGTATTTTTTACCTTCAAAAATAAAGATATCTTTCATTTTGTTTCAATGCTAATTATAGCCATTTTTATGCCAAAAAATGACGGAAAAACTGTGGACAAAAAATTGTGACACACAAAAGGCAAAAAGTATTTATTCTATTATTTATTGATCAACACTTCTTGTTTTTTAAATACAAAATCGCTTAAAACGCATTTTTGAGCCTTTGGCGAGATCCGCTATCCATAGAAAAAATGCTTTAAAAAAATCAAATGTAAGTTGTTTCAGTCATATGTATTTATACGTATTTGATTTCTCTAAGATAGGTCTAACAACTCTGCTATACTAAACGTTGATAACTTTGTATAATTATTGATATAAAGTATGCTTATTTTATCAATGTTTATATAGGTTTAAATTTTATGGAAAATATAGAAAGAAAATTAGTAACTGTACAACAAGCCGCCAACATACTAGGCGTCACTCCTCTTACCTTACGTAATTGGGATAATAGTGGCAAATTCCCTGCTTCTAGACATCCGATCAATAACTATAGGGTCTATAAGGTTGCTGACATTGAGAAACTTCTCCTGGAGATAGAAACCAACAAAGGCAAAAGGCCTACCAGAAAACAGGTCAAGAAGCTTATAGTCCAGCATCTCTGACTATATTGCTTTTAATCTCCGGAATCTATAAACTTGAATGGTCTATGAGTTACATACCCACTATTGGTTTGGAGATCCACGCTGAATTGAAGACTACGTCAAAAATGTTTTGTGCCTGCAGAAATAATCCCGACGAAGAAAAACCGAACGTAAATATCTGCCCCATCTGTTTGGGACATCCTGGGACACTACCTGTTCTGAATATGGAAGCTATCAAGCATGTACTCAAAGTCGGTGTCGCTGTAGGTGGAACTCTCGCCGACTTCACAGAATGGGATCGTAAGAATTATTTCTATCCAGACATACCGAAGGGCTATCAAATCAGTCAGTACAAGTACCCTCTCGTATCCGGTGGAAAATTATCAGACGTAGAGATCGAGCGTATCCACCTAGAAGAAGACACCGCTCAGTCCACTCATGACACGCATCACAAGAGTCTGGTCAACTTCAATCGTTCCGGTGTCCCACTCATGGAATTAGTCACGAAGCCTGTCATACATGATGCATCCTCGGCTGTGAAGTTCGCTTCATCACTACAGCTCCTCCTCCGTTATCTCGGAGCCGGTTTGGCCAATATGGAAAAGGGTGAGATGCGCATTGAAGCAAATATTTCTATAGCTTCAGAGAAAGATACTGCCGCCGGAAAATTCGGCACAAAAACTGAAGTGAAAAATTTAAATTCATTTCGTTCTGTTGAACGCGCTATCGAATATGAAGTTACTCGCCAGTCTTCCCTACTCGATGATGGTCATACAGTCGCCCAAGAAACTCGCGGCTGGGATGATACAAAAGGAGAAACATATTCTCAGCGCAGCAAAGAAAGTTCTCACGACTACAGGTATTTTCCTGATCCAGATATTCCAAAATTAAAATTGTCGGAGATAAAAGAATTTTCCGTCGCTACATTAAAAAAAGAAATTCCGGAACTTCCATGGAACAAGGAAGCTCGCTACAAAAAAGATTTCGGTATGACCGACAAAGAGGTAGCTGTATTTATTGAGAATATCAAAATCGCTGAATACTTCGAATCAATAATTTCATCATATCCTGCAGACACCAAGAAAATAAAATTGACGATCAACTATCTTCTTAGTGATTACCTGGGAATGTTGAAGAAAAAACCGAACACCACAATGTCAGAAATCGGAGCGTCATTGAAAGATATCTCGCCCGAATCTTTCGCTGAACTCATAACAATGGTTCATGACGGCACAGTATCATCTCGCGGAGCCAAAGACCTCCTGACATTACTAATAACCGAGAAAGATACTCCACCAAATGAACTTGCCAAAAAGCACGGACTTATTCAAAAGAGTGATTCCGCGGACATTCTACCAATCATTGAGAAGATCATCTCTGATAATTCCTCGGTGGTAAACGACTACAAATCCGGCAAGACCACCTCTCTTCAGTATCTTATTGGTCAAGCTATGAAAGCTACAAAAGGCTCCGCCAACCCAGAAGTAGTGAAGAAACTCCTCATAGAGAAGTTGGGGTAATCTCTAGAGCCCAACAACTAATCGCAAGGCTCACCGAGGACATGTTTGAGCGCAGTAGAAATTGCTTGGTAAAAGGCGAATGTCGTTGGAATTATTCATAATTCCTGAGCCTTTTACCTAGCAATTTCACGGAGCGAGTACCGCAGGTGAGCTTTGCGAGTTAGTTGTTGGGCTCTTCACCTACCCCCTTAACTTCCCAACCAATTCTTTCCCCAATACCTTCACTGAAGAATCATCTAGTATAGTAACTTCCAAAATATCTTTATTATGTTTACCTAGAACTTTTCGTGCTTTCTTTACAATTGCAGATGTCACCATGTCAGTTTTCGTCAAGATAATAGTTTCTTTCTTCTCACCCAAACCATTGCCATATTTTTCCAATTCATGACGCACGGATGTATAAGCCGCTTCGACATCTTCATTTTCCAGAGAAACTAAATGCAGGAGCATCTTTGTGCGCTTCACATGGCGGAGGAATTTGTAACCGAGTCCCTTGCCTTCTGCCGCACCATCTATCAACCCCGGCAGATCAGCCAGGATGTATCCGCCAGCCAAAGCTCCGAGGTTAGGATCCAGAGTCGTAAAGGCGTAATTACCAACTTTGGCTTCTGCATTCGTAAGTGCATTCAATAAACTAGACTTGCCGGCATTCGGCAAACCTATCAGTCCTGCATCAGCGATCAGATCTAGTTCAACTTCGAAGCCTGCTTCTTCCCCATCCATTCCTGGAGTAGATTGTTCTGGACGAACATTGGTGGAGGCTTTGAAATATTCGTTACCCAGACCGCCACGGCCTCCGTGTAAAATCTTTGACACCTGTCCGTCTTCTATGAGCTCCACAACTCTTTTTGAATTCAGATTTGTAACCACAGAACCTATTGGCAAATCTATCGTGCGATCTTCACCGCTTCCTCCCTGCATGCTCAGATTTTGCCCGTCCCGCCCATTACTGGCAGAAAAGATCTTCACGGCTTTGTGGCGTGAAAGAATATTTATATCTCGCACGGCGCGGACATAGACATCGCCGCCCTTGCCGCCATTGCCACCCGCAGCACCGGCAAATTCTTTGCCGCGCTCATGTCGCCAGCGCACTACGCCTTTCCCACCGTTGCCAGCTTTGGCATGGAATTGTATTTCGTCAATAAAAGCCATATTTGTGTTTTAGTTGTCCGTCTGAAGAATCTCAACCGGACGATAAATATTATTATGCCAATTTCTGATCACCACTGAATGATGTCTTGTAAATATCCATTAGAGCGAATAACAGAGATAGAATGATCGGCCCTAGGATAAAACCTATGATACCGAAGGTTACCAATCCACCAAGGACAGAGATGAGGATGAGAAACGGATGAACGTTGATGCCGCGATTGACCATATACGGACCCAAGAAATTGTCTATAAGCCCGACAGCGAAAATCCCCCAAATGAGGAGTCCGATAGCAAAAATATTCTGACCGATGAAAAACAGGTAAACTATACCCGGTATAATGACTAGACTCGTTCCGATTCCAGGAATCAATGATGCCACAGCAGCTACACTTCCCCAGACTGCCGGTGCAGGAATACCGAATACCAAGAATCCAAGACCTGTCATAATCCCCTGCACAACACTGACCGTGATAGTCCCGACGAAGACTGATTTGATAGCTCGTCTGAAAGTTTCCGTTATGAATTCATCGTGAGTATCCAAAAGAGGACTCCAAGAGACAAACTTCCTCTTGATCTCTGCTCCATCACGTAGGAAATAGAAAGTAGCCATCAAGAATACGAAGACGTAGGCGGCAACCTTGGCTAGGCCCGAGAAGACCGTGTCCAAGTTACTGAACACCCATACAAGTGTCCCCTTCATATATTCGGTCACATTGAGAGAGTCGAATGAATACGCGGGGAAAGCATCAAACAGAGTATGCGACAGAGACTGTGATAGGGAGTTGAGACCTGAGATGACTTGAGAACGACCTGATTCGTCTATAAGTAATAGATACAGAGATTGTATTTCTGAGTAAATCTTTGCGATAAGGAAGAAAAGTGGGATTAGGACAACGACGAGAATGAAGATTGTGGTGGCGAGAGCTGCAATATTCTTTCTAGTACCACCATGGCCGAGCGAACGCAATATAAATTTGTATAGAGGATATGAAATGACAGCTGCAGCTGCGGCAAGTAATAGTGGTGTTATGAATGGCAGGAAAATAACCACTGCGGCGACTGCGGCACACAGAAGTAAGGCGAAGAAGAAGTATGTCGTAATATTTAATTTCACAAGTTTACTCTACCACATCTACAGAGTTTTGTGAATCTGAGATCGTGTACCCCCTCACATTGTTTATCCACGAGCGAGCATAATCCGCGAAGAACATATCGTTGAATTTTCCAAATGATGGCTGAAGCCTTGGAAGACATCATTTGTGAAAATTCCGATATGTGATGAGTGGAGTGCGAGTGAGTGAGGAAACAATGTGAGGGGTTACACGATCTTTGACTGCCCATGACACTTCTTATACTTCTTCCCACTACCACACCAACATGGATCGTTGCGACCAACGGACTTGGAATCACTGACTGACTTTGAATTATTCGCGGAACCATCACCGGCACCGATAATCTGAGCATTTTCATGAACTTCCCTCAAATCAGCAGCGTCACCTGCAATCTTCTTGGAAACAGGTTCCCCGTTTACCATCGGGACTATATGTGGAATGATTTTGATCACCTGCGCACTCATAACACCCTGCATCTCTTTGAAAAGCCTCAGCCCCTCCTTTTTGTATTCAACCAAAGGATCTCGTTGACCGTAAGCGCGCAGATTGACGCTGGAACGCGTATAATCCATAACCTCCAGATGTTCCACCCAATACATATCAATTGTCTGCAGGAGAATCACTCTAACAGCATTGAGGAATGACTCACGACCAAATTCATTTATTTTATTTTCTACGACCTTTAATATATCGGTTTCAAAAGCGGCAGCTTCTATGATAATCCTGAACTCCTCTTCCACATCCTCTACCGTCCCAAGCAAAAGTTTTCTGCGTCTACCGTAAATACTACCGCGCTGATGATTTATGACATCATCAAATTCCAAAACATGTTTGCGGGAATCGAAGTTGAAACCTTCAATCTTCTCTTGTGCAGATTCCAAAGCTTTGGAAATAAACTTATGCTCTATAGCTTCATCTTCTGGCACATTCAACCTAACCATCATTGACTTCAAAGTATCCGAAGCAAAAACACGCATCAAAGTATCTTCTAGAGAGACAAAGAACTGTGTCTCACCCGGATCACCCTGACGGCCAGAACGACCTCGTAGTTGGTCGTCTATACGACGAGCTTCATGGCGTTCAGTGCCGAGGACAAAAAGTCCCCCAGCTTTATTGACTTCATCGTGTGATTCTGGAGTATTTGGATTGCCGCCAAGTTTGATATCCACACCGCGACCCGCCATGTTGGTGGCGATAGTAACCGCACCAACCCTACCAGCCTGAGCGATGATCTCTCCTTCTCTCTCGTGATTTTTTGCATTTAATATCTCATGCGGGATACCTTCTGCTTTCAAGAATTGTGACAAGACTTCATTCCTCTCAATAGAGACCGTGCCGATCAGAACCGGCTGACCTTTGCTGTGCAATTCTTTGACCTTTCTTGCAATAGCTTTGAATTTACCAACCTCTGTTCTGAATATCTGATCATTTTGATCTTTCCTCACCGTTGGAACATTGGTCGGTACACTATAAACTTCCAGGCCATAGACTTTGTGGAATTCCTCAGATGAAGTCACGGCCGTACCAGTCATACCGGAAAGCTTCGGGTACATTCTGAAGAAGTTTTGGAATGTAATGGAAGCATAAGTTCTAGATTCTTGCTGAATACTCACACCTTCTTTGGCTTCAATGGCTTGATGCAGACCATCTGACCATCTACGGCCAGGCTGCAATCTCCCAGTGAATTCATCTACTATTACAATCTGATTTTCTTTTACTACATATTCTTTGTCTTTGTGATACAAGGCTCGGGCTTTGATGGCCGTCTCGAGATGATGAACCGACTTGATGCCCTTGTCTGTATAGATATTCTCTATGCCCAGAGCCTTTTCAGCTTTAGTTATACCATCCTGCGTCAGAGATATACTTTTGTGTTTTTCTTCTACTATATAGTCTTCTATTTCTTTGAATGAACCTACGAGCGCAGCAAACTGTTTGTAAGTACTTTCGGCGTCACGAGTCGGCGCGGAGATGATGAGTGGCGTACGCGCTTCATCGATCAAAATAGAGTCTATCTCGTCTACTATGGCATAGTTGAATTCCCTCTGACGCAGACGGTCTGGACTATACTCTAGATTGTCTCGGAGGTAATCAAAACCGAATTCATTGTTCGTGCCGTAAGTGATATCGGCCATGTAGGCTTCGTGTCTAGTAACTGGTCTTAAGAATTCATGAACGACTTTGAAGGCACCCAGATCATCGCGTTCTTTGTCTAGTTTGTCTTCACCATCACTTTCTACTGTTTCTTTACTTTTATGTTCCGCATCATATATAAAAGATGATTCATGGTTGATCACTCCGACTGTAAGTCCGAGAAAATCGTAGATCTGTCCCATCCACACAGCATCGCGTCGTGATAGATAATCGTTGACCGTGACAATATGTACACCATTACCGGTAAGTGCATTCAAATAAGCTGGCAGTGTTGCCACCAAAGTTTTACCTTCACCAGTCCTCATCTCGGCGATTGATCCTGAATTCAAGATCATCCCCCCGATAAGTTGAACATCAAAATGACGCTGACCGAGAGTACGGCGAGAGGCTTCGCGAACTACAGCGAAAGCTTCAGGGAGGATTTCATTCATCAACACCTCTAGGTCCGACCTAGAGGTAGAAGTACTCAGTTTACTCTTAAACTCTGCTGTCTTCGCTCGAAGTTCTGCATCAGAAAGAGCCTGGATTTTGTTTTCCAGTTTATTTATCTCCACCACAATCGGCTCAAACTTCTTTGGATTGCTCGTCTTGGATGAACTGAATATTTTGCTGAAAAATGCCATAAATGGCACTTTATCACATTTGGCGTATTAATTCACCCATTCCACCTCACCTTCTATCATAATACCTGTTTTTTTCTTGACTTCGCGCATCAATTCTTGCGCCAATTTCATGACTTCTTCTGCTGTTGCTCCAGCCGAAGCTACGATAACCAAAGCCTGTTTTTCATATATTTTCACCCTGCCCATGCTCAGACCCTTGAAATTACATACTTTGTCCAGAACCCAACCCAGAGAAATCTTGATATCTCCATTGGATTCTGGGAATCCTGGCAACTCGGAATACTTTTTCTTCAAGCTTTCAAACTTTTTCTTTGAGATGATCGGATTCTTGAAATACGATCCCGCTGTCCCCCACTTTTTCCAATCCGGCAATTTCGCTGCGCGAATATTGACCACAGCTTCGCGAACTCCAACTAGATCCGATCTTGGTACCGAGATCGGATCTTGGAAATACTCCTTCAAATCCTTGTACTCAATATTCACCTTACCCTTCTTGGAAAGTTTGAAGTCAACTCGCGTTATAACATAACGACCCTTCTCATGCTTAAAGACACTATCCCGATAATCAAATTTACAGTCGGCATTGGATAATTCAATAAATTTCATAGACTTTGTATCCAGAGCTCGCACCGACTGTACCGCACGCGAGACATCCATCCCATAAGCACCGATATTCTGCACCGGTGCCGCACCGACTGTTCCAGGTATAGCGGAGAGATTTTCCAGACCATACAGACCATTTGCAACTATTTCCGCAACAAAATCATCCCATATTACGCCGGCGCCAGCGGATACTACCGACAAGTCCGTGCCCCCAATTTCCATCTTTATCACTAATCCCTTATAACCTTTATCAGAGATTAGGATATTGGATCCACCACCCAATATAAAAATTGGCAACTTCTTCCCTTTTGCGAAATTCACAATTTCTACAAGATCACCTTCGCTCTTACATATACAGAAAAACTTGGCTGGTCCACCAATCTTGAATGTAGTGTATTGAGCAAGCGTGATGTTTTCTTGGATATTCATGTAAGTAAAATTATCTCCTAAGTTCACGCTCAATTTGCGCCCAATGATGGCGACGGGTGTGAGCTCCAAATAAAATGTCTAAATTTTATGAGTACAGCCGTCGCCATCATTTGGTACAATCCTAGAATATTGTAACATGTGGATAATTATTTTGCGATGGGAGTATTGTGTGCTATAATAGCGTCATGAGTACCCGTGTGGGCACTCTCCATAAATGTCTACGCAAAGTGACCCGCCTCGGGTCTTTTTGCGTTATGGTTGGATTTTATATCTAACAAGCTTATCTCTTCACTTTCTATTCTCTACTTTATCTGCTTGATAGAGGCTTCTATCTGATCTTTCAACTCTGGATTTGTCTTGATGATAGAACGCATTGTCTCAATAGCCTCATCTTTCAGTCCCGCAACATACTGTGCCTGAGCAAGCTGAACTTTCGCATTGACATCGGTTGGATTGGATTCGACAAGCTTTTTATATATAACAATTCCTTTGGAATATTGCTTCAACGACATATACACCTGGGCCATCTGTGCTGTCTCAAATATATTCTTGTCATTATCGAAAATCTTCCTTGCTTCCGTCTCTCTACCGGCAATTACCATAGCTATGACATAGGCATTTTTGGCTTGGAAATATTCCGGCGCGAAATCATAAGCTTCTTTCAAAAGAGCCAGAGCCTTCTCGGTTTCTCCAGTATTCAGATAGGCTGTTCCCAATTCAAAAGCTACCGTCTGCTTTCTTGGTGTCAGTTCATAAGCCTTTTCGAGGATAGGCTTCGATTGTGTATATTGTCCGAGACTGTTCAGGAAAGTTCCAAACAAAACATATATGCGAGCATCCTTCGGAGTCAGTGTTATCTGGGTATTCAAGTCACTCATCACCTCTGCGAAGAATGCTTCCTTTGTCGGCATGGCAACCTGCTGTGAAGCTATCACCCTTCCGGAACAGTTCATCAATTGTTCACGGATCTCTTGATTTGCAACATAAGTATTCACAGACAAAGCCTTCTTAAAAAGAGTAATATCCGGATTGGATCCACCACAAGCCATGAGACCTGAGATCAATTTGGTATTGGCCTGCATCGGTCTGACATTGAAGAAATAGACCACTCCAACCAGAATGATAATGGCGATAGGAGCTACGATGTATTCGACAGCATCGACACGGACTGGATTTTGACCCATGATACGCATAGGCTTGTTTTCTCGCAATGAATTGACCAGTCCGAGGAAAGCAAAGAACATAATATAACTTGCCAGGTTATCGAAGACGAAGAGATTGTGTACAAAATATCCGGCCAGGAGTCCAGTCAAGACACTCTTCTCTGTGATGCCCAATGAAGACTTCCACAAAACGACAAGGAACAATCCATACAAAGCCAGATAGGCAATCAAACCCAAGAAGCCGGAAGCCACCAACCAGTCCAGAAAGACGCTGTGTGCGCGGTCAAACCATTGTTCCTGAGACCACATTTTCGGGTTGTAGTTTGCATTGAATATATAATTGAAATTCTCCTGACCCCAACCCAATATCGGTCGTTCCATAGCTCCATTCAAAGCTGCCGGCCAGATGTATTGACGAGCTTGATTGCTGGCATCACTCCAAGAAATAGTAGCCAAACGACCTAATATTGGGCTGCGCTGAATAAACTCAGCTTTGCGATTCATCCAGAATATTGCTCCGATAAGAATAATTGCGATAACAATGCCTGCTGAAATATAACGCTTCTTTTTTGATTCACCCTTGCCGAAGATTGCGTACAAAGTCAACGCTAACATTACCCCCCCTATAAGACCCAGGGTCGTACCACGAGTCTGAGTCTCAAAGATAAGGAAACCAAACAGCAAAGCACTTATAGCGTATACCCATTGTCCGAATAATGTACCGCCATTTTTCCTAGAGCGTGTGAAAAATAGATACGCGGCCGCAAAAGCATGGAAAAACATGTATACCGCCATGTAGGATGCATTGCCCAGAGAAGCATCGATACGAGTCGCACCTTGGTGTGTAGCCGTCCAACCAAACAATTGAGCCAATCCGTAAATCGATACGATTAGGGCCACGAAAATGGAGAAATTCAACCAATAACGCCACATGCGTGAACCGCCTGTTCCGAGCGATTTATTTCTAGCAGAATCTCGAGCAGAATCGAGAAGAGTCGAGGAAAACATATTCGAAGCTGTCATATAGAAAGCCCAAAGATGCACGATGACCATCCACCCTTCCATACGCTCGAAGTTGGACCAAAGACTGCGTATCGGATTGACGCCGAGTAGGTCTGCCAAAAGAGCGACCATAGCGAAGAGTGTTACCCCAATCGTAATGACTGAAATCTTCGGCCTGTATCTAGGATCCAAGAAAGCTAGAATAATCCATGAAGCAAAAGCAATCTCTACTAGAGTACGAAAATAGAAAGCTTTACCTGTAATGAATGGGAAGAAGAAGGAATCAGCTATATTGAACGGTGTATTTGGTGTTGGGAAGAGAGCGAATAAAGGAATGAGAAATAGGGCGGCGATAGCTATATGGTGGGTTATTTTTTTGATAGACATGATAAACGACACTATATCATAAGGCAATTCAGGAATGCTAGTAAAAACCTCTGATTTGCTCTAGAATAACCTCTATGCAAAAAGTTAAAGATAAGGCATACCGATTCCTACGCTGGACCGAGAAATACACGAAAACAGACATGGTCTATCTGACTCATGGAGGTTTTTGGCTGACGGGAGGACAGATCTTGACCACTTCTGTCAATTTCATACTTTCTATAGCTTTTGCTTATTTCCTCACCAAAGACACTTACGGTACTTATAGATACATATTATCCATTGCTTCTGTAATGACAGCATTTTCATTGACAGGACTTTCAACAGCAGTTCTCCAGTCCGTAGCCAGAGGATTTGAAGGCTCACTCAGGTCCGCATTTCGATTGTCAATGAAGTGGAGTGTTCCGATGATAATTATTTCCATAGGAACCGCTGTCTATTACTTTCTACATCAAAATAATATCCTCGGCGTTTCCCTCCTCATCGCGGCCGTCTGTTCACCTTTCATGGTCAGTGCCGGTCTCTTCGCCAGTTATATAAATGGTAAAAAAGATTATAGGAGACTCAGTATTTACAATTTCCTAGATAATGTCATCCCCACCCTACTTATTCTCGGAGCACTATTCATCAACAAGAGTATATTTGTGATAGTGGCTGTATATTTTATATCAAATGTGATAGTTGCTCTCGCGCTTTATAGGAAAACTCTCAAAACATTCAATCCGGGATCGGAAGAAGATAGCGGTATGTATGGATACAGCAAGAAAATGAGTCTACTGAATATTATCGGCCTCATCGCTGTCCAAGCCGATCGCGTCTTGATCTTTACCGTCATAGGCGCACCTGAATTGGCTATATATGCCATTGCTGTAGCGTTCCCCGAACATGCAAAGGCCATAGTCAGGAATATCGGCACCATCCTGATACCCAAGCTGGCAGAAAAAGGCGAGGGGCATACAAATCTTGGTATGAAGAGAAAAATCTTCATATTCAGCGCGCTTCTCGTACTTGCCACGGCATTATATATATTCTTGGCTCCGTACTTATTCCAGATATTCTTCCCGAAATACATGGAGGCTGTTTGGTATTCACAGATGTATGCGTTATCCATAGCCGCAACACTATCAATAGTTTTTTCATCCGTGCTTCTGGCACACAAGAAAACCAAAGAACTCCTAGTTATCAGTATCGCCAATCCCCTTTTCCAAATCGTTATCACTTATATATTCCTTCGTATATGGGGACTTTCTGGAGTAGTTTTCGCCCGAGTGATATCCGCATATCTAATATTATTGATATTCGTCCTATTGGTCAGGAAAGATTATGAGATATAATGCAACGCCATGAATATTCCTGCGACTAAATTTGGCGTTATCATCCAAGGTCCTCTCGTATCTTTGGCTGGGCAAATTCCAGGTAATCCGATAAAACACTTCAACAACCTAGAGACGATACAAAAAAACTACCAGATCATTACGTCATTGGGTGGAGCTGTTATTGTTTCCACATGGGATCCTCAAGATGACGAAGAGAGGAGTATTTTAAAAGGATTGAAAGAAGCTCGTATACCGACTATCACCACTCCCAATAATTTCCCTAGCGATCCCGATCACAGATACAAACAAAGATTCGGAACCTTATTGGGACTGAAAGAACTGGAGAAGAATAGACCGAATAATGAATTGCCAAATTTCTTGGTGAAAATCCGCACAGATATGCTGATGTCAACAAACTTTTGGAAATGGATTGCCAAAGCGATGGATTCCAGCTCGGACAAATTACACATATCAGAGATGTCCAGCACTATGCCATTTTTCATGGGCGATTTCATATATGCGGGCAAAAAAGAAGTCTTTCGAGATTTTATAGAATGTATAGTAGGATTTGGTCCACGACTCCTCTATCCAACTATCGGCATAGATGATGCAATGAAATATTGTCATCATAAGAAATATGGGAATTTCCAATCGTATTTTCAGAAAATATATACTACGTATCTATTTATATTTAAGGAAAAGTATTTGACGGATGTCTGGAATAAATTCATTTCCCGAGAATTGAAAGTCTTGCCAAAAGATATTTGGACAGAAACCATCTGGCGTGGACACCCCATGTCTTTCTTCGTCAGTCCAGACAAATTCAAATACGACACCTTGCCATTTACCATAAAAAAGAGTTCAATCAAAGAAAAGTGGTTGAAATGGAATACACTGATGGGTAATTATGAAATATGCTTCGGCAAAAGAAAGGCTTTGCCTCTTACTATTAAGATATATGGTGTAATCAAGAGATTGAAGGGGCAATTAAAGAGAGGGGCCAACTCAGTCAAATAATATGAGAAATATAGAAAGTATATATATTGGCAGCAACTTCCACGAACACGACAGTGCCATCTTCGTTGTGGAGCCGGAAGCTCACAAGATATTCGCAGTTTCTACCGAAAGACTGACCAGACACAAACATGACAAGCTTTTCGCTATTCCAGTCTTGGAGAAATACGTGACAGCAAGTAGGATAGATCCGGCTGGTGTAAAGAATATTTATTTCGCTAATTCTTTCTTGACTAGAGAGAAAGAGACTTGTCACCCTGTGGAATATGAATTGCAGCTTGCCGAACGCAAACATTGGAATGCCAGATTTACAAAAGATTTAGAAACCAAAAAGAAACAGTTTTACGGGAAACCCCTTGCCAGAATATTTGATCTACTGAAAACTAGCCACGGCAGATTTATTTTGTGGCACAAATTCACCAGTGTATTTGGTAAGAAGAAGATCCGCGTGGAAGACATTATGCGCAAACATTTGAAGAGGCTCTTCCCCAACGCAAATCTTGTCATTGAATATTACGATCATCAACAGTGCCACGCCACTTCTTCTTATTTCTCTTCGCCATTCAAAGACGCTTTGCTTTTTTCATATGACGCTTGGGGCGATGATTTATTCTCACGCGTGATAAGTGTAAAGGATGGTGGATTCACTGAGATAGCGAAGTCTCCGTGTCATTATGTGAAGATCAGTAGCACTTCATATCCGAATATTATCCTCGGTTCCCCTGCCGGTATTTACGCTTATGTCACTGACCTTCTGGGATTTAAGCCAACATCCGAAGAAGGTAAGGTGGAGGCATTGGCAGCATTCGCAAAACCAAACGAAGAACTCTACAACATTTTCATGTCTCTATTCTCTATTGATAAGAAAAGTCATTCACTGGTATGCGATGTCACAAAAGCTGAAAAGATTATTCCGCGTACGGAGATGATTAAGTTTGTGAATAAATATAAGCGAGAAGAAATCGCCGCATCAGTACAAAAATTCCTAGATGACATTACCTTCAAATATTTAACGCATATATTTACGATCACAGATCAGAGAAATCTATGCCTATCCGGCGGTGCAACAGCAAATGTCATTATGAATCTGATGATATTTGAAAAATTAACAGACAAGATCCACATCACACCCGCCATGGCAGATGACGGAACTTCACAAGGTGCTGTGATACTTTCACTTATGAAGCATGGCTATTCAATGAAAGACTTGGAGTGGCTAAGGGGAGAGAAGGTACCTTATTACGGAACATCGTATTCAAAAACTGAGATAACGAAGATTGCAAATACTTATTCTAATAGTGTTCAAGCAAAAGATCTGGGTGACTCCTGGCCAGAACATGCCGCGAAATTACTATCTGACGGCAAGATCGGCGCCATATTCCACGGCAAGATGGAATGGGGGCCACGCGCACTCGGCAACAGGAGTATCATCGCTGATCCACGCCGACCAGACTTCAGGGAAAAGATAAATCGAGAGATCAAGCGCCGTCCAGCATTCCAACCATTCTGCCCTTCTATATTGGCTGAAGAAGCTCCCCGCCTGTTTGAAAAATATTATTTAAATAGACACATGACTTGCGCTTTCCGGATGAAGAGAGAATTCTGGAACAAACTGCCGTCCGCTATACATATAGACGGTACAGCCAGAGCGCAGTTCGTAACTGCCGAAGATAATCCCAATTATTATAGGTTACTAAAGAAAGTGAAAGATTTGACAGGCTACGGTGTAATTATCAACACTTCATTCAATAAGCATGGCAGAACAATCGTAGAGACACCGAGAGATGCTATAGTTGACTTTTTGGACACAGACATGGATTATGTCATTATTGAAGGATTGTTAATCACCAGAAAATGAAAATAAAAGCTGTATTATTTGATCTAGATGGTGTACTGGTCAATATGCCAGACGGACACTATGAGGCACTGAATAATGTCCTAAGGCTTTTTGGTACGGAGATAAATAAAGATGAGCATAATTCATACTTCAACGGCCTGACTACACGCAAGAAACTAGAAGAACTGGAGCGCCAGGGTCGTCTGCCAAAAGGTTTGCGAGAATTCATAAATGGATTAAAACAAAAACACACCAAGCAGATCATACCGAGATATTGTGTACCTGATTATTCGAAGATAATCCTATTGCAACATCTGAAAAATAAAGGATTAAAATTGGGTTGTTGTTCAAATTCTATAAAAGAAACTCTGCATCTGATGCTACACTCTGCTCAGATATTTCATTTCTTTGATCTCATTATAGGTAATGATGAGGTGAAAAATTCCAAACCTCATCCGGAGATATATCTCACAGCCTTTGATCGCCTGAAGCTCAAACCCCAAGAATGCATAATAGTGGAAGATGCGCCTCATGGTATTGCTTCGGCAAAAGCTAGTGGTGGTATAGTCTATGAAGTCCGCGGTGTAGAAGATGTTAACATTTCACTTTTTGAAAAGTTGTTATTCAACAAATAAAAGACAATCAGATGCCTAAAATAATCAAAAATAATCAAAAAGCGGTGAAGAATAATCTCGGAGAGAAAAATTCCTCAACAAAGTCGCCAATTAAGAAGCGTTTGGAAAAACAGCGTTTGGAAAATTTCACCCGTGGTTGGATAGTAGGTGACTTTGATCCTGCCATACTCAAAAGCAAAGACTTTGAAGTTATGGTTCGTTTTTATAAGAAAGGTGAGGTTGATCCTGGACACTTGCACAAAGTAGCAGATGAGATAACGGTAGTAGTATCAGGCAAACATATGATGAATGGTGAGATTATAGAACCTGGAGATATTATACATTTCACACCGGGTACGGTCATGGAATATTTTGAATGTCTGGAAGATGGGGCTCTGGTAGCCATCAAGAGACCTTCGGTTAAGGGGGACAAGTATCTACTTGAGTAAACTTGTCCGAGGTCGGACCTTGGACAAAAAATCCCCCGAGATCCCCTACTACGCTTGAAGCTTCGTAGGGCAAGTGATCTCGGGGGGGGTGCAGAGGTTGGACCTCTACAGATTTTTAGCTCGGCTTTTGGGTAAGTAAGCTCATGGCAGGGCCACAATATAATCCAATTACCCTGACGATCTGAGGCTGAATCTTCTCCAAAGCCCTGATCCCCTGGTAATATTCTTTCAGATTGAATAGCTGGCCGACTTCCTTGTTGCTCGCCTCCGGCAACCGCTGAATGCTCATATGCATGCTGTCATCCAAAGGTAGAACCTGCAATCCATGGCGTTCATATACTTCCGCAATCTTCTTGCGGAAATTGACTATGCAAGACGGGATCTGATCGGACATGAGCAGGACATCGTTGGAATTATTGATCACCAGGTGCGAGAAACGCAAATCCGCATCGGTTTGAGGCAAACAAACAAAGGACACTTTCTCCAATTCATGCCACATCGCGGTTTTCTCCGCCCACTCGCTCTGGTCGCAATTTGCCTCGAGAAGCGTCATGTGCAACGGGAAGTGCAGTTCCGCCGTCAAAGGAACCAATCCCAGACGGTACGCTGTCTTGTAAACTTCCCAGATGATGGGCGAGAGGAATATTTTCATCTTGAGCGAAACATTCGCCCGATACTTGAGACTTTCGGGGAAACCCTCGAAAAGTTTCATGACGCCAGACTCAAACATCCTCTCACCACCAGCCCGGATCGTCATTATCTTTTTTAGAACCGGATTTTCACCTACGACCTGTTGTCCAGGCTTTATGTCTTCATTCATAAAAAATCTTTCTGTCTACCCTTGTTGAGGGCTATTGTTTTTTCAATCACAGCATATACTCCTAAGTACACACCTCCTGTTTACTGTTTACTGCCAAACATACTGACACATCATACACCATATTGTCAACTCGATATAAACTGCAAAAAATGGTACTACTAGTTCAGAAAACATCAACCTTTGACAACTAATTCTATGAAAAAAACGCTGAAAAAAGATAGCCGGGATATCACCTCTCGTATCATATCTCTCGAAAGAGAGCTGGACGATAAAGATCCTACTGTACGCCGCAAGGCACTGCTCGCCCTCTGCCGTCTGATCAAAAAGGGGGGCATTGAGATGACATCATCAGGTAGCCGAGTCAATCTGCATGCTCACACCAATTATTCCTACAATACCTTCGGATATTATCCGACAGGCTTCGCATGGAAAGCACGCAAAGAAGGACTGGCAGTTGCTGGTATAGTGGACTTTGATGCCCTACATGGTGTCAACGAATTCCTGGAGGCCGCGAGACTAATCGGTCTCAAGGCCTGCGCCAGTATTGAATCACGCGTCTTCGTCCCAGAATTCAAGGACAAGGTAATTAATTCCCCCGGTGAACCAGGGATCATGTATCACATAGGTTTGGGAATTACCAGAGGGATTAGTCACCCATTCCTAGATCGAGCCCAAAAGCTCGCCAAGGAACGCATCCTAGCAATGCTTGAACGAGTGAATAGATATCTCTATCCGGTCAAATTGGACTACGAAAAAGATGTCGTCGCCCTTACACCACGAGGCAATGTCACGGAACGACATGTCTGCCAAGCGTATGCGCGCAAAGCAGAAGATGTCTTTCCGAAAGAAGGTGAACGCCAGGATTTTTGGTATAACAAACTTGGTAGCTGTCCTTTTTTAGATTCCGCACTTCAGGCACTCATAAGAACCAAGACAATGAAGCGTGGCGGCGTGGTAAAACATCCAAAGATCAGCAAGAGCATGTTCCCCACTCTCCGAGAGATGAATGAATTCATCCTGGAGTGTGGAGGTATACCGACTTTGGCTTGGCTTGACGGCATGAGTGATGGAGAACGAGATGTTTCGGTTTTGATAAAGATGGCTGTTGGAAATGGAATATCAGCCATCAATATTATTCCCGATCGCAACTTCACACCAGGGATCAAAGATCAAAAGCTGAAAAATCTCTGGGAGATAATCTCGGCCGCGAATAAAATAGGCTGGCCGGTGATCGTCGGAACTGAGATGAATGGAAGCGGGCAAAACTTCGTCAGTCAGTTTGATTCCGAAGAACTCGCCCCGTTCATCCCAACTTTTCTCCGCGGTGCGTATATTGCCTTTGCCCATTCAGTCTGGCAGAGGAAATATCATATGGGGTATTTGAGCGAAAATGGTGGGAGTTTCTCTGCAGACAATATCAGAAACCCCTTCTATGAACAGCTTGGGAGAGAACTCCAGCCCGATGAATAGGTGGTTTGACACCACTGAGATAACGCAATTAGTTAGAACTCTTACAAAAATCCCCACGATGCTTGCATCGTGGGGGTTGTTTTTTAAATATTTTTAGTCACCTCGCACTCATTTTTCACCTTCGCAGGCGGACTTGGCCTTGAAGAGTATCGAGACCATCGCCGTGAGATCTGTCTCCGTAACAGCGGTGATCAGGATATCGAAACTCTCCGGATCCAACGGATCACGATCTGCGAGTTCGCCGTCCGGCAGGACGGTGAATGCTCTGGCGAAACCACCCGCCTCCGTGACCAGGAGCGCCGGCGCCACATCCCATGGTCCGCCGATCGCCGTCGTGATCGCACCGGCGATACCCTGCGCACCATTCGCAACCAGAGCGTGATGGGCACCGTTGGAGCCCAACATGGTGACGCCATAGATACCGAACAGTCCTTCGAACAACATGGCGATCTCGAAGTTGGAGAGGACCGTGCGACCCTTCCGTTTGAAATCCGGATAGAAGTCGCAGAAGACCGTTCGACCAGTTTCACCAAGAGTTGCCGGCGGGGTGACACGGCAAAAGGATGAGATCGCATTCGTGTACTCTCCGTTGTCGTCAGAGAAATCATGTTCTCTCAGAGTCACCCCTTTTTCTGTTTCCGCACTCCAGATACGACCCGTCGCTGGATCGCCGACGACACAGATAGTGATTTTATTCAGAATTTCATCGTAGAGTGCAGCGATAACAGTTGATGTGGTCGCCCCAACAATAAATGGTTTTGTCCCATCAATCGGATCGAAGAGGATCCTCTTATTACCCATCCTGATTTTTCCCCTCTCCTCTGCATGGATACCCAAGTCCTGAGGAAGATTATTGAGAAGAATCTCCATGGCAATCTTTTCACTTGCCTTGTCGGTCGTGGTTAGAAGAGACTTATCCCTCTTTATCTCAACATCAAAACCAAAACCACCCTGCCTGCCACGAACCACTGTCATCGAAGCTTTCACAGCTTCTAATATTACATCCAATATTGGACTGTTTTTCACTTTGTTCCTTATGGTTGTGGCTGGCAATCACTTACCAGCCTTGTTTTCGTTGTTTTCAGCTTTCAAAAAGCCCTATTTAGCTGTCAAAGATTATATACTAATAGTAAGAGGTAGTCAATACCACAAGGTCCGACCTAGGAACTCCTAGGTCGGACCTTGTGGTACTATAATGTACATATGAAGGATAATCAGCGAAACACTACCACCCGAATCATCACCCATCGTGGCCTAGATCCTGATCGACCCCGCTACTTCAAAGAAAGCTCTCTGGAGGCTTTCACCGACCAACTTGCGCGCGGGTATGGTTTGGAATTCGACATGCGTGTCACCGCTGATGGTCAAATGACCGCTATCCATGATTCTAGTCTCGAACGCCTGACCGGAGGTCGGGACAAAAGGAAGATCAACGAAGTTCCACTGGCCCGACTCGTCGCTACAGACTTCGACGGTCAACACCTAACCTCTATCCCCCATCTCTTGGAATTAATTGCGGAGAAGGGCGCGCCGAGGAGTATCTCTGCCTTGCACCTCAAGTCCGCCAATCAAACTCCGGAAGGTTTGGAGATATTGGCTGGGACACTGGAAGAGTTCAGTGCATGGGACAAACTCATCGTCTTCGATGCCACCATCCCCTCCGCCAAGTATCTCGTGGACAAAGTTCCGGGTATCCGTCTGGCCGCTTCTGTCTCGCATCCTTATGACATCGAGCGTTTCAACAATGCCGCTGGTGGTACACTCATCACCATGGAACAATTGTTGGAAAACAAGGATCTCTTCAGTTGGGCGTGGTTGGATGAATGGGATCGTAAGGACAAAAACGATGGTGAGAAGACATTACTCAACACCGAGATCTTCGGAAAACTCCGCGATCACGGTATCGGTATAGCTCTCGTAACTCCAGAGCTTCACACCACTTCCCCATCCCAGCCAACTGGCGTACAACCCGACCATCTCCACGAAGACGGCTCACCTCGCGAGAGATTGAACGCCCGCCTCGCAGAGATTGTCGCTTTGAAACCAGGTGCTATGTGTACTGATCACCCTGATTTTGTGCGGAGGTTGATTGAAGACAAAAACAATTAAGTAGGTAGGACTTGGCAAACATGTCTTCGAATCAGCCGAGGACCTGTCTGAGCGAGTATATAATGATTGCAGTAGGGTGTAACATCCCATGACGACACCCCTTTCGGAGCGCTGTTGAAGATTAACTCCGCATATTGATGACACCAGCGCGAGAAGAGACGGCCCTGCGAGGTGTTCCGTTGTACGAGCAGGGCCGATCGTGGGTTCGGAATGGGATGTTGCACCCTACGAAAATATTTGGTTAACACGACCACACAAACTCTGTCAAATTCTTGATAGGGCTTTTTATTATTCACAAATACAGACAATGGTGTATACTTCCGTTCATGAAAATCATCATACCAATGGCAGGCCTAGGAACACGGTTTGCAAAGGTCGCTCACCTAAATCCCGAATATTTCAAACCCAAACCATTCATCATGGTCAAGAAAAGACCCATGGTAAGGTGGGCTACCGGTTCACTCCCATTCGTAGCACATGCAGATCAGAAAAAGAATAAGAAACACCGCGTCTTCCCACAAGATCTAATTTTCATAATTCTAAAAGAACATAACGAGGCACATCATTTAGAAGAACAACTCCGACAACTTTATTCCCCACAAATCAATGTAATCGTTTTGGATGCGGTCACTAGAGGCGCCGCAGAGACAGCCTACAAAGCCAAAGATCTCGTAAATGATAACGAAGAATTACTCATAACCGATTCCGATCATTATTTCGATGGTCGTTATTTGGACAAAGTCATCATCAATCGTCATCCGAAAACAGCCGGCATTATCCCCGTTTTCTCCGCACCCAAGGATGGTCCAGCAAAGTGGAGTTATTCACTTATCGGCGAAAAAGACAATGTTATCATCAAAGTAGCCGAGAAAGATCCCATCCTGAGAGATGCCGGCGCCTATGCCAATATCGGAGCTTATTATTTCTCAAAAGCAAAACATTTCTTCAAAGAAGCCTATGATGTCATAACGAAAGATCGCAGATTTGGTGACCCCGGCAAGGCTGAATTCTATATCGCTCCTCTATATCAGAATCTCATAGAAAAAGGCTATAGAGTCGAAGCCGCCGTGATGCCAAAGGGTAAGGTTTGGGGACTCGGCACACCAGAAGATCTAGAGCATTTCTTCATGCATTGCGAAGCGGAAAATCCATAATCCAATGGAAAAGAAAATAAACATTCTCATACCAATGGCGGGGAGAGGTGGAGCTTTCATAGAAGCTGGTTTCGCTTTTCCAAAGCCCATGATAGATATAGCCGGCAAAACCATGATAGAAGTCGTCGTGAATAATCTCCGACCAAAAGTGCCGCACAGATTCATTTTCGTTTGTCTGAAAGAGCAATACGATAAATATGATTTCTATAATATCTTCAAACAATCTAGCAAAAATCTATTCGAGGTCGTAACTATCAATGGCAAGACCGAGGGTGCCGCCCTCACTGCTCTATCAGCCATAGAACATATAAATAATGATGAGGAATTACTTATTGCCAATGCTGATCAATTCATCGTAGGTGGTTTGGATGCATTCATAGATAAAGCTAGGAAAATAAAGGCTGATGGATATATATTGACCTTCCCTTCCAGTCACCCTCGTTGGAGTTATGCTCGGATAATTTCTGGAAATGAGGTCATGGAAGTAGCTGAGAAGAAAGTTATTTCCAACCACGCAACTGCCGGAATTTATTATTACAAGAATGGCAGAGATTTTGTGACAGCTACACAGTCTATGATAGAGAAGAACATCAGACACAATAATGAATTCTATATCTGTCCGGCATATAACGAATTCATTTTGGTCAATAAAAAGGTATGCATACACGAGATACCCGCCCATCATTTATACGGACTAGGAACGCCAGAGGATCTATCAGTATTTCAGAAGGACTTGACCGACAACAAGATCAATTTGGAAACACAAACAAATAAGGTCACTTCTAATAAATCGTCAAAGATATTGAAAACACCACTAAGAAAAAAGAAGTCGAATATAAATAAGCAGAAAAGGATAACGCACACCAAGAAGAAGCATAAAGCTAAAAAATAAGTTCATGTGGAAAAAAATTAAAAGAAATTTAATAGAAAAGAGCGTAACTTTATATGAGAAGTTCTCTCACAAATTCTTCACCTACCATACCAGACCAAAATCTGCTGACACCATGGATCTCTGGCCAAATCTGCCAAAAAACTTTCCTTCCACAGCGATCGTCATCCAAGGACCACTGCTTTTGGAAAATGACTTCACATTAGAGACTGTTAAACTTTATAAGAAGATCTTCCCTCTGGCGAAAATTATTCTTTCAACATGGAATGGTGAGGATGAAAATACCTTGGTGAGTATAGAAAAGACTGGAGCGACAATCGTACGATCCCCGAAGCCTGGATATCGTGGACCGTTCAATATAAATATGCAATTGGTCTCCTCGTATGCTGGAATACTGAAAGCACGCGACATGAAAGCTGAATATGTCTTGAAGACTCGTACTGATCAGCGTTTGAATGCGCCAAACAGTCTAGAATTCATGCTGAGCCTAATAGAGACATTTCCATACACCACACCATTCAATAAACAAAAAAAGAGACTCGTAGCCTCTGGTTTAGCAACACTAAAATATAGACCTTATGGAATTACAGACATGAATATCTTCGGTCATATAGACGACATGCTCGTATATTGGGGTGCCCCACTAGATGAACGCCCACAAGGTACAGGCAAGGTTACACCTACGATCCGTGATTTCGCCAAGGCGCGAATCTGTGAGATATATCTAACGACAGAATTCATGAAGAAATTGGGCCGTCCTATATTGTGGACCATTCGAGATTCTTGGGATTTCTTCGCGAACCATTTCATCATCGCCGACAAAGAGAGTTTGGATCTGTATTGGAGAAAGTATGAACATTATATAGAAAATCGCTTCACTTTTTACGATCATATACGCACTGATCAAGATCTAACATTCAGAGAGTGGCTCAACATGTATACACATAGAGACAGGAATGTCCCTGAAGAAATATTGGATTTGCCATTTCGTGGTACGATAAATCACAATGAAAAAAACAATTAAGTCATTACTACAAAAGATCGGCGTAGACATCATCCGTTATCGCCACAAGATAAACCCTTTTGGTTTCTTTAAAAACTATGAGGTAAATACAGTCATAGATGTTGGGGCCAATGTCGGGCAATTTGCCTCCGAGATCCGTGCCGTTTTGCCTGATGCTCATATTTACTCTTTTGAGCCCATGAAGGAATGTTTCGCTAAATTGAATATCTCTAGGAAGAATGATCGCAACTTCACTTCTTACAATATCGGCCTTGGCGATATTGCCGGTACTTCTGTAATCCATAAAAATTCATACGCACCCAGCTCTTCCATGTTATCCAACACGGAGCTTTTGGAAGATGCCTTCCCTTTTACAAAAGATTCAACAGACGAAAAAATTATTGTGAAGACTCTAGATTCCATACTTCAAGCCTCAAATATTAAGAGGAATATACTATTGAAACTAGATGTTCAGGGTTATGAAGAGAAAGTTTTGCGTGGAGCTGTAAATCTATTACCTCATGTTTCAATCGTCTTGGCTGAAACTTCATTCCGTGCGCTGTATGAGAACCAACCTTTATTCAGTAATATTTACAATTTTTTGACGGAAAAAGGATTTGAATATCACGGAGGTTTGCAAAATAAAAGGCATCCAAAAACTGGTGAAATACTATTTGAGGATTCTATCTTTACTCGAAGAGGTCAGGTCGCAAGGTGATTTTTATGAGACCGAGGACCTGTCTGAGCAGAGTATAAATTGCTAGGTTTTTGTGCTCGGAACCTTACATGCCCATGAGCACAAAAACCTTGCAATTTAACGATAGCGAGTCCCGCAGGTCTCATAAAAATCACTTTGCGACCTGACCATCTGAAATGGCACGGAAAGTCTCATTAACAACCAACAATTCATTTAAATTATCTGCTGTAACCAATTCACCTGACAACGTTACCAATCTGTAACCAGCCTCGCCTAAATATTTCAAAATATCTGAGACCTTGTACGGGTATGCTTTCAGATTACTCGGCGCTATCTCCAGATAAATAATCGGTTTCACTTTCGCCAGGAATTCCTTTGCACAACGCAAGATCAATAACTCCGCCCCCTCTGTATCAATCTTCACAACATCAATATTCGGCATACCCACCCCTTTCCACCAAGAATCCAACGTCATGGTCTTTACCTCTGTTACAACCGTCCTTTCTCCCCTTCCTGTATCTTTTAGACCATCTTTCGACATATCGCGTCTAGGATGACTATAGAAGGTCTGGGTGCCATTTGAATCTGAGAGGGCAAAAGTATTCAAGACCACACGCTCGCTCAAGGCATTGGCTTCTATAGTTTTCTTAAAATACCCCGCCTGTTTCAACCCCGGCTCAAAAGCATAAATCTTGATTGCAGAAACTTCTGAAACAACATAAAGGCTGATAAAACCGATATTCGCACCGATATCTAACATCTTTGGTGTCTTACTTTTATTCAAATCAAAGACGATCATCTCACACATCTCTTTTTCGAAGACGGGTTCAAACTTCAGTCTGTCAATTATGGAATTGCCGCAATTGTAATACAATCTGAATCCACAATAATTGCGAGTTTTCGTCTGCGGACCAATCCTACATAGGATATGAGAAAAGCCATAATAAGTATCTCTGGCATTATTCCAAATAAAAGGTGGCAGGGTTTTCTTCAGGATATTTTTCATAACAATCTATCTGTTTATCATAAATTCAATAATTGGCTGCACAATCTTCTCCGGAGTGAACCTCTCTAGATATAGATTGTGAGAGTTTTCTGCGAGTCTGTTTGCTAGGGAGCTATCATTCGTAAGTTGTAAAACCTTATCCGCAAGATCTCTCGGATCATTCACATTCACCATGAGACAATTCTCATTATCTTTGAATATCTCCGCGATTCCACTTGTCCTGGCTGTGATATATGGGAGCTTCATTACCATAGCCTCAAATGCCTTGTGAGGAATAGTCCTGTCTAACCTCTCATTGTCACCAAATTGACCCAAACTAACATGACACTCCAACATCATACGGCGTAGCCCGTCTATCGGCAACTGCCCCAAGATATGTCTAACATTCCTTGGTTTGACTTGATCCATAGTCGCATAAAATTCTTCCATTACATCGTCCCAACCAAAACCAACTATCAAGAAATCTACATCGTAATTCTCCAACAATTTTGCTGCTCGGATCACAGTCGTAGCTCCAGATTCTCTGGTGATACGCCCACGGAATAGGACCGTAAACTTATTGAACCTTTCCACACTAGAATCAACATAAAAATCAGTATCGCTAACACCAGTATAGGTGACAATACATTTATCTTCTTTCGCACCCAATTCTTTCACAAAATACTCTTTTTGCCTGAAAGTCTCAACTAGGATCTTGTCCGCAAATCTTGTGGCCAACCAATCTATCATCCTTACATACGGAATCCTGAATGGATTGCCTCTATATGCATCTCTTGAAATGATCTGAGTCTCGTAGAAAGAACACAGGGCATCGAATATGACAGGCTTTCTGGTTATCAATTTTGCAAATGGCACAATGATATATCCAGGGAATCCCACTATCATGAAGTCGTAATCACGACGAATCTTCCAATGCTTTTTGAAGAGTTGCCAATACTTCAACAACCCCCTGCTTGTATCAGTACAGATTGTAATCTCGAGACCATTTCTCCTTAGTCCTTCGATGTAGACATGATTGCGCGAAAAACTAGGATTGAATATACCGAAATATAGGACGCGTAACGGCTTTGTCTGATCATCTTTTAATCTTTGATTTTCCATGTCTCTATAATACTACTTATGAGCAATAACAAAATATCCCATTGGATACATCTTTTTTAATTTTTCTCTTGGAGAAAACAGGGAAAGAATAGCATCTAGAAATTTGGCTGTGTATTCCAAGACCACTCTGATAGGTGCAAATCGTAGTATTCCACTCAAATGTTGTACCGAAGCTGTTAATAGACCATTGCCGACTGGAGTTATGGTGATGTTGTTGAATTTCGCGATTTCCAATATTTTGCGCAGGGTCTCTTCTGTATACCTCCAATAATCATGTGGTGATGGGTGAACATGCATCAGGAATGGTACACCGATAATCAGCTGGCCTTTTGATTTCAAGACCCTATGGCACTCCATAAAAAACCCCTGGTAATTAAAAATATGTTCTATAACATTGAAGGCTAGCAATGAATCATATGAACTATCTGTTATTGGAAATGGCTTTTCTAAATCACATTTAATATTCAAACCGGATGATTCGTCTAGATTGGCAACTTCAATCGTGTGCGTGCCTTTTATAAGTTCATGATAGCCAGACTTTCTAGAACCGCCCAGGTCTAAAACCTTGCCGGAAAGATCCAACCTTTCAATCTCTTTATATAATCCTCTCCTCCAGGGTGTGGGCATATTATTCTTTTATAGTAGTAAATGTATCAGACCAAGCGTCGCGCATCCAGTATCTGGTCAGATTTATCTCTAGGAAATCAGGCGGTAATTTATTATCTATAGCAGGCTGGTGGCGGTACACGACACGGTCATATGATTTGATCAAATCATTGCTTGAAGATGCCACATCTGGGTGCATTTCAAAAACATTCAAAGGTATTACATTATTTGGAAATGGTGTGGCCAACATGGCTTGATACAGATCACCACCCGTAGGATTTTTCGTTCTAGAATAAATATAGTTGTCCGCATAATCCTTGTAAGATTCTTTTGTATGCGGATAACCTAGCAAATACCATTCTATGAATAATTGGCGTGCATCCGGATGTATCCCTTGATAAGCCAAGGCTTCGGCAATAGCTTGTTTTTCAATCGGCCCAGCAATCATTGCTTTCTCAAAGAAACAAATAGAAATTATGTGATATAAGAAAGATGAGATCAGCAATAGGGTTGCTACAATTTTAAATGGACGCAGTAATCTCTGGAAATTCATTACAAATAAAATGGAAGTGCTTACAATCAGTGCAACAATTACGGGTAATATGTAACGGGCCTCATGATGACCCATAAGAGCAAATGCTAGATAATAGATTAGAGCCAATGAAATCGGCAACCAAAAAATATACTGCTTATGGAGTCTTTGTTTGATGGCTACAAACAGTAAAATAGCCCATGTCCCTATCAAAGCTATGTGATTGTAAAATATTATCTGCGCGTAATAGAGGAATGAAAAGCCTGCCACCTCAGGTTCTGATGTCCAGCCACCATTACCCAGACCAGTCAGATCTCCGCCTGTAAGATTGATCAGACGCAGAAAAGATCGCGGATGCCATAGTACAACCAAAACCAATGGAATAACTAGACACATCACATAGATACTGAAGGCCTTGAGCATCTCCTTATCTTTGTCTTTGAACCATTTAATGAGAACTGGCAAGAAAATAATCTGAGACAAAACACTTAAATAGCTTATTCCGAATGTGCCCACAAACAACATTCCCTGCCAAATGTAATACTTTTTCAAGTGTTCTCTGTCTTCAATCATTCTCACTAGGAAATATATTTGAGCAATCAATCCAGTGATCACGTATATCCAATGCCTGAAGAAAGACGTGTACTCAAAGAAATAAAAATTAAAAGCAAGTAGTGCCACACCAATCAATGCCAAGGACCTATTCTTGCTCGGATTCACCGTATCGGTCATCAAGAGTAGATACAGTGCCCATAAACCCAAAAATCCAACCAAAACCGATAATAGACGCGAATTGCGTAGTATTCCACCCCAATCCCATAAGATATAATTCTTATAATCAACTGTACTGTGTATTGCACCCGTAATGTATTTTTGTGCAAAATCTACAACAATACCTGGTAGGGCGATAGCAGAAAAGACTGGACCATAGTAAACGGTTGGCAAATTTCTCAATCCTAGAAGATTCTTCGTCTCCAAAATATGAAGTGCCCCATTGATCGGAGACTGTTCATCACCTATATAAGATTGATGCAAAGGCAGATCTTGCGTGCCGTAGCGAATTGCTGGTATGTGTAGGGCTATCCAAACAGAAAGAGCTACGACTCCAAAGATAATCGCCAAACGCCTTTTCCCTGAGTTAAACATAAGTTTAGTCTATCAGATTCCATGTTTTTTACTAATATATTACTAATATATTATAAGCGCACTATCTGATATACTGCTTGCCATGAAACCACTTATGTCGAAAGGGGAAATCCGCAAGTTTGAAAGATTGCTGTTAGAACAGGCCAGCAAATCGCAATCGATTAATATTCTAGAATGGGGTAGCGGTGGCAGCACTGTATACTTCACTGACTTCTTAAATAAACAAGGCATAAATTATTCATGGACCAGCATAGAATACAACAAACGCTGGTATGAGACTGTCAAAGAAAAGGTTGCTGGTAATTCAAAGATCAACTTGGTCTTGTTTGACTCTGGTAATGATAAGCTAAAGCAAGATGACACTGACATGAGCGAGTATGTAAATTACCCAAAAACACTTAATACAAAAATTGATTTGATTTTTGTGGATGGGAGAAAGAGGCGTTCGTGTTTACTTACAGCCAGAGAGGCTTTAAATCCTACCGGCGTTACAATACTTCATGATGCAGAGCGTAGATATTATCACTGTGCATTGAAAAAATACCCACGAAGTCGTTTTACAGGAGTCAAAATGTGGATCGGCAGGCTAGAGCAAGCTGATAACTGGACGCGTCTAATCGACAAACTGTCGTGGATAATAAATCGCCTCAACTATTATGTTTGGTTCGGGGCTTGGATATATTTGAAACCGAGACTTGCTTCAAACTTCCCTGTATTACTAAAGATCAAAAAGGCGATTTTCGGATCGAAATAATCAGTGGTGAATGTGCCTTTATGAGCAATATTGTCCAAATGGCCACCTGGACAATTCTAAATTTGTGCATTATCTCAACCAATCTCTTGATCTTGGTCAGCCCAGCATAAGGAGTGAAAGCAATCGTGGTCATGCGTTCCCTGAATATTTCTTCACCGGTACTCACAACTTCAATCTTCTTCGCGTTTATAAATGGCATTAAAATCTTCCTGATACTGAAATAGTTCAGTTCTGTACGGAGAGTATCCACAAATGCCGTGTCGCGACGCAAGACATATTTCAGCCACAATTTCCAAAGCCATTTTGGTTGGTATGGTAAATACATGCAAGCATAATGACCATCATAGAAAGAACCATAACTCGGGAATACGATCTGAATGAATCCACCAGACTTGGTAACCCTGATCGCTTCAGAAATAACTTTGGCTGGATCAGTGACATGCTCTAAAACATTTGTGGAGTAGACAATATCAAATGAATTGTCTGGAAATGGTAACGACTCCCCCACTCCCATCTTTACTCTTTTTGGATCAACACCACTATCTTTCAATATCGTCTGGGACAATTCATACGAACCACCAAACCCCTCACTACCAGGCTCTACACCGTATGAATCGGCCCCATATGTTTTGTTTGTAACAATGGTGAAGATACCGAATCCTGAGCCTATTTCAAGAATTTTCTTGCCAGCAATCTTCTCTCCGGAGATACGTTCAATTATAGAGACTTGTTCATCTATCTTCTTTGGAGATAAAACATCATCGGTGATCTTTTGGGCACTGATTTTACTTATAGAATTGAAAAAAGCGCCGTACTTGTCGAGAATAGTCTTTTGTAATTCACCTCTGATTTTTACTGCTTCTTCAGAAATCATTTACACAGATTAGCATATTCTTCTGCAATTTTATTCCATCCCATCTGTAGAGCCAGCTTTCTTGACTCTTGACCATATCGTCCAGCCTTATCTCTATCATTGCAAAGCTCTAGGATAGCCGTCGATAGTTCTCTGAGATTGTTGATCAAAATACCATTCTGACTGTTATGTACCAACTCTTCGTTGCCAGCCACATTTGTAGTGATTATCGGCAGACCAGAAGCCATCGCTTCCAATACAACATTTGGCATACCTTCCTCAGAAGTCGGCAGGACGAATACATCACTGCTCTGATAATATTTGGGCAATTCATCGCGATCTACCCAGCCTATAAAAGAGACCCGATCTGCAATACCCAACTCAGCCGCTTCAGACTCAAGCGTTTTTCTGAGGGGGCCGTCACCGATAATAGTACAGTGTATTGTATTCACGACTTCTAATTTATCGCCACTCATTTTCGCCAATGCCTTCAATAGATAAGTAGCCCCCTTTTGTTCGGTTAACCGTCCAACAAACAATACTTCAAAATTATTAGACTTTCCTTGATTCTGATTCGGCTTGAAGATGTCTGTGTCTACACCGTTTGGAATACATTCTACTTTTTTATTGAAGTGACTAGCTGTCTTTTCTGCCAATTGTTTAAGGCCGATACTATTTGCCACAATATGTGCCGCTTTTTTCCAAATCATATTCGTAAATGGCATCGTCAACATATGCAATCGTTTCAAATTCTTCGGCAAGAAACCAGGAACATCTCCACCGCGTAAAGAGAGTGTGTATGGAATCTTGAATTTCTTATTCAAATACCAAGCTACAAGACCTGTAGGTAAAGCAAAGAAAGAAATGATATGATCCGGTTTATTTACAAGCACCAAACGCTTCGTATATCTCTTTGCCAAGATGACATAATGAAGCATCTCTAAAGTATTGGATCGATCTTTTCTGGCGCGTTTCGAATGTAATCTTATAACCTTATAACCATCCACATTTTCCTCATCAGGTAAATCCTTGAACCAAGTCGTGATGACAATGACTTGATGTCCTAGTTTCACCAATTCTTTGGAAATATTTTTTGTAGCATTGCCCGCACCACCGCCCAGTGGGGGAAATTCGTAGTTTAAGATTAAGATATTCATGTTATTTAACTGCCGTAAAGTATATCCACTCTTTATGTTTTCCCCCAGGACCAGAGGGACGGATCCAGTATTCGAAGTTTTTGAAACCAATTTTCTCCAAATCGTTTTTAACCAAATCAGGCGATTTCACTTGAGTATCTCTGTGGCCATTCGTCTTCAATGCCGCGTAATCATTGACGAAATAATCAACGGAATTTGGAGAATCTACACCATATCCCATCTGATGTGACATGCGTCCACCCGGCTTCAGAACTCTATAAAATTCCTTCAGCAAATTGAAACGGGTGTTATAGACGCATATATGTTGCATAGCTATCGTAGAGAATACAAAATCATAAGTATCCGATGGTATTCCTTCCAAATCCATTCCATTATTCACATATAGATTTGGCAGAGTGATACCATGTTCAATCAAATTTTTCTTGGCATTTTCTATATTTACAGAACTGATGTCTACACCATCCAACCTCTTGAATCTATCATGATATTTGGTGATGTTCCTGCCTGGGCCCGTGGCGAAGTCCAAAGCTATTTTATTTCTGAATGAGCCGTCTACATATTTCATAATGTATTCATCATAATCCCCCCATTCATTTTGTGCGGCATAAGAACCGACAACTAGATCTTGTCTACTATCATTATGCTTGTATTGTGACTGCCGTGCCCAATAATCAAACATCCTTTTTTGAAAATAGGCGTATTTCTTTTCATCTCGCAAGAAAATCCACTTAAATATGCCCAGACGGAATACACTCAAATAGAATATGACCTTCTTTATTACTCCTCTAGTCGATTTTGGAATTATTGATTTTATTTTCATGTTTTAATTATAGAAGTCCTACCTCTACAAAACCCTCCCCCCAAACTTCCACGAATTACCATTTCTCATAATTATATACTTCAATCCCTTGTTTATCCTTGAATCTCCAGCCAACCAACCTTCAATAGTCTGCTTGGAAATATAAGCAGTCTGTGGAGTGACGAGTTGATCGAAGGCTACATGACGGAAGAACGCAAATTCTCTTTTTGAGATCCATAAGGAATACTCATAAAGTGGTAGTTTCTTCAAAAACCCATACTTCGGCAAGGTCGCCATTAGTTTCGCGTATAAGAAAAATGGGATGACCAACGGTGTTGCTACGAGATATTTTGTGAACCACCAGGGTAATCTTGAGACAACCTTTCTGATAGGATCCACAACATATACAATTAAACCATTGCCCTCACGAGCATAAACCCAGCAGTGGAACATGCCACCTGATTTGGTATTTCTGACGACCGAATCGAAACCTTTCTTGGGGTCCTTCAAATGATGAAGTACACCGATACAGTAGACTAGGTCGAATCCATCACTCTTGAATTCAACCAAATCCCCCTTTGTTACTTTCCAGTTCTTGCCAAGATCCGATCTAGATATACCAAGATCGGATCTTGGTATACCGAGATTCTTTTCCGCCGAAAGTACCGAATCACCTAAATCAACGCCCTCCAGATAAGAAGGGCTCCAATTGAGCATATGAACCATGAGGCTGGCATTACCACAACCCAATTCCAAGACCCTCTTACCAACAACAACATCCCTGGTAAGCGGAGTCATCCAGTCTTCAAACTGATCTTTTGTGTAGACAGAACCTTCGGGCAGATTATTCCAAGAGGTAGCGAATGCGTCTGCAGTCTTTAGGTCTTTTGTATTAATATCCATGATTTGAGATTATATACCAAGATCGGATCTAGGCATACTTGCCAATATACCTCTAGGTCGGACCTTGCTATCCTATCCACCTTCTCCACCACATCGCGAATACGAGAAGAGTCCAGATCTGTTTGCGGTTATCTTTAACATCATTGAAGTGTTCTTGCAAAAGCTTACCAACATAATCCGCCTTGAATAAACCCATCTTTTCAATAGACGGCTTGCCCAAGTAATCAAGCACCAACGGCTTCAAGTCACCTCTGATCCATTCGCCTATAGGCATACCAAATCCTTTTTTCTTGCGATAAATAATATCGTGCGGCAACTTCCCCTCCATCAACTTTTTCAGAATATATTTACGCTCTAGTCCCTTGAATTTGAAGCCGACTGGCATATGGTTCGCCAGATCTACCACGCGAGTATCTAGGAACGGCGCACGCACTTCCAGTGAATTCATCATAGAAGCACGATCGACTTTCACTAATACTTGATCCATCATATACATACGCTCGTACAATAAACCTAATTCATCATAAGTATCGTGCGAATCGGCGGATTTCAAATAAGTGTCAATGTCGTCAAATTCATTCTTCGTGCCTACTGAATTCCAAACTGTATCATTGAATAATTTCTTGCGATCATCTTTATCAAATGCACCCAACCATCTCTGGTTACGATAACTCTGATTACCTTCAAATCCCGCCACGAATTTCTTTGCTTTGAAGTCCAGGCTCATATTGGAATGTGAGGTCGGCAAACTATTTACCAGACGCTTGATCAAGCCGTCACGAATTATAACGGGCAGTCTTTCATACATCCGAGCCAGTCTGTGCGCCAAGAAAGTGTCATAACCACAAAATAGTTCATCTCCGCCATCACCGCCGAGTGCTACCGTCACATTCTCGCGAGTAAACTTGGAAAGTAGATAAGTCGGTACGATTGACGCATCTGCCATCGGTTCATCTAGCAACTGACCAATCGTTGGAATAATCTCCAAGCAATCTTTGACAGATAAAATCTTCTCATAATGTTTCGTACCCAAATGTTTGGCGACTTGTCTAGCGTAAGCAGATTCATCAAACGATTTCTCTTTGAATCCTATTGAAAATGTTTTAACCTTGCCGGGATTGGCTCTGGAAGCATAATAAGCGACCGCACTTGAATCGAGCCCTCCAGACAGGAAAATTCCTAACGGCACATCAGATACCAGACGATCCTTCACCGCTGATTGTAAAGTCTCTTCAAGTCCTTTGATAGCGCTGGCAAAAGAATTCTCCTTGGGCAGAAATGTCGGTTTCCAAAAGACTTTTTTCTTTGCTTCCTTACCATTCCATATTAAAAGTGTGCCGGGCTCTAATTTATAAGTATCCTTGAAGATTGTGTGCGGAGTTGGTATATATTCATATAGGAAATATTTATTTAATGATTGGAGATCTATCTCTTTCTTAAATGAAGGGTGGGCTATGAGAGATTTAAGTTCTGAGCCAAACAAAAAAGTTCCGCTGTGTATTCCCCAAAACAACGGCTTCTTCCCCATCCTGTCGCGTCCCAAGATCAATTCACCATTCCTTGAATCGTAGATAGCGATAGCGAACATTCCTTGAATTTTGGAGAAAACTTCTATACCAATCTCTTCATAAAGATGAATAATAACTTCGGTATCACTACTGCTTTTAAATACATGCTTCTGCTTCAACCCCTTGCGCAGTTCTTTGAAATTATAGATCTCTCCATTGAAAGTGATCCAAACCGTTCCGTCTTCATTGCTCATAGGCTGATGTCCGGCTGGTGACAGATCGAGAATAGAAAGACGACACTGTGCGAGACCTGCTGTTTCGAAAATCTTCAACCCGGCATCATCAGGACCACGATGCGACAAAGTCTCATTCATCTTTCCTAGAATGATTTCGTCTCCCTTACCACTGTATCCTGTTATTCCACACATATGTTTAAAGCTCGCTGCGGCACGCGTCCGCACCTGTCAATTTCATGCTATACATTAATTGTATCTTTTATCCTATACGGCGTCTTGTCTTGTGCCTCGTAGTATAGACGCATAATCATCTCTGCGATCACACCCATAGCTGCTAACTGTACACCGACGATTATCAATAAAGCCGAGAAGGTCGGTAGCGGTGTAGAGACAAGAGGTTTCAGGTTGGCCAATTTCAGTATAACCGCCCACAAACCTGCCAATATACCTAAACCTAATGATACAAATCCTAACCCACCAAAGAAATGCATCGGCTTATTCATATATTTTGACAAGAATTTTACAACAATCAGATCTAGGAGGACTTTGAATGTTCTAGAAATTCCATACTTTGTTTTACCGTGAATACGAGCTCGGTGGTTGACTACAATCTCTGTAACCTCACCACCATGCCACGAAGCATATGCGGGGATGAAACGATGCATCTCTCCGTATAGACTAATTCCCTGAATAAGCTCGCGTTTGTAAGCCTTCATAGAACAACCATAATCGTGAACCTTAACTCCTGTTATCTTCCCAATAAGCCAATTTGCGCACATTGATGGTATCTTCCTCATAATCATCTTGTCTTTGCGATTTCGCCTCCAACCAGAAACAACATCATGACCTTCAGCGATTTTGAATAAGAATTTGGGAATATCGGACGGATCATTCTGCAAATCTGCATCCATGGGGATTATAATTTCTCCCGTAGCGGCTTTTATTCCAGCAGACATGGCCGCTGTTTGACCAGAATTAAATCGGAAATTTATAACCTTGAAATTTTTATCGTTGGAAGCAATTGTCTTCAAGACATTCAAACTCCCATCTTTAGAAGCATCGTTGATCGCAATAATCTCGTACTCGACTTTTTCTTTTGCACAAACTTCCTTTATCTCTTTATAGAGAATGGGGATATTTTCTTCTTCATTGAATATGGGTAAAATTATTGATATTTTCATATTATGTTTATTTAAGTTCGGTGAATGTGTGTCTTCCGAGGAACATGTTCCGTTCCGAGGGGGACACACATTCACCGAACTTTCACCTTAATTACTATATAAGCTTTTGAAATAAGCCGCCAAATCACGAGTGAATTGTTCACTATCCAGACATTCTACTGCAAACTTGCGTGCCTCAACACCTATCCTATATCTAAGTTCATCATTTCTCAAGAGCTCCAAGACTTTACTTCTCATGACTGCAACATCTCTGAATGGGACGAAAAAACCATTAATCCCATCTTTTATATAAGACTCCATGCTTTTTGTGTGTGTCACTATGGTCGCCTTGCCCATAGACAAGGCTTCACCAAGTGCAAAAGTGCCTACGGAGTCGTAATAATCATCCTTGAGACCTATCCCAATGACAGCGATCTTTGCTTCAACATAAGCCTGAAGCATTTCCGCATGGCTATAAAGTTTTACAGTCACATGAGACGGAAGTGATTTGATCTTTTCTGGAGAGATAAGTTTCGTAGCCAGACGACATTCGACACCGAGATCTTTGGTGGCCTCAATCAAAGTCTCAAAATCACGACCGAAATTACCGACAGATATAACGACATCTTTTTCGCTGATGTCAGACTTCGGTTTGAAATAATTAGGATCAGTTGCTTCATACAAGAAGATTATCTTATCAGCCAGGTGTGGAAATCTTTTCTTCATGGCGCTGGCAGCTGCTTCGGAGATACAGACGATACCATCTGCTTTGGACACAGCCCATGCATACAGTTTTTGACGGAATTTTTTACCATTTCCAATAGTACCTAGGACATTGAAATCTAGAACTACCCACTTGAACTTTTTGATTCGTAGAATTGCTTTCAAGATCAAACTCGCGTAAGCAGTAGAGGTAAAGACAATGTCGTATTTGAAAAATAAAGGAAACAAAGGCAGGTGCGCATAATGCATCGTTAAAATGTGTTTCTTCAAGAATTTCGCCAGCTTAACTGGTATGAATTTCTCAATCTCTAAATAATCAGACTCAATACCATATTTCTCCATGCGTAACATGCCGTAAAGCCAACTGTCATGACCAACACCTTTATTGAAGGCTTCTATAGTTGGAGCGACTTGTTTATTGAATAGATATAGTACTTTCATTTGAAAACTCTCAAGTCATTAAATGTAACCTTATTCCCCCTTTGTTTATCTACGAATTCCTTGGCACGCTTAATCATATTATCTCTCTCAACACTTGGCATGACACAAAATTCTACCATCTCATTGAACCCTGCCTGACCAGCTGATTCTTTCCAAATCCTGCCCCGCTCACCATCTTTACCTATAGTTTCAACTATACCATCAGCGGTACTCCCGATAACCGGCACATTCACATGCATTGCTTCCCAAAAAACCAAACCCAGAGCCTCTGCTTTGGAGAGGAGGATGAATAAATCGGCATCCATGAAATAATTCCAGATCTGATCACGACCAACGAAACCAGCGAATATTACTCTATTGGAAATACCCAATGATTTGATCTGTGTTTCCAACTGTGAGAGCAAACTGCCTCGTCCTATTATTACCAATACATACCCATCTCCTAGACCAGCGAATAATTCAATAAGTTTAGGAAAGTTCTTCTCTGCTTCCAGTCTGGCTACAGATAAAATAATCTTTTTATCATTTGGAATATTGAACTTAGCGCGTATGGTTCCCTTGTGTGCTTCTTCAATATGTTCCCTGTCGCGGTCAATAGTGTCTACATAAAAGACTGTGATGCGACTCTTTGGTATGCCGATATCTTCTAAATACCCACGCATTGTTTCATTTATCGTGAAGAAATGATCAGCCAACCTCCACCACAACTTCTCTGATACATATGAATAAAATCCCTTTATGGCTCCGAACTTACGCGTTCTGGAATAAACTCTTGGCTGATTGCTGACACAGAGTACGACCTTGCCACCGAAGAGTTTACTAGCCAACCACAAGGCCGGCAACATACCGAAATCATATGTGAGCCAAGCATCTGGATGTAGACGGTATTTCCGGACAGTTAGTGGCACAAAGAATACCGTGAGAATATCCAAGACGGGTTTCAGCTTATAAAGCCGTGTCTTTTTGTGCAAAGTCTTGAAACGACCTTCATTCACAATATAACTTTCATTTGCCCAGGAAAAGAAAAAGAAATTGTTTAAATTTGTATTCAATTGATCACGATCCAGCTTGTCTTTGAGCTCATCAAAAGCTGTACGGAACATGTCCCGCCAATCAAAATTGATCATGAATATAGAGAGTGGTTTCATGACATTTCTTCTTTTAACTTACTGGCTAGCGTTGCTAGACTATGATTTTCCACGACGAACTTCCTCAACTTCTCCCCGCGTACTTTCAATTCTTCCGGTTCTAATCCGAGCACACCAGATATTTTTGCCGCTAGATCATCAACATCATCTTCTCTGAATGAATACTCCGTATCAATCTTGCCTATCAAATCTTTGTTACATGAGATTGCAATGGATCCGCAAGCCATAGCTTCAAAGATGGTTTTGTCCAACATTCCACTCTTACTTAAATTTACAAATATGTTATGGGCGGAATAAACTTCAGGCGTTTTATCATTTGGCACACCAGCGACAAATACAATCCGTGAATTCAAGTCTAATTTATTTACCTTGTCCTTGAGAGATTTATAATAACTCTCGTGTTCCGGTAATGCGTCTCCCACGATTGAAGCAGTGAAATCAAAACCATTTTTCTTTACCGTATCTAATGCTTCAATGAATTGTTCTAGCTTCTTGGACGGAGATATGCGACCGATGGAAAGGACGGAATTCGGCACACGCTTCACAGATGAATCTTGTTTGAACATTTCTGTATCAATACCTACGGGCATAAACACCGTCTTCTTGTATTTAGCTGTATATGAGTACCTCGATGTACAGAAAACTTTGTCGCAAAAGAGTGCCGCCACATCTGTAAGCAAACTACCGGCATAATGATTACGCCACATGTAGACCCTCTTACCCAGAAGTTTCCAGATAATGCCTCCAAGAATTGGATATTCTTGATTTTGATGTGCAAAAACTACATCGTAATCTCTCCTGAGTCGGATAATATAACGAAGGAAATTGATCAGATATTTCAATCTTGATTCTCCTGACTCTTTACCAAGTGAAAAAACTCGGATATTGGATGGTAATTCTGACTTCCCCTTGTATAGACAAATGACCGTTACCTGATTGAAATGTTTGGCCAATTCTATAATCCAGCGATGGAAAAAGCTCAGGACCGTATCGTTCAAATCAACTTTTTGAGTAAAAATAAGTAGATTCATAATAATATTCAATACTATATTCTCACAGCTGACTCCCACGACTTCTTCATGAGCATATCATTTTCTTCCATGGTCATATAAGTTGAAGCGCTGCGCTCTGCCGCCAGCCCCATATTTTTAGCAAAGGCACGATTGTCATAATATTTGGACATAGCCACCGCCAAGGCTTCAGGGTCACGGGTCGGTACGATCAATCCATCCTTCTCATGTATCAAGAACTCATTGGCACACCCGACATCAGTCATGATTACTGGCTTGCCGAGACTGGCCGCCTCTATGACCGTCATTCCCCAACCTTCATAATCAGAGGACAATAGGAATGTATCGCAAGTTTTCATACAAGAAGCGAATTCATCTGCCCAAGATCCGATCTTGACCGATTCTTCAAGGTCTTTTTCAACCACAATCTCCTTGATTGTTGATTCTTCAGGCCCAGAACCAGCAATCACCAAACCTGCTTTCGGGTGAGTCTTTTTGAATATTTCAAATGCTTCTATAGCCAACGGTATATTCTTTTGTTTTACATAACGACAGGCCACCAAGATTATCCAATCAAACTGTGGAAATTTACTGTGCAGATCTATCGTCACTGATTTATTCTTAATAATATTCAAATCTACAAATACCGGAGCGATGGTAATCTTCTTGGCATCGACGCCCAATTCATCTTTCAAATATTCAGCAATCTTCCCAGAGACAGCTCTTACAGAATCAGCACGACGCAAAACAAACGGAGCTATCATTGATTGCAGATACTGACGGACAGACTGTCTCCTGAAGTACGGGCTGAAGAAATCTATATGAATTTGAACATTTAATGGACACTTGGTGATCCACGAGACAACCAAACCCCACAATCCCATCTCAAATGGATCTTGGACAACTATAACCGTGTCTGATTTCACAAGCTGTCTGGCCAAAGATAAAGCCTTGAATGAACTAGATGCCTTATTGGTACCGGCAACCGGATAAACTCTCACATTTTGACTGAGGTTCAAAGACTCACCGGAGGCTCCAACTAAAATAACATCTATTTCTCCAACATATGTACCATAATGTGACATGCGCAGAGAAGTTGCACTTTCTCTGTTCAACAAATTATGATCAATTGAAAGTATTATAAGTTTCATATTATTTAACACATTCATTAAATACATCAATCAGACTATTCAAAGTCTTCTCTATAGAGAAATCCTTGGCTTTGAAAATAGCTTCGCGCGACAAAGCTTCAGCATATCCATTCTCCCTACCAATCTTTTCAATCAAAGCGCGGACACCATCTTCATCTGTAGGATTTACCAAGACACCATTCTTACCATCATCTATGATTTCAGACAGATTACCGATATTGGAAGCGATCACAGGCACACCCACATGCATCGCTTCAACTGTCTGGAATGAAAAGCTCTCAAAAGTCGTAAGCAGAGCAAAGATATGAGAACGATATATCTTTGAGAATAATTCCGTGCGAGGAATATTACCCGTAAACTCAACTCTTTTCTCCACTCCAGCTTGCTTAGCCAAATCAACCAATCTTTCCTTATCAGCCCCATCACCAGCGATGATCAGCCTCCAATCCGGCAACTTCCCTAAAATTTTTATAAGCACATCAAATCCTTTCCACGGAACCATTCGTCCTGCTGTGATAATGGTTTTGTCTGTATATTTTGGAGCCTTCTCAAAAGCATCACTTAACTCTATACCATTATAGATGGTCTTTATCTCTTTTTTATTTTTTAACCAACCACTTACAAGTCTATTGAAATAATTACTCGGGGTAATAACCACACCAGCGTGTTTGACAGAAAATCTCTGCAGACATCTGAACAATTCAACCCTCAATCCATATTTTTTGTCCTGGAAATCATCTATGGAGTCAGCAACGCCAAATCTTTGTCGCGCCTGTTCCCAAGCATAATCACCAGCGACACGCATAACGACTTTTTTACCAGTGAACCATGAAGCGAATATGACTGGCACACCTGTGCTTACCGGATCTTGAGTAAATATAATATCAGCCTCACGCGAGAGTCTTATAACCTTAAAGAAATACATAATGTGCCTAAAGACTTTCGGGTATCCACGCACCTCCCTAAAAGGTAGGATGCCTACCGCAATTCCCCGCTTAGGCAATTCTCGCGCCATCATCTCCGCATATGTGGCCGGTCCACCTATTTCTGGAGGATATATGCCCGTAGCAATTAAAATTTTATTACACTTATTCATATGTTATATGATGTATTATGATCTCAATATACCTTCCATATCTTTCGCAATCTTTTCCCATTGATATTTTCTCTCCACCAAACTTCTCGCTTGTTTTACAATATAATCTCGCGATTCCCTATCCTTCATCAGCTTTTCAATTTTTTGAACAATACTCTTTGGGTTTTGTACTTCGCAGAATAAACCTGTTTCGCCATCTTTCAGAAAATCCAGTATACCTCCGACCTGTGTTCCTATGATGGGAATCCCTGCCGCCATGGCTTCGAGAAATGAATTGCCCAAACCCTCTGAAAGAGCTGGACGGATGAAGATATCAGAAATCTGTAAATATTGCGGCATTTTCTCATGAGTAATAAAACCCATGAATCGAACACGATCTTCTAGTTTCAATCTGGACGTCTGTGATTTCAATATATCTTCTTGATAGCCTTGACCGAGGATTATCAGTTTGACATTGGAAGGTAAAAAAGAAAGAGCATTTATAATATCTCCTATGCCATTTTTTGCGACTAGCCGAGAAGTCGTGATAAGGAAAACGTCTCCGTCTTTTTTCCCAAGAGACTTTTTGAGAGTCTCGAGCTCTGTCGTAGAATAAGTTTTTGAAAATAAATCGTAATCTACAGCATTTGGTACAACGCTCACAGGACATCTTGCTCCCATATCTTTTGCCCAATCAGCCAGATAATTTGAAATGGCTTGGATATGATCGGCCTTGGTGAAAAACATTCTAAAAAATGGATACAATGGTCGAGCACGCTTCTTCAGATAAGGTATAGGATCTCCATCTTGAAGAGTGAAGATGAACCTGATGCGCGGATGAGTGAGCTTAAAGAAGATAGCCGCAAACGAATTGTAACTTGCCATAAGAGACCAGATGGTATTGTACTTCCTCTTTCTGTTGAGAGAAATGGCTTTCAAAAAACCAGTCAAGAGAAAAGCGTACTTATTCAAATGTAAATACCACGATAGCGAATCCGGTGATGTGTTGCGACGAGAAGACCAACCGACGCGATACACATTTACATTACCGATCTTTTCATATCTGGGCAGGCTGGAATCTAATCTCAGTGTCACTATATCAAACTCTATATTTTGAGGAGAAATTCTATCCGTTATCTCTTTGACAGCGACCTCAGCCCCGCCTATAAAGCGTGGGTAGTAAACTGTTGAGAATATAAGGATACGGCAAGGATTCATGTCTTCATACTTCCACACCTTCAGTCAACTTTCAATACCTTCTCAAGAACATCTCTAGGTACTTCATTCGCGGGTTTACTATCAGATGACGCTGTTCCGGAAGACTTTTGGGTGAATTTGGTAGTATTCGAAACACCCGGAGTAGACGATGGTAATGAAGGTGTTGTAGATGTTGGTGCGGATTTCTTCAAGACTGCCTGCAAAGCATTTCGTAAATCGTTAACATTTCCTGATGACTGGACCTTGTGATCAGTCCTCTGTGAAGGGGGTCTAGGTGAAAGTGTCGCTAGTGGAATAGAAACATTATTTGTATTGGAAATTATAGGCTTGGTTTGTACAGGTGCTGATATGGGCTTGGAAGGTGTCGGTGGAGGTTGAACTGGCACCGGTGAGGCCTTTGAAGGTGTTACTGGGTTTGTTGTTGCCGATTGAATTTTCGGTGGTACGGGAACGGAAGAAGTTGAGGTTGGGGCAGGTTGCGGAAGTCCTTCAGAGACGGCTTTCGGAAGCCGCGCAGGCGGCTGAGAACGAGCCGCGTCGCTAGCAAGCGACGACGGCGTACGTCTCTGGGGGACTTCCGCAACCTGCCCCTTAATCACTTCTACCTTCTTCACTGTCGGTTCATGGAATTTGATAATATCCACTTCAACCTCAGCTCTTGGTTTGGCATATTGTTCTCGCGAGACATCTATAATCTCTTTGACATAAGATGTGTCTGGATGAGCAATAGGCGGCAATGTCGTCGCAGAAAATGGCGAAGATGACAAACCATCAATCATCAATTTCAGATATATTTGAGCAAAGCCCAGATTGACCAAATCTTCCAAAACAAAGACAGGGGCAAATTCTTTTTCCAATTCCTCGGCGTCCGTTGCCCCCACACGGAAAGCGATCATTGTGCCGACGTTGCCAAATACTGCCGGACGAACGATCTCATCCATCTGTTCTATGTATTGGTGGGCGATGGTTAGATTGAGTTTATATTTTCTGGCTTCTGAGAGTATGTCTGCGAACGAAGCGTTCGCGAAATTTTGGAATTCGTCTACAAACAGATAGAAATTTGGCAGGACTTTCATGATCCTATCTGGCACATCAGCTCGTGACATAGCAGCGAGATAAATCTTCGTCACGAGGAGTCCTCCTAGAAGTTTCATATTCTCATCGCCGATCTTCCCTTTTGAAAGGTTGATAATGATAATCTTGCGTTCATCCATAGCTTTACGAAAATCAAAAGAGGAATTTGGCTGACCAATCATATTCCTGATGAGTGGATTGGCGGTGAATTGACCGACCTTGTTCTGAATAGCAGGCACAGCCTCGGCCGCTTGACGCTCGGTATAATTCGCAAATTCTTTGACCCAAAAAGCTTTGACTGATGGATCCTGAATATGCGCAACAACATCCTTCCTATACTCTTTGTCTGAAAGCATCCTGTTGACACCCAAGAGAGTTGACCCAGGATATTCCAGAAGAGCCAAAAGAGTGTTTGTCAGAATATATTCCATACGCGCTGACCAAGCATCTTCCCAGATCTTTTTGAAGGTACTCATCAAGCCTGATGAAACTAGATGACGTTTGTCTCTGTCTACACTTTCCAGAACATTGAATGAAATAGGATGTTCAACATCAAATGGCGCAATGTATATAACATCGCGTATGCGTTCCTTGGGAACATATTCAAGTAATAGATCTGCAGTCTTGCCGTGAGGATCAATGAAAGCCATCCCTTCGCCGTTCATGATGTCCTGCACAGCCATGTTCTCCAGCATGGTTGATTTGCCCATACCGGTCTTCCCGATCACATAGACATGTCGGGTTCTATCTTTTGCTTTGATGCCAAATTTCACTCGCTTATTGCGGGCATCAGTCTCTGCGAAATATGTAATTCTATTCTCGTCCATAGCTCTTTAAAGTATATCATAAAAATATATCGCAAAAATCAAACCCGACGGCCTCCAGGCGTCGGGTTGACTAAAAATTGACACTATGTTGACCACAGAATACCGTTCAGGCAGGAACCGCATTGAGATGGTTGAGAACCACCGCAGGGACTTCGTGCATCATACAACTCAACACGACATTCTTTTTACCGCCGTCTTTTTGTGGCATGAAGACCAGGATTCCTCCCGAAACAACCACACTGCTTTTGACGATCTCTTTGACAAGACCATCCTTCGTATTTCCAGCAGATTGTTTTCCTGCTGGCTTCTGTCCAACAACTTCATGTGCCATATGTTTGTACACTGTTTACTAACTTTTTGAAACTTCAACACCCCATCACAGACCGCTTTCTCCAAAAGCGTCGAGGCATTGTCTGGTATAACATCATACCACTTATTATAAAACATGCAAGTGCCTGTGGAAAACTGAAAAATAATATTCACCGAGTTCTTTATATTTTGTCCGAGGTCGGACCTTGGACAGCCTCTTTCGAAATCAATCCTTCTTTATCATAGACACTCGCCGCATTCCACAACATCCAACTATCCAGCCCCGAATCATAGGTAGCTTGTATTTGCGCGCGCACCATAGCTGGAGTATAAACAGCCCCCAGATCAAAGGCCTGCAACCATGGTCTAATTTTTTCTGGACTAGAGGAAGCTATATTAGCTTTAGATATAGCACTATCCATAGAGCTTTTAATAACCTCATACGGGTGTGTTGCAGGCTTCGGAAAACCGAGGAATCCCTTAGCAAAATGTGACGGATATACCATTGGAGAGACATAATCAAAATAAGGCAGAGCGTCTATGAGACTCTGACCAATACCAAGATCGCCGGAAGCACTGGTAGTCAGACCGAAGAGATCTATGGATAATGGAATATTCGTACCATCAAAACTTTCTCTCAAATACATAAAGAACGATTTCATCACCTCCTGCCTAGTAAACCCATCATCCCAAGAATAAAAAACATCGGTCATATCACCATCAGAAGGATAGCGAATGTAATCAAAGTTTAATTCGTCAAACCCGTAGGCGTAAGATTGTTTACCAATAGCGACCAAATAATCCCACACAGGCTTTGCTCCAGCATCCAGCCATTTCACTCCTTTGTAATCAGCCCATACTCCACCCTGTTGTGACTTCACAGCCCAATCTGGACGAACCTTCACTAGATATGAGTCTTGGAAACAAGATATGCGTCCGATCACATACACTTTCTTTTCATGTAATTTCGAAATAAAATCTTTGATATCTGAGATACGATTTTCCGAAGAACCAATTTCATTCAAAAATGAATCTTCCACACGGAAACTAATCCTACCAGTGTAGTCTTTGATATCTATTACCACAGCATTTATCTCTGTAGTATCTACGAGATCGAAGAGATGTTTCCTGAATTTATCATTACCGGCCGCCCAACTACTCATATACACAGCCTTCAACGGTTTGGGTGTAGGAAGATGATACACAATATCTCTAGAAGTATCTCCGACAGCAACTGCCCCTTGCTGGCTATTCGGATATACCACCTTTGCATATGGAGAAAACCATATCACCAGAACACCGATCAAAATAATCAAACAAATGACCACCAGAATCGCGATCACTCGCGTCGCTCCGTACTCTTTCCAGAATCGCATCATTATGATTTCTATGGATTGATTTTATTAATTTCCCCCGCCCTGTATTCAACATACGGAACGTCCTTATTCATGGATACGTTGGATTTGCCAGTGGGGTTGGTTGCGCCGCCAGTATCTCGCGATAAACTCTTATAAGATATACCGGTGATAATCACCCCTGTCAGAACAGCCAGTATCTTGTCCCAGCCCGTAGGGAAACCTAGGAACAGGAAAACGGCCACCCAAACACCGAGTATCATTATGACTTGTCTCTTTGACATGATGTTGCCATTATAGCTTATGATGATAGGATTATGCTAGAAAGGAGAAACTGAGTCATGAATACAAAACCTTTGATGGTGACCGATCTTGAACCATTCACCGGACCCTTGAAGATCGTCATCGTGAGAATCTTCAACGGCTTTGGTTGGTTTGCTGGCAGATTGCATGCTATATCACTGGAATCAGATGGCAATAGCAAAGAACTGTACTTGAATGTCGTTGAAGAATGTCGGTTCGAAAGAGCGTCGACAGATGGAGACAAGCTCAGTCTTGTTGAACCCTTGATAACGAATGATGATATTCCAATCATCAAATCGATAAATGGTTCGACGTCGCCACATGCCCTCAAAAACCCAGAGGTGATAACAGATAATAGCGCTGAGGGAGTTCTTCTCCTCAAGTCTAATGGGCAAATCTGTATCCTATCCTACAGAGGTATGGATGTCTGTTCTTTGGAAAAACTCCTCAGAAAAGGAGTCTTGCCACACTGATACGCTGATGCGGTCCGTGTGGTTTTTTATTAAAAATATAGAACATCCTTCACTTCGTTCAGGACGCCATCCATTTAGGGAAGAATGGATGGCGCTTGCGAACTTCCACACAAAACACTAGACTATGAGCATGACATTTCAAGGTAAAAAAATCATATATGTGACCAGGGAAATAGAGCGGGCCTTAGGAGTAGTTCCGAGCAGAGACTATCTGATAATCTCAAACAGAACCACATACGGAGAAAGCGCCCAGAAACAATACCCGGATTTTATCACATTGATAGAGCCGATCGACGATAAGGTGTTAGGAACAACTGAACTCCTCAATCATCCAACAACCAGATCTATAATATCCAAAGCGCAAGAAGAGCTTTCGGATTCTGGAGAAAAAATCCAGGTCTCCATATTAGTTTTCAAAAACACCTTGCGCGTGGAAGCGGCTACTCAGGGTAACGGCTGGAACATATTGAATCCGAAATCTTCCCTCTCCGAAAAAGTAGAAAATAAAATAAGTCAGATTCGCTGGCTTAATGAACTCGGACAAAAATATTTACCGTCGCACGTGACCAAGATTGTAAAAAGTATCGTGTGGAAAAATGATCCCTTCATCATTCAATGGTCTCACGGACACACCGGAGACGGGACGATTCTCGTCAAAACACGTGAACAGTTGGCATCTATACAAGAAAAATTTCCAGAAAGGATGGCCAGACTTTCCGCATTTGTTCAAGGAGCATCTTATACCGTCAATTCTGTTGTGACATCAGACAAAATATTGGTTGGTAATATAAGCTATCAGATAACAGGATTGGCTCCATTTACAGAAAATGAATTCAGCACCATTGGTAACGACTGGGGACTAGCTTCGACTCTTTTAAACGAACAAGACAAGCAGAACATCCAAAATATAGCCAGAGAGGTCGGACAAAAGCTACAGACAGATGGGTGGCGTGGATTGTTCGGTATAGATGTCATAAAACAGAATTCGAATGGACGCATCCATCTCATAGAAGTTAACGCCAGACAACCAGCTTCGACAACTTTCGAATCTCATCTACAAGAAGAAACGCGAAGAAAAGGCAGACCCGGACTGACTTCTTTTGAAGCTCATCTAAGATCTCTCTTGGGCCTCCCTATCGATCAGGAACTCATAGAGATAAACGATGGGGCACAAATTGTTCAACGGGTTACAAAAAGCATACAAGGAGTTTTCGATGATGTTGGCGATACTATAAAAAAGGCCGGCTACGATGTGATCATTTACCAAAACACCGAATACAATTCCGATCTCATCCGTATCCAAAGCCCCGTAAGTATCATGGAAAATCATGGGGTATTCAATTTAAAAGGGAGAGAAATCTTGAGTAAAATAAAGGATTCTCAATTCAAAATTGAAATTTGACAAAACCAGAGATATGAATATAAAGACTCTATCAAATCACAGTTTGTCAGTTATAGAACAGTATCTGCATTTCATAGTAGGTAACGCTGTATGTTCTGTACCATATTTCAATAACAAAACTATTCGTGCCCGAGCCGCTCTACGCGCAAATATTGGCAAGGGCAGTCCTAATGATATCTTAGAAGAAGTTGAAACTATAATCATAAAGAATCGTATTGATCCAAAGAATCTAGACGGCCAAACTCTTAAAAAGATATTAACCGATAATAATATCGGGGTGGAGTGTTCCGGTTTCGCTTATTATATTCTTAATGCCGAGAACGAGGAGCGGGGCAACGGATCACTAGACAAACATATTTCATTCGTGAATTGTTCAGGGGTTATTGGCAAGATACGCTGCTCTCTCCGCCCGGTTGAGAATTGCGATGTCTCTACATTTGCCGCTGATAAAAATAGCAGACCAATCACCATTCGAGAGGTACAACCTGGTGACATGATCACAATGACGAGTTTAAATGATAAGAATATTTATACAATCAATCCTGAGAACAATCCTCTGAATGAAAGAGATCATATTCTGATTATCCATCAAGTCGAATACCAAAACTTCATTCCAACAAAGATCCATTATTCACACGCCGTCGCATACCCAGAAGACGGTATTTATGGGACGGGTATTCGTCAGGGCGGAATAGAGGTCATGAATCCAGACGGATCTATCACCGAAGCCGCGTGGACTGAAGAAGGTCGTACCAACAATGACAACCGTCTATTCGTTCGCGCACAAAATTCAAAAACAGAAATCCGAAGACTGAAGTGGTTTTAGTTTTGTTTGGTTCGGTTAGTAATTACTCCCATTTTCTCCAATTTCATGGTATCGTTTATACAATGATTACCATTCTACAAGGCACCGCGGATTTGGCTTATATCCTCAGTTTTGCACTCTTGGGGACCATTGCCGCCTTCGTCTGGGCACCGATTCTGTCTAAAGCCCTCTATAGATTCAATGTCATAAAAGGGGCCAAGACCGAACTCGTCAATCTCGGATCACATGCCTACAAGGCCACCACACCAGTTATGGGAGGACTCCTCATCGTCATCACTGTGGCTATCCTGACTTATTTTTTCAATTGGTCTAGAAGCTTTACCTGGGTGCCGATAGGCGTCATGCTTTTCTCCGCCACCTTGGGGGCCCTAGATGATCTGTTAAATGTTTTTGGCAAAGAACGTCGCTCCAGAAAACTTGGGCATGTATTGACTCTCATCCGTGTCCACAAAGAATGGCCTACGCGAATCTGGCTCTTTGTCACTCTTCCATGGACAGCTTTCAAGAGATTGTCCGTCTGGTTTGGGTCACGCACACAAAAAGGTATATTCGTGCACGAAAAACTTGTTCTGCAATTTATCGCCGGAACACTAACAGCCTGGTGGATTTATGCGAAGCTAGGACCCGCTTGGCATTTCATATATCTACCTTTCGATATCAGTATAAACGCTGGTATTTTCGTCGTACCGATCATCATATTCATCGTCATGTTTACTGCTAATGCTGTAAACATAGCCGACGGCATGGACGGTCTGGCTGGAGGTTCACTCATAATAACTTTCAGTTCTCTCATGATACTGTCTTGGATCAATGGTTTCGGCGAAGTCGCCATACTAAACGCTACGACTGTTGGAGCTCTGATCACTTATACTTATTTCAATATCAAACCTGCCAGATTTATGATGGGAGATGTGGGGTCCCTAGGACTTGGTGCTCTGCTGGCAGTGAATGCTATGGCCATAGGAGAAACTAGTGCTCTATTGTTCCTAGGATTCATCTTCTATGTCGAAGCTCTATCAGTCATAATCCAGATTGTCTCCAAGTATATATTCGGTCGTAAAGTATTCCGCATGGCTCCCCTACATCACCATTTTGAACTCATCGGATGGAGTGAGGAGAAGACCGTGATGAGATTCTGGGTTGTTCATTTTGTATTCGTCATTTTCGGATTCTGGTTAGCCCTTCACTAAAGATGTCTTATCTTAAATGGAATGAAAAAACAATAACAGATTTCACGGACAAAAACATTATCAAGATGTATGATGACGGATATGTCTTCACGCGCTTGGGTAGAGGTATTATGCAACAGACCAGAAGCGTGCGTATTGATCTGTCGAAGTTTGAACTTACAAGTGAGAACCGTCGTATTTTGAAAAAGACTGATGACCTAGTCATGGTTGTAGAAAATTTGCCGTTAAAAAACTACAACTACAGCATCGGCAAACTTGCCAAAGATTTCTATGAATCCAAATTTGGCCCAAAGATAATGAGCGCTCAAAAAATAAAAGAAATGCTCACCGACAGAGAAAATAGCAATTGGAATACCTTGTTTACATATTCAGATATTGGTTATGCCATATGCTTTGTTGGATCGACATTATTACATTATTCATATCCATTTTATGATTTGAATAAGGCACCAAACGATATGGGAATGGGGATGATGCTCCGTGCAATTACTTATGCAAAAGATCTAGGCTTAAAATACATCTATCTTGGTTCATTGCAACGGCTTGGAGATGTTTATAAGTTACAGTTCGAAGGGTTGGAATGGTACGATGAGAAAAAATGGTCTACAGACCTAGCTGCCGTGAAGAAAATCCTCTCATCTGATAAGATGAAAGCATGAATAATTCACCTGAATCGGCTTTACCAAAGCGTATACATGTAATAGGTATTTGTGGTGTAGCTATGAGCGCCGTGGCTATTGCCTTCAAAGAAAAGGGTGTGACTGTGACTGGTAGTGACAAAGGATTCTTTCCACCAGTTTCCACGGAATTGGAAAAACACGGCATAAACTTTTATGCCGGTTGGCATCCAGACAAGATGGTTGCCGATGACAGACCAGATCTTGTGATCGTCGGTGCTGCTTCTGGCACAAAAAATCCTGAAACTCTGTATGCCGAGGGACAAAATATCCCCCGCTATTCCTATCCAGAGATATTGGGAAAATACTTCATCAAGGAAAATTCTATCGTATGTACTGGGACTTGGGGCAAGACTTCTTCCACCGCCCTTTTGTCTCACATCCTGGATCACGCCTTCCTAGATCCGACTTATATGTTCGGTGGTATTTCTCTTTCTCATGGCTCTTCGGCCCGTATCGGTAATGGAAATTTCAGTGTATTGGAAGGAGATGAATACAAAAGCTCCCCGACCGAACCACGTGCCAAATTCTTTCATTACAGACCCACGCATTTACTCCTAACGGCTGTCTCGTGGGATCATGCTGACTTATATCCCACCGAATCAGATTATTTCAATGCTTTCAAAAAACTTCTAGAGATGTTATCGCCCACGGGATTGGTATTGGCGTGTATAGACAATCCAGGTGTCAAAGAGACACTGGCTTCATATGCAGGCAAGGTCATCAAATACGGACGCGCCAGATTTCCAAGATCGGATCTTGAGTTCGAATCTCGAAATATATCTCCAGAATATTCTTATGAAAATGCTGTTCAAACGAGAGATGGTCTGGAGCTAACCATATCTCATAATGGCAATAAATATAGAGTTCACTCTCCAATGCTTGGACTTTATCAATCAGAAAATATCACTGGGTGTTTCGCTATGGCACGCGAGTTGGGAGTTGCCACAGACAAGATAATTGCTGCTATCAACTCATTCAAGGGACTAAAACGTCGCCTGGAGAAACGGTCAGATGGAGATGTGACGGTATTTGATGATATCGCCCATTCTCCAGAGAAAGCTTCAGCGGTATTACAAACTTTGAAATCAACATACACTGGTGACATCATCGCTATCTTTGAACCAAATATGGGGGGTCGTAGCAGAGAATCACTGGTCAAATATAAAAATGCTTTTGCTGATGCCGATACCGTAATAATCCCACGGCTGACGAAATTGAAGACGGCGGATAACGAATCCAATCAGCCGATCGATGGTGCTGAATTGGCGACAATTATCTTCGAGACTCATCCAAATGTCAAATACATTGAAGATGACGCGGACCTTGTGAAATATCTGATTTCTCAGGCAAAAAAAGGCGACGCCATTGTATTTCTAGGAGCACACGGATTCAGGGGTATGATCGAGGAGATCGTGAAACTAGTCCGGTAAATAAATCCTCTCGCCAGCCTGCGGTACTCGCTCCGTGAAATTGCTAGGTAAAAGGCTCAGGAATTATGAATAATTCCAACGACATTCGCCTTTTACCAAGCAATTTCTACTGCGCTCAGACATGTCCTCGGCTGTCTCGAGAACTTATTTACCGGACATACCCTATTATTTTCCCTCATCAACGATAACTGTCTTGATTTCTTTGTCCCCCATTTCCTTAACTAACAAAGTCATACCGCAGTGATTGCATTCAACCACCATGCCCATAACCAAATTTGGATACTTGGATAAATCCACAGTATTTTTACATTCTGGACAAATCAAAAGTGTGTTCATAGATTTGAAGTTTTGAGAATACATCATCGTATAATCAATAGCATTAATGACATAATTAAGAGGTTACCTAACGAATCCAACATATTTATCGATCCGTCACCTCACTTCCAATAGTACCTAAAATACGCTACGATGACAACCACGAGGAATATCATGAATAACACGGCGATCACCCCAACAGAACATTACCCATCTCTTGCCAAGGCCCTTGGTCTGCCTGATTTATATTTCAAACGCGAAGATCTACACCCCCTTGGCTCTCACAAAGGACGCTCTATCCCGTTCATGATTGATCATTATCGTACAAAAGGTGACCATCGTTTTGCCATCTCTTCTTCTGGTAATGCAGCTCTTGCCGCCGCTCTACATGTGAATAGATTGAATGATGAAATAAGAAACCTGAAACAGTCCGGCGATCCGAGACAAATTGAACTAGATATATTCGTGGGACAACACATAGCGACACGCAAACTAGAAAAACTCAAAAATCTTGAGAACGCAGACATACGCATACTCAAGAAAGAGAGGCCTATCCAAGCTCTTACTTTGGCCGTAGAAGATGGCATGCGAAGCCTCCGTCAGTCTACTGACGACATTGCCCTCGAAGGCTATAAAAGTCTAGCCGAGGAACTTGCCGCCATCGGAAATATCGCGGCCGTATTCATAGGCACCTCGTCAGGGACTACAGCCCAGGCATTGGCCAATCATTTTAAAGATGAGAAATCCACGGCGCAGATCCATATTGTTCAGACTTCTTCATGCCATCCCCTGACTGATGACTTTGAAAACTACGACGGACCAGATGAGAAGTCTATGGCCGATGCAATCGTCGACATTACGGCCAATCGCAAACCAACCCTTATCCCATTGGTCAAAGAGACTGGTGGATATGGCTGGGTAGTTACGAACGAGGGCATAGAGATGGCACAAGAAATGACAGAAAAACATACAGGGCTTAGAATATCAGTCAATAGTGCTCTGTCTGTGGCTGGTACGATGCAGGCAGTTTATAGAGATTTTGAATTTAATGGGGCGGTTGTATGTATGATTTGTGGGGAGTGAGTGGACTTAGTAAGTCGGGCAAGGTGTTATTTCTCGCGCAGCTGCGTGTTAGTCTTCCGAGTTATTGGTTGGCGAGCCATAGTCTGCCTCAGAGAAGCATAGACTGACGCACCCATCGCATACTCGCCGTCGCGAGAAATAACACCTTGCCCGACTTACTCATCACAACGCTCTGACTGCTTTAATAAATCTCTCTCCCCTACTCTTCCTAGAACCATCAGCTCCAACAGCCTGAAAACCAGGACTGAATATAACTCTGTCACCTCTATGAGTATGCTCATTGGCGATATTGGCAGCTTCTTCAACAGAGGGGGATGAGCATACCGTGATATTATCCAGCCCTTGAATAAACGGCCTTTCACGTAGAGTGCCGCTTCCAGGAAGCAAGACCACCGTATGGACATACTTATGCAATAGAGAATACAATGGACGATAGTCATCCATTGTCATAGATCCACCGAAAACCAAGATCAAATTCCTATTTACCGAGAGTGACTTTATTGCCGCGATCGTAGACATAGCAGAGACTGATGCTGAATCATTGTAAAATTCTACATCCTTAATCTTCTTAATCAATTCCAGACGACCCTTCAGAGATTTCCATCCATCAAGCACCCGTTTTATCACATCATCATCTACCTTAAATAGGCGTGCTACCTGGATAGCCAATGAGGCATTGTCACGATCATGATTACTTTGATTGCCTAGACCCCAATCAACAGGAACGATGGAGGGTTTCGTACGTAACATCTTTGCTTTTGGCTGTGTCTTTGATGAATAGATAATGTCTATAATCTCATCATTACCGATAATGAAATTGTTGTATGTCTGATTGGCCAGAATCTCAAATGGAGTGCTGACATAAGAGCCCTTTGTTGGAATAGTTGTGAAAACAGCCACATGGGGACTTATACCTATGGAAGCCAGCTCTTTCATCATTGACTCTGTGATACGCATGAGTACGATATCACCACTTTTTATCTTTTTTAGATATGCAACGATCCCATCACCCGTCTCAGAATCTATAACGAAGAATCCTTGCCCTTCTATAGACGCACAGATATTGGACAACATCGGCTCCAGCATTGACATAACGGTAGCTTTTCCACAGACACCCATAATACCGATAACCGTGACCGGCGGGGCTTTCTTGAAAAACAAAGTCTCAGGGTATTCTATGGGAATACCCTTTTTAATCACCTCCTTCAAAAATGAAGAATCTCGGGTGTATTCATGTGACAAGACGATCATATCCATATCCAAGAGATCATCTGCGGGTATAGAACTGCAAACATAATTTGCCAGACCAACTGTTCTCAAGAACACCAGATGATGCTTCAAACGAGCCTCACTTTTGAGATCATAGACGGACACCAAAGCTCCTGCTTTTATTAGAAACTTTACATCTTCCACCATTTCACCATGAGGATCGAGACCGATTACGGCAATACGCTTCCCCTTGAAATAGTCCCTGGATGTCATAATACCAGTCTACGGCATACTCATCTTCCCTTCAAGGTCTTGACCTTGATCATCTCCTGGAGCATCGCCTGGAGTTTGACTGTATCGTTTGGAGATGTCTCGGACTCCAACACAAATGATGAGAATTTTTTCATAAATACATCATGCAGATCGTTGAAGTATTCTTCTAGAATCTTATTATTTTTGTCTGTATTGTGAACATTTTTTGATCCCTGCTTTCGTCCTCTTGTGGCAGGACCATCCAAGACACGAAGTAACTCTAATGGTCGTCTGATGCCTTCGTAGGTTATGGATTCATGGTTCAAAACACCCTCCAGAGAAGGAGAAATTATCTGATAATCTTTAAACATTTTATTTAGTAACTAGCGTTAATGCTTACGAATGTATCTTTGGCGATAATAACATGATCCAATAGTGTAATACCCAATATTTTACCAGCCTCCACAAGCTGCTTTGTAACTTCTATATCCTCCGCACTTGGATTTGCTTCTCCGGACGGATGATTGTGAGCGAGGACAATGGCTGCAGAATTGGACTCTATAGCGGCTCGGAAAACTTCACGAGGATGTATCATATTTGAATTGACGGTGCCGATAGAGATCACCTCGTCACGGATAATACGACTGTGACTGTTCAAATACAAACCTCGCAAGTGTTCTTTTGGTAAATTGCGCATATCTTGCAGATATTCATATACATCTTTGGCACTGCGGATAGTCGTGAATCCTGATTCACGATGATCGTATAATCTACGACCCAATTCTCCCGTCGCCACGATTTGGCAGGCTTTGACGATGGGGATATCCATCTCTTTGGAAAGTTTTGCCGGATTCAGTTCAGAGAGAATACTCTTCTCACCATAATCCCGAATGAGCCGACTAGACATCTCCAGTAGGTCCTCCTTGACCGTACCAGTCACCAGGACGACAGCAAGGAGCTCTTTCAAACTCAAGGCTCCAGGCCCTTGTGACAGCAGCTTTTCGCGAGGTTTCTCATCAGCTGGCAGGTCATGTATCGTGAGTGGATACTCGCGATAAGGCCGATCTAGAAACATCACATTTGGATGTATAGCGTATGTCTGCATGGTGGAATTATAGCAGAAGTAAGGGAAAAGAAGAATAAATCAAGAAGAGTGGTACAACACCTGATATTTGAGGAC
>CAZHHB010000004.1:0-64469 GCA_964532285.1 uncultured Candidatus Saccharibacteria bacterium | reverse complement strand
GTTTGATAGGTCTCGTGATCTTTCGACCTGTCGAGACCTTCCAGTGCTCTACCCCGTAAAGGTACATCCGACGCGAACCCAAAAGTTCTTTCGGAGAGAACCAGCTATTACCAGATTCGATTAGCTTTTCACTCCTTACCACACGTCATCCGATAGTTTTGCACGGCTAAACGGTTCGGGCCTCCATCCCCCTTTCGGAGAACTTCACCCTGCGCGTGGCAAGCTCATCTGGCTTCGGGTCTTTAGCAAACAACAAACGCCCTATTCAGACTCGGTTTCCCTGTGACTCCGGACTCTCGTCCTTAGCCGAGCTGCTTGCTAAAACTCGTTGGCTCATTCTTCAATAGGCACGCCATGACGGTCAGCACTTTGATTACAACAAAGTTGCACGCAAAGTGCTGACCGCTCTGACTCCTTGTAGGCATATGGTTTCAGATCTATTTCACCGCCCTTCCGGGCTGCTTTTCACCTTTCCCTCACGGTACTTGTTCACTATCGGTCTAGAAAAATATTTAGACTTGCCGGTTAGTTCCGGCAGATTCCACCAAGCTTTTCGTGTCCTGGTGTACTTGAGAATAGAAACAAAGAAGGTTTTTTGTTTTCGCACAGGGGGCTATCACCCGCTGGGGCTGATCTTTCCAGATCATTATGCTAACAAGAAACTTTGTAACTTCTCTGCCATAAATGGCACATCTCTATCTCGCAACCCCCCTCGACTCGGCGCTAAGCGCCTCGCTCGGGGCAAGCTCACTTTTTCTAGTGCAAGCTTGCCCTGAGTGAGACACGCAGTGTCGAATCGAAGGGTTTAGTCTTCTCCGCTTTCGCTCGCCGCTACTGACGGAATGCATTTTTGTTTTTATTCCTCCTGGTACTGAAATGTTTTACTTCCCAGGGTACGCTTCCTTCGCTTACGCTCAGGATCATGCGAGTTTATCGCACGGGGTTTCCCCATTCGGACATCTTCGGATCAAAGGTTGCTCGGCACCTCCCCGAAGCGTATCGCCGCCACGCCGCGTCCTTCATCGCTTTTTCTAGCCAAGGCATCCACCATACGCCCTTAATTTCCTACTAGGAAATCCACACACCGCTGTGTGTTCTTGCCCTTCTTAGCTCTGCAAAGCAGAGCGTCGTAGGGCTATAAACCTACATCCACACCTACCCATCTTTCGACCCGAAAAATGAATAAGCCGTTCAATTTTTATTTACTCAATAAAAACGAACTCTTTACTTTCTTTTGGTATGAAATTTTCAAACTGCTTTCCTCCTGGAAATGAAAAACCGCTTTATTCAGCGGCTACAAGCTACGCCCCATAAGGAGTGTGGCTATGGCCGCGTCTTTGAGTGGTTTAACATGATTATCATTCTGTAAGATACGAGTATATACTAGCCATTATATAAGTCAATAGGTGGATAGTATGGGGAGAGTCGCAAGGTCGGACCTAAGAGTCCCTAGGTCCGACCTTGCTATCAAAAATCCCCCTTTCAAAGGGGGATTTTTGATTTCTATTTACTACTACTATTCTACATTACGCATAGTCCTCTCAATAATCTTCTGAGCAGCATCCCTGCCACCGAGACCAAACGCTAGACCTAGAGCCAATCCTGCTCCGGCAAATACTGCCATCACAATAGTCTGTATCAATCCTGGTGCAACACCGAGGTTGTACAAAGCTGTGAGAATAGCAAAGATCCAGATTGCCCACTTGGTAACATTTCCGAGAAGTTCAGCCGACTTGATATTGGCTGCGCGTGAACTAGCAACAACGATCCTATGCATAGCATTGGCGACAATAACCGCCACCATCAATATGAGGACTGCTACGATAACTTCTGGAAGATAACTGACGACATCACTGAGAAATAGTGTGACCTGATTTAATCCAATACTGTCAAATGCCGCCATCAAGAACACAACTATGACAAACCATTTAACAAGGACACCGACGAATAATCCAGAATTCAAATTGTGTCCTGCTCGCTTGACGACATCCTCAAGTCCGGCACTTTTCAAAGCAGCGTCGACTTTCAAGCTCTTGAAAATACTCTCTACGAGCTTCTCGACTAGCGCTGACAAAACCCAGCCGATAGCAAAGATAATAATAGCGAGAATGAGACCTGGTACAAAACTTATGACCCCACCCCACACATTGAGAAGCGATTGCGTTAGAGCATCACTCCAATTTTGAACGAACATCATGTTTATTTTGTTTAACTAGTAATTACTCTTGTAATCCTCTAATTATAGCATTGAATGCCCGTCGCAAGTGACAGGCTGTGGATAGGTGTTATACCAAGATCCGATCTCGGTATACCTAGATCTGATCTTGGTATCTATTGATTACCCTCAACTCCTAGCCTATCCAATAAAGTAATATGTTGATAATCAAGAATATCCCTAACCAATCTGTCGTGTATACCGTAACGATATTCAAAGTCTTGTGTCTCAAAAGCTGAATAAGCTATCTCTTTGCCTATCTCTGATTCTATAGAAGTAATCACGGACTCTATCCTAGGCAAATTGAGTTCATCGCCAACAATGAGTAGATCTACCCTGGAATCCCAATTTTGGATGAAAACTCCGGCCGCGATGAAAAGCTTGATCTTGCCTGCATTGGTAAAGCGTTTCGCCAATGATTCATCCGCCTGTAAACTTGTAACCGTCAGGAAGTTCTTGAGGGGTTCAAGATATGCAAACTTATCATTTAGAACATAACCCGAGCCACTTAACTTTTTCGTAATTATCTTCTTCCCTCGCCCAACTTGAATTTCTTTGGAAACATCTTTCCTCTTGATAATACCGGCTCGGATCAAAACATTTAATTCCCTCTTCACGGCTGGTAACGGACATTTCACTCTGTCAAAAAGTTCTTTTACAAGAAAAGCTGTGGATGCATTGAAAAGGAATAAGCGAAGAAGCTTTACTTTTGCAGGGCTCTCAAATAATGCCGTGAGTGTATCCATGTGGTATTTATATAGTAAATGCTATTCTAACAGAATATTCTGAAAATGCGAGGAGGCCTACCTTTCGAAATCGGCCTTCGGGAAGACTTGCAATTATCGTTTGTTGCTGTAATATGGTCCTCAAGGTCAAAGACAGAAAGCGTTTACCCGCCTACGCTCGCTAATTGCGAGCTACGGCGAGGCGAAGTGAGACTTTCCGAGATACCACATCTCTTTCGTCAGGCCCCATAAAGGTCGAAATCAATATTGTTATCCACATGAAAATGTGATGGCAAACAAAAATATGGCTCGTACAAAAGTACAGAAAAAAGAAATCATAGAGAAATTAGAGAAAATCATGGGCGATGCCAAGACGCTCGTCTTCGTCAACTTTCATGGATTGAAAGTTCTAGACGCCACGACTATGCGCCGTGAATTAACAAAGAAAGGCGTAGGATTCTTCGTAGCCAAGAAAAGCTTGACCGAGAAAGCACTTGCTTCCAAGAAATACACAGGAACAATACCTACACTAGTAGGTGAGTTCGGTCTAGCGTACAGTAAAGACCTCACAGCTCCAGCCAGTGGCGTGTTCGAATTCCAGAAGAAATTCAAGGACCAGGTCACGATCGTTGGTGGTGTATTCGAAGACAAGTTCGTCACAAAAGAGGAAATGACCGCTATTGCTTCCATTCCACCTCTACAGACCTTGTATGGAATGTTCGTCAATGTCATCAATTCTCCTATCCAGGGTTTTGTCATGGCACTAGATCAGATCGCAAAGAAAAAATAATTATTAAATATTAATTAAAAAATATGGAACCTACTAACACAGTTGAAACCCCAGCAAAGTTCAAGACCATTGTGGAGTCTATAGAGAAGATGTCTGTCATGGACTTGAATGAGCTCGTCAAATTACTAGAAGTAAAATTCGGAGTGTCAGCCGCCGCTGTTGCTGTGGCCGCCGCACCAGCCGCTGGTGCCGCCGCCGAAGAAAAGAGTACTTTCGCAGTACACCTAGCTTCATCTGGTGCTCAGAAGATCGCTGTCATCAAGGCCGTCAAGGAACTCTTGGCTCTAGGACTCAAAGAAGCCAAAGATCTAGTTGATGCTGCCCCATCACTTCTCAAAGAAGGAGTGAAGAAGGAAGATGCAGATAACATGAAGAAATTGATTGAAGCCGCCGGAGGTAAAGTTGAGTTGAAATAGTCAAATAAATAAGAAATAGAAAAACTCCGAACTATTCGGAGTTTTTCTATACAAAAATCCCCCACCCTTCGGCTAATCGCCTTCGGGCACCCCCTTTTTCAAAGGGGGATTTTACTTATACATCCCTTCTGCTTCTATAATTATCCTTTCAATGGCGTCTAGAATCTTCCGGCGATCTGATGACGATATCCCCTTCAACTTGATATGTCCCAATCTTTTATTGAATTGCTCTGCTTGCTTACTCGCCTGTTTCGCTTTGCCGTTTTTCATCATTTCAATCACATGATCCAAGCGTTTCAAGAGACCCTGGGCATGTGGATCATTATTGATGAGAGCCTTCAAAGTTATCCTCAATGACTCAGTGGTTGAGGCCTGATTCGGTATTTTATTGTAGCTAGGAACAATACTCATATCAGTGACATTATTACCATCCACATCTATATTCAATCTCTGAGGCAACAGATCGGAAACAGTCGTCGTAGCAACAGTCAACGGAGTCACCGTAAACATTGAATACTTCACACTCTCCAAAACATCAGTACCCACTTTCTTTTCCACATCGAAAGTAACTAGACCAATATCCGTACCGAGAATCTCTACCGAATATTTATCCCCTGTGTTATTCGGCAGATAGATATATGTATCATTACCATCAGAGGCTTCTGATATCTCGAAACTACTGCCTGGAATCTTCGTCTCATACATACTGCTTATGAAGTCATTGTCTGCAAGCTCAGGCGGCTTCGATACCAAACCAGTATGGTTGCCTTTGCTGTCATATATGTGCAACTCCACCGGTGAGTGCGTACTCAAGACTAGAGATGTCGGCTCTTTGGAATAATCAGGCTCACCTATAGTCACGCCAGGTAGTTTTGAGAGGTTATTCAATACAGTTCCGGCACCACCCAAACCGTTATTACTTACAATACTCTCAATAGCAAACTGCGTCGTTGAAGCATTCAGGATATTCACATGGTCAATATTCTTGCCCGAATTTATAGAACTAGTAGCAAGATCGACGGAGATCGTATTCCCAGCATTGTACGCCGCACTAGGAGATACTACCGTTCCATCACCCATTTTCGTCTTTTCTTGTTCATGAGACAACAGTTCGGGACAAGTAACCCCGACGAAGTTAATCGGGCACTTTTCTTCGAAAGAATAAGTAACCCCGCTTGTTGTGTATAGATTCCAACCGACGATAGCCCACCTGGATATAGTCGCCGGCCAGGAGAATGGATCGAGGATTCCATGAACGATATCTGCTGCAGCTATCAATAAGCCGTTACCTTTTATCGGCAAATTGGTACTGGTGAAAGCCGGGTCTACCCTGACATTGTTTGAATCCTTTATGAAGTTTGATTGAGAAACAGAATCTTTTATTGCCAAAGGATACGATCCATTATTTACACCTTCGACCGTAGTAGAAGCAAAGGCAATGGTAGGAGTAAATATCTTCGCGAAATATTCTTTTGATGGTAATAGCGAATAAGCGCTAGCCATATTTTCACCTAGACCACGCATAGTATCTGCCGATGAGATTAGACCATAACCAAGTGCTTGATCATCTCCGTGAAGTAGTGCAGTGATAGCTTTTGGTGTCCCCAGATATGGAACTGCCACGGAGATAACAGAATCAATAAGTCCTTCTTTCCCCATATCAGCCAAAGTTTTTACAAGATATTTTGCCACCAGGCCACCGTTGCTATGCGCGACCAGTGTTACCTTACCAGTCCTAGATCGCGAAGCTAGTTCTGTAACAGTTTTTATTAATGATTCCGTCGTCGTAGCTTTCTCTTCGGCGCCCGCAACCACTTCTGTTATGGGCTTGCGCCAATCATAACCGAAGGACTTCCATTCATTTATCGTACCTTTGGCAGTTAGCCCATCTAGGAAATTGATGAATTTCCCATATATGTCTACTATACCGAACGCTTTTGCGATCGGGGCTCCAGAATATATAGCTGGATCAACACTTGTACCATCGGGATTCAAATACAATTTACGAACATCCGCATTTCGATTGGGTTCCCAGAGCTGATTTGTGGATGAGAATATCTTCAATAGTCCATTCTCAGGAGTATAGAGTCGCGAACCTTCCAACCCAGGGATAAAGAGGATACTTGAACAACAATTCGTCGTTGTGGAAACCAGAGTAGATGTTGCGGTAGGATCATAAGTCAACCATGGGCTATAAGAGACTAAACCTATTATAGAATTGGTACCTGTAGCAGCCGGGCCATCCGCACTTCCCCACCAGTTGTTTTCGGCTTTGACGGCGTATGTACCTTTATTCCTAATAGAATTCTGTATATTTCCAACGATGCTTGAGTTTTTTATGACGACAGAAGAATGTACCCCTCCAAAATCTTCTGGTATGCTTATGCCCATTGTAGAATTATTTCTTATAACACTATCACTAATATTGGCGCTACTATTCCACACATAAACACCAGCCCCGTATAAACTAGAGATGGTGGAGCTGGCTATTATGGCTTTCGAGCCCAATAAAAAAAGGCTCATTCCAGGAATCTCTATGTCCGCATAAGCGACATTTATAAAGCCCCCAAAAACACGTATATCTGTTATTTCTTTTATAGTTACACGCTCATCTTTCGTACCTTCGATAAATACGGAGCCTCCTTCAGCAACGATTTGAGCCGAATTATTATTTTTCAGATCTAGTGCTATCGTAACTCCAGGCTTAATAGTCAATGAGTGCCCAGAAGTAACATTGACCTGACCTCCAAGGAGATACGGACTTCCTTCTTTCGTCCACACCACATCACCTACCAAATCACCACTTGGGATCCGTGTCCCTGTGAAATTTGGCGCCGCTATAGCCATCTCCATGGTAATAGCGAAGATAAAAGCAGCCACCGCACACACTGTTAAAAACCTTATTCTATTCATAATTTTGATACGACATTAAGCCGATGCTTCGACAAAGCTCAGCGTAAATAATGTCTGAATCGTATCAAACAAAGATAAATTCCTGATAAAAAAGAGATAAATTCCTGATAAAGTCCAAGATCGGATCTCGGTATACCAAGATCGGATCTTGGATAGAATCAGTAGCGTCCAGCAACATAGATAATTACAAAACTTACAAATAGAATACAAATGAATCCGAAGAAGAATTTGAAGAAACTACGGTCGAAGGGGTTAACCATGTTGCAATTAGTATAACACAGCAAGGCGACTCGAAGTTTATCCTTATTTCCCCCAACACAAAAACCCCTTCCGAAGTGGAAGGGGTTTTTGTTTTTAGTACGCCGTAACCGTTAGGTGTAGGCGACTGCAACTTTGTAACCCGTTGCGTAGGAGATGAGTAGATTGACTACTTACTTCATACTCTAGCGACTAAGACTAGTTAGCCTTTGTCAACTGAGCAGGAGCTGTGTAGAAATCATCAATACCCCATGTCTGGTTGGTGATAGTTACAGCACCAACAACACTATCAAGAGCGGAAACCGCCATCAAGAATGGAGCACTTGCGGTAACTTGTGCATTGTTAGAGTACAGTGTTCCTGTAACCGTAACAGTGTAAGTTCCATTTTCTCCGACAGTAGCATCAGTTGGAGTAACTGTGATGATCGGAGTAACAGCGATAGCGTTTATGTTACCCGTTGTAGAGTAAGCACCTCCCGCTGCCGTACTGGAAGCAAAGATCATCGTAATGTCACCGACAACTGGCTTGGTCATAGCACCACCAACGGCGGTTGCTTTGAGAACCATAGTAGCTGTAAGTGAACTAGATGACACGTTGAGTACGCCGGCTGATGGAGTAATACTTGAACTTACGAGTGTCCACTGAGGGGCAGCTGTCCAACGATATAGACTGTTACCACCAAATTGGGTAATCGTACTTGAAGCTGTTGTACTATCTGGCTTCTCATAACTGACACCATTTGTGGCAATTGATGTAGAAGCGGCATTACCATTTCCAGTTGTTGGGAAATCAGCCTTGATTGTGAAAGTCTTGGTCTGATCCTTTGCTATTGGAACGGTAAGATCTGTGAAAGCGGTCGAAGCATACAGAGTCGTAGGAGCGCTTACAGAAGACAATAGTGTTGAACCGTCATACAAGTACAATGTTGAAGGCAAACCAACTGTTGCTGTAGCGTTTGTTGTAACATAGATTTTCTTTACAACTGAAGCACCTGTGGTTGATTTGATATCAAAGACTTGCATTACTACTTCCTTACTTCCATCAGTTGCATCAATCTTGATGTTTGTTGACTTTGGAGTAAGAGCTGAATTTGTAGTAACTGTCAAAGATGAATTGCCTGATGTGTTAAAGACCTGAACACGGCTGTTTGCAGAGCCGGACATGTCTGCGTATGAGCTCAATCCCAAACCGTCAATTGCACGGACATTCTGGGTGTTACCAGCGTATCCCTGAACTGTTACATAACGAGCACTCATATCTGCAGAAACACCTGAGACATCCATCTTGAAGGTAAGAACTCTTGTTGTATCTTTCAAGACAACGAAGCGCATACCTGAAGCGATGACATAGTATCTATCAGATGAATCTTTGTTGAAATCTGCAGGACCGAGGTTCCAAGTCTTCAAGAGGGTAGAACCATCATAAGCACTGAGAGATCTAACGAAAGTTGCAGGGTTGCTGAGGCTTGTAGCCGCACCACCAACTCCTACTGCCACCTGGAGGAGAACACGGTCAACGACCATGTCTGAACCCTGGGCCTTAACTTCAATACCGTAAACTGGGACATTGGAAGATATAACAATGTTTGCATCTGCGATTGGGCTTGATGCAAGCTTTGTTGTAAGAACTCCCTCAGCACCCGGAGTCGTGATACCTGTTGGACTACCAACAACTGGTGTACCACCACCAATTAGTGTACAAGTATAACCTGCTGGGCAACCTACGGCTACCGGAGCACCTGCTACTCCACCATTCAAAGCGGCGCGGGTCAAAGGACCTACGAAGCCTGTGTTTGGAATACTGCGAGCTGCCTGATATGCCATGACGGCGGCCTTGGTTTGTGAACCAAAGTAACCCTTAGCTGCAGCACCTGAAGTGATAGCTGGGATGCTGTAACCTCCATTAATAAGAGCGGTCTGAAGAGCTACAACATCAGCTCCTGTTGAACCAACTGTGAGGTTCATACTGAAGACTGTTGCTTGAGCTCCTGCGATCATAGCGAAGGCCATAACGGCGACGCCTGATGCAATAAGAACTTTTTTCATTTTGTGATTTAATAATTAAACAATCCCTTTCCGTTTATTTCTAATATCGTGGAAAGAAACTGCTTTGATAAAGACTAATAATTTCCACCTCTCTCACCTTTCGCTATCGACACGATTGGCAAAAGATTTTGTGGGCAAAACAAATAACGAACATGACTATTTTTTGTTATTATTAATTTGTCAAAGTCCGTTTCCCAGTGCGCACTATATTCGTAGGCTTTAGGGCTTCCAAATGAAATGCTCTGGTACGAGTATACAAGAGGTTTGAAACCGCTTACATACTCGTTACAGGACATTATAGCTCACAAACAAACTATGTTGCAAAAGACAATGTGGATAACGCCAAAAAACTGAAAATCCCCTTAAAAATGGACATCCCGTAACACACACAATTAACGAGTAAATAGTAGCAAAATATGAACAAAAAGGCAAGGAATCCTACCTAAGCGAATACCTACTCCATCTCCGCTCCCCCTCCCGCTTAACTATGCCCTTTTCTACCAAATCGATCAGCTCGCGCTGGATAGTTTTCTCACTGCAATCTTTTATAACTTTAGTGAAGTCCTTGACTGTAAGATTGGATTGACCTTTAAGCACGCTCAAAATAACGCTCTGTCTCTGTGTCTTTTTTGCTTGAACATCAACATGTCCTTTATTTGCACTTGATTTAACATAGTTACTACTATCATTACTAGCGTAGTCCCCAGTTTCATGTCTCTTATTCATCCCCTGATTGATACTTCCACCTGTCTTATTGGCAGACCTGAAGCCTGATGAGAATAAATCTGGTGTCCTAAAGAATGACTCTGACAATACATATCCAGCATTTTCTGCACTCTGAGCCAGTCTGTCACGGAGCATGCCGACAATATGATCAACTTCCCTAACTAGTAATTTGTGATTCATCTCTGAAATAAGGTTTGAAATACGGGCCACATTCAACAGAGATAGAGTTTCTAGTGCCGCCGTAAACAAAGATTGAATAATAGCACTCTTGTCACCAGGCAGAGAGTTTGAAGCAGAAAAGGACGAAGACAAAAGGTCTATTCCCTTGTCTCGCATTTCCCACTTGAGTGGCTCCTCGTCCTTTAGTAGTCCTGAAACTAGATACAAACCCGCAGTGATCCTTTCTGTCTTTTTGAAAATGTATATTAGATAGTCTTCAGCAGAAAAAAACCCAAGGGATTTCCAGTTTATTGGATCATTAAACGAAGGCTGATTGTTTGTCTCTTTGTTGTCCATTATCGTAAATGTATGTCTTTTATAGATTTTATCTTTGTCCTTGATAAAAAATCAATTTCCCCTCTTATGAGACATGCCCATTATAGTCTTTAAAAAGTAAGTTGCAAGCGCCCACTTTTTTTAAAGTGGGCGTCCCGAACGAAGTGAGGGGCCTTTCCTGGTCGAACTCCAACAAACAGGTTTCCTTGCAAGCCGAGAACTTGTTTGAGCGCAGTAGAAATTGCTTGGTAAAAGGCGAACGTCGTTGGAATTATTTATAATTCCTGAGCCTTTTACCTAGCAATTTCACGGAGCGAGTCTCGCAGGCTTGCAAGGAAACCTGTTTGTTAGGGTTCGCACATTTTTATGTTATCATTACACCATGGCAAAGAAAAAAGATTACGACCTCGGTAAAAAAATAAGATTCTGGGATGAGATGAAGGACGAAACTGTCCAAGTAATACTAGCCATAGTTTCATTCCTTATAACTGTCATAACAGTACTAGCTGCTTTCGGCAAAGCTGGTCCCGTAGGAGAATATGGCTTTCGTGTCTTTTCCAAACTATTCGGCATCGGATATTACTTGATACCTATAACTGCCGCCATGCTCGGCATCACCTTCCTCCAGGGCATGAAGAGGAAATTTGAGATATCCAAGGGTATAGGAGCCTTCTTATTCCTCGTATCAGGACTGGGCCTCATCCATGTCGTCGTCGCCAACGCAGGAGGTGTTATCGGTCATCTGATCGCTAGCCCATTTCTGAAATTTATAGATTACTGGGCCACGACCGCCATACTCATCGCCGTATTGATCATCTCTGTGATAATGACATTCAATGTGTCCTTCAATCTAAATGATCTAATGTTTTGGAAGAAAAAGGATGAGGATGTTGCCATACCAAAGAAGAAAAATGGTGAGATGGATGACTATGAGAATGCCGCTATCAACAAAGCCGTAGCCGCCACACAAGGAACCCCAGCCATAGCAAACGATATCAAACCTCGCACAGAAACTGATAATAAAGCGAAGGTTGTAAAGAAAGGTCTTTTGGATTTCACCGACGCCGAAGAAGCCACTTTTGCTTCCTCGGTCATCTTGCCACACCTCCTACCATTCACTCCCCCACCGTTGTCTCTATTGGAGAAGGATCGTGGCAAACCAGAGACAGGTGACATAAAAGCCAATGCAAATATCATCAAGCGTACTTTGCAAAATTTCGGCATAACCGTAGAAATGGATGAGATCTCCATCGGACCATCAGTTACTCGTTATGCCTTGAAGCCAGCTGAGGGGGTGAAACTATCCAGAATAATCGGGCTGAACAATGATCTAGCTCTAGCTCTGGCCGCCCACCCTATCCGTATAGAAGCCCCTATCCCAGGCAAATCCCTAGTCGGTATAGAAGTTCCAAACACAGCCAAGACAACAGTCGGACTCGCAACTCTACTTTCCGCATCTGAATTCCAAGAATCAGAGAAGCCTCTACTGATGTCTCTTGGCAAAGACATTACCGGCAAAGCGCATTTTAGTAATTTGAGCAAAGCTCCACACATGCTCATTGCAGGAACAACCGGCTCAGGCAAATCTGTAAGCATTCACGCTCTCATCACCTCCCTTCTGTATCGCAATTCTCCGGAGAACATGAAATTCATCATGATAGATCCGAAGCGTGTAGAGCTCACCTTGTACAACAAGATTCCACATCTTTTGACACCAGTTATCACCGATCCCAAGAAAGCTATCTTGGCTTTGAAATGGGCCGCAAAAGAAATGAGTCGTAGATACAATATTTTGGAGCAAAATTCTGCTCGTGATATTGACTCATATCACAAGAACATTTTGGCTCCAGCATTAGCAAAATACAAACAACAAGGTGGCGCAGACAACAAAGAGGCAACTGTACTTCCAGAAACCATGCCCTATATCGTCATCGTGATCGATGAATTGGCAGATATCATGCAGGCATATCCACGAGAGCTTGAAGCGGCGATCGTCCGTCTCGCCCAGATGAGTCGTGCTATCGGCATACACCTCGTCATCTCAACCCAACGCCCAAGTGTCAATGTCATCACCGGACTCATCAAGGCCAACATACCAAGTCGCATTGCCCTACAAGTATCATCACAGATTGATTCCAGAACCATTCTAGACCAGATGGGTGCAGAGAAACTTCTAGGTGCCGGTGACATGCTCTATCTCGGAGGCGAGATGTCCAAACCTGTTCGCCTACAATCAGCATTCATATCCGAATCCGAGGTAAAGCGCGTAGTAAAGCATCTGACTGATACCTACAAAGACGAGATCATGAGCGAGATCAGTCTCACGCCAACAGAAGCTGGTGCCAGCGCCGCTTTTGATTCTATGATTGGCGATGATTCCGAAGAAGAGGACGAGCTCTACGAATCCGCTCGTGAAGCTGTATCATCAGCCGGTAAAGCTTCAACTTCTTACATTCAGAGGAAATTGGGTGTAGGATATTCTCGTGCCGCCAAACTTATGGACATGCTGGAGGAGCATGGAGTGATAGGTCCTGCTAATGGTTCCAAACCTCGCGAGATTATCGGCGTAGGTGCGGGTGTTGAGCAAGAAGATAGTGTTCCTGTCACAGAATCAATTGAGGAGAAAGTTTAGTCAAATGCTGCCAACCCGAACAACAACTATTCGTTTAATAAAATTACTCGGAATACTAATTCTAGCTGGAATAATTATCGCCTACGCTATTTGGCGTTCATTGAATTACACCCGCGGACCAGTTATAAATATCATAGAACCATTGAATGGGTCCTCAACCGCATCTACCACTATTACGATCCGCGGAATAGTTGAGCGTGTCAATAACATATATTTGAACGGGAACGCCCTCTCAATAGATGAGCAAGGTCATTTCTCCGAAACTATCATAGTTTTTCCTGGTCTAAACAAGATAAGCCTCAAAGCAAGAGATCAGTTTGGTCGTGAAGTCAAGACGATACTGGATATTGTTCGTATATGATATTATACCCTATGCCTGCCATTTATAAGTAAGAATGTAATCAGAAAAAACATGTCTATAAAGAAAAAACAAACCCTACTTCGCCCCTCGATAAAAACTCGGGGCTCCGAAGGGCAAGAAGAAAGCAAAACAGAAAATAAGGAAGCTGTAGAATCAGTAGTCGAATCTGGTCACGAAGATAAGAACAAAAAAAGTGCTGGTGCTGGCATCCAAGACGCCCTAGACGCCATTCGCACAAAGTTTGGTGAAGATTCCATCATGAAGTTGGATGAGAAGCCAAAGGTCAACGTCAACGCCATACCCACAGGTTCTCTCGGCCTAGATTGGGCCCTCGGTATTGGTGGGGTTCCCCGTGGACGCATTATAGAGGTGTTCGGGCCAGAATCATCCGGCAAAACAACCCTAGCCTTGCACATTGTAGCTGAGGCACAGAAGCTTGGTGGAGTTTGTGCTTATATAGATGCAGAACACGCTATGGATCCAGAATACAGCAAACGCTTGGGTGTGAAGATAGATGAACTTCTGATATCACAGCCAGACACAGGCGAACAAGCCTTGGAGATTGTAGACAGCCTCATCCGCACAAACAAAATGGATGTTGTGGTTATTGATTCCGTAGCTGCCCTGACTCCGCGTGCAGAGATTGAAGGCGATATGGGAGCATTCCATGTCGGAACTCAAGCTCGATTAATGTCTCAAGCTCTACGCAAATTGACAGCTATAGTCGCAAAGTCAAAGACTACTGTTATCTTCATCAATCAGATCCGCATGCAAATCGGAGTTATGTTCGGCAATCCAGAGACGACACCAGGTGGTAAGGCTTTGAAATTCTACTCTTCTGTACGATTGGACATCCGACGCATTGCTCAGATCAAAAAAGGCGAAGAGATCATGGGCGGTCGTGTACGAGTCAAGGTTGTGAAGAATAAAGTCGCCGCACCATTCAAACAGACAGAATTTGACCTCATGTACAACGAGGGAATATCGCAAGAAGGCGAGATCATCGCTTTGGGTGAGAAATACGGCTTACTCCAAAAGAGCGGCTCATCCTATGCTTTCGGAGAAGTGAAACTCGGCCGTGGATATGACGCCACCAGACAATTCCTCAAAGAGAACCCGAAAATCAAAGATCAGATATTGAGTGAGATAAGAGTGAAGTTCAAAGAGCAATAATCGACAAATAAGATTTAATATACCCAACTATTAGTCGTAATTTTTGGTGTGTCTTAATCTTGACTGTATATATATAAGATATATACTGTTATTACTATGAAATTAAAAACTTCTAAAGTACTAATGAACATGGATACTACTCTCAAAAAAGAAGTTATGAGAAAAGCACGCAAAGAAGGGATGACTCTAAGTGCATTTTTAAACTTTGCTGCACGCGAATATGTAAATGGTCATATAAAAATGACTGCCTTACAACGCGATCTCGCTGAGGCCCGTGAAGATATACGAAAAGGTAGAACTCGTCCAGCAGAAGAAGTATTCAAGGAATTGGGACTGTAATTCTCATGGAGATATACATAACTCGTAGAGCTCAAAATGAGCTATCTAATTTGTCAGTGGAAAATAAAATACGCGTAACAGAAAAGATCAGATCTCTTATGAGATATAGAGACCCTCTTGTCTTCGCCAAGTATATAGCGACGGAAAAGTCACACAGATGGAGATCTGGAGATTATAGAATATTCTTTGAGAGACATGCCGGTGCAATACACATAATGAGTATAAGACGGCGCGACAAAGCATACGACTGATAATACCCACAAAACCCCGCTCTACGCGGGGTTTTTGTTTGTTTGACTATATGATAATCTTTCAACAGAAAGGTATAACCATGAACAAATTAATTGCTGGCGCCAAATTATCTATGAGAGCCGCCAGGGAACAAAAGTTACGCGAAGCACAAGCGAATGGACAATTTCCCGATGGAGATTCTCGGGGGACACGAGTTAATAATGACTTAATCGTGAAAAACTTCGAGAAACACGATCCCGTCGGAACAAAAGTGGCGGAATTATTCAAAGCAGCAAAAGTATAGCAAACAAACACACCAAACCTCTAGGTCCGACCTAGGGGTGTTATTTTTTGCTTTTTTACTAGATTCCCTATAGAATGGCTCAATCACCCAATTATCCAACAAATTCCCAACCCAACCATGTCACTCCTAGAATACAGCGAAATAACCGAGAAGAAATACATCGTCTTGGATGGTCAGCCTTATGAAGTCATATCTTCACATGTCTTCCGCAAACAACAGCGCAAGCCCGTCAACGCCACCAAACTCAAGAACCTCATGACAGGCAAGGTTACCGAGTACTCATTCCATCAATCTGAGAAGGTGGAGGAGGCCGAGATAGAGGAAAAAGAGGTCAAATATCTCTATAACAACCGCGATGAATGGTGGTTCACTGACCCAACCAATCCTAGTGCCAGATTCAAGGTATCCGAAGAGATAGTAGGACCGCAAGGTAGATTCCTCAAGGTAAATACTATCGTCAAACAGCTCTTATTTAAAGAGCAACCTATGGGATTCATAATGCCCATCACAGCCGAACTCAAGGTCACCGAAGCCCCTCCAAATGTCAAAGGCGACACCGCTACAGGCGGTCAGAAGACTGTGACCCTAGAAACTGGTACAACGATCAATGTTCCCCTCTTCGTCAACGAAGGAGATGTCATCAGGATAAATACAGAGAACGGTGAGTACCGAGAAAGAGTTGGTAAGTAACAAAAAGGAACAATTGTAATTTTTAGTTGCCGAGAACCTTGTCTGAGCGCAGTAGAAATTGCTTGGTAAAAGGCGAATGTCGTTGGAATTGTTTACAATTCCTGAGCCTTTTACCTAGCAATTTCACGGAGCGAGTCTCGCAGGTAACTAAAAATTACAACTGTTCCTTTTTGCATTCTCTACTTTTACCTCGCTACATACGGCAGAAGCCCCATGAACCTCGCGCGCTTTACAGCTGTGCCGAGTTGACGCTGATACTTTGCTGAGATACCTGTACGCTTGCGGGACAAGACTCGTCCGTGCGGATTCAAGAACTTACGAAGGATGTCTGTATCCTTGTAATCTATATGCTTTATATTATGTTGACTGAAATAACACTGCTTTTTCATGATTTTTAATTAAATTATAATTGATTAGAATGGTATGTCTTCTGGATTTATCTCCTCGGTCGGATAATCTATCTTCTCTCCAGCTCCGCCAGCCGGCGCTTCACTCGTTCCACCAGATGACTGTATATCACCACCTGAATCCTGACTTGTGGTTGTAGATCCGGAAGATTTCTGGAAACCACTACCCCCAGTTCCCTTCATGCCGAACTGGACATTGTCGGCAATAATCTCTGTGCGATACCTCTTCTCACCATTTGATTCCCAGGAACGAGTTTGCAAACGACCCTCTACCAAAACTTGCTGACCTTTCTTCAAATATTGTCCTGCCAATTCTCCAAGTTTAGAGAAAGCGGAAACATTGTGAAATTCTACAGTCTCTTGTTTTTTGCCATCTTTGTCTTTGTAAGTACGATTGGTAGCTACACTGAAACTGCAGACCTTGATTCCAGATGGTAATGCTTTGAGTTCAGGATCACGCGTTAGATTGCCTATGATTAATGCTTTGTTTAGGTACATATTTATTGTTATTACTTTTAATAAATTTAGACCTCTTTAACCATTTCATCTATACTCTTGTCCATCTCCTCTATGGTTGCCGGAGCCGCATTGTCTGTAACATTAACTGCGCCATCTGCTGGTTGGCGTGAAGGGATTTTCTCTTCTGTTATAGGGTTGATAGATACCAACGGAGCGCGTTTGCCCAGATATGTATTTTCACTAACTGTAGTTATGAGAAGCATACGGAGTACTGAAGGGGTGATCTCTACAGATTTCTTGATAGCTTCAATCTTACTGGACTCGACTTCAAACTTGATCCAACCAAAGTAAGCTTCATCAAATTTATCATACGATCCAGATACAGTCTTTCTTCGTATGGTGTATGCCAAAGATTGACGATGTGGAGCTTCCTCAGCAATGATAGAACTACCCGCATCATTGATAATCTTTCTCACAATATCTGCTTCAGCTGGAACACCCTCTTCAGGAATTGAAGAGACTATTAAATACCCTATCTCATAGACCGTACTGTGGCCCTCTTTTATTTCTTCCATATTTTTTGCGGTCAGTGACCCTCGGATTTCTCCTTCGGGACCCATAGTCTTATTATTCAAGACTCTTGGGACTTACCGCGATTACTTATAATTAATATGAGGCTACCACATAAATGACCCGTAACGCAAGGGTTATGAACAAAATAATCATAGATGAAATTTCAAAGATCTAAGAGAACTCTAGCAAACAAAGATAAATTCCTGATAAAAAAGAGATAAATTCCTGATAAAATCTCAAGTTCCAAGATCGGATCTTGGTATACCGAGATCGGATCTTGGTAGAAATGTTTCAGCATTCTTCAACACCTGTTCCCTGACCACTTCCTCAGATTGGCCTTTAATCTTAGCAATAGTTTTGACCACTTCAATGACATAAGCTGGTTCATTCCTTTTACCTCTATATGGAATAGGCGCAACAAATGGACAGTCAGTCTCCGACATTATCCTATTAATGGGAATGTATTTAATTATTTCCTCATAGTTATTGCCAAATGTTATGGCTCCTGTAAAAGAAAAGTAATATCCTAAATCTAAGAACGGCTTCGCCTCCTCTATGCTCCCAGCAAAGAAATGGAGATTACCCAAGACTTTTGAACGCTCCTTGAGAATAGTGTAGGCGTCTTTGTATGCAGAGGTCGGTGTAGAGGTCGGACCTCTGACAACAGGATTTCGCAAATGCAACATCAAAGGCTTATTTACCCTATTTGCCAGATCAATCATCATTTCAAACACCTTGCGCTGTTCATCGGCAGTTCCTTCATCTGACCTAAAGTAATCCAGACCGCACTCGCCGATAGCAACAACTTTCGGATCATTTGCAAGATTATTGTAAGCTTCAATATCTATAACCTCTTTGGAAGTAGGGTGGGTTCCAACCGTGGCATACATATTCTCAAACTTATTCGCCAATTCAACCGCCGATCTAGAAGTTTCAAGATCAGTACCTACAGTGATCATTGACACGCCAGCATCCGTGGCTCTTTTGAGCGTCGCTTCCCTGTCACCGTCGTATTCGGGGAAATTAACATGTCCATGTATATCTATGTATTTCATAATTTTACACCGAGATCCGATCTTGGTATACCGAGATCCGATCTCGGTAGTCGCAAATTACTTCCTTGCAAACAACGGAGCCTCAGGCATTTTGTTGCCCTCAATCAATGTGATGATCTTCGCCCCTGTTTCTGGCAAAACAGGAGCCAGTAATGAACCGATCATGTATACACGGACGATTAGTTCCCTGATGTCCGATTCTGCTTCTGTCTTGTTTGTTTTTATTTTTTTGAATGGCTCGCGTTCTTGAACTATCTTGTCAGTACTTGAAATAAGCTCCCAAACAACATTACCAACTTTCTGCAGATCATATGACTCGAAGCCTTCGTTATATCTCGCGTCAATTGATTTGAATTCTTCCGAATCAACAAATTTCTCCAAAACCTTATTATCAAACTTTATATCATTTGTCTCAGCCATTTTCATAACTCTAGAAACAAGATTGCCCAGGCCATTAGCCAGATGGGCGTTGTAAGCTTCTTTGAATTTCTCTGGAGTAAATGCACTATCTTCGAAAGGCGCTAGTTCTCTAGTAACATAATAACGCAAAGCATCTGTTCCATAATCCTTTACTATACCAACAGGACTGACAGTATTGCCTAGAGATTTGGACATCTTGATACCACCTTCTCCTGTAATGAAACCATCTATAATAATCTTCCTGGAAGGCGGGAGTTTTGCCGCCATGAGCATGGCTTGCCACATTGCGGCTTGTTGTCGGAGATTGTCTTTGCCGCAATATTGAATAACCCCCCCACTTTCCACCCACCACTTCTGAAAATTTAACACCTCACTTTCCTTGCCCTTCGAAGCTCGACTGGAAGGAGATGTGGAGGAGGGTACTTCTTTTTCAGGCCACCCAATTGCCGAAACATAATTCACCAAAGCATCAAACCAAACATACATCACATGCTTGTCATCACCTGGTACTGGTATGCCCCAAGGCATTTTTGTAGCCAATCGTGACACACTGAAATCTTCTAGACCACGCTCTACGAAAGCCCTTATTTCATTCAAACGAGAGTTTGGCACCACGAAATCTGGGACTTTCTCATAGAGATCCATGAGTTGTTTTTGGAATAGGCTGAAACGGAAGAAATAATTTTCTTCTTCTATCAATTCTAATTCTTGAAGAGGATGAAGTGAGCATTTCCCTTCTACCAATTCTGACTCGGTCTTTTCCAGTTCACAACCGACACAATACTTGATTTTGTAATTTTTCTTATAAATAAGTCCGTTTTTGTCCACATTTTTCCAGAATTCCTGAGCGGCCGCGATATGATGTGGGTCCGTTGTCCGAATGAAGTTGGTGTCCGTGCGAATACCCAAAAGTGGGATTAGTTCTTTGAATTTCAAAACCAAATCGTCCACATAAGCCTGAGTCTCCATGTGTTGCTCTTTCGCCTTGCGATATATCTTGGTGCCGTGTTCGTCCGTTCCGGTATTCAAAAATACTTCATGTCCCTGCAGGGCTTTGTTCCTAGCGATGATGTCTGCACGAATGAGTTCCATGGCGAAACCAATATGTGGTTCAGCATTCACATACGGCAAGGTAGTTGTTATATAGAAAGGTTTCTTGACCTCTCTAATTTCTTGCCCTTCGAAGCCCCGAGTTTTTATCGAGGGGCGAAGTAGGGTGGTCTTTGTGGTTTTGGTCGTTGACTTGGGCATGTAAAACCTAGTTTACCTCATAGGAGAAGAAATGGGAAACAGTTATCCAAGATCCGATCTTGGTATACCGAGATCGGATCTTGGGCAAACTTTACTTAAAATCAAACCCTTTCCCCACAGTTTCCCTCTCTGCAATTTCAGCCTTCTTGTATTTCTCAATATCGTGAATATACTCCATGAAAGCTGCTAGGAGCGGTACTACGATAATGGCACCCAGAAAACCGGCTAGTTTGGCACCGATGACTAATCCCAGGATGACAATAATCGGAGATATACCCACAACTTTCTTTACCACCAATGGATACAAAACCTGATTTTCCAGCTGTTGTATAATTACATATAGGAATATCAAGAGTACTCCTGTGCCTATACCGAAATCTACAAAACCGATAAGTACCGCCGGTATTGCGGAAATTATCGGACCGAAAATTGGGATTATTTCAAAGAATCCAGCAAATACGGCCAAGACCAGAGGATGTGGAATGCCAACAACTTTCAAAACTAGGTAAACTAGCAAACCAACCACTAGACCTAGAATAATCTGCCCTTGTAGCCATAAGGCTATCTTTCTCTGTGAACGCTTCCAAAGATTTATGATGTAATCATGGTGTTTGACGGGAGCGACGATGCGCAAGAAATCATCCACACCATCTTCTTGGACAGCCAGATAGAATGACAAGACTACCATGAGAATAAAAGACAGGACTCCACCAAAGACTATACTTGCGGTGTTGAATGCTCCAGCGCTAGTATCTACGATGAGTGATTTCAAACCGTTTACAAATTCAGACACAGAAACCGTATGTTCTCCAAGCACTGCTCCGGAACCAGTTCCCAGATTCAATCCGGCATCTCGAATCGGTCCCCAGATCTCTTCTAAAGATATAGTTTGTGGTAAATTGCTCAGAAACGCTACTGCATCCTTCACAACAAGTGGCAAGAAAAACACCACCAAACCAGCCAGTACTGTAGCACCTATAAAATATATAATGATGACACTTATGACACGATGGACACCCAATCTCTTCATGCGCCTGACCACCGGCTCTATTGCCGAAGCGATAATGATTGCAGTGGCAATAACGACGACGACATCAAACATGTAATAGATCGCAAAAATTAGAATCCCAATAAGAAAGAAGCGCAGTATCGTACCTGTGTTTAAACTTATGCGGATATCACGGTCAAATCCTGACATAGGATTATTGTAGCACTTCGCTACGCTCAGTGCCTACAGTACTTCGTACCTACGGCATGATTAGAATTTGAAATAGGGCTTCAGTATTGAATCGTCCTTAATCCTCCCTATTAGAGCCATATTCAGACTATTGTTTACGAAAATATCCTCGGCCAAATCCTGTACTTCTTTGGCTGTGACTTTATTGATCTTCTCGATAATATCTTCTGGCAAATCAATCTCTTTCTTCAAGATTTCTTGGAAGCCGGCGAATTCGGCCCTCGCATCTGAAGTTTCCAATTCCAACATTGTCGTGCCCGCAACATAATCTTTGGCTTTTTTCAATTCAGCAGGAGAAACTAATTTTGTCTTCAATCTCTCACATTCTCCCATAATTCCCTTCACTGCTTCCTCTACACGCGTATTATCAACTCCAGCAGAGATGGTCAAGACTCCATGATCGGTAAAAGTGTCATGACTGGCTTTTACATAATAACAAATACCCAATTGATCTCGCATTTTGGAAAAAAGTCTAGAACTCATACCACGACCAAGTATTGTAGATAAAACTTCCATAACAGGCATTTTCTTGTCTTTTATTGGGAATGTCCTAACCCCGATGACGAGATGTGTCTGATCTGTTTCTTTGAATGAAATCTTTATCTGTGGAGCATCTTGTGACTCAATAACTTTCAGTTTGTCTTTCATATTTTCTGTTGAAACAGAATCGAAAGCCTTTTCGATCTTCTTTATCATGTCAGATTCATTGAATGAACCTGCCACGACAACTGTAGTGGCACCGCTTACATAATGGGCTTTCCTATATGAAACAAGTTCATCTCTAGTGAAAGATTTGACGGAATCTTCAGTTCCAGCAATATTCCAACCTACAGGCTGATCACCATAGACAAGTTCCATGAATAGATCTTGGACATGGCGCTGTGGCAAATCCTGATACATGCGGATTTCTTCTACGATAACTCCCTTCTCTTTTTCCATCTCTTTGGCATCGAATAATGGGTTTAAATACATATCAGAAACAACATCTAGGATAGCGTCGGTATGCCTAGCGTCTGCTTTGGCGTAGTAACCAGTGAATTCTTGGGCTGTAAATGCATTGTAATGAGCACCGATGCCGTCTAACTCTCTGGAAATATCTATGGCTTTCGGTCTCTTGGTTGTACCCTTGAAAACCATATGCTCCAGGAAATGAGACAAGCCGGTCTCTCTTTTTGTCTCATATTTTGACCCAGCTTCTACCATTACCAAAACTGTGACTGATGGATTGTCGGTCATTGGTACGGTTATCACACGCAAGCCATTTTTCAAGACTTTTTTATTGAATTTCATAATGTAAATGTATTACTAGATCTTACTCTGAATATACGCAATCAAATCCTTTTCGGCAACCCTTTCTTGTTTACCGCTGTCCCTGTCTCTCACTGTCACCCCTTCACCTTTTTCAATAGTCTCAAAATCAACAGTTACACACATTGGCGTACCGATCTCATCTTGTCTGCGGTAACGCTTGCCAATATTTCCATTATCATCAAAAGTTGTTGCTGGGATTTCTTTTTTTATTAGCTTGAATATTTCTTCGGCTTTTTTTACAAGTTCCGGCTTGTTTCTGAGAAGTGGAAAGACCGCGACTTTGTAAGGGGCAACTGATGGTGACAGTTTTAAATAAGTTCTCTTGTCTCCACCAATCTCGTCTTCTCTATAAGCATCCGTGAGTATTGCCAAAACTGTCCTATCCAAACCAAATGATGGCTCTATACAATGCGGGATGAATCTCTCTTTGTTTTCTTCATCGTAATATGACAAGTCCACTTTACTAAATTCAGAATGTTGTTTCAAATCAAAATCTGTACGATATGCCAAACCGTAGAGCTCTTTTTTACCGAAAGGAAAATCAAACTCAAAATCTATGGTGCGCTTGGAGTAATGCGCCCGTTCGCCGTCAGGAACTTCCAATTCGTGAACCTTGCTTGCAGTCAAACCTACATCTTTGATGAAAGCTTTTACCTCCCCCTGGAAATGCTCAAATGTTTTTTCCCAATCTTTTGGGTTGACGAAATATTCTATCTCCATCTGCTCAAATTCACGGGCACGGAAGAGAAAATCTCTGGGAGCAATCTCATTCCTAAAAGCCTTACCTATCTGAGCCATGCCAAAAGGCAGAGTTGGATGCAGTGAATCAAGGATGTTTTTGAAATTTACAAACATACCCTGAGCTGTTTCCGGACGTAGATATGATATCGATGAGTCATCTTCAACGGCTCCAACATTGGTCTTGAACATCATATTGAATTGTCTGGCTTCACCGAGCCCGCCCTCACAATCTGGACAGACCAATCTCCCATCAGTTTTTTCTATTTGATCAGCACGGAAACGGTGTTTACATTTCTTACACTCAACCAGAGGATCGGCAAAACCGGAAACATGACCGGAGGCTTTCCAGGTGTTTTGATTCATCAATATGGCCGCGTCCACACCAAACATGTCATCTCGATCGTCTACGAAACGCTTCCACCATATCTTACGGACATTGTTCTTGAGAGCTACGCCGAGAGGACCATAATCCCATGTTCCAGCCAATCCGCCGTATATTTCAGAGCCTTGAAAGATAAAACCACGCCTCTTCGCCAGCGATATGATCGCTTCCATCACATTATTGTCCTCTTTTTTTACCATAGAGGTAATAATAGCATTTTATTACTTCCCCACAACCTCATCACCACTTTTATAGCTGGGATCAGTACTAAACCTCGTCGTCAGACTATCCTGTCCATCTTGCAAGCTAGCACCAGTGAAATTGTCCGTGGCAGTCAAAACCGCTGAATTGACAATCACAGGCGACTGCCCGACTTGATTCACATTTGGTTTGAATGAGACCTGGAACATCACTTCCCTCCTCCTTGAAGAACTCAATGTGTAAATACCGACACTTCCAACATTCCAGGTGATCTTCCCACTATCTTTATCAAAAGAAATATTCTCATTTGCTGGACTGGTCATAGAAAGCCATTCAACATAAGGTGGCAGTGTTGCTGTAACCTGAGAATTATTAACAATGTTTGAGGCATTATCTACATTCCATATAACTGTATAAGTCGTAGGCTGGTCAATCTTCGGTGGAACGAAGCCGCTATTTACAAAAGGTCCTGTCGTACGCACAACTCTACCTGAAAGTGAAATATTGGAAGAGATTTTTATATTCTTTGTGACAACTGCAGCGATAGTTTGAGGAACATTTGTCTCTTGCGTACGGCTACCAGAAACACTGGCTGTGATGGCCAGAGAAGGATTGCTGATAGTATTACCCACAGAAACATCTTTTGGAGTAATGGTAAATGACACCGTACCGGTATCTCCAGCAGAAACAGAACCCAATTCACTATTGGTCTGCCTGCTCCAGACAATCTCATCCTTTGATGAATCGAAATATCCTTGGTCTGGACTGACTAAAGTCTTATCATAAGCAGATCCAGATAACTTGGCGGTAACGGTTACATTGGAAACTGTTGTGGGAAGATTATTGAACCATGCTATCTCTACCCTTCTTGATTGTCCGGCTTGTGCGATGAAATCATCGGGCGAACTATCATTATCCACAGCCACCTTTAATGATATGAACGGCTTCTGAATAACAATATCTTGCTCTGTCGTCATATACTGAGTGCCAATAACACTGGAATCTGACGAGCTTTGCGCTCCAACCGTGAAGTGAAAAACTCTAGTATCATTGTCTTCACCAGTAATCTTGCCGTGAATAATCACCCTGCGTTCTGCACCGGGTGGAATGTCTCCAACTTTCCAGGTAGTCTTGTCTGAAAGTGACACCGGATTGGATGAGGAAAGAATATAGCCAAATGGATATGCGACTTTCAGTATAACATTTTTCAAGGTTTCTTTGGAGTTAGACTTCAACCTCACCTCAGTATCGAATTCTTGCCCAGATGTTATTTCTTTGAAGGAAGAAATGGTCATGTTTATCGGTGAGGAATTGATGAGAACTTCATGTGTCTGTGTTTTGGAAAAAACGGAAGAAGAACCCTTTATGGAATAAGTCACCGTCACAAATATTTGCTTCTGAAGATTTTCTTCTCCAAAGATGATCGCGGATACTGTCTTGGTCTTTGATTCACCAGCTGGTATGTCCCCGAGGAATTCTCGAAAATTTCTCAACTCTTTGGTTGGATCATTTGGATCTGTGGCGCCTGCGGGGAAATCAATAGATAGATCCACGATACGCAAATCAATATTGTTTTGATTGCTGACTCGTATATCGAAAGAAACCGGCTCTCCACCAGCGATGGAGACTGGACCATTTATATCTATGGAAATATTGTTGGCAGATATAAGATTGGCTCCATTCAGGAACAAATAACCGCCGACGCCTACAGCGATCAAACAGAAGGTACCTGAATATATTAGAAGTTTTGTAAAGAATGACATGCGATGATTTTCGTAATTTTGATTGAGTTTAAGGGGTGGCCCCACACTATCGCCGCTATGCCCCGCTTCTGAAGTCTGCTTATCCCAATTGGTCGGCACGCTCTTGTTCGTATCACTAAATCTCAACTTGCGTCTGGTACGCACATCGGGAGCTGTTCTAGAATAAAGAGACTTTTTGAGTTCTTCAATGTAACTTTTATCTTCAGGATTGGGCACAGGGTATATTATACAATAAAAATCACAAATGCGACTCTCTCAAAGCCTTATTGATATGCTGATTGATCAGTGTTCGTTTATCTTTGAAGTTGTCCAGCAGCCCAATTGTAATCTCTCGCGACTTCAAACATTCCTCAAATCCAATATTATCACCAATATAACCGAGGACGTGCAGAATCCTCAGAATAGTTACTGACTCAAGAGTTTTCATCTGCTCGTCGGTGATTTGATAGACTTGTTCATCTTGTTCGAGGAATAAAATACAAGACTCTAGGATCCCAAATAATTCAACATGTTCTTCCTCGCCGTGTAGTAATCTCTTCAAAAGTAGAGCTATGCGCGCAACTAATTCAAGACCAGTCTTTCCAACCTTCACCGATTTTGACATCCTATTTCCAAACGAACTCGTCAACCGCCAAAACTCTTTTCCTTTGACCATGGAAAACTCCCCCAACGAATATTCCACTGTGTGATAACGCAGTTTTGATTTCTCTAGACGAATACCCGAAGCAATAACCGAAACCAAACCAAAATCACGAGTAAATATTGAGAGAATTCTATTCGCTTCCCCATATGGTCGCGAACCGATGATGAATCCTTGTGTGGTATTGATGTTATACATGGGTTGCTGTGAGTTGCCGTGAATCTGACAGGTACTACTTTGGGCGCAGCTGCATGATTAATGCTGTCTGTGAGTTGCCGTGAATCAGGTGAATATTGTTTCGAGCGACTGCGAGTATGCGATGGGTGCGTCAGTCTATGCTTCTCTGAGGCAGACTATGGCTCGCCAGCCAATGACTCGGAAGACTAACACGCAGCTGCGCTCGAAACAATATTCACCTGATTCACGGCGTCGCGATCTCCATTTTGTCGCCATATTCTATCTGCTCCAATCCCGTCGCCTTCATTATTTCTTTTTCATGGCGCGAAACTAAATCTTTCATATCATCTGTAACAGTAAGTGTCGCTTTATCCCCCACCTTAAGCCCCTTCTCCTTGCGAAGATCTTGAATGGTGCGTAACAATTCACGCACCTGACCTTCTTCTTTGAGTTCCGGAGTAATATTCATATCCAAGGTCGCTTCTTTATCAATATCCGCACCGAATACCACCCTCTTTACATTGACCTCATCTTTCAAAAGCTCTACAAGTTGTTCTCCCAATTTCCTATTACTCTTGACCTCCATGGTTGCTAGAGGTTGACGAATATTGATCTTGGCGACGGTGCGCGCCTCCAAACCAGATGAAGCAATGGCTCGAACAGCTCTCATTTCATCAAGAATATTGGCATCAACTTTCTCCGTCGTTGGCCAATCTTCCAAATGCACACTTTCCTTCGCCCCTCCCACTTGCTTATATATATCTTCTGCCAAGAAAGGCATGAATGGAGCGATCAGCTTGGCTGTTTCCAACAGGACATATCTGGTGGTATTCAAAGCACTTTCCTTGTCCGACAAATCATCTCCTTTGAACCTGTCTCGTGAACGACGTAAGTACCAGGTAGATAGATCATCCACAAAATCAGCGATAGGCCTTGTCGCCTTATCAAGCTCATATTTTTCCATCGCTTTGGTTATTTCGCTTGCAAGTTCATCCAACCTTGTTGTGATCCAAATATCCAGAACATTTGTAGAAACCTGAGACTTTGGCTCGGATTTTTGAGAAGTCTCATATAATTTATAAAATGATACGACATTGTCTAAGCGCATAACGATCTTTTTATTTATTAGATCTACATCCTTCTCAGAGAAATTCAGATCTTCTGCCTTCAGAAGTGGTGATGAAAGTAGATAATATCTGAGTGCATCAACGCCGTATTTATCAAAGATCAAGATCGGATCTGGGAAATTATTCTTTGATTTCGACATCTTCTGACCATCTTCAGCCAAGACCAATCCGTTGACGACAACTCTCTTGTATGGAGATTTGCCGAATAGAGCAACACCCAAAACCATCATTGAATAGAACCACCCGCGTGTCTGATCTACTCCTTCAGCAATGAAGTCGGCTGGGAAACCTACAGATTTTTTAAATAGACCAGAAGCCGGTTCAAATTGTTCAGTATTCTCAAATGGATAATGAGCTTCACCATAAGGCATGGACCCTGATTCATACCAACAATCAAAGACATCCTGAACTCGCATCAACTTGTCTCCATGATGAGTCCTCAAATCAACATCATCAATATAAGGACGATGTAGATCTAATTCATATTCGGCGTTGTGTGGTAGGGGTGAGAATTCTATCTTCCTACATTCAGCATTGGCCATGAAATCACAGTCACCACGCAGATCAAGTGTTTGTTCCCTATTCAGTCCCATAGCCGCCGCAACAAGCAGGTATGACGAGGTCTCATGACTGACTATCATGATGGTCTTCCCCGAATACTTACTCTCCATATCGTAGAGGAAATCTCCCATGCGCTTCTTGATATCGGCATAGGTCTCACCTCCTTCTGGACATTTTGTAAATCTCTCTCTGAATGGGAAAACTTGTGAAAATTCCTCCACACTCTTGCCAGCAAAAACTCCTGATCCGAGTTCACGAATCCTCTCATCAACATGCATATCTTCATCTTTCCAGCCAAGTTTCTCTTTCACAATATTAGCTGTCTCTCTAGTTCTGACAAAAGGTGAGACGAATATTTCATCGAACTTGACCCCTTTCAATCTATCAGCCGTCTCCGCCACTTGTTTCCGACCTTCATCTGTCAGATGATACGGATCAGCAATATCATTACTCAAAATACCTTTAACATTATTGTCTGCTTGTCCATGACGCATGACATAATATGTATTCTTGGCTTTACTGAATTTTTTCAAATCCCCTACTGAGCCGAGAACATGGCAAACTCCAGTCTTCTCTTCTTTCCAGACAGGTATAGGTGCTCCCCAGAATCTAGAACGCGATATTGCCCAATCGCGCGCACCCGACAGCCAATTACCAAATCTTCCTTCACCAATCTCAGGCGGCGTCCATTTCACTTTTTTATTTTCAGCTACCAGTTTGTCTTTCAGGTCTGTCACTTTTACAAACCATGAGGAAGCGGCGTAATTCAAAAGTGGGGTGTCACAGCGCCAACAGTGCGGATATGAATGAACTATTTTCTCCTTTGCGAACAGACCACCACGATGAGCAAGCCATTTGATGATCTCGATATCGGCCTTTTGGTTTGCATCCTTTTCTCCCTCAACAGCCTTAGGCTTTACCGCTATACCGGCAAAATCAGTAACTTCCTTTTTGAAATGGCCGCCTGTCGTCACATGTTGAACAAAAGGCAAATCGTGTTTCGTGAGCATTTCATAATCGTCAGCACCAAAAGCTGGAGCGATGTGCACCACACCAGTTCCATCTTCGGTCGTAACAAAATCTGCACCGTACACCCTCCAACCATTTTCCCTATTCTTCAACTCAGAGTCTTTGGAGTAATAATCAAATAATGACTCGTAAGATTCGCCCACAAGGTCGGAACCTTTGAAAGTCTCCACAATCTCGTACTTGATATCTTTCAAAGCCACCAATCTAGACTTGGCGACGATTAACAAATCTCCCGCAGATGAAACACCGTCTCCCCTTGCGGACTCTGTAATCTTCACTTTGCAATATTCAATATCTGGATTTACAGCCAAAGCCACATTACCCGGCAAGGTCCATGGGGTGGTCGTCCAGGCGATCAAATAAACATTCCCCAATGAATCCTGTGCCTCATTTTTGAGATTTAATTTTTGAGATTTAATTTTAAACTTCACATAAACCGAAATATCAGTTATATCTTTGTAACCCTGAGCAACCTCAAAGTTTGACAATGTAGTCTCACATCGCGGACATAGACTCATAGACTTGAACCCCTCATAAATCAACCCTTTGTCGTATAGGCGTTTGAATGTCCACCAAACAGTTTCGGTATAGCTCGCATCCATAGTGCGATAATCGTCATCCATATCTACGAAACGACCGAGGCGTGGGATAATCTTGCGCCATTCATCTGCATAACGCATAACAGCAGAACGTGCTCCGTCATTGAACTTTCCTATACCATAACTGATTATGTCTTTCTTTGTCTTCAAATTTAATTCTTTTTCTATGAGATTTTCTACAGGTAAACCGTGGCAATCCCAACCCCAACGGCGTGGAATCTTGTAACCCCTCATAGTCCAAAACCTTGGTACAGCGTCCTTGATCGTACTGGCTAGAATATGACCATAATGCGGAGTCCCCGTAGCGAAAGGCGGTCCATCATAGAATGTGTAAGTTCCCTTAGGCGCAGGTTTCTCTAAGGTTTTCTTGAAAATATCTTTCTCATTCCAATATGCCAAAATACGCTCTTCGCGGAGAGCACTCTGACTTTTCTGTATTTCTTTTTTCTTATTTTCGTCTTCCATCTTTTGAATAGTCATGTCCAAGGTCCGACCTTGGACAAAATCACATCTTACTCGGCACTTTTATCCCCAATAACCACAACCCTTTCGTCATCGTATCTCTGAAGGTCTTCGTCAACATAACATAATACGGTGACAGAGGATCTCCTTTATTTACAATGGTCTGTGAAGCATAGAAACTATTGAATGTCCCGGCCAAATTGATCAAATAATTTGCAACCAACTGTGGTACATATTCATCTTTGGCTCTTTCTACTATATCAGGAAAACGGGATATTAGTCGCTCTACCGAACTCACCTTTTCCGGAACCTTGGAATCTTTATTACTAAAATCTTTTATACCTTCTTGTTTGGCTTTATTTAATACAGTATTCGCACGAACTACCGAATATTGCAGATATGGGCCGGAATCACCTTCAAAAGATATTGAGGCTGCTGAATCAAAGATGATATCACCGCCGATAGATGACCGCAGTATTGAATATTTAATTGCGCCGACAGCAATGACACTGGATATCTCCTCGGTTTCCTCTGCCGAAAAACCTCTCCCAACTATTTTCCCTGCGACCAATTCTCTGATATCAGCGAGCAAATCCTCTGCCGTGATAACTTTTCCTGTTCGAGAAGACATCTTGCCAGAAGCAAAACGCATCATACCATGTCCGATATGCTTGGTTTTGGCACCATTCTTTTCATCTATCAGACTCAATATTTTCGTGATGACTTTGAAATAATCATTTTGCTCACTGGCAGTAATGATGATTGACTGTTCTGAATCAGGGTGTTTATTGAATTTTGTTATATTCAGACCTATATCCTTGGCTTCATAAGTAGGTAGCCCTTTGGAATTAATAAACACTCTCGTATGCAAACCGTATTTCTCTCCTTTGAATACGATAGCCCCCTCACTCTCTTCAAATATTCCATTTTTCAAGTGAGTCTTAACCATATCCAATCCCACCGGAGCCATGTCACTTTCAAATATAGTATCGTCAAATTTTGTTCCCAAGATTTTGTACAACAATTCGAAATGTTCCAGACTCCACTGTCTGCCCTTTTCATATAGATTGTTCACCGCAGGACTGGATTTCTCATATATGACTTTGTTCAAAGCATCTATGTCATCTTTATTCGCTGGATCTGCCTCGTACGCAACCGTACCTTCTACATACATTTTTCCGAGAAATGTAGTTTTTTCAATAATAGATGCCCCATCAGCAGGAACTTCATCCTGATGTTTCTGTATAGCCCATATGGCTTTGGCTATATGCAAACCTATATCAGATGGATAACAAATACGGGTGACAGACGCACCTGAATATTCAATCAAGCGTGAAATGGATTCGCCGATAGCGTTGGACATGAGGTGACCTATATGAAAAGCCTTGAAAGTGTTCGGATCAGTATACTCAATCATCACTTTCTTGCCTTTTTCAATCACGGACTTACCAAAATCAGTATCCGAGATCAGAGCGATCTCCTGCGCAAAAAATTCATCCTTGATAAAAAAATTAATAAACCCTACGCCGGCGATATTCACCTCACGAATGAATTTCGGTTGTTTTTTATTGAATTCAGCAACAATCTTTTCTGCCAGGACTTTTGGCGACATCTCCAAATCACGCGCACTCAAAAGGGCTATGTTGGTAGTGAAATCCCCATGATTGAAATTTTCAGGATAGTCCAGTTTGATTGAATTACCTTCAATTCCCAAACCCTTTGTAACATCCTTCAAAACATCCAAAATCTCTTGTTTCATATAGATATTGTAGCAAAAATACGAATTTAATCTCACTTGACTAATACAGGATTATGGGCTAGATTATATTCAGGTACATGGGCCTGGAGCGACATTGAGAATTTGAGAAGATTGTCTGGAGCATCGAAACCAATCTTTTCATTCCAAGACCCAATACCTGAAAGGCAAAGTGATCTTTGTCACACGGTTCCTCCATACCGACATTACAAAAGATCCCACTCCCTACTAGCCGAGTGCTAGATCGGTCGTCGCAAAGAGCGTAAGTTCACCAGAGACTTACGCTTTTTTTTATTGCAATTTTATTCTACAGGAGATGGCTCTGGTAATACTGGTGCTGGAGATGGTTCTGGAGTAACATCTGTTTCTCCTGCGGGAGAAGCGGTCGGCTCTGGTGATGGTTCCGATGTTTGTCCGGTGACAGGATCAGGAGTTGACTCTGATGTATTTTCCAAGATTATTTCGGGAGAGGTAGTCGACTCTGGTGATGGTTCTGGTGTAGGACTTGATGTAGATTCGACAATGGATTCTGGCGTATTCTCTGGAGTAATTTCAGGAGTTGGACTTGGTGATACCATGCTCGTTCCACTGGGTGTATTTGTTGATGCTGTGGACGATGGTGACGCTACTGATGTTGTTTCTGTCACAGTTGTCGTTGATAATTGTTCAGGATTTGTATATATAATAGGGTTTACACCGTTCCTCAAAAGTAGTGCCTGTAACTCTGTCTCAGTCACACAAGTTTTCCCTACACATAGAGTATCAGTTTCGACTTTTGAAAATACACCGAGCGTACTTCTGACAACATTGAAAACTATTTCGCCAGCCGAATTTGTTATCGCACCCACTTTCACCGCGATCTCCTGCACCGCCTTCACGAGTACCGACAGTATGGCACTCTGATCTAGTCCATGAGGAGTAGTTCCGTCTTCTTCATAGGTAGCGAGATGTGGGTCTATAAGAGAGACTTGTTCTGCGATGAGACCGTATTTGGTAGAGGTGGTGGCGTTTGATGAGTTTGTATTGTTGTATGAGAATGTAGAGGGTTTTAGGGAGGATATGATATCGGTAGCAGATACTGCTAGAGGTTGTATGTTGTTCTTGAATCTCTCTGATGAAGGGTTACAGGCACCTCCGACATCTGCTGTGAGTTCCTTGGTTGTATTGTTGATACAGACAGCGTAGTTGGAGCCGGAATTGGCTGTGAGGCCGTTTATGGCAACATTACCGACAACTGATAGCTTGGCGTAGGGGGATGTACTACCGATACCGACATTGCTAGCTCTGTTTATATACAAAGCTGATGCACCTGTAGATGATGCGATGTTCAATAGATCTGTTGTAGTACTTAGACTCTGTAATGATAGTGATGTGAGAGGACTGGATGTACCGATACCTGCGAGACCAGCTGTGGTTACTGCGAAGGCGGGGGTGTAGGAAGAGGCTTCGAACATTTGGAGTTCGGTAATGTTTACATATCCATCAGTGGTCGCTGAAATATTTATGCGATATTTGATATATGCAGTGGTATTGGAGAAGGTATAAGTATTGGGATTAGGAATGTTCCATGTAATTCCACTTCTTGTATCTAGAACAACCCACTGACTTCCATCCCAACCTTCAAATGTCCAGGCAGTCGGTTTGTAATTGTCTGTAGGTCTAGGATAAATAGTATACTTAACAATCGTTTTTGATGTAGCGAATTCATAGGCGAGCCAATTCGGTACACCAGTAGCTTGCCAATATCCGGAAAAATTTCCATCCATTGCATTCCATGCTTGATAACTTGGACCAGCATCTGCACTTGCACTAGCCACACCACTTGGTGTTGTATTGCTCAACATTGTTGGTATTGTGTTCAATTGCGTTCCAGTAGGGACATCCACCTCAAATTGATTTGTGGAAGCAGAGTTGTTGAGTGACAGAGTCTTATTGGTTGAACTGAAATACAATGCACCATTGTTCAATGAGAAGTTTCCAGCTCCGGCGGTAGTTAGATTGAGATTTCCAGTACTTCCAGCAGTAGTCAGAGACAAGCTTCCTGCACTATCCACACCAAGCGTAGTGTAATTTGAACCATCATAACCCAGTCGAAGTTGATTGCTACGGGTACTCAATATCTGCAGAGGAGATGTTGGACTAGCTGTACCTATGCCAATATTTCCATTGTTTCTGTCTACATATAGTAATGGTGAGGATGTCCCTACAGTCAATAGACCATTACCGTATGGAGTAGTGGTACCGACTGCCAATCCCCCGAGACCGATTGTGGTTGTTGCTGTAGTGGAGGTGGCTGTGAAATTACGAGCGACCACTTCTCCGACTACAGAGAGTTTGGCGTAGGGAGATGATGTACCTAGTCCGAGATTGTGACTAGCGGTGAGTACTGTACCGAGTGATCCAGTGGTATTGAATATATCTAGGATATTAGCGGTTTGAGATGCTATTGGACGGAGAGCGAGAGTGGTCGTTGCTGTAGAGAGGTTTGAGACTGATAGCATCGCGTAGGGGGTTGATGTACCGATACCGAGACCCTTAGCAGACGTAAGTTTTCCAGCGATTCCAGCGTCACCCTGTATAAGTAAACCTGTAGAATTAATACCACCAGTAACTTGCAATTGTCCTTGGACAAGCGCACTGTCTTTTACTTGCAAAGATCCAGCCTCAAGAGAATGAACTTCTTCGGATGCAAATTCTACGCTTGGTATTTTGAGAATACTGACACCGTTGCTTTCAGGACTTTCCTGGACAGGACTTAAGTAATACTTTCCAACATAGAGGTATCTGCCTGAACCGTATATACTCAACGGTTTACCTGTGACAGGTGTTGTGCCAATCGTTACAGGAGATTCCGGAACAGAAACATCCACCGTTGTTATCGTTTGACCTGCATAATTACCCACATAGAGATATCTACCTGACAAATACATACCTCTAGGTTCAGTACCTACAGTATGTGTAGCGACAATGCTCGGACTTGTTGGATTTGAAATATCAACAACAGAGACAGTATTATCTCCAGAATTTGCCACATACATATAGCGACCTGAAACGAGTATATAATTGCCTCCTTGTGTACCTGTGGTATACAAACTCGTACCAACTGTAGTGGTACTCATTGGAATTGGAATAGATGGATTAGAAACATCAAGTATAGACACACTACCTATACCACTATTTGTATTTAATATATATGCATACTTCCCAGAGACATATACTGAATTTGGATTTCCACCAACCGTATATGACGATACTAATACCGGCGAATATGGATTAACGACATCTATAATATTTAGTGTATTCGAAAGGACACTCACCAAATATACATATCTTCCTGAAACGAAAGGACTCAATGTACGGACTCCCATCCCAGAAATACTGGAAATTATTGTTGGACTTGATGGATCTGAAACATCAATAATACGCAATCCTTGCCCATTCATATCTGTCATAAACGCATATTTTCCAGAAACATACAGACCAGATGTGTAAGATACCCCAGTCTTTTTTCCAACAATCACGGGTGATTCTGGATTACTAATATCAATAACTTGCGCCGTATTTGGCCAATAGTTTGATGTGTATAAATATCGTCCAGAGACGAACACACTATGTGCTTCATATCTCTCTGCATCATTTACAGAACCGATCTCTACTGGAATATTTCCGCTACTCAATAGTGAATTTACAGAACCAGCTATATCCAATTTTACTGTTGGAGCATTCGTCCCTATACCGACATTTCCATCAGTTGTAACTTTGAGTCCGGAACTACCGGCAACTGATATCGAATCAGCTGTTGGATTTGTCAAAACAGAATTCGTCAGTGTCCCACCGCTCGTAATACTAGATGACACGGCACTCACGGAACGACCGGCGGATTCACTGGTAGCACTGACTTGTCTTGAGAGGAAGTCTCTAGTGACGAAATCGTTAGGGTTGAATGAATTGGTATTTGCTGTTGTATATGTTGAAAGAGCTTTTTGGACTGCGGAGTTTACGATATCACTGATGTTGGGTATAGATTGTAGATAGGTATTTACTGAGTTTGTTGTGTTTCTGGGTGTTGATGAAGCTGTGGTTGATGATTGTGCGGTGGTTTGGTTGATTGTTGTTGTATTGGACTCTTTGTCTTCTGGTATTACAGATGGAGTTTCCTCTATACAGCTAGGTGAATTGAACCAAGCACCGATAGTGGAGCAGTAGATGCTGGCGAGGAGGGATTTACTATTGGATTTATTGGTTTGAGCCAGAGTATATGAGGGTAAGATGATTGTCGTGAGGAGGAGTAGGGTTATGAGTGTATAGGATTTTTTCATCAATATATAGAAGATATGAACGGCAAATAGGCCGCTCCTTGTATATGTCTATATTATCACGGGGGGGTGGAGACAAGGGAGAAAAAGTGGGGATAATAAACACTTAGATCCCCCGCAAAATCCCATCAATCCTCTCCGCAATCTTCTTCATATCTTTTTCCTTTCTGCCCCTCGTAGTCTCCGCGGCTGTACCCAGTCTAATACCCGATGGATCTGCCGGCGGGCGCTGATCAAATGGAATGGCGTTTTTATTTACGATAATACCCTCTTTTTCCAACCTATCACTAGCTTCCTTGCCCGTTACACATCCCGCACCTTGTTCATTTTTCTTGCCATCATTCCATGTATCTATAAGTATGAGATGTGTATCAGTACCGCCGGAAATAATACGCCAGCCACGTTTGTGTAATTCTTCCGCTAAAACTTTGGCGTTTTTTGCAACTTGCGTAGCGTATTTCTTGAAAGCTGGAGCAGAAGCCTCTTTCAAAGCCACTGCCACTGCCGCAATCTGATTGATATGAGGACCGCCCTGAAGTCCGGGAAAAACTGCTCTGTCTATCTTCTTACCAAATTCCCTACTATCCTTTTTTGAGAAAATCATGGCTGAACGAGGGCCACGAAGAGTCTTGTGCGTAGTAGTGGTCACAATATCGGCATATTCAAAAGGCGATGGATACACTCCACCAGCTACGAGACCGGCAATATGAGACATATCAACCATCATTATGGATTCGGCTGCAGATACAACTTCCCTCATCTTTTGCCAATCTATGATGCGTGGATATGCTGTATAACCAGATACGATGATGGCCGGTCTTTCCTTCATTGCAAGTTCTCTCAGTTGGTCAAAGTTTATAACTTCTGTAGTCTGATCCAGACCATATGGAACTTGCGTCCAAAATTTGCCTGTAGCAGAAACCTTGTGTCCATGAGTAAGGTGTCCGCCATGATCCAGGGCCATACCCATGATTTTGGGAAGTTGTTTACCATTTTCCAATGAAGTATTTGGTCCGCCGAGCAATGCCAGATAAACAGCCAAATTAGCGGGCGATCCTGATAGTGGCTGGACATTAACATTCCATTGTTCAGGAGAAAGTCCGAATAACTTTAAAGCTCTTTCTTTACAGAGATCCTCTATCTTGTCTACCACTTCATTGCCACCATAATAACGAGCTTTGGAATAGCCTTCAGCGTATTTATTGGTCAACTCTGAGCCTAGAGCTTCAAGTACATCATTTGAAACATAGTTTTCCGAAGCTATAAGATTGACAACCTTCTTCTGTCTTTTCTTTTCAGTATCTATTAGTTTTTTTATTTGAATATCTTTCATACCGCCATCGTATCACAAGATCGGATCTCGGTATACCAAGATCGGATCTCGGGTATAAAAAGAGGGCCGTCGCGCGAAAACGCTGCGACGGCCCTGACTCACTTACTCACTTTACCAACCCGCTTCTCGCACTGCTTCGTAGCCGCGTTGGGATTTTGAAACCCAAGCCACTAACCTACAGGGACGATAACTAGGAAGGAAATCAAACCGGCAAACCAGGTTCATAACAAGTCACTTTTAATGTCATATCTCCAATGTGGTGACGAGTGATTATTTGTAGTTTTCAGCCCTAGGGCTTGTGTCTTACGACGCCGGCTCTCTTGTTTTGCTAAGCGACATTCGGTATTCCCAGTATTCCTGGTATCCCCAAACGAAGCCAATGCAATTGGATCTAAGTGATCCTCTGTCCGAAAGACTACTCCTGTATGGATACCCTGTCAATAGAGCATGTGGATTATAAAAAAGTTCACATTGAACAGTGTCGTGATATAATCGCCGTATATAAAAGCCAAGATAATACAAAATCACATGATCAAACCTTATTCAGAAAGAACACCCGACACACAATATCGTGATCTATTAAAAAGGATCTTGGAACAAGGTACTAGAACAAATACCCAGCAAGAAGTAGATGCCATCACCCTCATGGGACCAGGCTCTATGCATTTCAAATTTGAAAATGGATTCCCCATGATCACTGAGAGAAATATGAATCCAAAAGTATCAGAAATGCTCAAGGTAACTATCTGGCAACAAGCCATCGCAGAGATCCTCGGATTTATAAATGGCGCTAGGACATTGAAACAACTAGAAGAATTTAACTGTTTGTGGTGGACACCCTGGGGTACCGAAGCCAAATGCAAAAAGCGCGGACTTGAAACTGGTGACCTCGGCCCTGGTTCATACGGCGCGGCTTTCCACGACTTCCCCACTTCCGAAGGAGAGCCCTATGATCAATTCAAAAACATAATGGAACAAATGAAAGAGTTTCCTCATCTGCGCACACATTTCATAACTCCATGGGTTCCGCAGTACACCATTCGCGGTACTGGCAAACAACAGAAGGTTGTCGTCGCCCCATGTCACGGCTGGATCCATCTGCGTATTTTGAATAATAAACTCACATTACATATGTTCCAAAGATCTGGTGATGTTCCTATAGGCGTACCGGCAAATATGATCCAATACGCGGCACTGACTATGGCTATAGCTCAAGCCTTGAGCATAGAGCCGTATGAATACATTCACACGATTTCTGATTCACATATATATGTAGACCAAGTCCCCGCCGTAGAAGAGATGCTCCGCCGTGAGCCACGCGCCTTCCCCACGATGACATTGAATCCAGAAAAGAAAGATTTGTTTGATTTTAGAAAAGACGACTTCACGCTTTCCGATTACAACCCGCACCCAGGGATCAAAGGCATACCGGTTGCTATATAATTAAACTTCAATGAGTAAATTTATCCAGCCCGAACATATCAGGAGAGAAGATCAGAGAAAAGTTATGGCCGAAATAGCAACTCAGGATCATTGTCCTTTTTGCCCAGAAAATCTAGCAAAATATCACAAAAACCCCATCTTGAAAGACGGAAAATATTGGATATTAACGGACAATCAATGGCCATATGAGAAAGTGAAACATCAACTTTTGGCTATTTACAAGACACATATTGAACATATTAGAGAAATGGACCAAGAAGCTGGTGCTGAGCTTATAGAAATGTTCAAGGAAGAAGCAGTGAAAAGAAATATCCCAGGTGGAGGTATCGCCATCCGCTTTGGTAGCAATCCAGAACTGGGCTCATACGGCAATAGTGTACTGCATATTCATGCGCACATGATAGAGCCAGACTTAAAAGCATTGGCTTCAGATGAGGGTTGGAGATTCAAATTTGGTCAAGGGAAATAACTTTTGGGAAGACGAGAAAGTAATTCTGCCTTACCCCCGCCCTCACATTGTTTTCTCACTCACTCGCACTCCACTCATCACATATCGGAATTTTCACAAATGATGTCTTCCAAGGCTTCAGCCATCATTTGGAAAATTCGACGATATGTTCTTCGTGGATTATGCTCGCTCGTGGATAAACGATGTGAGGGTGGGGGTACTACCAATTTGACATATCTCCAAAAATCACTAGTATTCAAAAAGGACAACAACTGTAAAAACTCAACGAAAGTGATTGAAAATGAATACTGTAGCAACTTATGCAGGAATACCAATTCCTGTAATTGAGGGGTTAACCGCTGATCAGGTACTGACTCTCATTAATTGTAGAGGGTTCGAGCAGTATGAAAGTATGCGTACTGATTACGACGCCGGCAAATGCCCCTTCTGCGATCCCCTCGACAAGAAAAATGTTGTGATTGCGCAATCGGTCGGTGGGTGGCGGATATGGAAGAATCCCTTTCCAATCAAACATTCGGTGCTTCATCTGATGATGGCACCTATCAAGCACATCATGCCGGAACAAGGACTCAATCAGTCAGACTTCACGCAGATTGGTGCATTGATGCTTGGGGCATGCCGTGAGTTTGATATCATCGGAGGAGGATTTGTGATGAGATTCGGTACGCCAAAGTTCAATGCCGGAAGTGTTCTGCACCTGCATGCCAATATTATTGTTCCTGATCAAACTGGAGACATCCAAGTAACTCTGGCTAAGAATCCGAAAAAATTCCAGGAGGCTATCGCCCGCATGCACATCTATGGACGCTTGTATGCTGGGGTACAAGTCAGCGAACTGCTCGAGTACGAACAGAAACTGGTGGAAGGTCGAATCTAATCTACCAATCCACCCACTCCACACACGGATTTCGCAGGCAGACAAAATCCATTTGTCTGCCTTTTTATTTATAGAAAAAATACAAACAACTAATCTCAATGTCTATAATGAACCTCTCCAGACGAAGATTTTGAAGCATCCCCCTCCCCCGTCTCCACAAAAACAATCTCCACGCCCTGACTTTTTAGTATTCTATCAGCATCCAAAACCCCATAACCATCAGCATAATAAAGCTTTTTTATCCCAGAATATGCGATCATCTTCGCGCATGGTGGACATGGAAAAGTTGTGGCATACATTTCTGCTCCTTCTAGAGAGATACCCTTCCGTGCGGCTTCGGTAACAAGAGAAGCCTCAGCATGGAAAGATGTTGAAAGCTCTAGATTTACACCCTTATGGAAATCACTCCTAGGATCTCCGTCCACATAAGGCATCTGTTCAGACGGCACATGTTTGTTGTGGGTTTGGGAAATTATCTCACCATTCTTCACTATGGCCGCCGCTACATGTCTCCACCAATCTCCGCTTTTACCCGCTTCTTTTTTCAATGTAGCAATCATTTTTACATCCAGATCTTTGACCGAAACCGTCTGATCCGCTTCAACAGGCTTACCTTCTGTAGATTTATGCTTGTCCCAACGCAGGAATATAGAGTCAAAAGTCACTGAAGCTTTCGGCAAATATTTATCTTTGATCTCACGCATGACATCCTCATCAGGCATGACGATACTAGTCTTGGGAGAATCCAGTTTTTCCAAATCTTTCGCACCAATCACTTCAATAGTCTCAAATCTCTTCCATGCCAGAAGTGAATCTCTAATGAGAGATGCTTCCAAAGCCCTCAAATCTTTCACAAGCGGTTTGAAGTCTTTGATTATTTCCGAACCAATCAAAAGTAATTTCGTAGCTTCAGGATGTTTATCAAAGAATCTTTTGTATCCTTCATGTAGAACTGGAACATAAGCGACGATGATCATATTATTTCTTGCTCTTTTTGTCTCCCAGAGCATTGCTGATCATATCAGCCAACTTCGGGACGATAGTCTTCTCGAAACGCTTGGCGAGTTTGAGCTGGAGCACGCGTATCTTGGCACTAGTAGAAGTCGTAGCCATAGGGGCGAGTGTGATTATCTTACCGCAGTAAGATTTCATCTCGGCAATCTCCTCTTTGTTGTATTTCTTCAAAGTCTCCTTTGTAACAACCAAAACATCTGGCTGAACTGTCTTGATCAAGTGGAAACGAGGCATATTGTGTTCCTTCAGAGTCACGACATCAACCGAACGCAGATGTGTAACCATCTCCAAACGCTCCTTGTGGGGGACGATAGGTCGGTCTGGACCCTTCCTCGCACGGACCTTCTTGTCGCTATCTACTCCGACCACCAACAGATCCCCGTGCTTCCTAGCTTCCTCAAAATAACGGCCATGCCCGATATGGACCATGTCGTATGTTCCCTGGGTAAGCACAACCTTGAGCCCTATTCCCCTGCAGTGTTCTACGAGCTTTTTTAATTTATCATAATTTGGTACAAATCTATCTTTGAAATTTGACCCCAGAGCAAATATTCCTCCATTTGTGAAAAATCCTTTTGTAGTCATATTATTATTGTCTCACTAACTTATCATATTAAATGATATGCTACAATACAAAACATTATGACTTGTTTCATCATTGTAGCCTTGACGGCAGACGGATATATTGCGAAAAATCCTACCGTTCCATCCACAGTTTGGACTGGTAAGGACGACAAAAAGCGCTTCGTGGAGATGACGAAACGCGCGGGTGTAGTAGTCATGGGTCAAAATACCTGGAAAACTATCGGCAAAGCACTGAAAGATCGCCTGACTATCGTCTATTCACCTGAACCAATTGAAAATTTACCAGAAGGCGTTGAACTCACCACAAAGAGTCCCGCAGATTTATTAAAAGTTTTGGAAAATCGCGGTTTCAAAGAAGTAGCTATCTGCGGAGGTTCACAGATATACACAATGTTTATGAAATCCGGTTTAGTAGACAAACTCTATTTGACTGTTGAACCAGTAATATTCGGCGACGGGATCAGGTTATTCAAGGAAGACCTCGACTACAGATTAACACTTATAGAATCAATAAAGACAGAGAGTGGAGCAGTGTTGTCGGAATATTCAGTAATCAGGCAAACGTAACAAGTGTGTTTTCTCGCCAGCCTGCGGGACTCGCTATCGTTAAATTGCAAGGTTTTTGTGCTCACGGGGCATCTGGCAGTCCGAGCACAAAAACCTAGCAATTTATACTCTGCTCAGACAGGTCCTCGGCTGTCTCGAAAACACGCTTGTTATGTTTGCCTAGATATTATTTAACTTCCACCCCCATAGATCTCGCCGTACCCGCGATAACTTTCATAGCCGCTTCTACAGTATTGGCATTAAGATCAGGCATCTTTTTCTCTGCGATTTCTTTCAATTGAGCTTTGGAAAGTGTTCCAACCTTGCTCAAATTTGGTTTACCAGAACCCTTCTCTTTCTTTAGGGCTTTCAAGATCAGACTTGAAGCTGGTGGGGTCTTCAAGACGAAAGTGTAAGAACGATCATCGTAAACAGTGATGACAACGGGGATCATGTCGCCGATCATAGCCTTGGTAGCATCGTTGAATTTTTTCGTAAAATCACCAATATTGACGCCTGCCTGACCAAGTGTTGGACCCAAAGGAGGAGCTGGTGTAGCCTTACCTGCTGGAGCGATGACTTTTACTTTTTTTATGATTTTCTTTGCCATGGTATTGAATGAAAAATGGTATTTGGTTACGGTACACTAAACCTTCTTAACTTGCAAGAAATCCAACTCTACAGGCGTCTCGCGACCGAACATGGACACCAAGACCTTGATCTTGCCCCTCTGAGTATCAACCTCTGATACCTTGCCTTCAAAATCTTTGAATGGACCGTCCGAAACCTTGATGAGATCACCAGGAGATAGGTCTATAGCATGCTGTGTCTCTCCTGTTTGCATACGAGCGAACAAAGACTCAACTTCTTTGGGATCCAATGGCACTGGGGAAACTCCTGCACCGACAAAGCCCGTCACGCGTGGAGTATTCCTGACAACATACCAAGAATCATCGGTCACGATCATTTCAACGAGAACATATCCTGGATAGATCTTCTCTTCTTCTTCTACCCTCTTGCCTCCTTTGACCTTGATCTTCTTTTCTGTAGGCACAATCACGGCAAAAATCTTGTCCTCCATACCCAGAGATTCTATGCGCTGTTTCAAGTTGCGGGCAACTGCGTTCTCATACCCCGCGTATGTATGTATCGCGTACCAACTCCTCTCACCAGTTGTATGTTGTTTTGTCATACTTTATTTAATTAAAAAGTTAGAACAATAGTGTAAGTAGTTTTGAGAATACGAAATCAGATAGTCCGAGAAGGGCTGCGGTGGCCAAAGACAAGACTATAACCATGACAGTAAAGCGAGTAGTCTGTTCGCGTGTCGGCCAATTGACATGTATCATTTCAGCCTTTGTTTCCTTGATGTAATTACTGAGACTCATATTTTTGAAATTCTATTAAAAAACCCCTCCTGGGGATTACATGTGGATAATATACCCAAATACGACTGAAGTCAATGGCTGTGATTTTATAATTTCCTGTCGCAACTTCCAGCTATTGCCATGGCTGATGAGACCCAGATACGACTGAACTGTTTCTTCTTTTCCGCCTTTCGCTTTTATGTTTCTAAACATTCTCTTCTTGGTCTTCGTCCTCAAGACTCTGTGATCTGGAAAATTGACCCAACCCAAATAATCAATACCCGAAGCAATAGTACTTATAGATATCTTGTTCGGATGGAGATGAAGTTTCAGTCTATTAAGAAGAAAACCTGTAATCTCCGAAATAATACCGTGAAGCCATGGCTTATCTTGTGAAAAAACAACAAAATCATCCGCATATCTTATGTAATATCTTGCCTTTATTTTATGTTTCATAAACTGGTCAAATTCATTCATGTAAATATTCACGAATAATTGAGAGGTGAGATTACCAAGTGGTAAACCAACACCCTTCTCTGTTGAATAAAAACTGCCCACGACTTTCGAAAGTAACATGAGAATGTCTTTGTCTTTTATGTAATTATTTAAAATACCGAGAAGTATGGCTTGATCGACTGAAGCAAAGAATTTTCTAATGTCACATTTGAGTACCCATACTGTCTTGGTATGATTTTCTGAGACCTTGTAAGAAAAAGTACGAAATCTATCTATGGCTCTATGTGTTCCCTTTTTAAGTCGGCATGAGAAAGAATCCGCAATAAATGTTTTATTGAAGAATGGGTACAATTTCCTATGAATGGCGTGATGTAATAACCTATCTCTTACCTTCGCTTTATGAATATCGCGCGGTTTGGGATCTGAAATTCTGAAGAATTCATATGCGGAATGTTCATAGGTTTTCGCCGCAAGATCACGATGAAGTGAGATGATATTACTCATCAGATCATGTTCAAATTCCTGAACATCCTTTTTACTCCGCTTACCTCTCACGAATTCCTTCCATGCTTCAAGAAGATTTTCTAATGAAATGATATCATTGTATGTATGATTGAACTGAATCCGTCGCAAACTATGAAGACCCCCCCCCCAACCGAATTTTGCCTGTTTTGAATAAGGTCAAAGATACTTATTTGTTATGGCATGGTTTTTACAAAGATTTACCGAAATTTAATAGGAACTCTTTCGGATACAGAATCGATACTTTATTCGTAGAAATCATAGAATCTGTCGCGGCAGCGGGTTTCTTGTCACCACAAGAGAAACATCCGTATGTGCGCCTGTCCATAAAGAAACTAGATGCACTGAAAATATTACTAATGATCCTGTGGGAAACAAAATCACTGGATGACAAGAAGTATATCGCACTTTCTATAAAGTTAGATGGGGTTGGGAGAGATCTAGGAGGTTGGAATGGCCAGCTTACAAAAACTTTGGACACAGCTCGAGATAAACAAAACTTCCCCACAAAAGCGGGGAAGAAATGAAGAGATTTGCGGGACGACGAAGGCAAAACCGTTCTCACGATTCCACCTGTTGTCAGGGTTGTCGTAGTACGCATTCAGCCACCGACCATCGTCATCGCGGTTAGCGTTGAGGAGGTTCGGATCGCCATCGGAATGTGCATAAGGCCTTCCATGCCACCACCCTTTGAAGCTTACGCGATCTCAGAGTTGAATCGAATTTGGCATTATTATAATGCCATAGCACCTTGCACCAAGTAGCTTCATTTTTTGATCCTTCGATTTGCTCAGGATCGTCTCGAGCTTGTCAAAGGATGAAGTGTCTACATGAGCCCTCCGAGAGAAGCCTGATTCAGTAGAATTTACTCCAAGAGCGAATCTGCTGATTCGCCTACTGGGCTGACCGCTCTCGCTCTCAGCTCATGGATACTGGATTCGGCCGCGGGAAGTCATAACCGCCCGCATGATTCGCCTACTACCATATAAAATTCTAGCATAAATTTAGCCCGGACATCACTTGCGTGATGCCGGGCCAAAGTGCAAAGGTCAAAGGGACTAAAGTCCCGAGGATCTTAGTGTTGAGAACTGACTTGCGGGACGACGAAGGCAAAACCGCGCCCACGACTCCACCTGCGGCCAGGGTTGCCGCAGTACGCATCCAGCCACCGACCATCGTCAGCGCGGGAAGCGAGGAGGAGGCGCGGATCGCCATCGGAGTCGTTGATGGGCTCGTGCATAGCAACGATGTACCACAGACCCATCGCTTCAATCTCCTTGTCCGTGAACTTCTCACGGATGAGGCAGGCCAGTTCGGCGTTCGGCTTGGACAGCTTGCGCTTGTCTGCCTCGGCGCGAATCTTCTTCGTGATCCGATCGTTGTCCTCGAAGAGCATGCCCTTGAGAACGGCGACTTCGGTCGTCATGCCACTGGTCGGCTTGAAGTCCGGCGAACGAAGCACCTGCTTGGCGTAGTCACCCACGCGGAAGCCTTTGCTTTCGAGCCGGGTGATCCAGTCCTCGCCGGTCGTGCCATCGCTGGTGACCGAGAAGTAGATGACGCCGTCTTGTTCGCGCCAGTTGCGAGTCGGTTTCGAAACTACCCACTCACCCGAATTAACGAGACGTACAGCTTCATTGGGATCAGTTTCGCCTGTTTGACGCATGATATTTTTTACCAGCGCATTCAGTTTCCCTGGCGTTACTTCTGCAATCATGAATTCTGTGTTCATAATCTTATCTCCTTGGGCTAATTTGCCCATTTTCATTTTCCCCTAATCCGAGGAGGAACTATGAGCCGTAGTGGTCATAGCGAGAAACAGCCTAGTTTTAAGCCATTTTTCGCTATGACCAATCGCAAGTCTTATCAAAGAACTATGCTTGGTAGTATACACCTAAACACCGTATTTGTCAATAGCACACGCCTTGAATTCTAGCCCGAAACGCCTACCATTGCTATTATTTAACAACAATTGCTTTCTTGTCTCCATGACATACCAAGCTCTTCATATCCCAAATCAGATAGCGCATATACTCTTAAAGGTCTACTCATTTTCTCTGGTGAAATGAAAAAGATGAAGTCTTCGTTGTAACCGATATAAGCAGTAGCTCCTGCTCTCACTGCTGCAGGTCCAAGTACTTGGGCAGAACTACACGATAATGCGTAGGTAACTACACCCTTGAGTACTGCTTCATTTTTACCGTTTTGTATCAAAATCTCATCGTCATGACCGCAGACTAGATCGGGGCCACCGTGTCCATTCAAAAACAAAAGAGAAGGATTGTGTTTTTTGAGCATACTTTCCAAAACAGAGGTTGTGGCTCGTTCTCGGATCAGGGAAATAAACTGAAGATGTTTGGACTTCAGTTTCTCGATCGTATTCTCGGCCCAAGCCGAAATGTATCTCGTTGTACGATCCGAACTAGGAGTTGTTACTAGGGCTGTATTGCTCATAGAATATTCCTTCTTTCATTGATCTCAAGAAATCCATTTCAATAACTATCATCTTCTTGCCTATTTCGTCATCATTTTTGACATGCTCAATTAACTGATCCTTGGTAAATTCACCGGAAGAACCTATAGAAATCTCTTTATTCGATGGCAAGTTTTGCAGACGCGCAACTACCAAGTCAATAATTTCTTTTTCTGTACTCATCTTAATTAAATTATTTTAAGCTCAATCAATTTCTCGACAATAGCATCCCCAATCTTGGTACCATTGTTTACTTCAACATAGGCTGCGTTCCAACTCATAGGTCCCACTTCAGGTAGTGTAATAACAACTTGGTCTCTTAGACCAATAGGTAAATTCGCATAAACGCGAAAGAATTTCTCCTTGGGAAGGTTTTCCATAATACTTTAGATATGCGCAGTATACCATACCCCCACCTACTTTATCTCGTAAGTAATAGAGACCGTAGCTGTAACCTTTTGCTCACCAGCTGGAATCTCAGGAGCAACAGAGGCGTTCTTCATCATGGCACTATCCCCTCCCATTCCATATACAACCGGACGTGGGTAGTTACTACCATTTTCTGAGAAGCTGATGATGCGAACTAGTGATACGCCTAATTGCTTCGCCAACTTATTTGCCTTGTCTTGGGCATTCGTAATAGCTTTGCCTCTAGCCTCAGCCTGGACTGTCTCTGGCTTGTCTACAGAGAAAGACAGGCCGTTAACATTCTGAACATCCAGAGAACCGATAGATGAGAACAATGCTCCCGCTTTACTCAAATCGCGGACCTTGACCTGCACACTCTGACTTACATCATATCCGGTCAAGACTGACTTGGAAGGCGGACAGCTGTATGTGCTACAGACACTACCCTGATATTCGTAATGTGGATTGATATTGTATGACTGTGTTTGGATATCCTTGTCAGCCACTCCTCCGGCGCGAATCGCTTTCAATGCAGCATTCATCTTATCAGTAGCCAACTTTTGCGCATCAACAACAGTTTTCGCTGTTTCGTTGACTGTGAAAGAAAATGTTGCAATATCTGGTATTGCTACAGCATCTCCACTGCCATCAACACTGATTGTATTGCTGATATTTGGATTTGCACCAATATAGCCTATAGTTTTGATCTCTTTTATGGAAATAACGAGAAGAAAAACTATTAGTATTCCGACTAAGCCCATAATTCCCTTCCAAAATTTTTCTGGTATGTTCATGATTTTAGATTAATTATTTAATAAGTAATTTCTTATTCAGTCTCGCATAAATCCAAGAGATTTTCAAACAAAGACAGTACTGTCATGGGTCCCACGCCACCAGGAACAGGAGTAATGGCCGCTACAGATTTCTGTATTTTGTCAAAATCAACATCACCCACCAACTTCTTCCCCTCTATCTCATTTTCCAACTTTTCAAGTTTACTGCCTCCTGCATATCCAAGACGATCAGACTCACCACTGATTACACCGACTGTATTTATTCCGACATCAACCACAATCTGTTTCTTGTTAGTGTGCTTTTTCTGAATCAGCCCAGGCTTGCCCGCAGCCACGATCAAAATATCAGCTTTTTTTGTATAGAAAGCCAAATCCTCAGTTTTGCTATGACAAACTGTGACTGTAGCGTTCTCATTCAAACACATAGAGATGATGGGTTTCCCCACGAGCATTGAACGGCCTACAACAGTGACCCTCTTACCGAATAGAGATATGTCGTATTGCTTCAAAAGTTGTCTCACACCACGAGCTGTTGCTGGCAGAACCGCATCTTCTCTACCTTGACTCCAAGCCTTTACTTGGAACGGGGTCAAACCATCAACATCTTTGTGTGGATCAATAGTGTTAATTATCGTGTCGCGATCCAGGGAAATAGGAAGTGGCAACTGAACAATAATTCCCTTTATAGATTTGTCAGCATTGCACTCTTTCACAATTTCTATAATTTCTTGCTGAGATACCGCATCAGAAACCTTCATAATCTTGCATTCGACACCGATCTTCTTTGCGAAACTTTCTTTGGCTCTGATATATGATGACGAATCAGGCCTGTCACCAACCTGAATAATTGCTAATATTGGTGCAAAAGAAAAAGTCTTCACCCTGCTTATGAGCTCGGGCATCAAGGCCTCGCGAGTTTTTCTGCCATCCAAAATAATAGCTGACATGGTATTACAATAACATAAATTACTCCCTAGACCACCTAGCGAATATGCCGGCTGGCAGAATACGAGGTCTCACCTTGTAGGTCTCGCCTTGTAGGTCTCGCCTTGTAGGCCTCGCCTCCGCTATAGCCAATTCTCCTGTTTCTATCTTGCCGCCGAACTTATCAACCAAACAAAGTAAATTATTTTCGTAAGCAGTGGCGGAATAGCCGGCAGAATAACCATTTATCAGGAAAAATGATGGTTTGTCTTTCAAAATCTTCAAGCAATCCTCAAATAGAGGAATGAAATTTTCTTCAATTTTCCACAATTCATTGTCTGGACCATGACCAAAGGCTGGCGGATCCATGATAATGCCGTCATATTTGCGTTCGCGTTTTATCTCTCTTTTCACAAAAGCGCGAGCATCATCCAATATCCAACGAATAGGCTTTTTGTCCAAGCCAGAAATTTCGGCGTTTTCTCTAGCGGAAGCGATCGCCGCTTTTGAACCATCTATGTGTACGACCTTGGCACCAGCCTGAGCACAAGCGAGAGTAGCACCGCCGGTATAGCCAAATAAGTTTAGGACTTCAAAATCCTTGTTTTCCACAGTATTTGTGGAGATAATTCCTCGCAACCAATCCCAATTGACCGACTGCTCTGGGAACAAACCTGTATGCTTGAAAGCCCCAGGACGGATCCAGAATCTCAAACCACCAAAATCTATATCCCAACGATCTGGCATATCTTTCTTGAGAGACCAGGAGCCCTTGGCTTCATCGCGACTGAAATGCCCATCGGCCTTTTTCCATTCATCTGATGAAAGATTTTTATTCCACAGAGCTTGCGGATCTGGTCTGGACAAGACGAATTTACCGAAGCGTTCCAACTTCTCCCCTTCCCCAGAATCTATAAGTTCATATTCTGAGCTTGATTCTGTTATGAGTATATTATTTGTTTTGATCATTTGGTATTTCTGCACAAACATCACTCTCACCGGCTATTTGATATCTCATCAGGACATTCATAGATGTTACAAATAGAATAATTGAAGTGAGAGCTGAACCCAGACAGTAGGCACAATATGAATGAATAATGAAGACCTGCACATACACAAACCACAAAGAAGCTAGGAGGCCAGCGATGGTGAGAAGTAGAGTAAACTTCAAGAGTTTGACATTCTTACTTTCCAGATATCCGAACGCCCCGATCATTATCAAAAGATAATAAATGGCTCCTGCCAGAGAAACAGGCACGCCCATAACTACGGAATATGAGCTGGTCAAAACTTGTTCACACTCAGCGGTCAGAGAACACGGAGGAACTACATTGCGATAATGTTCAACAGTCAGATAACCTGCGTCAACAAAGCCAAGTAGAGCAATTATCAAAATGAATATTGCAATACTATTTGGAACTTTCTTGAGCGGCTGTTTGAATAAGTTCTTTAAATTGTTCATAGTTTTGGATATCAACTACCTCTTTACCATTTACGAAGAATGTCGGCGTATGATTTATGCCGATATGAATACCCTCATCACGATCATCCTCAATCTTTTTTCTAAGATCGGGATTTTTCAGATCTATCTTGAAGGTTTCAATATTCAAACCGATCTCGCTAGCGTACTTTTCAAATAGAGGAGAAGCGTCTTTGACTTCGGCCCATTCGTCATGATTCTCATACAGAGACTTGAACATCTCCCAATACTTCCCTTGCATACCAGCAGCTTCTGCCGCCAAGGCGGAAGGAATGGCATTTGCGTGTTGAGTAAGTGGAAAATTGCGAGAAACCATACGAAGGGTTGTGGAGGATTCATTGAATAGTCTCTCAATCAAAGGAAAATAAGCGGCACAAGCAGGACACTGGAAATCACCGTATTCTATGAGTGTAACTGGCGCATCTGAAGGGCCACGAACATGATCTGTGGCGCTAACAGGCGCTGGAGCGGCCAATTTCAAGCCTCCATTTGAAGATTTGTTGATAGCGGCTGCAAGTCCCCAGATTATCAATCCCAGGACTAGGACAAAGATGGACCAAAATATTATTCGTCTTGTATTCATAGAATGTGATTGTAATAGATTACAACCCTTCTGACAAGGAAACTATCTTGTACCCCTTAGACTCAATTGTATTGAATACATCATCTAGGATAGTGGCAGTAATCGTATCTCCTATATGCATAAGGTAAATATTACCAGAAGTAAGATTTGAAAGTATTCTGTATTTGACTTGATCAGGAGTGGTGCCATTAGACTCTTCCCAATCACCGGCGTCAATAGACCAATAGACGGACTGATACCCTGCCTTGTATGCAATATCCAACACCCTCTGATCGCGACTGCCATATGGTGGACGGAAAAAAGGTTTGGATGATATGCCGACTGTCCTCGTCAAAACCTGATCCATCTTTTCAAATTCTACAATAATTTCCTGATCGGAAATTTCATCTAGATGTGGGTGATCATAAGTATGATTGAATATCTCGTGGCCTCCAGCGACCATACTTCTCACAAGCTCTGGATTTTCTTCTACAAATTTACCTGTGAGGAAAAAAGTGGCTTTGATATTGTGTTTTTTGTATGTATCTAAAATAGCTTTGCCAGACTCAGATCCACTACCTCCATCGAATGTAAATATGACTTGATTTTTGGTCTGATCGCCGTGCGTTATCTCTTGTGAAGACAGTGGTCTAGGAATGACAACTTCTGAAACAGACTCTTTAACTGCAAATAAATTTTGAAAAATAGAATTGATCCCGACGAGAAATAATAGAATACAAAATGAGGAAGCGAGAATACGCAGATCTTTTATGACAACCTCCGACAGACCTCTGTTTTGTGATTTCTCAGAATTTTCCATGCGCTCATAGTATAGCAGGAAAAATTGGTTGGGGATTAGAAATCTGGCTATTCTCTAAATTGCATATAGTCAGTAACAATTTCAATAATTTTCTTCAGTGTGTTATTACAATTCTTAAATTGAATCCTATCTAGGACTTCGGTTCCATAATGTCTAATCAACTGGCTGATTAGAGCGTGTATAAAAGATTGAGTTGCCAAGGTAACACCTTCAAAATCTAGTTTTATACTCTCTCCTTTTTTTAATATAGGATTAATTTTCTTTATACGAATCTCTTTTGCCTTATCTTTATTCTCAGCAAAAGATCCAACTATTGGTTGTAATTTTATTGTTGTCATATAAATTTAGGTTTTCTATACTTTTCTTTTCTCCTCTCTCTAACTGATGTCGCATATGTATTACGAATCAAATCCAAGATGACAGAGAATTCTTTTGTATTATCTAGAGATATATCTATCCCCACAACAGTTCCATTCCAATATGGAAGCATTTTTTCTTTAGAATGTCTGTCTTGAAGAGGGTCAGCCTGTAAAAACACTGATCCTTCAAGGGGTCTTTTAAGTAATTTAAACATTGCCTGACCGCTATATATTAAGAAAAAATCGCGGTTCACATGAGCAATGGATTTGATAAAAAACAATCCAGCTCCAACATTTTCAGCAGTACCACCCTCCTTTCTTGTTGTGCCTGTTATACCTGGCATTAGAGCAAGTTTAATGGCTTCAAAGTCATCTACGGCTTGATGGGAACGGGTTATTGTTTTTTTAATACCAACACCCCCGTCAACAATTCCAATCCTGATAGTGTTACTTTTTTTGTAATATTGAGCACAAACTATAGCACCGTCCTTAGATTGAGAATGTTCAATAACATTTCTCACCAACTCACCAACAATATACTGAATGGGTTCTGCTTGTCTAGGGTTGTCCGCGAGATGTAAAAGAGGAATCATTTCCGTAATGAACTTACTCTGTTCGTTAGAATTTTTAATCTTTGTTATAGGGATAAAACGACCAGAGGAATCATGTTTTGTTATTGAAATGCCTGAGTCTTTACCCAAAAAACGAAATAGACCTATTCTCTCAAAATAATGCTTGGACTTTGCTTCAAAAGCTTCGAATCTAAGCTTTTGGGCAGATATACCCTTACCTAGAGCGGCGACCATTGCAATGACGACGGGATGAACTGATACCCATTTATTATTAGAAGTAACTATTAGTTCATCTGGGGAAGATGAATCGAAACTTCTAAGAAATGAGTTAATATTACCCAGAAATGCGCTATTTGGTAAATGTATTTTCACAACACGATTTTACCGGGAATTAGCATTTTTTGCAAATTCTTCCAATTCCCGGTAATAAATAAGGCTATTTTAGAGAAAATTTACCAAAAAATACCAGAATCTAAGGGATGAAATCTTACAAATCTATTAATAATTTAACACATAAAAAAAGACCCAAACTTGCGTCTGAGCCTATTTGAGAAATCATCGTGATCGCACGCGAGATTAACGAAACAACCACGGAATGATCAATAGCGAACAAACCACCACATTCACCCCTGAATACAGTCTGTCCTCGATAGTCCACGCCTTGGCCGAAACAAAGGCTAGGTAATTCGCCACGAGAAATGCTGAATTTGGAATGATGGGGCTCATCTCTGGGGACTTCCATGTCAGAACGACGAATGGAATAGTAGCGATGGCTGCCGCCACAACAGAGAGAATAAGAGCCAATCGAGGACCGCTGGTAAGCCAAAGTATCACACACAAGACGACGAGTATTGCTATGACAGTATCCAGAGCAGACCAACCATACCTCCCTTTGAAGAGTAGTATGATCGTCGTCGTAGTTGCACCAACACCGTAGATAATGGGAACTGCGGGATTGGCTTTTTGACTCAACATCGTGAAGCTCGTTATCCACGCCAATGCAGACCAGAGGCCGAAGGTGGAAATGGAGAGCCCTTCACCTGTCCCCTTGGCGGTCATCACTATCAAACAAGAGTATCCGAAGATACTCATTACCACACTCATAAAACTTAATATTTTTTTCAAATGACACCTCTCTTTTTATTTTGAGAACCATTCCCAAACCTGACCAAAAACTAACATCCAAGTATATATCTGTCAAGAGTAATAAAAAAGACCCACTCCGTTTTCACAGAATGGGCCTGTTGAATTCGTACCAGATAGGTATCAGACACCGAGAAACGCAGCCATGACAGCCGGAGCGTTCAGATAGTTTTCCGCAGCCTTGGCAATCTCCAGAGCTTTTTCGGCCGCCAGACCAGTGTAATTTTCGGAATGGCCGCCAACATCTTCGATCAGCGACATGACATCATCCGGTAATTTCGATCTGGCCTCCAACAATCCTTGGTCGTTCTGATCTTCAGCAATCTTTTTGATCGCACCCAACCAGGAATTGCCTTGTTTGACGAGCGGAAGCGCCTGCTCGTTTACAACCTTGTGAGCATCTCCCGTATAGCCTGCCATCTGAAGGGCTATTTGCACTGGCTCTGCGAGAATCTCCACACCTTGAAGCTCCAGATTGCGTTTGCAGGCTTCCTGGTCAACAGAGATCCGAGCGATGAATGGCGGGTCGCCGCGCAAGAGAGTGTTCAGTTGCGAAACCAGATTTACAACGATTGTCGGGAAATCCCGAGCAACGGCACTGTTCACCAGGTCCCGTTGATGATCACTTAGGAATACATCCAGGACCTTGCCGAACTCATTCTTGTTCTTGAGCCATGTGCTTTCAAGGTTCTCGAAATTAATCGGGTTCCTCTTGTGCGCCATGGTTGATGAACCGACTTGACCCTTGTCGAACGGTTCACAGAGCTCAGCGATCTCGCTCCGCATGAGGTTACGACCGTCCCGACCGAATTGGCCGAGGGAGGCCGACAACTTCACACATGCGAACAGATAATCGGCGAGCGGTTCGGGTGGCAGGATCTGGGTACTGATCGGCGCCGGTTTAAGGCCGAGCTTTTTCAATACCAATTCTTCAAAAGTTGGATGCTCTGACATGATCCGACTCATCATCCCCGCTGGAATATCGTTTGTACTGGTGACCCCATGATTACTCATGAAGGCTTGAATAGCTTCAAGTCTGTTCAGAGCACATGTTGATGTGATCCCAACCGCCTTCTGCGCATTGTACGCGCCGACAGCACCGGAGATCTTGCCTACCAATCCACAAGCTGCCATATTAGCACTTTCAATATTCCGGAGAATCCGACTCAAGATCGTGGCGAACCAGAATCCGACTGTGATTGGAAGCGCATGCTGACCATGCGTACGACCGATCTGCTTGACCGAAGCGAAAGTCCTAGTCCGCTCAATGAAATGCTTGATGACTTTATCAGCCAAGGGTTTAACCACCTCTGTGTGAGCACGAGAGAACTGAAGCGACCGAGCCGTATCAAGGACGTCATAGCTTGTAAGCGGAATGTGAATCCAGCGGCGAAGACCTTCTGGCACCCGAGACTTTGCTATCACAACCCAGGCGCGGATGTCATGCTTGGTCTTCTTGCCGAATTCTTCAGTGTCGGTATTCTCGACCCTGTCGACTTCGGTCGTCGTGATCGCCAGGAGTTTCTGTTCAAGTTCCGGCGTGAGGAGAGCGATATCCTCAGGAGGAATGACTCCGATCTCCGCCAGCGTCCTCATGGTTGCAATCTCCACTTCGACCACACACCTGAAGAGGTTGTCGTAGCCGAAATATTTCTGTAGGTCTTTCGGTTGGTACCGGGGGTTACCCGGCAATGATAGGTTAAGCATATGTGCCCCTTTCTATTGCTTTGTTTTTATTAATTTTTCCGCCACAATTCGTGGACGGATGCTTTCTAAAATCAATACTACTCAAAAACACCAAAAAGGCAATAAAAAAGATAATAAAAAAACTCCGGGAGGTTACCCTCGGAGCTTGTCTTTGGAACGCTGTAATTAAACATTCACCAACCGCTTTTCCTGTTCGAAACGCAGGGCGGCATAGATGCTCGGATTGCGCATCGCCAGGATCTGCAGAGCCGCAAGTACGGCATTTGCCGGCTCGAGCACCGTCATGACCGGCACATTGCTCGGAGTGCGGAGTGACGACCAAACATCTTCGGGGAATTCCTTGTATCCCGCCGGCACGGTGATGACCGGAACTGTGCAATTCGCCGCCAGGACCGGACCAGCGCCATTGCTTCGACCGATATAGGCGATAATAACCGAATCGTACGGCCCCTCCTGCAGATGATGCTGCAGGATTTTGTACGCCAAGGCCGGCTGTTTGTGCACCGAGCAGGTGATCGGCAGGGATTGGAACTGTGGCTTCGGTTCAAGCTTCAACCAAAGATCTTCGACTGCCGTGAAGTGATCCTTGTCAGACCCACACCAGATGATGAGACGCTGGGGAGGAATTTCGAACCGATCAGTCAAATCCGCGACTTCGCGATACTTCGCCGTGACCGTATTCAGATCCCCGCCGTCGCGATACACCTGTTTGTCCATGTACCCGCCGGAAGGTTCAATCAACCGCCAGGAGTCATTGTCAATGACATCGGCGAGCAGAAGCAGTCCTTCAGTGTTGATACCAAACTCAACCTTGAAGTCCACGAGCCTGCGCCCCTGGATCTGCCACGCTTTCTCCAGAACCAGGAAAGCTTGGCGAGCGATGTTTCCCATGCGCGCCATGAGCGACCCCTCATCTCCACGGAAGAAAATTTCCTCTTCAGACAGGACGAGGAAGGGTTTTTGCCCGACGAGTTGCCCCTTCGAAGCAATCTTCCTTTCTTCGGAAGTATGCCCCGGGTAATACAACTCAATCCAACCTTTTTGATGGTCAGACACCATCAGCGGGTCATCCTTCTGCAGTTCATAACTTCGTCCGGTCACCGGATTGATCCAGATCTTGCCATGAGTCTTGAGGAAAAACTCCAGGACCAAATTCGGGAAGACATGTCCCTTCGGCAGATGAGGGTTCCGATCTAGATATGAGCCGTGGGCTTCGCGCCGGATCACGACCTCGTACGACAACATGGTGCACTTGTCGGCGATGAATTCCGTGGGGCCATCCTGATCCTCGAAGGCGACAGGGATACCGCATGCCCGGAGGAGTCGGAACACATTGCAGGTTGTCCGCGTGGACAGGGCGGCTTTACCTTCGATAATGTCGTGTTTGGCACCGTCACCAGCAGTGATGTCATCTTTCGATTTGACTACGACTCTGGCAGGACTGCCAGGGATGGGAAAGATTTGTTTGGTCTTCCCTTCGCTCATTGGCTGTATGCCAGCCGACTGCGTTTCGTTTGTTTGCATATTTTGTTTTTCTTTCTTTGTGCTACATTGGGAACCATTCCCAAACCTGACCAAAAACTACTCTCGAAACACCAGTAAGTCAAGAATCAGACTTGGTGGTAATACCACGGTCCATATTCCCCATTTTTCATCTTTCACAAGAGACTGTAATGATTCGCGACCTGGAACGGCTCTTGATTACGGGTTTTCTTAACAAAAATAGTGATGTCTACAAGATGATTCACCCATTTATTGGCCGTAAAGCGAAAAAGACATTATGGAAACACAAAAAATGATACTTATCGTGGAAGACGAGAAGAGCCTCCGCGGAGCTCTTGTGGATATTTTGCGTACGAAGAACTTTATGCCACTTGAAGCGAGGAATGGCAGAGAAGGTGCGGAGCTTGCGCTTTCCAGACATCCAGACCTTATATTGCTTGATATTATGATGCCAGAAATGGACGGCATGGCTGCATTCAAAAAGATCCGAGAAGATGTATGGGGTGAAAAAGTACCGATCATAATCCTTACAAACCTCAGTGTAACCAAGGAACAGCAAGTTGGTGATGTGGGTAGTGATACCTCAACATACCACCTGATCAAATCCGATTGGAAAATTCATGATGTAGTAAAAAAGATTGAGATGATATTAAAGAAATAAAATACATTATGAATAAAAAAACTACTATTTCCACATCCGATGACATTATCCTCAATCTGAGGATTTTGGCTAGAGAAAAAGAAGATGTCCGACGCAAGCTGGCTGTGACCGCGGCAAAGCTGGCAGCAACAGCGGAGAAACTCGCCATAACTGCTAGAGAAAAAGAAAGCGTCAGGCGCAAACTTGCTGTGACTGCGGCAAAATTAGCAACAACAGCGGAGAAACTCGCTGTAACTGCCCGAGAGAGAGAGGGTGTTCGACGAAAACTGGTGGTGACGGCAGAAAAACTCAAGAAATCTCACGAGACATTGGAAAGAAAAGTCCTTGAACGCACAAAAAGCCTAGAAATTGTCAGTGCAAAAGAAGGAGCGATTTTACTTTCCATAGGTGATGGTCTCATGGCAACCGATGAAAGAGGAAACATCATCCTAATAAATAAAACTGCTCAAAAAATACTTGATAATAAAAATGATGAAGTTTTGGGGAAACATTTTTCCGAAATAGCTCTTTTGGAAGACAAAAGGGGTGCGCCCATTCTGTCAGAGAAACATCCAGTAAACATGGCCTTGAAAGACGGCATTACCACGACAGGAACCACTTACTTCAATGTGCGAAGAGATGGCATAAAGATACCCGTAGCAATCACTGTGACGCCGGTCATCCTCAACAAAAAGGTCATGGGGACAATCAAGGTTTTCCGAGATATCACGAACGAGCGAGCAGTCGATAAGGCGAAGACCGAATTTGTCTCACTCGCATCACATCAACTTCGTACCCCACTCTCTACCGTCAATTGGTATACAGAGATGCTTCTGGCTGGAGATGTTGGAAAACTAAATAGAAAACAAAAAAAATATTTGGATGAGGTATACCGTAGCAACCAAAGAATGGTTGAGCTTGTGAATGCTCTTCTGGATGTCTCTCGTCTTGAACTAGGAACATTTGTGATTGAGCCCAAAACAACTGATATTCGTAAACTAGCGTTAAGTGTAATAAATGAGCAGAAACCAGAAATTAATACGAAAAAAATAAGATTCTCATTTTCATGTGAGAAAAAAATTTCATACATACAAGCAGATCCGAAACTTCTACGAATGGTTATGCAGAATATCCTATCAAACTCGGTAAAATACACTCCCAAAGATGGTGCAATAAAATTTATGCTTTCATTATCAGAGAAGGATAAAATTCAAATCAAAATCTCTGACACTGGATATGGTATTCCCAGAAATCAGCAGGATAAAATATTCACAAAGCTGTTTCGTGCGGACAATGTGAGAGGAATGGATACCGATGGGACAGGTCTCGGTCTCTACATTGTAAAATCAATCGTGGAGAACTCTGGAGGAAAAATCTGGTTCAAATCACCACGAGAAAACTTCGGTACCACCTTTTATGTAACATTGCCCATCCGAGGGATGGGTAAGAAGAAAAATAAAAAAATTAAATAAATAATAATAAATAATATGAAAAAACAAATACAAAAAAAGAAAACTATCTTGGTCATAGAAGATGAGCGTCCCCTACTAGAGGTAGTCAATGCGAAGCTTGAGAAAAGCGGCTTTGATGTCGTAACTGCACGAAGTGTTGATCAGGTTTTCAATGCAAATCTTGAAAAAAAGGGTTTAGGCATCATCAGTGCGGGCAGTATCAGGCAAGCGCTCGACTATCTTGAAAATTTGGAACAGGTTGATGCAATATGGCTTGATCACAATCTCTTGGGCAAAGAAAACGGTCTTGATCTCATCAAGAAAATCAAAGCCAACGGCGGTCGATGGAAGAAAATCCCCATCTTCGTGGTATCAAACAGTGAGGGGGCGAAAACTATACAATCCTACATTAGTCTGGGCATAAGTAAGTACTACATCAAAAGCAATCATCAGCTTGATGAAATTATCAGAGATATCAAAATGGCTTTTAATTAAAGTTAGGGGTCGCTATCAAAACTTTACTATAAGTTATTAAATTCATCTACCGACAGACCTGCTTGTCGCACGACAATATTATAAAGAGTTCCAATTGGAATATCTTTTGATCCATGAATGGGCACGGTCACAATTTTTGTCCTGTCTTCACTTTTTAGGTACAGATGACTACCACGCTGATGAGTTTCAGCAAAGCCAACTTTCTTTAGTTTTTTGATAACCTTTCTCGCTGAAAGTCGTCCGAGTTTACCCATGAGGTTTATGCTATTTTAGGAATAAATATTTTGAGATATGTACCTTCCGTGTGAAATGCTGGCTTTGGGATTTCGTGTTGTTCCTTTGTAAGTACTTCAAAATAACCGAGAGCGGCCTCTCTGACATTAGACTCCGCTTCGGCGAAAGAGTCACCAAAGGAAGATAGATGGTTTAGTTCTGGAATAGTAGCGGTAACCTGAGCGGTTTCCTTATCTACTTCATACTCAATTTTGTATTCTGCGTTGTTTAACATGTTGCAAACATAGCACTTTTTTGACCAAAAATCAAGGTCACATGGTCTGCAGATGTCCCTGTAGTTTCATCAGTTTGTGTTCCTCTGGGAATGAGACCCTGACTCTTGTATTGATCGAGCATCAAGAATACTACGACAACTACGACTATCAAGATAATGATAATACCAACATAACCACGGACGTAACGGGAACGTTTTTCCATACATTTAGTATAACAAAATTGGGTGCCTATCGGGATTCGAAGCTTACAGCTTCAGTACAGGCTTCACATTTTCTCCCCTTCTCCGCTTCTCCCTTCGGTCGAGCTACGAAGTGTCGAAAATATGTTCAGCCTTTTCGAATCCCGACCGCGAGCCGAGCAGTCGGCTCGCTTAGGCACCCCTCAAAAAATCCGCTCATCGCGGATTTTTATTCGGGGTGCCTATCGGGATTCGAACCCGGACTGGAGGTTCCACAAACCTCAGTGCTAACCATTACACCATAGGCACCATAGTTCCTACTTATAACATAATTTCAGACTTTAGGCACTATCTAGTCGTGCTCTTGGGTTTTGTTGTAGATGACTGGACTGTAGATGTGCCGATTGCCGGTCTTGTAAACATACCCACGAGAAGATTGTCCAGCGATTCCGCATCTTGTGGAGCCGAGATGACCTTACCATCTTCCACAGGACCATAAGTCAGGATGAATCGCACCACACCATCTGTAGCCGGAGTAAATCTGGTGGCTGGTATAGACATGTGCGTCTCCAACTTGATCTCTTCGAGCGATCCAGATAATAGATCAACCGTTATTATAACCGGACGAAATTCCATGGAACTCAAACTGTTACTAACAGAAGACACTCCTTCGTTGACGAGGGTGCTGTCTGGAGAATTTTTGTTTGATGCGAACTTGCTCACAAGTACAGCCAGGGTATCCTTGTCTATATCTACAGAATACCTTCTGACAAGCTTGCCGTTGTAACTAGTAAATCCGGCGAAGTTAGCATTCTTGAATACACCCTCAAGATACAACCTCTCATAAATGCCACTGATAGAACTTAACCCTTGTTGAGATACAGCATTCAAGGAGGCATCATCTATCTTCGCCAATCTCTTTATGACATCCACTGTTAGAGAATACCAGTGATTCATATACTTACTCAATGGTTTTACGAGCATATCTGGCAAATTCGTTAGTTGACCGTAGATCACTCCATTAACAAGGACAAAATCTCCCGCAACCGAAATGCCTTTGGATTCTAGATAAACTCTTGATTGTGTTTCTGTAGAATTTGGATTCGCCTTGTCTATATCGCTTGTCACGGAAAACGACAGGCTACTCATCTGTGGATCATCGGAATCGAGAGTGACTAGAAAACCAACATGTTTCTTTGACAATGAATTGATGCTGGAGAAGGCTGTCGGAATAGCCCGTGAGGGTGAAATGATAAGGGCATAAGTTCCGTAGATCAGGCCTGCCAATAGAAGTAAGATGGCGATACTAATACCCGCAAACCATTTGTTGGAACTCCGACGTGGCATATCTGGTATGAACACCGGAATATTCGCTGGTATTCTAGGAAGTTCAGACTTGGTATCAGGATTTGAAAATGAATTTGATTTCTGAAAAGACTGACCCAGTCGTTGGGTCGAACTAGGAGCATACACCGGCGGAGTCGGTGGTATGAAAGAATGAGTGACAATTGGAGTCGGAGTCGGAGTCGGAGTTGGAGTTGGGGCTGGAATTGGGTTGGGATTTGATACATGTGTCTGTTCGGGCGGTATTTGATTTGTAGATTGTTTCAATGGATCCATTTGTCTAATTATACCACGGAGCTTCCTCATGTACACCAGTTTTGAAGTTGATAAATCTCGCCAAAGCATAAAGCAACGAAGAAAGTCTATTCAAGAAAGCCAGAGTCGGCCCACCAACACTAACACTTCCCTTTTCAGAAGCCTCAATCACTCTGCGTTCAGCCTTACGAGCCAGTGTCCTAGAAATATCCATGAGCGCCGTCAATTCCGTTCCTCCGGAGATGAAAAATGTCTTTATCGGCGGCATTTCTTTTTCGATCAGATCAACCAACAATTCCATTTCATTTATCTTGTCTCCATTTATTTTCTTATCCGAACCAGCCACTTCAGCTTGGATTATAAAGAGGCAATTCTGAACCCAATTTACAATATCATCAATCTTTTTTTCATTTACAGACCACTTAATTCCACTGGATTTTACCTTCACCAGTCCCAAGAAAGAGTTGAGCTCATCTAGTGCCCCCAAAGATTCTGTCTGGCAGGAACTCTTGGAGATCCTCTCACCAGATTTTGAATCAAAGACTTTAGTCGTACCGGAATCACCTTTGCGGGTATATAACATATTGTAATTATAGCGCCAAGCGAGGATTCGTGAAAATTCATTTTCACAGAATCCGAGCGCAGGCGATATATGAGCGAAGCGAATATAGCAATATATCTTGTTCCATTGTAAAATATTGTTCATATGATTCCCATAGGAAGACCCGAGCGTCTGGGACGAAAGACTCTTATTATCATGATTTTGCGTGGATTGGTCCCCGGGCTCGCCCTGCTTGTACTCGTGATTCTCCTCTCTTTTTTCAAAGATACAATAATCCAAAGTCTGACAACGAACCTCTCTTCAGTCAACGAAATCATACCATCGGCCAGTGCAAATATTGTTTCATTTATTCCCCTTTTCATTCCAGCATTATTCTTCTTGGGAATACTTTTCGGCGGAGTAGGTATCATTATAAGTTCTCTGCAATATCATTTCTTCACTTTTACCGTAGAAGAATTCGGATTCAAACTTAAGAAGGGAGTGCTGCATGTTGAAGAGATCACGATCCCCTATCGTCAAATGCAAGATGTAAATGTTACGAGACCCCTTATATATAGATTATTTGGTTTGAGTAGGTTGGTCATATTCTCTGCTGGACACGAACAGCCTGGTGAACCTGAGCAGACTGACACAGTTTTTGATCCTATAGATAATGAAATTGCGGATGGTATCAGAGAACTCTTGGGGAGAAGGATTGGGGTGCAGGTTATCGAACACGAGAGCGAGGCAGACAGTGAAGAAGCAGTGGCAAAGTCACAACCAGCGGTGGATTTGTAATTAAGAATTCAAGTATTCGAGTCTTGGACGCAAGCCTCACAGGGGGCCTGCTAATGGTATACGAGATCTGTGCCTGCACTTCGAAGCAACTCTGCGATTAGCAGAGTTGCGAAGTAGTG
>CAZHHB010000003.1:0-68069 GCA_964532285.1 uncultured Candidatus Saccharibacteria bacterium | reverse complement strand
TTTTGGCCCAAGTAGGGGTTTAATTCACTGTCCACTAAATGGGGTACACTTCAATTGAGGCGGTTTTTTATTGGCTACCATAATCCCCCTAATAATTAGAGCCCCGAACTCGCCGAGGACCTGTTTGAGCAGAGTATAAATTGCTAGGTTTTTGTGCTCGGACTGCCAGATGCCCCGTGAGCACAAAAACCTTGCAATTTAACGATAGCGAGTCCCGCAGGTGAGTGAGGGGCTCTAATTATTGGGGGGATTTTCTGTTATACTATTCCCATGAAAGTCATAACCCGTTTTGCACCTAGTCCTACAGGCAATCTCCATATTGGCAGTATTCGTACTGCTCTTTTCAATTACCTATTCACAAAAAAGAATGACGGGCAGTATTTACTACGGATAGACGACACCGATAAGATGCGATCGAAAAAGGAATATGAGGAAAACATCTTGGAAGGCTTCAAAAAGGTTGGATTACTTTGGGATAATGAGCGCTTGATACGCCAATCCGAGAGGACTGCTATTTATAAAAAATATATTGAAAAACTCCTAGCTGAAGACAGGGCTTTTATCTCCAAAGAAAAAGATGTCGCAGAAGGGGAGAGGGCTGAAGTTATACGCCTCAGAAATCCAAACAAAGAAGTTATCTTCTCTGACCTCATTCGTGGAGAAGTAAAGTTCAATACTACCGAATTGGGAGATTTTGTAATTGCAAAATCTCTAGAAGAACCAATCTATCATTTTGCAAATGTAGTAGATGATTTTGAGATGATGATCACGCATGTTATCCGTGCCGAGGAACACTTATCCAATACTCCCAGACAAATCCTCATCCAAGAAGCCATCGGCGCTCCTAGGCCTATATATGGGCATATACCCATGATATTGGCCCCAGACAGATCCAAGCTCTCCAAACGCCAGGGTGCCACGGCTTTGACCGACTATATAGAAAACGGCTATTTACCAGAAGCCATACTGAACTACCTAGCTTTCCTAGGATGGAATCCTGGCGGAGAACAAGAGATCTTCTCTTTGTCTGAACTCGTCAAAATATTTGATCTGGAAAAAGTCCAGAAGGCTGGAGCCATATTCAGCATAGAGAAATTAAATTGGTATAACCACCAATATATTTCTAAATCATCAGATGAAGACCTAACGGCTCATGCTTCCATATTTGTACCTGAATGGATGATCACATCATCAGATATTTTCAAACGCTTACTACCTACCCTGCGAGAGAAAATAATAACCCTAAAAGATATCTCGACTCTTTTGACGGCCGACGGAGAATTGGGTTTTGTTCACAAAACACATGATTACAGATCGGACCATCTCCTTTGGAAGAAAAATCCCGTTGCAGAGACAGCACATTCTCACCTCACCCAAGTTCGCCAATTATTAGAAGCCCTGTCCGAAGACTCTTTCCTGACTGATTTTATAAAAGGAGCCATCTGGGATTATGTTGAAGCAAATGGTAAGGGCGATGTCCTCTGGCCATTGCGTATGGCTCTAACTGGACAAGATAGGTCTCCTGATCCATTCACTTGTGCGTTTATACTTGGTAAAGAAGAGTCGTTGAAGCGTATAGATAATGCTCTGCAAAAATTAGCGTAAACTACAAAAAATGAATGAAAAATCCTATAAAAATAATCTTGATAATATTTCTCATTCTTCCAATACTTACAAATGCTCAAACAGCCGATGAAATCCAAGCCAAGATAAATGCCAGGAATCAAACTATAGAAAATCTTGAGAAAGAGATAAAGAATTACCAAGCTCAGATAGATGCCCTAGGATCACAGGCGGTATCTCTTTCCGCAACCATCAAGTCCTTAGATCTGACACGTAAGAAACTTGAAGCAAATATTTCATTGACAGAAGACAAAATATCCGCGAAGAATCTAGAAGTCCAACAGTTGGGCAAACAAATCACCGCCAAAGAAGGGAACATTGAAGACAACAAACGTATCATCGCAAGAACTTTCAACACTATGTATGTTGAAGACCAGAAATCATTACCTGGCATTGTCCTGGGTAATAAGTCCATCGCCGAAACATGGGATGCGTTGAACAGTATAGCTATTCTACAAAATGGCTTGTATGATCGCATAAATTCTCTGAATGCCGTGAAGACCAGTCTGGAAACAAATAAGGGCAAGACCGAAAAAGCCCAGGCTGAGCTGATGACACTCAAGAAACAGTTATCTGATCAGAAGAAAGTCATAACAGAGACCACAAAAGAAAATAATGATCTTCTGAAAGAAACGAAGAATAATCAAGCGAACTACAACCAATTATTAAAAACTCGCCAACAACAAAAAGAAGCTTTCGAGAGGGAAGTGGATGCTCTCGAATCCGCCCTAAAGATCGCCATCGATCCCAATAGTATTCCAAAACCAGGAACGCGCATTTTCAGTTATCCGCTCGACGCAATTCGTATCACACAATATTTCGGCAACACTTCTTTCGCCGCAAAAAATCCACAAGTCTACAAGGGCTCAAGCGGTGAACATAATGGAGTTGATTTCGCAGCGTCAAGAGGAACACCAGTTAAGGCTATGGCATCCGGAGTTATAACAAATGTTATCAATACAAATTCGACAATCAAGTGTGGGTACGGTAATTGGGTTTCTATAAGTCATCCGAATGGTCTGACCACACTTTACGCGCACCTATCACTCAATTCAATGAATATCGGCGACAAAGTATCCACTGGTCAGACAATCGGATATAGTGGTAATAGTGGTTTTACTACTGGTCCGCACTTGCATCTCGGTCTGTATGTGACGAAGGGTTTCCGAACGACGAACAGCGTCTCTTGTTCTGGAATAACCATTCCATATGCCGCACTCAATGCCTATTTGAATCCATTATCGTATTTGTAAAATACTTATTTATGTTAAAATAATGTTATTAAATATATGGGACTTCCCTATACAAACACAAACAGGGGACTGGTGAAGTCAATCATGATCTTCATCGTTGTTCTTTTGATCATCTCCTACCTAGGTCTGAACATTCGTGGCATCGTAGCTTCACCGACATTTCAGGACAATTGGTCATTTGTTAGTGGCAATGCGATCACTGTATGGAATTCTTATCTCAAGAAGCCCGTAAATTACATTTGGAGTGATGTATTCGTACCACTCATATGGAAACCCGCCATAAACACTCTACTGAAGGATAAAACATCCAGTACGACAGACTCCGGTAGCATCTTTGAGTAAGTATCCACCTAGGTCAACGCCTATATCAATATAAGGGCTCCTTTATCAGGTATACATAATGCAAAAAGATATATTGTGCGACATACAATAGACCCAGAGTGTTGAGAGCAAAGCCCGGCTAGTAAGGGCCTCCCTACCAACATTAAAGGTCGTTTATAAACAAAACAGAATCGTCTGTGATATTTCCCTGCACGGGAGATCACGGGCGATTTTCTAATCCAAACGCTACATGCAAACAATCAAATTGGCTTTGTTCGAATTTAACGAGGGTGAATATCAAGGGGTCAAGTACTCCAATATCCAAGCTCGTTATAACGGCAAGATTTTGAAGTTCAAGCTCGATCGCAACAAGGTTGGCAATATTGCAAACCTGCTCGATCAAGACGTTGAAGCCGACATAGACATCGTCTCCGGCAGCAACCGCCTGGCTTCGCTCAAGATCGTCGCCGTCAGACCTCTCTAGTCGCACCTATTCCCTTTCATCATGAGTTTCCAAGCTTACTTCCTTGGCGGCTCATGTATACATCGCAACATCGTAACAAAAAAATAAAATAATAACGTGAAAAACATACACATCAAAGTGAACAACAAATCACTTGCAATCAATAAGAACGTCGTGCCCGATTCCTTGATATTTATGCTCTGTGCTTACTTCGCTAACGATCCTACCGTTTTCTATTTCTGGAAACACATCTTCGAAGAAGCACTAAATCCCGAGGACAAGTTGCCGACCATAAAGTAAATCTATGATAACTGAAAACTGCACATATTCGGTTCCATTAAACGGTCAAGACACTGCCCCGGTATCCGGAGAGTTCTTCCAGTTTTCAGAATCTTCTTGCTCATCGGTCGGTACGAGCACTGTCAGTGTCGATCTCACTCCCCTTCTGTTCGCATACGGTTTTGGGGTAGCTATGGCCTCCATGATCTTTATCATTTGGCTGTTTAGAAAATCTTAAATCTAATCCATGGATTATCTCGCAATACCTCAAGAGTTCATGCAGATCTGGTTCATACCACTCTATTTCATGGTGCCCTTGACGATATTTAAGTGGTTCATTATGCGAGACCATTAACCGATATGTCTAACCTCGATGTAGTTCTATTTTTCGGATATTGCAGTGGCTATGGCATAGCTGTGGGGCTAGTTTGGTCATTATTACTCTTTTGGTGGAGATCATAGTTGTTAGTTCCGAGAGCTCTCTCAAATTTTAGTAGATTCGTTTGAGGGAGCGTTCGGAGTTCGCACTCCAGGTCGATACATTAATGGGTCGTGTGTTTCGGCACCGGCACCAGATCAGCATTATTAAAATTAATTCAAGCAAATATGATTTCAAAATTGAAGTACAAGCTTGCTGGTGTCGTTGGAGTTGTTACCGGAGTAATCGCAACCTGTTCGTATGCGTTTGCGGATACCTTTGGAACTACGACAGCGCCTACCTTGGTCAATAGCCTCGTCGGTGACGTCGCTGTGATCATTGGAGCTGTAGTTGGCGCGATTCTTGGTCTCTTGGCTGCCCTATTGGGTCTCGGCTGGGGTATCAGGAAGTTCAAGCACTACATCACTGGCAGGAAGTTCTAGATGTAGGTCGGCGGACTCGGAATTGCGAAGCTCCGAGCCGCCGACTACACCTGGTATGCGGGCGTCCCTCGCATGCCATATGAGGATCAGTATTTTTGAGAATTTGTTCTGTCAAGGGGTGAGTTCCCCGAGCAAGAAAAATTTGCGTTAAATTTTTCTTGCGATAAACAACAGGCGAATCCCCTTTACAGAATAAATTTCAAAAATCACATCATTCCTATGTGGCATGCGAGGAACAATCAGAATTATTAGTTTTAACCTTATCTCATGAAGAAAATAATCTACACTTCCCTCTTTCTGCTCTCTTTGGTCTTTTTGGGATCAAGGTCAGCTAATGCGGCCACTCTGTATCAGCAAACTGATTATAGCTCTGGCGCTACTTATGGTATTGGTTCTGGTCAATCACGTTTCTTCTTGCAGTCTCTGGGTCAGGTTTCTTCAACATTTACTTTGGGTAGGGTTTCGATTCGTTACAATTCTACATATTCTGGTGGTGGCGGCATCCGCGCGATTACTTGTGACAACTTGGTTACGGATATGTCGCAGTGTATTAACTATACCCTTTTGTCGACCGCCGGAAATTTAGGCGGTGGTCAAGACAGTTTAGGTAGCAATGACTATCTTCAGTATCTTACATATTCCACAACCACTGTAATTACTGCTGGTAAGTATCTCTATGTAGGTATTGGATCTTGGGGGCAATTCATAACAGTTAAGCTTTATGGTTCAGTAGCTAATACGTATGCGAATGGTCAGTGTCTTACTGGTACAGGCACTATGAATGGCTCTACGGGTACTTGTTCTACAATAAATGACGCGTATTTTATAGTTACTGATCAATACGGTCAGACTTATACTCCCGCCGTTACCTCTACCACTCTCAATCCTGCTGCCGGTACATTCAATGTCAGCGGTACATGGACAGCTTCAACAACGGCGTGTGCTTCTCAGTATCTTGATGTCTGGCAGAACACTGGCCTTGAATCTCATCGACAACTTTCTCTGCATGGTGTCTTCCCTATCACGACCGCTCCTATCTATGCCACTACTTCCGGCGCCTTCAATTTCACATTCGATATTATAGACTCTAGCGTTTCCGTTGGTGCGACCTCAACAACTTACTCGTTAACTCCAAATCAACAGTTCAATGCTCAACTCTATCAATCCACTTGCGGGTATGATCCATTTACCGGTTCCGGGGTGGCTCCTGCTCTGCTTACTTCTACTACTACCACTACTGTGGCTACTTCTTCGACAATTGTCGCAGGGGGTATCAACAATAATCCTTTTACTGGTGCGAATTTTGGGAATAATTCTCTTCCGACTTCTACAGATATGCTCTCGTTTGTTAATGTTCCTAATCTTCTCGCTACAAAAGTTCCTTTCGCTTATGTATTCCAAATTTCATCGGTAATTTATAATGCTGTTAATGGTTCCACCTCCGCCTCAGCCATTCCCTCCGGATCCTTCTCGGTTAAGTTTCCGGTGAAGTTCGGAATATCCGGTGTAGCTACCGCTACAACGACAATCAAGATAGACATGTTTTCCACGTCTACGATCGGATATTTTTTAACACCCTCGTATGTTGGTCTCTTACGAGGATTAATGGTCGCAGTAACTTATTTCTTGACTGCATGGTATCTGTTCCATGAGGCAAGGAATCGAAAACTTCTATGACATTTGCAATCTTCTTCATTCTATTCCTCGGTCTGTTCATTGTCGTCCTGAATATTTTACCTGTGGCCGGTGCACTCTCCCCTGTTATCGCATCGTCGATTTCTCTGATCATCGGTTATATGAAGGCATGGAATTTTCTTCTTCCGATCGACACATTGTTTATCTGCGTGGGCACTGTCTTAACGTTCCATATTGCGATATGGGGATGGCAAGCGTTGAAGTGGGTCGTCTCTGTCCTACGCGGTAATCAGTCAGGCAGTTAATTATTAACAAATAACATAAATATAAAATGAAAATAATCTACTCAGGTCTTGAATCATCCGGTAAGTCTTTAAGGCTCGCCATGATGTGTGTGAAGCTTGTATATCGAAACTCCAAGTGGTTACAGACAAGCGGTGTCGTTCGGCCAATAGTTTCGAATCTACGTTTTTCAGAAGAGTTCTATAAATGGGCGGTAGAAGAAATGAAAGTCCCGATCATGTACTGGGAAAATCTGGATGATCTGGTGAAGTATGAACAATGCGATGTCATTATCGATGAAGTCGGAAATTACTTTGATAGTCATCAGTGGCAAGATTTATCTCTCGATGTCCGTAAGTGGCTTACGCAAGGTGCTAAGTGTGGAATAGAAGTATACGGATCTGCTCAGGACTTTGCTCAAGTTGATAAATCATTCCGTCGACTGACGAATTTCCTCTATGAGATTCGAAAGATTGTTGGTTCTCCCCGGCCAAGTGCCACAAGGCCTCCTGTAGAGCGTATATGGGGCGTATGTCTCTCTCGTGAGTTAGATCCTCGTTCCTACAATGAGGATAAGAAAAAGTTTGCCAGTTCGATCTCTGTTCCCTCAATGTTCCTTATTCAACGTCGCTACTGTGAGATCTTCGACACTACTCAAAAGATTGTTCGTGGCTCCTACCCTGCCTTGAGACACGAGGAGCGTCACTGTGATTATCCGAACTGTGGTTTTGAAAAGGTTTATCATATATGAATGAGACTCTTTCTAGACTCGACCTCTCTCACACATAATCAGAATCATTAAAAACTAAATAGTCATGGACAATCAGATATATTCTGTCGATCAGCTTGGCAGGGCTTTCGACGAATTACACAAAATTAAATGGGGAGTAGATTTCTCAAAGTACAAAGCTGTTATCTCTGGTCCAGTTAAAGAAGTCTACGAATTTGAGAAAGACATACATTTCGGTGGTCAATTGAAGTCTCGAAATCGCCGCAGGAAACGCACAGGACATAGAAATCTAGGAATACGCCGACCATTCTCAATATCACGCGCCAGACTGCATATACGACGCCTGATTGCATGTAATTCCGGTCAGTATCCTGAACACTCAGACAAGTTCGTAACATTCACTTTCGCCGAAAATATTACCATCCTCAAGGAGGCAAATGAGATGTGGAGGAAATTCATGATGCGACTGAACTATCAAATCGGGCACGCTCTCAAATATGTTTCAGTAGTTGAATTTCAGAAACGCGGAGCTGTTCATTATCACACTGTCTTCTTCAATCTTCCCTACATAGTCAACGATGATCTGGCAAAAATCTGGTCTCATGGGTTCATCAAAATCAACAGAATCGAGCACATTCAATCTATCGGTGCATACGTTTCCAAGTATCTGCAAAAAGGCGTCGTCGACGCCAGACTATTCAACGAAAAATGCTATTTCACTTCCCGAGGACTGATCAAGCCAATAGTTATCCGCAATCCACCACTCGATATCGAATACATAAATGAGAAACCAATCGAGTACAAGCTTGAAGAATCCAGGGATCTTCCCTACAACACATGGACAGGTCATACCACTTACAAAAGATACAGGGTCATAAATTATTAACTTAATCAAAAAATACAATGGTTATAGAGCAAGCAATAAAAGATTATCTAGATTGGAAAGTCATCAGAAGCCCGCGAGCAGCGGACATATACAAAAGCTATCTTCACCGGCTGATGAATTTTCGCAATGTGGATACGAAAAATATGAAGAATACGGATATCGTGGAATTTCATAAATTTCTCTCTACTAAAAACAATCCTCCGACAGTGGCCTATTCCTGTCGCATTCTCAAAAATTTCTTTCGTTACCTGAATTCGATCCAAGAATCCTCTGTGAATCCATTCCTGATCGAGGGCCCAAAATATTCTCAAAAGCCCCGTGTGGGTGTCACTGATGATGAATTCAACGCAATGTGTAAAACATTGAATCCATATGAGCTTCACGATCTACAAAAGCTGACCATTCTCCATATGCTCTACAACACAGGCGTTCGTGTAAGCGAATTATGTGAGCTAAATGTGAATCAGATGTCATCAACTGAAAATCATACTTGCATCGAAACAAAGAAAAATAAGCGTATCCGTGTTATCGCCTGGGCTCCGGATTTTCACCAGAATACCCTGCTCCGTTGGCTCGGTAGTCGCATCTGCATCAACCAAAAGCCAAGCTTGTTCTTGTCTCTCGATAAGCCAGGACGGGAACGCTTAACACCTCGAACCATCGAACGATGGATCAGAGAGATTACAGCATCGGCCGGCATCACAAAAAAGATCACCCCGCACATGTTTAGACATGCAAAAGCTCACCGTATGAAAGCTCGGGGTGCGGATCTCAAAGATATTCAGATGATGCTCGGTCACGTTAGCCCCTACTCTGCCCTGATATATCTCAATTACGATCAAAACGAGATGCTGGCTAACGCGCAGAAGTATATCTGACTTTGTTCTTTCATAAGATGCTCCGTGCAGGAGTGGCGGAATAGTAAACGCTTATCACACTTAAAGTTGGGCCGGGACGAGTGGTGTGCTTGTCCACGGGACGATCTTGCGAGGTGACTATACGAGTAATCAAAAAATGGACTTTTCGGTAAAGATAATACTGGGCTAGTCCGACCCCAGACTCTCGTCAAATCCTCGCCTCTTGCACAGAGCATCTAATGAACAAAAACTGCCCTTGCTTCGTCAAGCAGTGGCAGTGGGGTTAATGCTGTCATTATATCGAAAATCGTTTGTTTTTGCACGAAATTTGGTATAATACTAACAACTACAAATATATGATTGAAAAAATTAGAGCAAAAAATAATAGAACCACATTTGTCCGAGCAGACGAGGTTGAATATCTGCGTAAAAGATTACTGCTAGGCCAGGATGTTGATAACAATTTTCTTAATAAAACCATACATGGGCAGCTAGAAGATGTGTCAGGAAAATTACCAAAAGGATTTGTCGACCTTCTATTTATTGATCCTCCCTATAATTTAAATAAGGATTTTGGTAATAATAAATTCCGTGAAAAAAACAAGGATGATTATGAAGCAATTTTTGAAAAGTGGTTGCTTTCGATAATGCACACTCTCAAAGAGAATGCATCTGTCTATGTATGTTGTGACTGGAAGAGTTCCCCCATGATCTTTAATGTATTAGATAAATATCTAAAAGTCAGAAACCGTATCACATGGGAAAGAGAAAAAGGCCGAGGTGCTTTGAGTAACTGGAAAAATTGCTCTGAGGATATTTGGTTTGCCACCCTATCTGACGACTACAAGTTTAACGTTGATGCTGTTAAATTGAAGAAAAAAGTCATTGCTCCCTATAGAGAAAATGGGGTTGCTAAGGATTGGACAGAAGATGATGATGGAAAGTTCAGACTCACACACCCATCAAATTTTTGGACTGATATAACTATTCCCTTCTGGTCAATGCCAGAAAATACTGATCACCCGACTCAAAAACCTGAAAAGCTAGTAGCTAAAATTATTCTAGCCTCAACGAATGAGGGTGATGTAATACTAGATCCATTTTTGGGCTCAGGCACAACCGCAGTAGTCGCCAAAAAGCTTAACAGAAATTATGTCGGTGTTGAGATGAATGAGGACTATTGCTGCTTAGCAGAAAAGCGTATCGGATTTGTCGAAAATAGCCCAACTATTCAAGGATACGCTGATGGTGTATTCTGGGAACGTAATTCGCTAACTGATCAAACGACTGAAAAGAAGAAAATGGCATTTGATCTACAGGCACAACTTATATGATTAACGAAAAAGTCTTTGCACTTATCGACTTTATATTATTAAAGAATGGTATTGGTAATAAATCTGTCCTAATAAATGAAGTTCAACAAAAATTTAGTCTAACCAAGGATCGAAGCGTGTATTATTCAGAGCATTGTGCTATTCGATTCAGCTCTTCAGGTTCTCTTAGCTTTTCTAACACGGTCCTTTCACTATCAAACCTACAAAAATATGACGGAATTCCTTTCTTAGTTTGTTTAGTAACGCCGAAGGAAAACGTCATTTATCTTGCCAATTCAACATTTCTGAAGAAGATCAGCCACAGTTCACAAGAATTTAGGGTGGATAATATCAGGGGTAGTTTTAATGGATCAGATATCACTAAGATCTTTGATGGATTGACTAATTCTCCCAAGAATTTTCAGCAACTATTTTCCATACATGCGGAACTCGGGTTCAACGGAAATTTAGCACGTCTTGTCGAAGCTACCACTGGAATTACTCCGTCTGGTAAGAAGTTCGAAGTATCAACATCTGCCCAAGCCATAATATTATCAGCCCCAGAAAGAGCAAAGCAGTTCGTGACATCAGAAGAGTACAAGGATTTGAAATCTGATCTCGATGCAAAAGTAGAAAAATACAAAACTGAAATTCTAATCGCCGGCTTCATCGAAAATGTTAATATCCGCGGCAGAATTATCGAATACTTGATCGCTGGTGAAGATGAAGCGCTTAGGGCAAATCTTGTGAAAGAACTACACAATGCCAATAAGAAAATATCGCCTTACGGCACAAAAAATGATCTAGGTGACTATACGAAAGTTTTTGATAAATATTTGACCGCAACAGATGTCAAGACAAAGATTATGATCTTGAAATCAAATCCGAAGGCATACAACCTCGATAAAATTCTAGATTTCCTTTCTACTGAAAAAAGTGTGTTCATGTTCTATTTTATTGGGCTCGAACCAAACAAGATCGTCGCGCAGACTTTAATCTCAATGTTCCAAAAGGATCTACTCAAATCAACGATTCTTCTAAAGCACTGGGCTGGTAGAAATTCTAGAGGAGTTGCTCAATTTGAAGGTGACGTCATTCATAAGCTTATTTTGAATTCGAATAATCAAATTGATACTGAAGCTAGCAAATTGTTTTTGAAAAAGTTGATTGAGCTCGTATAAAAAACACAGACCCGATGATGAGTCTGTGTTCAAAAACCATGAGAGGTTTATACCGAAGGTATCGTTGCCGATGAGGCCCAAGCGGCGACCTTCCTTGCTGACGCAAGAGCGCCATGACGAGAAGTGTATGACTCACTGATTGCAACGATTTCGTTGTTTGCAGCGATCAATCTCCACCTAAAACCTCCAGCGATATCCTGGTATATATCGAAGCGAGTTCGGTACATACGTGTTGATATCTTAGATTGCGGACATTAAACATTTCCTGTATTATAGAAAATGATTAATTTCGCCAAAATACTGTTGACCCACAAACGCTGTCAGAGCATTTTATGTATATAAGTATTTTGGCGGCTGGTAATCTTGATACGGTCAGAACTCTGTTCTGGCCTTTTCAATTACCACAATTGTACCGCATATCTACCGGAAATGTAAATAGAAAAATGTCTGGATAATAGATTAGATAATAAATATGTATTAGTGTAAAGTTTGGAGCAACTTGCATGGTTAATGGAATTTTGCTAGTATACCAGCGTATGGATAAATACAATTTTCAGGAATACAATGCAATAGGTGGACGGATTATACCCAGTATTAGCCTCGGTGAAAGTGGAGGATTTGGTGTAAGTGCTGGATTTATAAAGAAATATGACATCGATTCTAGCACCTCAGCTGTTAAGCTATTTTATGATAAGGAAAAAAAGGCTGTAGCTTTCAAATTTTCTAACAAAATTGAGGAAGGTATGTTGAAGATCAAGATGGCTCCGAAACAAGGAGGAGGTCATATTAGTGCAAATTCATTTCTTATTAAATTTGATCTTGATGCTAAAAAATATAAAGGACGCTATACCCCGGAGGAAATTGAGATGCCGAATGTTGGAAAGGTCTATGTTATTCAATTGCAAGAAAATCTTCAATCCGACTAAAGATTAATCAGCCTATATAGTAAAGGAAAACGCCACACAGGTTGGCGTTTTCTAATGACGAACATCATTAGTATATCACAATAACAGAAATCCGCGACCATATTTCAGATCGCGGGGGTTAAATTTTTTCTACAATGTATACCGAGAACAGCGAGGAGAGCTTGAACTCCTTCACAACATCAGCCTCAATCTCTGTTTCGTGCGCATTCAGATTCTCTTGCGAGAAACCGAGAGGGTAGAAAACAGAAACCTTAGATGTGCCGCAAGCTTCCTTAAATTCCTGAACCGTAAGCGAGGCGTTCAAGGACCTAAGAAAGCGCATCTGTTCATGTGATGCCTGTATCGAAGACAAACGATATTCCACTTCTTCGATTCGCACATTCCTGCACAAATCAAAGATGTAGATTTTACCGCTGGGCTTCAAGAGTGAGAGCATCTCTGCGACAGCCTTCTCGGAATCAAAGAAGTGATGAAATGAATCTTTGCAGATCACAGCATCGTATTCCCCTTTCCCGTTATGGCTATGCAGATTTTCCGTAGCAAAGCGTATCGAAGTTTGTTTGTAGCGATCGGTAGCTGCCTCGATAAGTTCGGGACTGCCGTCGGTTGCTGTTATCGAGCAACCTACGACTTTCCAAAGCTCATAAGCAAGCTGGCCGGGACCACAAGCGACTTCCAAGACGTTTGACGCAGGAGTGAGCAAGAGCTTCTCCACAATGTCAGTAGCGATGAGTTTTGAGCTCAGCGTTCTGTTGTCACGCCGATTGGCGTATGCTTTTGCCTCTTCCCCTGAAATTACTTCTTCAGGTTCGAGGACTCTCCGAGAGAGTTGAAGGGCGAACCCTTCTGCCGAAACTGAAGTAGTTGTGTTCATGAGGTTAAGTATACTACGTTGGTTGTTTAACAAGGAACTTCTAAGAGGTTACCACATTACAATACGAAAGTCAACATCTGTCCAGAGTGGGTTCTGGTAATATGCCTGTAGGTATGAATAAAGATAAAAATTTGTGGTAAAATTGCAGCATGGATGCTGATATAGAGTTATACAAAAAATCAACTGGTGATTACAACTTGCTTCAACATTTAAGGCCAGACTATACGGGTGCCGAATCCGCATTCCTCGATTTATGTAATAAATATCTCCAAGACCTCACAGATATTACTGTCGCTGACTTTTGCTGTGGTACCGGAGTCAATACCAATCTTCTTTCCAAAAAATTTTCGATTAAGAGAGCACTGCTAATCGATATCAATAAGGAATTTTTAGATATTGCGCAAAAATCAGACATTCACGCTCGGGTTGAAATTATTTCTAATGATATATTGAATGTTGATTTTCCAAGTAAATCCGACATTGTCATATCGATGTTTGCATACCACCATGTACCTGATGACAAAAAAGATCTATACATCTCCCAGATCAAAAAAGCATTGCGGTCAAAAGGTTTAGTATTCTTAGGTGAGATTTATAGTCCGAATCCAAAAATAACCATTGATTATTACAAATATTTGTACGATCAGATACCTAACAAATCTCCTGAACTGGAAAAGTTTCTGAATCAGACTGCTACTAGCGATAATTTTGAGTACAAGGTTTCAAGAAAATTTGCGCATGATCAATTTATTTCAGCAGGCTTTAAGCTAATTGAATTCAAGAAAATATGGCCTCTTGATAGTCATTTCGATAATAATGATGTTGGTACATTTGTAGAGGTCTGGCAGAACCAGTGAAAAGTTATCCACAGTTGTGCGACAATGTGACTTGCAAGTTTCTATTGTGCGACATGGTCTGTTTCTAGCCCAATTCTTCTTAAAGCCATTCCCTATTGATATAGATCGTCCGATGTTGCAAAAGTTTGGCTTGCTCGTAGCAAGTCATTTCCATGAGTAATTCCCGCCAATAACAAATCTTTTTGCCCGCTTTCGAATAATAACTTACTGATTACAGATTATAGATAATTGACTTGCACGCCTATGGTGCATGGTTATTCATAAATGTGTTCCCTACTCCGTGCAGGAGTGGCGAAATAGTAACCGCTTATCACACTTAAAGTTGGGTCGGGGCGAGTGGTGTGTTTGCCCACGGGACGATCTTGCAAGGTGACTATACGAGTAATCAAAAAATGGACATTTCGGTACCGCGAATACTGGGCTATCCGACCCCAGACCATCGTCAAATCCTCGCCTCCTGCTTAGAGCGTCTAATGAATATTGATCTATAAGCTGCGACTTTAATCCAAAAGAGCAATAAAGTCTTTCAGGCTCAGGAGCCATTTTTGCTGGTCGTTAGTATAGGTTCCAAAAAGTTCTCGAGGAATTACGAGATTGAGATTGTTGGCCATCATCTCTGATGTTTGGTTAACACTGATACCTGGTTCCAGAGTAAGTAAATGCTTGTTCTTAATTCTAGCCGCTTCAGCCAAAACTTGTCTCCACCTATCTTTACAAGTCGATTTTGATCCGAGCATAAATAATTTTTCATCTGGAAACTTTGCATCACGGTAATTTTCAATACTTGGAAATACAAAATCAGGTTTGGAGTTATTCTCTGTTTCTTTTCCACGAGAATATTGAACCTCGCAATCTAGAAAGATTCGCTCAAGATGATTTTCAAGTGCAAAGCCAACACGAGCTTTTCTCCTGTTCTGTATCGAAAGAGATAGTTTCATAAACAGATCTACATCTGTGCCGATATTTTTGATTTTTTCAGACACAAGATGTTTTTCCAACGTCCTAAAGAGAAGTTCCTCCCGCTCCATCCATTTCATGAGGGCCCCATCCGGGTCTATTTTAGAATCAATTCCCGGAATCGTGCTACGGGCAAATTCTGAGAATTCATTGGTATTCGGAAACCCTGAAGGAAACTTCTGCAATAGAGCCTCGAGATAATTTTCATCAGTACCTTTAACTTCAATTCCAAGCTCTTCAAGAATAAACGAGCGTACAAAATCCACGTTTTCCACGTCATTTTTCGTTCCTGCAATCATTTTCGACTTAGCAGTAGTTCCTATATCTGATTCCAAATCAAAAAGCAACACAAGCTGATTGGCATACGTCGAGTCTTTCTGCGCAATAAAAAAATATATCTTTCCATCTGGTCGCAACCCGACTACCATCAAATCACCTTCCTGCATGTACTTATTAACTTCGCTCTGTTTGTAGTACAACCTGTACTCGGTTCTTGTGAGATGTTTCTCTCTCGCGTCATACCAAGTCATTTCGACATCGGCTACAAGCGGTTCATCAAGATCTTCGCCCAAGTAGGCCAACTTGGCTGTGAATTCTTTCTTACTGGTGCCAAACATTTCCTTTAACGATCCTATGCCATTGAATTCATGCTGATGCGAAATCTCTGTATCTGTTTCAACTGCACTTAGTCTCTTGTATGATATAAACGCAAAATATTCCGAAAGTTTCATGGCTTTAATAATAGCGCTTTTGAGGCTTTTGCGACAGTGCGCATATTGTCCCCACCGGTTGCTTTACCGCTTCATTTTCTTGTGCTTTAAAAAAGTCTCTATAGCATTTTTTGCCACACTTTGAATGACCGGAACCACAACAGCGTTACCAAATTGTCTATAGGCTTGAGTGTCTGAAACTACAATCTTGCACTCTTTTGGAAACCCCATAAGTTTTGCACATTCCTGTGGTGATAATCGTCTTGGTGGCTTTCCTCCGTTCTGCTTTATAAGGATTTCAGATCCATCCTTGTAATATCTTGCGCTGAGAGTGCGTGTTATACCGTTTGGGTCAGCAATGCCAAATCCGAACCCGTTACCCTTCTCGCGATGACGTTTAGCGTAATTTTGGAGATATTCCCATAGATGTGGCGTAAGTGTGTACTTGGAATCCGGCTTCTTTTCCAAGATGTCCTTCAATTTAGGTTTGCTATTAGGAGTTTCTGGAAATTCAAACTTTACATTGTCCCCAAATACTCTCTTATCAAATCCTAAAATAAATACTCTTTCCCTGTGTTGTGGGACCCAATTAGCCGCATTATGAACTTTATGAAATATTGCATAGCCAAGCTCTTTTAATCTATTTTCTATAACTTGCCATGTTCTGCCTTGATCGTGTGACTGCAGATTTTTGACGTTTTCAAGGAAAATTACTGGGGGCCTTTTTGCCTCAATAACATCAGCCAGATAAAAGAATAGATTTCCTTGCTTTTGATCATTGAACCCATGCTCCTTTCCAAGACTTATTTTTTTTGACACGCCGGCAATAGAAAATGGTTGGCAAGGAAAACCTGCGGCCAAGATATCGTGATCCGGAATCTCAGATGGATTTATCTGTCTTATATCACCATGAGGCAAATCTCCAAACCACGCCTTGTAGGTTTTTTGAGCGTACTTGTCCCACTCAGACGTAAATACGCAACGACCACCAAGATTTTCAAGAGCAATCCTAAAACCTCCTATCCCCGCAAACAGATCAATGAAACTAAATGTTGTTGGTACGTTCGGTCGTGGAAATATTCTCTGCGAATTATCTAAGTGATTCGTACTAACATTCTTCAGCATCGACAGAACAAATTCCTGCTGAGTCATGTTACTCTGTAAGCGTCCACTTTCTATCCATTCGCTTATTTCAGGAGAAATATTTCTTATTAATATTTGTTTATTCATCATGATATTTTCAATTAGAAAAGCACTGTGTAAACATGATATCATGTTTACCCAGTAAACCCCTGTGGATATCTTCATTGGGATACAAGGGATACAAAAAGTGGCATTATCCACAGACGTCTGATAAGGTACAAATTCTGTAAGGTATAATTAAAAAGCAAAACACCCCTTCAGGATGTCTTGCTTGTAAGAATACTTACATTTGATCGAAAACCGTTCTTGCTTTGCAGGGGCGGTTTTCAATTTCCCTGCGACAAATGCTATTTGTCCTTCTTGGCGTCGCCGTAACCTGATAGAGCGAGATGCTCGACTGTCGAGCTCTTCTTCTCCTTTGCCTTTTCGAGTTCCTCGAATTGGCCAAGTTTATTACGTCCGGCGAGCCTGGATTGTCTTTCTGACATGGCTCGTTGAATTAACCATCTGTATAATGCCTTTACCTACTGAGGTGTAGGTCGTCACGGCTGATGATTCCGCTGGTCGAAGTTCAGACTATATTTCCCACCCAAAATTAATCTTATAAACCACCTCGGACTTGTGCTTCAGAATTATTCAGTGGTCAGCACTCTGGGAGTTAACCCTCAAGTTTGACCTTGGAGAAGTTTCCTTCCCCAAAATGCTTACCACTAAATATTTCAAAAGCATTTTGTTCGAATGCTGACCCCCTTCTTTCCACTATCGTACTCCGAAGAGATAAGAGCACTACCAATATTATATCATATTTTAGAAGTCAACAAAAGGAAAACGCCACACAGGTTGGCGTTTTCTAATGACATTAAAAGTATAGAGGATAGGATTATGAAAAGTAATAGATCTTCAAAATACTGACGAGAATATAGATTGTTCTGCGAAGGTTAGACATTCCTCTTTACGAAGTACATCTGACCATCGTCCGTGATGACATAGGGGATGTATAGACATCCAGCGATGTATCCGTGACGCTTCACCTTAAGATTTTTAAGGTTTGAGAGAGCAATCCAGTGAACAGTAACTTTGCGGTTCGCCGCCTGTTTTTTGCCCATATATGGATTTTTCTGTTTGGCTTATAATTAGGAAGTTCGACTCTTACAGACTTCCCCTCCAAGATTCATAAAAACCCTGAAGGGGAAGCTGAAGAAGATTAACTCCTAAACCAAAACAGGTCCCCCACTCGTTCCCGCCAGTATTTTAAAGACCTGCCGTGATTATATAACTCAAAATATCAGTCCTGCAAGTTTTTTTGGACTTCCTAGATTGTTTGTGGTGCTGTATATCTTACACAGTTTGTTTACTGCGATATGATTTTTTGGTAAAAAAAAGCCGACGACATTATCATTTGTACGCCAGCTCTCTGATTCCAAAAGCCTCTATCCAAGCAATCCCCCCATTTGTGAATAACCGCCTGTCGAGCTCGAAATGCATTTCCACTGAGACTCGAATTGTCGAAGCCGGTCATCCAGAGGAACATCGTGATAACAATTCGGACAAGTTATCACCAATTGTCTCATCATGTGAAGACCTCGATTTTGCGGTGTGGCCTTTGTTTCAAGAAGAACAGCTTCCCTGATTGACGACCCATCGCTTACTTCCAGCTCAAATTCTGCTTTACAAGCTGAACACACAAGACGCTTCCCAGCTATCCTTATGGGATCAGCCAATGCAACCTTTTTTAGTATTTTCATATAGATCAATTTTGTTCAATTGTATACTATTATCAATCCTGAACTTTGTCAATAATCTTCATCAATTCATCATTGAAATCTACTAGGAAGTCATCCTTAGTTGTACGACATTAGGACTTACACCATTGAATTTAGAGACCTATTTTCGAATACCCTCCCAACACAAAAGCCCCTCACTTTTAGGCTTGGGGCTTTTGTTTCTATAACTTTTCTGATACCTAATAATAGTTAATGCGTAGTTGAGTTTGAGCTCAATTACTTCCTAGCAAGATCCTTATTCCAACACTTAGATGAAGCATTCCATGGTTTTGTACCCTGTTCATCATATAGATGCTCAGCATACTCCATGTTACCTTCTAATGTGTATAGATCAAGACCAAGCTTCTTGGCAGTATCACCCTGATAGTGTTCGTTGATCTGCATGAGACCGATGTCTCTGGAGTCAACGCGTCCATGGACGACGAGGCCGTTTTCGTCAAACTGTTTGAAATTTGATTCGCAACGGGCAATCTCTACCAATATAGGCCTGTCAGCAAATTCCTTGCGGAGATATGCTTCCATAGCCTCTGGAGTATTTGTTTCTATAAATGAGCTTTCAACTACTGCTGCTACCTGATCCTCTGAGAATACATGATTTGCAATCGCTTTGCTGTGGTTTGCTCCCTGGGCCGATCCATACATGGATGACATAAGGAAGACCACGCCAGTTGTAAGTTCAATCATAATTAAAAAGCGAGTTACTTAGACATGGTGTCCTTATAACTCACTTGTACATATAGTCTAGCACCTCTGGTCTATAAAGTCAAGCCCTTTAATGCTATAATACGGCTCAACAGAGCCGTATTTTACACCTAAAATAGGGCTAATCAGAGCCGTTCTATAGGAATGACTATGCGGGAGCCCTCTAATCTTGAGCTTTTTTGAGCCTTATGCTAGACTATTCATCTAATTCAATAACTTCATTAATCAACCACCATGGCTCATAAAAAAGCGGCAGGTACAACCAAAAACGGAAGAGACTCAAACCCAAAATATCTGGGGGTTAAGGTTAACCATGGTCAGCACATCATGCCTGGTCAGATCATCGTCCGCCAACGTGGTACAACCGTCCTTCCTGGCAGGAATGTCTCAGTAGGCAAAGATTATACCCTCTTGGCTCTCAAAGAAGGCAAGGTTTCATTTAGTTCAAAGAGAAAACTCGGTTTCAATAACGACATCATTCGAAGGAAGATCGTGCATGTGATATAAGTATAGAAAATTGCCCCGATAAGCTCGGGGCAATTTTTGTTTACAAACTACTGCTTACTGACTACCACCTTCAGTTTTGCTGTCTTCCCACCCCCCTTCACTTCAATAACAAACTCCCCCACTTCCTTTAATGGATGTTCCATGACAATAAATGTCGGGTCAACTCGTAACTGTGTCTGTTTCAATAATTCTGCGACAATCTCTTCTTTATGAATACCTGCAAAGAGGTGTCCCTTTTCATTGGCTTTACCGGAAATCTTCAAGGTGACATCTTCCAGATCTTTTATATTCTTGGCTAATAGATCCTCATGTACTTTCTTTTCACCTACCATCTTGGCTTTTTCTAGTTCAAAACGCTTCAAAGCTTCAGGTGTAGCTGAAACAACCAATCCCTGTGGAATGAGTAGATTTATAGCATGACCACTAGACACTTCCTTCACATCATACTTCCTACCTAACTTGGCGACATCTTTGAGTAGAATGACTTTCATTTGTATTTTTTATTTAATAAATGAATATTTTGTCCAAGGTCGGACCTTGGACAAACTATCTACGGTCGTGAATTCATAAGCTCAACTGCCTTCTCCATGATAACATCTTTACCAGCGGTAATGTCCTTGTCTGTAATCGTTACCGGATAATCTGGTTCCAGACCGTCGTGTGACAAATTGTGCCCCTTCGGAGTAAGCCATCTAGCTACAGTGACCTTGAGTGATGTATCGGGAGTCACTGAGACTAATTCTTGAACTGAACCCTTGCCAAAAGTCTTCATGCCTACCAGTTTCGCTATCCCCTGTTCTGCCAAAGCCCCTGCCAATATTTCCGAAGCTGAAGCTGAACCATTGTCTACCAGGATGAGCATCTGCAGGTTGTCATTAAATATATTGTAGCCCTTACTCCTGTATATAATAGGCTCACGATTGTTGCCGAAATCCTCTGTGACGACAACCTTCCCTGCTGGCAGGAACCATGAAGCCATATCCCAAGCAGCATCCAAATACCCACCTGGATTGCCACGTAGATCCAAGATCAGTTTGTGATCTCCCGAAGAGACAAACTGACGCAATGCATTACGGAACAGATCCGCTGATTTGGAAGTGAAGCTGTAAAGTCTGATAACAAAGATGCCTCCCGGTCTTTCTGAACTATCCAGAACTGGTATGTTTATAAGATCACGAACTATGGTCTTGTCGATGGGTTTCGTAGCTCCTGGCGTCAAAAAATTGATAATGACCTTTGTCCCCTTTGGGCCACGGATCAACTTCACAGCGGCATCAGTACTCATCCCTGAAGTTGAAGTCCCGTTTATAGATAGAATGTAATCACCAGCCTTGACTCCCGCCTTGAAAGCCGGACTATCTTTGAGAGGAGATACTACTTGGAGTTGCTTGTTCTTTATACCAATCTCCATACCGACACCCTCGAAACCCGCGCCAGAAATGTCATCTTGGAAAATCTTGGATTCTACTGGTGGAAAGAATACGGTATAAGGATCTCCGTATGATGCGGCTAGTCCCTGAATGGCACCATATACCCTACTCTGTGGACTAGTACTGGTAGCAGTGACAAATTTCTCATCGAGAATTTGCCAGGCCTTCCAAAAGGCCGAGAACTGTTCCTTGCTAACAACCTCGGTGTTATTCAAAGATGAAAAATCAGCAGTGGGCTTTTCGTGCCTACCGATGTATACACCTATCAGCAAAAGAAAAATGCCTATAGGCAAACCGAATAATAGGTACGCCAATTTCTTGTTCTGAAAATTCATAGTGAAGGTATTATTGCATAAACGAGTAGTGTTGAGCAAATAAAGACGCTATATTCGCTTCGCTCATATATCGCCTGCGCTCGGATTCTGTGTAAGCGAGCTTCCACGAATCCTCGCTTGGCGCTATAATATCCTCATGATTACAACACACACATACAGTGGAATAGTCTGGTTGGATACAGAATCCCCGACAGACGAAGAAGCATCTGGGTTGGTCAGAAGATACGGACTACACCCACTAGTCGGAGAGGAACTCAAGAGATCTTCTTCTTTAGCCAAAGTTGAATTCTACAAAGACTATTTATTGGTAGTTTTGACATTACCAACACGAGTGAAAAATGGAGTCAGTTACGAGATCGCTGATAGAGAGATAGATTTCGTGATCGGTAAGAATTTCCTCATAACATCCCGCACCGATACCATAGAACAGCTAGAATATTTCGGTAAGATCTTTGACGCCAATTCAATTCTCAACAAAGATGAGAAGATAGAACATGCCGGCATGCTTTTCTATTACATGGTGAGGAGGATATATTCTGGCATGATAGACGATCTAGAAAATATCAAAGACGCTCTATTAGAGGCAGAGACCAGAACTTTCAGTGGTGATGAACGCAAGATGGTAGAAGTTTTGTCCAATCTCAGTCGAGAACTGATAGATATTGAACAAACAGCTAGTATACATCGCGATATTTGGGACAAGATGATCAAGATTGATGCCAAAGAACTTTTTGGCGCCGATTTTAATTCATATGTCTGGAGTATCCGTGGTGAATTCAATATAATTCACGAATTGATAAAAAACGCCAGAGAACTCTTGGCTGATTTACGCAGGACCAATGATTCTCTATTGAATGCCAAACAGAATGAAATCATAAAAGTCTTGACCTTGGTCTCATTCGTCTTCTATCCTATCACTTTCATTGCTGCAATATTCACCATACCAGCCATATCAGTACCACTCATAAAAGGATCATCCGGTTGGTGGATAATAATCGGGTTCATGGCAATCCTGACAATAGGTATTTGGTTCTATTTCAAAAAGAGGAAATGGCTGTAATCAGAACATTATCATGGGATCGATAAAAATATACAATACTCTGACACGCAAGATAGAAGACTTCAAACCTATCAAAGAAGGTGAGGTCTCTATGTATAACTGCGGACCCACTGTCTACGACACCCCGCATATTGGCAATTATCGTACCCTTATCATGGCAGACATCGTCCGTCGTGTCCTGGAATACAATGATCTCAAGGTTAAACAAGTCATGAATATCACTGATGTTGACGACAAGACGATCAATAGAAGTCATCGGGAAAAAATACCACTAGGAGAATTGACCAAGAAATACGAGGAACTTTTTATGAGTGAGTCTATTTCTCTGAATATCCTGCGACCACATAATGTAATGCGCGCCACAGAAAATATAGACGAGATGATAAGGCTCATAGATACTCTCTTAGAAAAAGGAATCGCTTACAAAGCGGAAGATGGTGTGTACTTGAGTATTTCTAAAGTGAAGAATTATGGAGAACTAGCCCATCTCAAACCTTCCGACACTCATCGAGAACGAATCACTAATGATGAATACGACAAAGAAAATCCTAGCGACTTCGCTCTGTGGAAATTCTCTACACCAGGAGATAAAGATGTCAGTTGGGATGCTTCATTTGGTTCTGGTCGTCCAGGATGGCACATAGAGTGCTCGGCAATGTCAATGAAAGCTCTTGGATCTACAATAGACATACACACAGGTGCATCTGATCTCATCTTTCCACATCATACAAATGAAATCGCCCAATCAGAATCGGCCACAGGCAAACCATTTGTTCATTATTGGATGCATGGAGGGTTCATGACTGCCAACGATGAGAAGATGGCAAAGTCAAAGAATAATTTTGTTAAGATGTCAGATCTGGAACAGGAGTTCGTATCCCCTCTCGCCTATCGTTATTGGCTCTTAACGGCACACTATCGCACACCCCTGAACTTCACCCTAGAAGCGGTCAAAGGGGCTCAAAATGCCCTCATAAGGCTCATGGCAACTATATCTGAGTATTCAGAGGGCGGTCATATTATAGAGAGCTACACAGAACGCTTCAGAGCTTTCATCAATGATGACTTGGACATGCCAAAAGCTATTGCTTTGGTCTGGGAATTGATAAAAGATACTGCCCAAAAGGAGGCTGACAAAAGGGCAACTTTATTGGATTTTGACCGAGTTTTCGGTTTGAGATTGGATGCAATACCTCGTGCCACCAATGAGCCAATTCCTGAAGAAATAACTGCCCTGGCAGACGCGCGCGAAGAAGCTCGAAGAGAGAAGGATTGGGAAAAAGCAGATGCCTTGCGTCTTGAGATAGAATCTCGTGGATACACACTCAAGGATACACCGGAAGGAATCGTCATAAAAAGAATTTAATCAAGTTCCAACGCCTCTCTCCGACGGAATATCTCCCGCATCTCATCTCTAATTTCGCCGAAAGTATCAGCAGTGTCCTGGCGACCAGCTTCTATCCTATCCTCTAGTTCAGATAATCTGGAGTACAGCCGTGATTCCATAGAATCTACACGCTCTTCCAATCTCTCAAAACTCCTAGCTATGGAGATGGCAATATCGTCGGCGTTTTTGTATATCAAGTGCTCTATAATCTCAAGGTCTTTTTGTTCCAATGACATATTTGTGATTATTAATTTAATAATAATCACAGCCTATCAAACAAAGATAAATTCCTGATAAAAAAGAGATAAATTCGGGATAAAGTCTCGGGACCATTCGGCTTTGATCCTGAGCTCGCGATTAGCGAGCGAAGGATTAATACTTCCTGACAACCCCTTTGACGATAGCGGCAACCTTGAGGTCATGCTCAGGATAGATGGGGCTATAAGCACGATTGGCTGGTTCTAAATACACTGTACTTCCCTTTTTGCGGAAATATTTCATGGTCCAACCACCATCTACTTCTGCGATCACAATATCTCCATCTTTGGGCTCGTTCTTGCGTTCGGCAATAACAAGATCACCCTCCTGTATACCGGCATCTATCATAGAGTCACCCTTGACCTGTAATAAGTATGTGGAATCTTTGTGCTCAATGAGATAATCATCAAGATTGAGAGTATTGGTAGTGTCTTCTTCGGCAAGTGTCGGGAAACCTGCTTCAACTAGACCCAATAGAGGTACTTCGCCAATTAGTTTGTTCGGTATGAGCCTACCCGTAGAATCTTTATCTAAGACACCCTCACCGATCAGTTTGTTGACCAGTTTGTAAACAGCGTTCTTGGATTTGAAACCGAGCATGGTCATAATCTCGGTATAGCTTGGCATGCGTTTGGTTCTTTTATAAAAAGAGATTATTTTGTTTTTGTAGTTATCAGTCATAGCCTAGAACATAAAAGCGGACGCAAGGCTCGGCAGTCTGGCAAACCAAGACTTCCTCGGCATGAGTCTGTCGAGCTGACGCATCAGGAACTTGTGTCGCAGAGACTGATGCCTATATGACATACCACGAATGATTCTGAGATCAATCTCTTGGTTGAGCCTGTCGATCTCGGTGCGTATAGCTTTTATTGTTTGATGTTTGCTCATGTTCGTAATGTTTTCTAGTACATTACAATTATAGGTGAACTACCGTTCACCAGTCAATAAAAACTGTGGATAACTTCAGGTGTTTCCCCTCAAAACATAAATCCCCAGGGTGTTCTGGGGATTTATGTTGTAGATGAGATAATCTCTGGAGTTATTAGGAGAGGTGCTTTGATACAAGTTTGGTCATCTCGAACATGTTGACGACATCTTTACCGCCGAATACTTTCTTCAAAGCTTCATCAGCGACGATATTACGCTTATTCTTAGGATCCTGTAGATTCTTACCTTTTATATAAACCCAGAGTTTCTTGACGACTTCAGATCTAGGCATTGGTCCATTACCCACTACAACGGCGAGTTCAGGACTAACATTCAAAGGTTTCATAAACGCAGAATTGGTTGTTGCCATATTTTTTGATTATCTTTTAATAACAAGGAGATTATACCACCTATGGGGAATGGTGGGAATAGGAGGTATCCCCTATTCCAAGATCGGATCTTGGGTTGACAACATTTATAATTATATGTAATGTCAAAACAGAAAACCCTTTGAAATAACAATATGAAAATACAACATTCCGTACGATCTATGTATGCCTCTGCCGGCGTACCTATCGTCGGCAATGTGGCATATCTTCCCAATACACCGGTGAGTCCTCAGTCTTTGGGCAAATTGGTTAAATGGTTACCAAAGCAAGAATGGTTCAAAGAGATTTGTGCGAAGCTTAGAATGGTGCCGCTAAGTGGTTCGCGAATTGCGGGCATAATGTCTTTGGAGATGCTACACATAGCGAGGACTAACTTGAATCGTCGCTATGTAAGCAATGATGGACCATCCAGTTCAATGGATACCAAACTTGAACCTGAATGGATGGGCCATCTACCGCCGTTCGTGCGCAGATATTTGCGTTGCCAATATGCCATCGGAGATGGAATAGATCCTCTGGCAATCGTTCCCAAGTTCCCTTTCATGGGATTTGGCTATGTCATCCCTGATGCTGGTATGGCATGTGAAGCGAGCGTAGTCTTCCATCTACACCGATTGTCCCAAGTCAAACAGTTGAGCTTCTTGCACGATCCGGTCTTGAAAGAAAATGATCGTTCAACGGTGGCGATGATGTTTGGACACACTCGTTATTGCCACTCACTGGACGCATTCACCGTAGCAAATCTAATCTCTGCCAATATCGGATTAGATACCAAGACAGCCAATACCCTGCTCACGGCAGCCATCAGTCATGATGCGTTGACACCAGCAGGTGGAGATTCGGTGAAGCTTATAGATCCCGAAGCCTTCGACGAAGATATCCATTATCCCGAACTGCTAGTTGGTGAAGACTGGGAAAAATACAAAGAGCGTTTCGGCATTGACCGTGATCTCTTGGTGCGGACCATACTGGGTGAAGGTTTGCTCGGACGGATCCTAGACATAGCGGACAAGAGTTCCTACACAGCTAGAGATGTGGTCGCATACTTGGGAACGGGTACGCCTACCAAAAAGGATACTCGTAGCACCAACCTCTACGCCGTTGCGGATATCGTCATGAATGATCCTCACATCTGCGCCGTCTGGGAAAGTGCGCGGTGTTACAACGGTTCGCTCGTATTCAGAGATGGGGAGCGTCTGGCTCGTTTCTTAAAATTACGGGCCCTGATGTTCCGCGGTCTCTACTGTAACCCATACAGCCGTTTCTTCGAGTATATGGTCGGCAAAGGATTGGTCAAATACATGTACAAAAATGGAATGGTTACGCGCGAAGAATTGCTGGAACAGGGAGACTGGTGGATCGAGAGGAAGATTGATGAACTATTGGGGGCATACATGATGCTCGGTAGGTTCCACAATCTGGAGAACGCGCGCATAGAAGAGTATCGCGATGTAGAATCGGCCAAGAAGAGAGCCCATGAATTCGTAAGTGATGAATCGGTTATCACAATCGTGGACACCTTCACGCCGTCAACGAATAGCGCAGTCAAGAAGTTCCTCGTCCGCAAGAAAAGAGAGACGGTGGTATTCGCGAAGGCATATCCGGATGATGCTGAAGAGATAGAGGGCATCATGACCTTTCCGAAGGTCACGCGTTTATACTTCTTTGACTCTCGCGATCTTAGCCTTCCCGCTGAGGGCTGTAGGAAGCTCAAAGAGATCATGAGTACGGTTGACTAACAATCTCTCGTATTCACACCCACGATGAAATACTCGTGGGTTTTTTATTACACCAAGATCGGATCTTGGTGTATACTTATGTAATGAACAAACGTCTAGCTGTGCGTACATTGGAAGATATGCGCGAAGTCTCGATGCAACCAAATGCTTCCGGCCCAGAAACGCTCTATTATATGATTCGCGGCGGTGCAGAAATGCAAAATATCACAGTTATGGAAAGCGGAACGGTCGGTGGTGAGTATATAAAGACTTACGGGCACTATCACATAGATGATTTTGAGGAGGTTTACAAAGTATTGGAAGGTGAAGCCATCGTCTTGTTCCAAACTAGGAAGAAATCTTCTGACGGCACATTTATTGATGATGGGATCGTATCAGCACAAGCTATCAGACTGAAAGCCGGTGATTCTATCACAATACCTCCATTTGCTGGTCATCTACTCGTCAATATCGGCAAGACATGGCTTGTTACGATAGATAATAGTCCGGTTAATATTAATGACGATCCAGCATTCCCGAAGCATGCAGACTATGAACCCGTGAAGAAGATGGGTGGTTTTGCTTATTTTGTAATTGAAAAAGATGGCGAACCGACTTTGGTGAAAAATCCGCGATATACGAATGTGCCTGATATCTCTATTGAGAATTTCATTAAATAAAAAATGTCTACAGAATCTGGAAAAGCTTACGTAATCTCGGTGGATATGGGTTATGGTCACGAAAGGGCCCTGCACCCATTACTCAGACTTTCAACTACTCCTCAGAAATGGAATGTGGGTGGAGCAAAGATTATCTCCGCAAATAATTACCCCGGAATACCAACCAAGGACAAGTGGGTCTGGGCTGTCACACGGAGATCTTATGAATTATTATCCAGATTCAGAGGCTTCCCAATCTTCGGGCGAACAGTATTCCATCTCATCAACTACATAGAGAGAATAGAAAAGTTCTATCCGCGTCGTGATCTATCTCATCCAACAACTCAAGTCAGAACAACTCATCTACTCATCAAAATGGGTTTCGGAAAACATCTCATAAAGACCTTGAATGAATCCCCATTGCCGATGATTACCTCTTTCCCCATGCCAGCACTATTGGCTGAGGTACATGGTTACAAAGGAAAAATATTTTGCCTATGCACGGACACAGATATTTCGAGACTTTGGGTACCATTGAATCCGTCTCAAAGTAGGATAATCTATTTGGCTCCAACTCCTCGCGCCAAAGAAAGACTGATCATGTACGGAGTAAAAACAGAAAATATCGTCGTCACAGGTTTCCCTTTGCCCGAAGAAGCCATAGGTGACAGCAATACTATGGACACCCTAATCTCTTCACTCATGCGCCGTCTGGCAAAATTAGATCCCAAGGGTCTGTACCATGAGAAATACAAATCTACTTTACCGGTCTATCTGGGATGGAATTACACCAAGGCCGAAATGGATAAACCATTAAATATAATGTTCGCTATTGGTGGTGCTGGTGCCCAATCAAGTATTGCCATTACCATATTACATTCTCTGAGCAAGAAAATAAGAGAAAATAAAATAAGCCTGACTTTGGTCGCGGGCACTTCAGAAACCATTAGGGACATTTTCATTGAAGCTATAAATAGCCTGGAACTCAAGGATCTCATGGGCAAATCATTGAGGATAATTTATCAAGAAACCAAGAATGAGTATTTCAATGAATTCAATCGTGCTCTTATTGATACAGACATCTTATGGACCAAACCTAGTGAATTGGCGTTTTATGCAGCCCTAGGAATACCAATCATCATGTCACCTACTCTGGGACGCCAGGAAGAATACAACCATGACTGGCTTCACATGATCGGCGCTGGATTGGAACAAGGTGAACCAGAATATACAGATGAATGGTTAACTGACTGGCTGAATTCTGGATGGTTGGCAGCGGCAGCCATGAATGGCTTCCTAAATGCTCCCAAGAAAGCCGTAAGTCATATTGAGGATTTGGTTATCAACAATAAAAAAAGCGAAATTGAAGAAGTTCACAACACGAAGTAAATAAAAACTCCCTCGTTTGAGGGAGTTTTTATTTACTTTACCTGACTATCTTCGTCTCTTTGCAGCCTTTCGCTTTGTAGTCTTGCGCTTCGTTGCCTTGCGCTTTGACTTTACAGCTTTTTTCTTTTTCATATTGAATTAAATTAGAAAAAATATTAACTTGATGTGCTAATAGAATACAATAATCTTACGACAAAAATTATTATATTGAATACATACATTATGAGACTTATATCATCAACATACAATACTCAAAACACAAAAACTGTGTATAACTTTTTTACTTTTCTAAATCCAAAATTTCATCGATACGAATTTTTTCTACAAAATCAGGGACGTGCGAAACAATGATCATTGCACCTTCATATTTGCTCAAAGCTTCAGCGATAATTGGAATGTGTCGAAAATTAATATGATTTGTCGGTTCATCCAAGATCAATAATCCGGGTTTCTGTAAAACTAAACGCGTGAAAGCTACAAGACCTTTTTGTCCTTCTGATAAAGATCCGATCTTGGTATATATCATTTCTCCTGTAATTAGAAATCCAGCCGCAACAGAACGCATGTCTTGCTCAATCTTTCTTTCCATGACAGCCATCAAAGAATCGTAGACCGTATCTTCAAAATTTAATGTCGAAAAATCCTGTCTATAATAACCAACTCTTATCCCATCCGTTATAGCCGAGCCTTTGTTATCTCCCTTGGCAATAGCCTCAAGCAAAGTAGTTTTACCGATACCATTTGGTCCCTTCAATAATAGGTGTTGATTCTTCCTAAGCTTGATATCTACTTTCTTTTTTACAGGCTTATGCGTCTTAGAATTCATCGTCCCAAATTCGGAGATAGTTATGATATTACCGATCATATCTGGTTGTGATGGAATGGTGAAATTACGAATAGTTTTGTCTTCCCTTCTGACATCAACTTTTTCTTCCTCTAACTCTTCAGCTTTTTCGCGCATCCTCTTTGCCACGAGACGCATTTGTCCACCTTTATTGGCAAAGAAGTTTGCTTTATCTTTATTTTCTTGGATTTCTTTTGCAAGCTGGGCATTCTTCCTATTTTCCTTTTCCAAACGCGCGGAGATCTGGTCTCTCACGTCGAAATAGTTGCCGACATATTGTTCAATCTTTTTCGTATATACATCGAGATAGAGCACGCCATCAGAAAATCTATTCAAGAAATCTGCATCGTGAGAGATGACGATCACGGTCTTCTTGTAATTCACCAAAAACTGAGTGAGGTGTTCTATACCAGCTTTGTCTAGATTGTTCGTCGGTTCATCCAAAAGTAATAGATCTGGGTCTTGAATAAGTGCTGAAGCTAGGAGAATACGGGCCTGTTGTCCGCCAGAAAAAGTTTTGACCAATCTGTCATGGAGTTTGTCGTGACCTCTGAGGTTGACGATTTCCAAGACTTCATCTATTCTCGGATCAAGATCATATATCTTGCCAGCATCTTTTCGTAAACCAGAAGATGCTGAATCCTCAAAAGCTTTGGCGAAGAAATCTCGCAGGGATAGGTCAAGTTCATCGCGCGGGATGACCTGTCGCGATAGGGCGATTGTTATGCCGTCGGTTACGAAGATGTCTCCGGATTCCAACTTAAACCCTCCGGTTATGAGTTGAAACAGAGTACTTTTGCCAGCACCATTCTGACCCATGATAGTTATCTTGGAACCTCTGCGCACAGAAAAATCGACTTCATCTAGAATCGGTTTGTTGTGACCATATTCAAAAGATGCCTTTTGAAATCTAAGGACTACTTCATCTCGGGACATTGTAAGATTATTTAGTTAAACAGTATAACACGGATTTATTCACTGAGCAAGACAGTCCGTAAAAAAGGTGACGTCGGGTAATGTCTTCAAAATCTGCGCGGGCTGTTCCTCAATAGAAAGATCTTTATTCCGTAAATTTTGCACGGCCTCTTTCTTGTTAAGACCGAAGACGAATACATATGACATCGTTACGTGTTCGAGCGCGGCGAAAGTCATAGTTATCCTGGTAAAATTCAAGGTCTTGAAGGCACAGACGAACTCTTTCCCCCTGGTTGCTGGCGAATGCTTCAAGATACCAGCAATATGCCCATCAGCACCCATACCAAATTGACCTATACATATATCGTTATCCTTGAAAGCTCGCTCAAGTAATTGTGACCAACATTTGGTCGTTTCTCCAAGTGTTAGATCAGCGAGCACTGGCAGAACTTTCACACCACTTGGATTAAATCCAACATTCAACAGTTGTTGCCAATTAGAATCTTTATGTCCGACTGGACCATACCGTTCATCAGTCTGCGAAATAGTTAGATTCGCCAATAGGTTTGTTTTAGTTCCAGCTCGGATCTTTTCCATCACTTCAACCGCCACTTTAACATTCGACCCACCCGAAACTAACCACAAGACTTTCTTGCCATCATTCAATAACTTTGAAATATTACCAGCTAATGCTTCAATGCCATCAACCGGTGTCTTTGTTTCAACAAACTTAATCATATTTACTTTACTTGTCCTTCGTAGCTCGACCGAAGGGAGATGCGAAGAAGGATAACCTTATAACTTTAAAACTTTATAACTTCTTATGCGTTGCATGTCCCCCAAACTGCTTCCTTAAAAGTGCCACAATCTTGTTGGAATATTTCTTTTGATTCTCTGGATCAGCCGACTCTCTCCTAACTTTCAAAGCATCTTCTATGACCCGAACATCCACACCGAGCTCATGGCCAGTATTCACCGTCCATTCACCTTCGCCGGTAGCGTCAATCTTACCTGAAGTAGATGCGATGTCTTCATTTCCAAAAATGTTGCGACAGAGATCTATGAGCCAACTTCTGACAACAGAACCTTGCTGATATACACGCGTAACATCTGCCAGATTGAGTTTGAATGAACTAGCTTCCAACACAGCGTAACCTTCACCGATAGCTTCCATCATGCCGTACTCTATACCATTGTGAACCATTTTGACGAAATGACCAGCACCAGAGTCGCCACAATAAGCGTAATTGTCGCCAGCTGAGAGAGCTTTCATAAAAGGCTCTATGAGCTTCCATTTGTTCTTCGGGCCACCAACCATCAAAGCAAAGCCGTTCTTCTCGCCCCAGACTCCGCCGGATGTACCGCAATCGAAATAATGAACGCCTTTTTCTTCCATTCGCGCGGCTCTCTTTTGACTATCTTTATAAAATGAATTGCCCCCATCTATGACAATATCGCCTTTCTTGAGATGCGGACCTAGGTGATCATTGCCAAAAAGGAAATCATCTACGATAGCGTGAGGCAGCATGATCCAGAAGATTCGTGACTTGCCTACAGTTTGCTTAGAAGTCTTTGATTTTCCCGAGGCTCCCTTGCCAATTATCGCACCATTCACGGCTTCTTCAATGTTACTCGTACCAAATATTCCGCTCTTTTTAATAGCTTTGACTGGCTCTGGAGATCTATTCCAAGCCACGACTTTGAAACCCTTCTTGTGTAGTCTCCTTGCGATCTGCGCCCCCATTCTCCCCAAACCAAATATTGTTAATGCTGGTTTTTTCATATTAGATCATTTTATCATAATTAGAACATTATTTCGGTCTCCATTTTTCAGGGACAGAAAAATCACCGACACCATCAATTAATTTATCTTCAAACTGACTTACCCTAAGTAATCCTTTCCTTATTTGTTTTATATCAGTTGCTACAGTCTTGAGTTGAATATTATTCTTACGAAAAGGACTAATTACTGTAACTGGTAGTTTAATTACCCCTGTGATTATCTTAATGGGTGTTACCAAATCAGAATCATTCGATATAACCACAGCTTTTTCAAAAGTATTATTATGAGCATCGTCAATCAGATGTGTCGCAATATTTACATCAGTCCCCTTCTCCTCATTTTTGATGACCAGGGCATAACCGTCTTTATTTGCCAATTTCATAGATACTTTATGTTTCAAAAAGACACCTTCTATAGTTTCCAAAATAGGAATAGTTCTTAAGGCACGCAAATATATTTGTTGACGATTTGGTTTTTCTGGATCATTATCATTCATGCGAACCTTTATCGGTGCAGTGAAATATTTTATCTTTACAATTTCATCGTTAGGGAAAAGAAACTTACACATCTTGTGTACATCAAGCCAACGATATGGCGTGTTCTTGAGACATCCATAGTATAGATTGAATCCGTCAATGTAAATATTTAATTTCACTTAAGATAACTTAGTTAGTGCAGAAACCGCAACCCTGTGTTGCGGTTTCGCGTTCTGTCACCGAAGCAACAGAAGGTATGTCCATATAGTACACCCTCCAAACTCTCTGTCAAGAGAGCGAAACTGTTAATAACCCACTTATCCTATTACTTCCGAACTTCATAGGTAAGCTTGGTGCATGGGATCCGGTATTATCCGGAGTCGATTCTATTAACTAGCACCATAAACGTTATTAGAATCCAAGCTTTTATTTTGGTTCGGCCAATAATAAAAGCTAATATTGAAATGTATTGTCTTGAAATCCGAGGTAACCTACAATCTGGTAGCCCTATTTTATCAAACCGAAATAATCACACAACTAGGCAAAATATATTTTCTGTGTTCAATTCCTACACCACCCCATAATCCAACATCTTCTTGTCCAGATCCGCCGCCAAGACCTTAAATTCAATAGGATCTCCTAGAGTATATCTCTTCTTGGATTTCTCACCCACAACAGAATAAGTCTTCTCATCAAAAATATAATAATCCTCACCCAGGTTGCGCATGCCGATCATGCCTTCAGATTTACTCTCGACTTCTTCTACATATATTCCACCCTTGGACACACCGGAGATAACCCCGTGGAAAGTCTGACCGACACGAGTACTCATATACTCTACTTGTTTTAATTTCTTAGACTCACGCTCTGCCTGACTAGCATCTATCTCGCGACGAGTAGAACTCTGGGCGATATTTTGGAAAGTCACAATATCACGATCGCCGAAAGGTTCGTGATTGAGGTGCTGGTGAAGGATACGATGAACCAACAGATCCGGATAGCGACGGATAGGTGAAGTGAAATGCGTATAGAAATCAAAAGCCAGACCAAAATGCCCAATATTCTTGGTTGAATAAATAGCTTTCTGCATAGAACGAATAGCGGCTGTGCGAATGAGTGATTCGTGCGGAGTATCTTCTATCTGATCCAAGAGGTGATTGATATCGCGAGCAGTGACATCTCCGCTTTTCGGGATATTCAAATTGTAGCCTAGAGTCTTTACGAATGAAGCCAGACTCTTGATCTTGTCTCTGTCAGGCACTTCGTGAATACGATATATAGCACCAGTATCGCGATGTCCCTTTTTCTTTATTGATTCAAAGATGAACTTCGCGACTTCACGGTTGGCGAGCAGCATGAATTCCTCAACTAACTTGTGAGTATCCAGACGCTCATATGAATACACGCCAACAGGTTTGCCTTTTTCATCCAGACGGAACTTGATCTCTTCTTGTTCAAATTCTATAGCGCCTTTGAAGAATTTCTCTTTCTGGAGAATCTTCGCCAAACTATTTAATGTCACAAGTTCTTCACGATATTTCATACCAGCTTCAGCGGAAGCTTTGGTCTGAATGCCTTTTGAATATTTTTCTGTATTCAAAATATCACCATCAATCACAGCTTGAGCGGTCTCGTATGTGAAGCGATGGTCAGAATTCATCACCGTCTTGCCGAACCAACGTGATTCTATCTTCCCTTTTGCATCCATCGTGAAAATGGCAGAGAAACTCAACTTGTCTTCATGAGGATTTAGACTGCAGACATCATTTGATAAGACCTCGGGTAACATGGGTATGGTGCGATCGACTAAATAAATAGAGCACCCGCGCTTGACGGCCTCTTTGTCTAGAGCAGTACCTTCACGGACATAGTGAGAGACATCGGCGATGTGTACACCTATCTCATATATATCATTTGGAAGCTTTTTGAATGAAATGGCGTCGTCAAAATCTTTGGCATCAAAAGGGTCAATGGTGAATGTTAGTGTATTTCGAATATCGAGACGTTTGGCAATCTCTTCGGGTGTGATTTTCTTTTCGTTTTGACCGATATGCTCCGCTTCCCTTTCGACAGCTGGTGGGAATCCTACTTCGAAACCGCGCTCAAGGACGATAGATTCCATCTCAACATCATTCACACCTTTTTTACCCAAGACGCGCAAAACTTTTCCAACTGGTAAATCTTTTGGATTATTCCACGGTAAAAGTTTTAAATATACTTTATCGTCTTTCTTGAGATCCTTTGATTCGGCGGCTGGTATAGAAATATTCACATACATCTTTTTGTCATCTGGAATGATCAAACAACCATCATTCTGAATACTATCTACAATACCAACAAAATTTTCTCTAGCTCTGGTTACGACTCGTGTAACTTTACCAATCTTTGTCTTGACTCCGCGGACATTGCCATCACGCACGACAAATTCCACCGTATCGCCATTGAGTGCGGTATTTAGATTGCCCTCTTCTATATAGATAGAATCTTTCTTGGGATCAACATCATCTATGTACCCAGCCCCTCTCCTTGTGGTTGAGACGATGCCAGTTAGTATATGCTGAGTCTTTCCTTTTTGATTTTTATCCCTGTTTTGGTCTTTTTTCACTGAAGGCACACTATAACATAGAAATTAGAGGTTAGCGAGGTCCGACCTAGCTACTCGAATACCACAGGAATTTCTAGAGCATCATCATATTCTGGTAAACCAGATGGATTGTCTTTCTTCAAGATGAGAGACCCCCTCCTGCTGTAAACATCTTTATCTACGGAGAAAGTAAGCGTCGCTTCAAATGGAACGAAGTCAGCAGTCATCCAGTTACTCTTCGCTGTTGCAATTCCATCCGCAATGATCCTTCCATCCCAATCGGTTAGGACAACAGGAAAACTCGCCCCAAAAAACCAATTCCCTCTCGCTGTTCCTTTGATAATCAGCGGACTGGTTATGGTCTGATCGGGTTTGGGATAATCGACACGGATAAGGTTTGTTTTATCAAGTTCGTTGCCAGTATCAGAAGTTACATGGAATGTAATGCGATACTGACTCGGCAAGATTTCTTTCTGATTTTGACGAGGAGGAGCGATGTCTACAATTGAAATACGGTACTTTCCAAAACTATACGGGATTTCATCTGATGGAAAATTTTTCGTTATGTAATGAGAAGAGTCAGCTAGTGTTACATTCACAGTGACAGCCCCAGCTTGAATACAGACGACATCTATCGGGCAACGACTGTCTTGTACAAAAGAATTTAGGGTAATGGTGAGATCGTCAATTTTCTTTTTTTCACCAACAGCTAGGGTGACATTCTCATCAACGGGTACGGTGACAGATGTAGTTGTTGGCGTTGGACACGCCTTAAACTCACAACGAGGTCCTTGTCGACCTACATAACTGCCGTCTGGGCACATCTTCGCTTCCATGGTGCAGGCTACGGGATCGGTATCGACAACCTCTGGTGAGTAGTTGGCATACTTTATGACAAAAACTAAGATCGCAGCTATTACGATAATTCCGGTAATGATTGCTATATTTTTTGATGGATTCATGTTCATACTAATATACCACATGCCGTATGTGGTCAAGGTGTATTACAATCAAAAGCCTACATATGCATAAATAAAAAAGCGCCCACCTTAACGGCGAGCGCTTGGATAATTTGACGTGAACGCAACTACTGCCCCAGACGCATGAGTGATTCCACCAGAGTTCTGGGAACTGAAATGGCAGGACCCATGGGGGTCATGACCATCCTTACGCCACCGTAATCCTCCTCGGGAACACACTTGACGACCTTCCACCCCTGGCGAATGCCAATATCCGGAATGTCTGACGCGGCGGGAACAGTATCCCGAACACCACACCAAAATAGGGCGGTCGTAATCTCAACCAGCTTATCGCAGCGTGCCAACAGCAATCGCAGACGATCTATCTCATTGATCGTCAAGGTTCCGAAGACTTCCCTGAAGTTATCATCCGTAAGACCGGTCGGGAGTTCTTTCGTCACTTCACTTCTGATATCCGAAAGGATCATCCAGATTCTCCGAACCTTCTCGTCATCGAGACAGCCGACGACTTCCTCGCCGGCAGTCACAGGGCCGAAACCTTCCCCCGCAATCACCCTGGCGGAAGAAACGGAGTCGCCACAGATGATTTTCATCACGCGGTTCAAATAGTTGTCCGCGATACTGTTCGGTTTGTTGATGAATGGGATGTGATCATTCCATTTACCTTCCCGATCAACCAACATCCAACCATCTCGGATGCCCACACTGTTGATGGCAGATTGCGGAAAACTCTCCCCGACAGATTGCCACAGCAAGCCACTGAGGATCTTCTGACGGGCATGAAGTCGCTTTATCCGATTTGCGAAAGCTTCACAGTCGTGTTTAGGTATCTGCTTCCTGCCATCATCGTGCAAGTGAGCGTGTTTTTTCGCGAGACCATTAATATGATCAACCATGATTGAGTTGGCGGCATAGAGACGGCGTGACAAAGCACAAGTGATGACTCCGCACTGTCTTTCTCCGTCCTTCTGTTTTTCTTTTGACCCCGAACCTTCGGGAGTTTGGAGACTGAATATTGCACGGAGCATCTGTATGATGCCCATTTTTTTAATGTCCAGAGTTTTTGCTTTCACATGGCCCTTTCGTTTGTTGTTGTCAATCTGTATTTTATCTGTTTATATCACCACTTTCCAGTTGCGTATATTATATTGTAGATGAATATCTGTCAAGGGTTGTGCGGTTATGGTATCTATCCTCAGGGTCACTCATATTGACACATCTCGTATATACACGCTACTATTTAACACGGTCAGTTCTAATCGTACAAATCGCACAAACCAAAACCAACAAAAAGCAAATAACTAAATGAGTGCAAAAAAATTGGTCAAGGAACAGGACACCAAAGAGCGGACGATCATCACCCCCAAGTTTCGGCCTCCCGCCCTCAAGTGCTGTATTGGCAAAATGAAGCCCGGCCACCACACCAAAATGTCCATGATGATGCGCAGTCATCAATAACAGGCGACATTTCGGCTACGAGGACTCTCCCACGGGAGGGTCTTTTTTGATTAAGGTTTAAACTCCATAACACTACCGTCTTTGGTATGCATTATAACTACTTATAATTTTAGGATCTAATGAGATATCAATTCCTCTGTAATTACTTAGTGGTTGTTTATAGATCCTCATACTTGTTGTACTCGCGACAACTTCGATTAAGATATGCTCATCGTCTATCCATCTAACACGAAATGGAGCATAGCCACCATCGTTAGGTTCTGCTCGTACAATTAAGTTACTATCAAGCTCAATATTATTTACAAATCCCGTAGTTGCACCGCAATCTCTTACAAAGTAATTAATTGTATGTTTTGTGTCAGGTGAAATATATTTTCCAATTATTTCATCTTTGCACATTCCATTTGTAAAAGAGTAAATAATAAAGATAAAAATTGCTATAAAACCTAAGATACTAATAGTTCCTATTATGAGTATTTTTTTGATCATAATTTCTTATATCTAAAACTCTTTCTCATCCCCATCATTCATGACGATGAATTCAATACCATTTTCGGTCAAAATCTTTTCCGGTATTTTGTGAGAACCTCCTATACGGTCTCTTTGGAGCATTCCATCATGAACAGGAAAAGCTTTTTTAGGCCTAATAGTTAGCGTGTACCGAATAGCATCGGGAATTTTACACCATGGACCAGCAACGGGTAGTGCCAGAATGTCAACCGCTTTCCCGGGATTGGCGTAGGAATCACCGGGGTAGAAAAGCTTATTATCTATAAAATATCCGGTATTTTGAACTTGTCCGACCTGTTCAAAAATCTCTTCATGTTTGGAGTCAAAGGATTCAAGTAAGACTTCATTAATCTGTTTGGAATCTCGCCCTTCCAAAAGCTCATACGATATGCCTTCTTGATCTAAGATTTTCGCGACTCCGGAATTTGTCAGAACTATAGCTTTTGGATTATTCGAGACCACCTCTTTCAGTGAACCAATATGTAGATGGTCAGCATGTTCATGGGTTATCAAGATAACATCAATCCCTTTGATCGAATTTTGGTTGACGGAAAAAGCGCCTGGGTCAGTAAGGATGGTTAGGTTTTTAGTTTTTATGAGGAGGCAACAATGCCCGATCTTTTTTATTTTCATATATTTTATAAAGGATAGACATCCCCAATCATACTAAATTAATATCTGATAATCCATCACAGACAACGCCTTAACCAAGTGCAATCACATCGGAAACATTTTTTTGATCTGGAAATTCTCTACGCAACCTCTCTATATCCTCTCTTTCCATATACCATCCGATTGCCCCTAGGTTTTCATTGAGATGTTCCAGACTCCTTGTCTTTGATATAGTCACCACATTTGACTGAGAGATCAGCCAATTGATAGCAACCTGTGCAAAAGTCTTGTTATATTTTTTGCATATTTCTTCTATTATAGCAGGAGTTTTGTCGAGGATATTCGCCTTCTCTATTGGTCTATAGGCTACGGCCATGACATCATTTTCCTGGCAATATTTTAGCAATCCACTATGTTCAGCTTCCCTCACCCTTAGATTGTAGTGTACTTGATTACACACTATGGGATATCTACTATACGTTTGGGCTTCCTTGAGATGCTCTACGCCAAAGTTTGATACCCCAATATTCCTCACCAAACCCATCTCCTTCAGTTCACAGAGAGCCTTGATGGTGTCTCTTAAAGGAAAATCATCCACATCATAATCATGTAATAAATAAAGATCGAGGTAGTCAGTATTCAACCTTTTAAGACTTCCCCTGCAGGCATTTATGACTCCTTCATACCCCTGATGCTCTCCGGGTACTTTAGAAACGATGAAAAGATTTTCTCTGTTTATATTTTTATCTAAGATAGCAGTCGCAATCAGTTCTTCAGAATGTCCATTCGCGTACATTTCGGCAGTATCAATATGAGTTACACCTTTCTCAATAGCATTTTGTATTGCCAGAATATCCGCTCTATCGTCATTCATCTGATCTCTTTCATGTCGACCACCCATCTGCCATGTACCCAATCCATATTCAGGCATTTCAAAACCATTTTTGAGTTTTTTTCTGGGAATTTTCATATATTTTTTACGGCCTTAGTTAAATCCTCCAAAACCTGAACATTCGGCAAAGAAATAAAAAGATTTCCAAGATTTATATTCATATATTTTTATTGTTAGGACGATAAATTATTCTTACCACGAGCAAGAGCACAATTGTGTCGTATATAAAAAGATAAAGAGGATATGCCATTTCATGGAAAGCAAAATCTTGAACAGCGAACAAACTTAATAAGCCGGATATTGTCGCTGTAGCCCAAACAAAAGGAGTTTCAGTTGTCGGGTCTTTATAGGTCTTGATGATTGTTGGCAATCCAAATGAGAGATCCGCCAGAATTGCACACACGAGAGCAATGACTGGTACATCAAGAACCTGCCAGAGGATTAAACCCAGAATACCTAACCCAAAGAATAGATAGTCGTACATACCAGTTGACCAAACCCCCACCTTTCTCACTATCGAATATCCTGCAACCGAAAGACACAGCAACGTATTGGCAAATAATATTGCAACTGCCCACGTACTTCCTTCAGCAAGCATCGCACTTGCCCCAAGGGCCGTGATAAAAGCCCAACCAAGCCAACTCAGTACATGAGGGTGCGCTTTGCCTTGGTGAATATCTTTTAAATATGGTATTCCACCAATAAGGACAAAGAATGACGAGAGTATTCCAAATAATGCTTTAATTTCAATCATATATTTTCCAGAGGATAGACATCTAAGGCAACCTCCTCATACGGATGAACTTCCTTAATTGCTTTTATCACATCTTGGAGTTTCTCTCTTGGACAAATCACTTCAATTCTTTCTTCAAAAACTTCCTCAAACTTCCCGACTTCTCCAATATAGGGATTAGCTCCTTGGTCTGGTCTGAATCTTCCGACTCCTTTTGATGAAAACGAGCAAGAACTATAGTTACCAATTTTACCAGCACCAGCCTTGCCCATAGCTTCACGGACCATGTCGGTGTGAGTTTCTGGTACAAATACTACAATTTTTACATTTTTTGAATCCATGTTTTAACAGTATCAGCCAATTCTTGCTGATAACCATCGTATTGATGATTGGCATCACCCAATATGATAGTTTCAACTCTCTTTGATGAAGTCATCACTTTTTTAATAATTTCCATTGTCTGTTCAATGGGAATACTCAAAGCACCATCTTTCCTGCCCATAATAGTCATCGCGGGAATAGATATGGTAGATAGGACATAAAATTTATCCTTAGAATTATAGAAATTGAATATTGCGACTTTGGATTTGTCATCTGATAAATCCATATAAGTGTCGGCAGTCAAATGACCTTCGCCCCAAATAATCTTTGGCATTATCTCCTTGCCTTTACCTTGAGCTATCATTTCTTTAGCCATTTTTATGTCCACCGCATAATCTTTATCCAACTTAGCCAAACCGACCATATCTGCTGGAGACAAAAAGATCACGGATTTTAACCGTCTATCTTTGGTGGTTGACACATAGTATGCAACCTTTGGACCACCGAGGCTGTGACCTGATAAATGTATCTCGGTAAACCCTTTCTGTTCCACAAAATTAATCGCTGTTTCAATGTCCAATATACAATCTTCAAACTTTTCGTAGGTATCACCAATACGAACAACTTTTCTCCAACCATCCACAACCCTAAACATATCTTTTATGTATTCACAACCACGATTATTGAAAACGAAAAAAGCAATACCGTTGGCAGTTAAAGTATGAGCTAGAAAATCTAAAAACTTGTTCTCATAAAAATTGCCTGCCATACCGTGCACATGAACAAGTACCTTATTTGATCCTTCATCTGGTTCATACAAAAGACCGGCAAGTTCTATATTATCTTTTGTTATTATGCGTTGAAATGTTGTTTTCATGGTTTTGAAATAGTCACTATGTTTTACATTTTAGCATTAGCTGAACTAAATGAAAAATAAGATAAATTTGAATAACAAGGCAGTGAATCCTAAATATAAAAAGGGGCCGGATGTTACTCCAGCCCCGTGTGAATGTGCAATACACCGTTATTTCAATCCGGCGACTTTGAGGGTATTATTCCAAGTCTTGAATCGCCAGTAGAAAGCCCCGAGACTTCCCACTTTCAATTTCCCTTGCTTACGAAGACGATTCATATCCCCAGTCGTTGGTGCATGCCCCAGAATACTGTTGGCTTTTTTCAAATCAGCCACCAACTCTGCCTCGGTATAGTGAGGTACCTCGACCTTTTTATCGGTAAGGCCTGCTTCTCTAAGTGCATTGTTCCAGGTCTTGAAGTGCTTACGGAAAACAGAATAACTTGCCATCTTCTTTTGTGCTGACGCTTCAATCAGATCCTCAACCGTTGGAACTCGTTTGACCTTCTCCTTCAGCTTCTGAAGCTGAGCGACAAGCTCCATCTTTGTGAGACCAACTTGCCGAGCAGGTGTTGAGCCAATTTCCTTAAGCGCCTCGTTTAACGATCCAAAGCGCTCACGGAACATAGGTTCACAAGAACACAAGCCGTCTTTCGAAGCCTGTGCGAGTTCTCCCTGAGAAGGTGAGTGACCGAGCCTCTGTTGGACACCTCGGAGTTGTTCAAGAAGTTCTTCATCGGTTACATCTCGAATCTGATTGACTGCAAGCCCCGCTGCCTTCAATGCCTCAGTGTGGCTACCAAAGTACCTACAATATAGAGACTGACTCGGCATCTGTCTGTTTTTATGGGTTTCTTTTTGTGTGGGCGATCTCTTTAGCCGTGCGGCAAAAGCCTGAAGCATCAAGATGCATTCCTCCCGAGTAAACCCGTCATTGATCCTGCGAACGATATCGACCACCTTGAGGATTTTCTCCTCGAAGTCAACGACGCCCATATTGAGGTAAAAGGGATCAATATTCCGAGAAGTATGATTCCCCATGTTTCGGTTCGCAGCAGGTGTGGCACTGATGACTTTTTGTCTGCGAGCTTTCACATTGTCCCACAGAGTGTAGATGGTTTTGACTCGCTCGCAACTACCCACAAAGTCGAGAACAACCACACGATCCTTTCCAGCACTCAGACGCAGACCGCGCCCGAGTTGCTGGAAAAATATTACGTGAGATGTTGTGGTCCTAAGGAACACGATAACATTCGCTTCCGGTATGTCGATACCTTCGTTAAAAACATCCACAGTCAGTAACGTAGTGATGAGCCCTTGGCGGAACAATTCTGTTCGAACAATCCTCTCCTTGAGCGATACGCGCGAATGAATCGTCATTGACCCAGTCATGATCTTTGCCAATTCTTCAGCGTACTGAATCGACTGACAGAAGATGATAATCTTCGGTTCTTGAAGTTCTTGTGAGTGTTTATGGATAATTCGTACAATTTCTTCATCCCTTCTTGGGACAAAAATCGTGCGATTAAGCATCTTCAAACTCAAGCGCCGTTCAGCCGACTCGATCGTCTTCTTGAGTCGAATTTCATCCGTCATCAAGCGATAATCGACCGGGGTGAGCAGGCTTTGAGCAAGTGCTTCTTCGAGCGGAAGGTAGAATACCTCCTGACCAAAAACTTTGCGTATATCTTGACAGTCAGTGCGGTCAGGTGTCGCCGTCATCCCTAACAGGAACTTGGGCTTCCAGTAGGTCACTACATCCAAAAAAGTGTCGCCGTATGTGTGATGACTTTCATCAACAACCACATAGTCGAACTCGTCTGGACGAAAGTTTTTCATGTGCGTTCTCATTGTCTGAAATGAAGCGAACAGGAAATCTACTGAGTGTGCGATCTTCTCGATGCCGTTGTAATAACCATATGTACAACTGTTGCCGTTGATCGCTTCAAAGGTGCCACGAGCCTGATTGGATATTTGATTTTGATGACAAATGTAGAGCACCCGAGCCTTCGGAAATTGCTTTCGAAAACTAAGGGCATCAAAGGCCATCGTAACCGTCTTTCCGAGACCACTTGCCATTATAGCGAGCGCCCGAAGTATGCCTTTTTGTCGAACCTTTTGAAGGATCCGTAGGCAATCGTCTTGATAGAATCTGGATTCAAACATAGGTTTTTCTTTCTATTTGCGGAGGTTTTTAAGCTCCTATTTTTCAAAGTTTCTAGGGTAATGGATATCATAATTTCATTAGTATGTCAATAAAAATGTACAAAAAGACCCCGCGCGTAAGCAACGGGGCCCGTGATTCAAATAAACAACTTACTCAACCGAAACCGGTATCAGCTTGGGGCAATGGGGACAAATCTTTCCGTTGAGTCGTTCCCTTCCACTTGCTTGCCAATAACGGCCGCAAGAAGAGCATACCCACCACAACTGTTCGTCGGTATCAGCAAGAATCGTGTCTGCCGATTTCCTGTTTCTGGAGGAATATTCTTCCGCAAGGAAAGGGTGGGTCGTTATAAGGTTGACCACTTTCGTGGGGACCTTAGCGGTGCATCTTGGACAGCCTTTTCCATTATCCCTAGCTAGCGCGCTCGCTTGATAGCTGTTGCCACAGTCCGAGCAAATCCACCAACGCCCGAATGTAGTTCTGAAGCCGACATGTTCCGGTGAGAGCATGTTGGTATAAGAGTATTCAAGTGCTAGTTTGGGTGAATGAAACGCCAAGTTGTCTTTATATGCAGGCATTTCTGCCGCACATGCAGGACAGCCATCGCTTCGGTATATGCGGCTGTAAGGTCTGGCCCCATATTCATAGGAGCACTTAGGGCATTTCCACCAAGCTATCTCTTTCGTCTTCCCTATTATTTGATCTGCAGGGAGAAGATTTCGGCTTGTGTATTGCCTAGCGAGGTTTGGACGGAGAACTGCAAGATTATTTTCCGCAGTTACTTGTCCTTCACATTTGGGACACTGCCTCCCATATGCTTTAGCGGCAGGGCTGGCTTGCCATTCATGTTCGCATCTTCCGCATTTCCACCAGACATCTTTCCAGCTTTTGGCTGAGATACTCGATGCAGACAATGGGTTGCGGGGTGAATACTCTAAGAGCAGATCAGGCACATCAGCGACTCGTTTCACGCGAATGCGTTTGACGAGATCCAGAACGCCCTGAGCCTTTTCATCGAATTTGATATCGAAGGGATTCTGCCGCTTGTTTACACGAGCAGCCATTTCCTCCGAATAGTGAATACCAATTGCATCAGCAAGTTCCTTGAGCATGACGAGTCGCTCTGCATTTCCTACGAAATCGAGGACGATAACTTTATCTTTCCCTGGAGAGAGGCGTAGGCCCCGACCAAGCTGTTGATAAAATATCCTCATCGAGGTCGTCGAACGCAGAAACACAATTACATTAGCCTCTGGTATGTCGATACCTTCGTTAAAGCAATCAACAGTGATCACCGCACGAACCATTCCCTGGCGAAACATTTCGAGCCTGACCAATCTCTCCTTGGTTGGAACTTCGGAGTGAATGGTTATACTTCCCGAAATGCGCTGGGCCAACTGCTCGGCCCGAGCTATAGTGCTCGCAAAGACAATGATCCTCTGATCTTCAAGTTCAGCCGCATGCCGATCGATTGAGGCGGAAATTTCTTCGTCCCGTTTGGGAATGAAGACATTGTGGTCGATATCCTCGAGAGACCAATCTTCGACGTTAGTCCTGTTGACCTCGTCGAGAGATATTTCGTCCGTGACGAGGCGATAGTTCACTCTAGTGAGCAGTCCCTGTGCAAGAGCTTTCTCGAGAGGAAGATTGTAAACTTCCTCGCCGAAAACCGAGCGGATATTGAGACTATCGGCACGATCTGGCGTGGCAGTCGCTCCAAGCAGAAATTTCGGCTTGAAGTATTCCACGATCTTCAGATAAGACGGCGCCTGCGAATGGTGACTCTCGTCAACAATGATGTATGCGAATTCGTCTGACGAAAACACCCTTTGAGTATTCTTCGCCATGGTCTGGAAGGAGGCGAACAGAAAATCTGCCCCGTGGGCTGTTTTTTCCCTACCCGTATAGAATCCGTAAGTGTAACCGCTACCGAGGATTGACTCGAACGTCTGCTGAGCTTGGCCGAGAATATCGTTCTGATGACAGAGATATAAAACCCTGCCCTTGTTTTCCTTGAGCCACTCTTTAGCATCGAAGGCAACGGTCACGGTCTTTCCAAGACCGCTCGCCATCACGATGAGTGCGACGGTTTTTCCTTGGATGCGAGTTGTCTTTAAGACAACAAGACACCCTTCTTGATAGTCATAAGGTGTGTACATATCGTCCTTTGGTTGAGGGTTTATTTACAAAAAACTGAAAGTATCTAACCATCTTCATATCATTAAAATAGATATCTGTAAAGCTCCCCCGTGACTGGACAAGTATATATATGTAATGTAATGTGTTTTTAGTTTTCGCACATTAACAATTAACCACAGGAGCACAAAATGATAGACCGAATCGACCACGCACTCGTTGGTTTTGATGAGGCTGTACTTGAACGATGGGGGTTAAAGCCCCATGCCAAGGAAACTCTCACCCGAGCCAAGGAAAGAGGGGCAATCACCCCTCAAGAAATCAGTGAAATGGTTTCTGGCGCCCTAGCCAAAGACCGGCAGAAAATGGCGGAGGTGTTGCAGGAAATTAAAAAAATACTGCAAAATCTCCACATCATTGTTACATTCAACATCGTCCACACTCATACACATATTGTCCAATCCCCTGCTGTCGCGCCCGCAGCTCCGGCTCAAAAGCCGGAACCGCAACCGAAAGTCGAGGAACAGACTGTTCCTCTCTTAGCAGTAGCTAAGGGACCGCAATATGCAGGAGAAGGTCATGAGTCGCCTTTCTTGAATGCCAAAATTCTACAGGAGCACGGGCTTAAACCCGAAGCACTTGGAATTCTTCTAGCAGCCAAAGACGAAGGTCGCATCTCGCCTCAACAAATCGGCGCCCTCATCCCTGCGGAAATTTCGCAGGATAGTGAGAAGCTCCGACCAGCAATGCGATGGATCACTCAACTTCTGAGTGGCATCGACATCAAAATCGTGATCGGGGAAGTTCACTACAAAAAACCCGAGTCACGGAGTCCAGTGACTTCCTACTCTCGCCGTTCCGATGAAGCTCCGATCAACAAAGGCAAGCTACCGGCATTGTTCAACTCAACCGGCATTAGCGAAACCGTTTCTGAGGAGCCTTCAAAAGAAGCCCTGCTGGAAATGGAACAAGGCGGAGAAGTCGAAATCGATGGTGAGGAAAGCGAGAATGCTGATCCCGACGGAGAATTCATACCGAAGTTTATCTTCGATCGAGAATCCGGTGTCACTAATCCGTACTATCGTGTAGCCAAGAATCACAAGTTCTTAAAACACGAACACTTGTTGGAATTGTCACGCCGGTGGCACATGCACGGCGACTACGAAGCCCGCAACACCATCGTGGTTCATAACTTGCGTTTGTCGATGAAAATCGCCGCGCATTATATGGGCCGAGGTTTGGACTACGACGATCTTGTCCAGGAGGGCAATATCGGTCTCATGGTTGCAGTGGAAAGGTTTGATCCCGAAAAAGGATTTCACTTCACTACATATGCAACATGGTGGGTTCGACAGCACATGCAACGAGCAATCCAGAACTTCAGGGATCTTGTTCGAATGCCAGTCCACGCTCAAGAGGCTCTGAATAAGATCCTCAAGATAACGTGTGAATTGGGAATGCAATTGCAGCGTGAACCGACGCTTGAAGAAGTCGCGGCCAAGGCAGAAGAGGACGTTGACAAGGTGAAGAAGATTCTTCACCAACTCAAAGTCCCCGTCGTGTCTCTGGAGGAATTGGCCTATTGCTCCTCGTCAAGATATTTAGACACCACTACCTTCGGCGACAAAATCATGGATCAATGTTTCCCTTCTGCCGTCACTGCTCTTGAAGCAAAGGAGGATTTGGAGATAGCATCTCGGAACATCCGAACATTGTTGGCAGCAATCAAAGCATTGCCAGTGTCAGAAAAGGCAAAAACTGCCTTCAAAATGTACTACGGACTCGAAGGACACGCCGAGGATTATACCTTGGAATCCATCGCAGAGACTTCAAGTTTTGGAGTCACTCGGGAACGGATTCGCCAGATGAATAGTCAAATCTGGAATAAACTCGGTGAATACGGTATCTCAATGAACGATGAGAAGCTCGTGGCTGCATTAAAACGCGTCCATGATCTTGAAAACATTGTTTGTGGTGAAGCTGACCTTTCTACTCCGACTGAAGCATTAATTCTGGATGAAGTATCTATTGTGTTCCAGGATCAAGCGGATGAAGGCGAGATGGTCCCCGGTGTCCTGATTATACCTGGGCGACCAGCCGCAAACCTTGGAGAGGTTGAGCTAATCAAAACGCCTGTGGCCAACCTCGAAGGAACATGCGTGGAAAAAGTGATCATTACACCTGACGATATCGTCGGTATAGTAAGTAAGGTCTATGGCAAAACTCCAGAGACCGTACTCGGCGAAACAAGGCCACGCGATATCGTGTGGGTGAGATGGGTCTGCACTTACATAATGAGGGAAGAGCTAAAGTCTTCCTTTCCTGGAATCGCTCAGGCACTCCAGTATAAAGAGCACACGGTAGCCATGCATGGATATAGATCGATCAAAAGGTTGATAGATCAGAATCCCGCCCTTCGGGACGAAATCGAAAAGATCATCGCCCTGTGCGGTCTGCGACAAGAAAAGCCAGTCGAGACCGAGCAACTAGCAGAGGCTGTCGAGACAGTAAACATGGCAGCCTCCCCGATTGTCGATCAAGTGCTTACTCTCACGAGCCAAGCATTCAACATCGAGAAGTCGAGTCTGTTCGCAAAGTCGGTAACAAGACCTAATGCAGAACAAAAAAATCGCAAGTTTGCACGGGATGTGACCATGCACCTGCTACACAACGACATCGGGCTACAGCGTCAGGAAATGGCGAGGATGTTCGGTTTCAGCGACCCAGGCAACGTATCCGTCATTTGCGGAGACATTGAGAAGCAGGCGGAGTTAAACCCTGCGCTCAAGGAGAAGATTGGACTGATTCGATCGCAGTACACCTTGGAGCCATATGGATCAGATCTTGAACTGCTGAAAAAATGTCAAAAGCGACTCTTCCCTAAACAGGTTGAGGAGCTGAAAAGCATTGTTGATAAGGTAGTCAAGCCATTCAAGCAAAAAGTGCAACAGCTCCATGCCAAGCTCGACGCACTCGATGTACCAGATCGTCACAAGGAAATCTTGAGGCTTCGCTATGCTGGAGACCCCACAAAGGAAACTCTGACTTACGAAGCTCTAGGGCAAACCTATGACATTACACGGGAAAGAGTTCGTCAGATTCTAATGGTCACAATGGAGAGGCTAACCCCAACATTGGATCAATCAGACATTCAACTAATGACGGATTACACTCAAGAGTTCGAGAAAGTCCGCTTTCTGGTTGAATTACAGAACCTTTGATGCACAAGCGTCGAAATCACAGCCATCCGCGAAATCGGATGGCTTTTTTATTATCTCTTTACAAAATCCTTAAAGTATGTAGTATTGGGTTCAGAGACGGAAAGTTTTCAATAAACACACAGAAACCTTAACAAAAAGAAAGTAGAAGAATCGTATGAAAAGAAAGACTCAAGACCCTCGTATCGCTCAAAAAGTGATCGAGATGGTTGCAGTGCACTACAAAACAACGCCTGAAGTAATCAAAGGCAAAGAAGGTGACCGCCTTCACCGGCAAGTGGTCATGCATGTCCTGAAAGACGCCCTCGGCAGCTCGCTCAAAGGCACCTGCGAGGCCTTGAGTACCACATCCATGACGGTGTACACTGCCTCAAAGACAGTTAAGGAACTGCTGAAAACCGACACGGCACTGGCCACATTGATCGAGGAGATCAAGACAGAAGTACTCATGTTGTCGGCCATACCAGGAGGAGGACAGGTGGGCTTGCCGACCACAAGTCCTAGCAGTCCCCTACGACAGACCATTTCGGCAGGTGGAAAGCCGAACCCGCCTGAGCCGATCGAGACGGCTTCGGTCGTTACGACCATGAACACAACCCAGGTCATCGGGAAGGTTCAGAAAGCGGTCACCAGTTTCTTCTTGGGTGCGGATCTTTTGCAAAGCCGTGATCCAGCCGCCGAAGTTCTGCTCGCCAAGGACGCAGTGGTGTTTCTGGTCTGGGATGATTTTCCGAAAATCACCTTGCCCGAAATATTGAGTGCGTTTCATCTCGATCAGGACGGCCTCTACCGAGCAATCGGAAGAATCTCGGTCTGTCTGAAAGAGGACGGGGGTGAACTCAAGAAGAAGCTCAAGGCGGCACGCGCAGCATGTTCGCCGGCCTGAAAACTTCCATCGGTACGCCTTAAATCAAAAACCGTGCACCTAGAAAGGGACGGTTTTTTTCTTTGACAAAAACTTATTAATGATGTAATTTGCACTCAGAAAGGAGAGCTGATGAACTACGCATCTCTTGAGCAGAAAATCGGTTGTACCTTCAAAAACAAACGGCTTCTAAAGGAAGCCTTAACCCATCGGTCGTATATCAATGAAAATCGTGCAAACGATGTCCCCCACAATGAACGCCTAGAGTTCCTGGGAGATGCTGTTTTGCAAATCGTCGTCACCGAGCATCTGTTCAATCTCTTTCCTACAAAAACGGAAGGCGAACTGACAGCGATTCGGTCACACATAGTCAACTCCGAGAGAGCAAGCGAAGTCAGTGACTTCCTTGGCATCAACGACTTTCTGTTTCTTTCACGAGGGGAGCAGAAGGATATCAAATCCCGCAGAGTGATTCTCGCAAATGCATTCGAGGCAGTTCTCGGCGCGATCCGACTTGATCAAGGAATGGAAATGGCTCGGGAAGTCATCTGTAGACTACTTCTTACCAAGCGCAATCTCGATTACTCTCGGGAAGAAATGACCGATCCGAAATCATTGCTTCAGGAACAGATTCAGGACAAACTTGGAATAACGCCGTCGTATCAAGTTATTCGGGAATCTGGCCCTGACCACGATAAGCAGTATGTGATGGGTGTCTACTTCGGTGGATCATTTATTGCACAAGGTGAAGGGTCGACTAAGGCCAAGGCGGAGAAAGCGGCGGCAAAAGTTGCTCTTACTCTGATATAAAAATAAAATACGCGGAAGGATTTGATTCCTTCCGCGTTTGTTTTTTTATTTGAGCGTTTCCAATACCAATTCCCAACCCTTCGCCAATTCCTGGGCGAGTGACTGAGTGTGATTGTCGGCAGTCGAAACAGGCTTTTCAACCTTTTGAACCGGAATCAGAATATTGGCTTTTTCACCAAGGTCTATCGCTTCTTCTTGGACATGAGCGAATACTGCAGGCCCGAGACGAACCACTTCGCAGTAGTATGGAACATCTGTGCGAACAGAGAGTATTTTTCCTCTCTTGCTCACTTCAACTTCCACACCACTGCAATCGGCAACGTATCGCTCACCGCTTTTTTGAAACACCAGGCGTACCAATCTCTTGGCTTTCATCTGTGTGTCTCTCCATTCGTTGAGGCGCTTTGCCAATTCCAAGGAAATCTTGACCCTACGGTGGATGACTCCCCTCCCTTTGAACAGGATGGATTGCTCTCCGACTGCATACGATTCTCCTTTGGTGTATGAGGACAGGATAGGCTCATTACAGGTGAAGAGCTGCGGAAGGAACTCCGCGAGCCATTCAACCGGTGCGGCTGTACAACACCGAGCGTAGAGCTTGGTCGTACGGACCAGACTCGTAGCGACAGCAAACCTTGGCATCAAGCGGTAGAGCGACGAAGACGGGTGTAAGCCGATCTTATCCATCCCCTGGAAAATGCCACGATATTCCCATCGCGAATCATGCTCAATGAGGTTGAATACGAGCCCAGAGACGACGCACTTCATGATGACATCCTCGTTCATAGTACTCGTAAGCGAAACATTGTTTTGCTCCAAAATATCAAGCAACTGGGAGTAGATGAGTTCCACCTCCTCAAGAGCGTGCGAATTCAGAAAGTGCTTGTAGCACCAGTCCTGTTTTCGGCCGTTTGCAATATACTTGTTCCAAACGGTGATGAGCGTAAGTGCATCCGACTTGGGGTGCATGAGCTGTTGGTGCGCATGATCAGCAGATTCCTCCTTTCCTCGCGGACGCATGAATACGTGCGGTACCGATTGGAATGCTGCGAAGGCGGCAATGCTTTTCACACAGCGGTATTTTTCCGCTTCGATGAGCATTCGGGAGATGCATGGTTCGAGCGGTAACTCTGCCATCTTTCTGCCAAGCTCAGTTATCTTTTTAGTGCGAAAATCGTTCGCGCCGATGATGATGAGAGTCTGATAGGCTTCTCTGAATGCTTGAAAGCCAGGGGGATCAATGAGGTCAAAATGTTCGACGTCACTAATGCCCATGCTTTCCATGATGAGCACCGCTTTTGATAGGCTCATCCGTTGGATTTCCGGCAGTGTGAACAACGGCCGTGATTTGAGACTCTTTTCAGAGTAGAGACGGTAGCATACGCCTGGCTGCGTCCTGCCTGCCCGACCCTTTCTTTGCTCGCATCCAGCCATAGAATGCTCGACAATATCCAAGCTAACCATTCCGGTCTGGGAATCGAAGTGCTGTTGCTTGATGAGGCCGCTATCGACGACGAACCTTATGCCGTCGATCGTAAGCGAAGTCTCAGCGATATTCGTTGCCACGATGATTTTCCGTTTTCCTTTATGGGGCTGGAACACGGCTTTATAGGCGGTAGCTTCCATTCCTCCATGGAGAGGCATCACGACAGCATTCGTACCCAAGCGGACAGTGAGGTTTTTTACAACGGCAGAGATATCATCCCTACCTGTCATAAACACCAATACGTCACCTAGCTCGTTTGAAGCGTGAATTGAAGCAATCATTTCTACTGCCGCAGATACCATTTCATGGCCGTATGGATTCCAATCGAGATATTTCACCTCGACAGGATACATGCGACCACCAACCAGTACTACGGGCACATCAGAATCGGACTTGAAGTAATTCATGAACTTTTCTGCATTGATTGTCGCAGAAGTGATGACGAGCTTGAGATCGTTTCTTTTCTTGAGGAGATTTTTGATCAGTCCTAGGAGAAGGTCGATCTCAAGACTGCGTTCATGAGCTTCGTCGATCATAATGACGGAGTATTTTGTGAGCTGCGGATCATTCTGAATTTCCCGAAGCAACACTCCGTTTGTAACAAATTTAATTGCTGTTTGTCTTTCAGTCAGATTATCAAACCTGACTTTGTAGCCGACGACTTTCCCGAGCACGCTTCCAAGCTGTTCGGCGACGTACTCGGCGATTGCCGTCGTGGCTATTTTTCGAGGCTGAGCGACTCCGATCATGCCTTCTTTAGCAAACCCTGCTTTATAGAGCATTATTGGAATTTGTGTCGTCTTTCCTGATCCCGTTGCTCCAAGTATTATCGTCACTTGGTTCCCCTGAATCGCAGAGACGATCTCTGCTTCACTGTCATTAATAGGCAGTTTTTTCATATGTATAATCCACGGGAGACGAAATGCCGAAAAGCATTGCCTTGTCTCACCGCGCGCACTGCGTGCACTTCCCCATTACAGGGCCTTGTAAGGCAAGGCGCCTTGGTTTTGAGCTGTAAAAGAGCTACCTACAGGGTAGATCTACAGACAGATTGCATTATTATTAAGGGTTAGTCAAGGTTGGGTATGGATATTACCAGCCAACACCGGGTTTAGTCGAATCTGACAACAAACACAAAACATCTCAACGGGGCGGACTTCGGTTCGCCTCTTTTTATATACCATTCACATTCTTCCAGATCTCAGAGTACATGAGCTTAAATACAAATCAGTAGCCGTCTGGTGGAATAGTCTTCTTACCTAAAAGACTTAAATCTAGAGAGACGATCTCATCTTCAACTTTTTGTACAAAATTCTTAAGTATGTGTACTTGTTCATTCGTCTTGGGTGAAAGTATATATTCCAGAGCTTTATCGAAATCATTCTTAAACTTTTGATTGATATCTTTCCAGGATATCCCCTTAAGTAATTCTGCTATTTCCTGGTCATAGGAGAGGAGTCCTGATTTCATTAGAAAAGCTATTGATGGGTATCCGAGATAACCCCTCCAATATGAACCGTTGTCGTTGGCCATGATTGCCTTCTTTTCCGAATCATAACTGACATCATAGTATTTATTACGACTCGAAGAATACACTTTCGCTGTATTACCGATCAGATCAATACGATCATCAGCAACGGCTCCCAGTGCTTCATATATTTTTGCGGTTGGTGGTTTCTTCCATTTCATGATGTCGTTGTAATGGTCACGCTGGTTATACGGCTATTCCTATGAGCAGTATAGAACAGTTTATCATCATAATTTATAGAATCATATGACTACAATCATCAATACACCACCCAGCACAACCGAAGATTCATCGGCAGGAGTGGTTATCGGAATCATCTTTGGAGCACTAATCGTCGTTCTTTTAGTGATTTTCGGTATACCTTATTTGAGAAATCGAACATCTCCGCAAACACAAGCGGTACCGAACGGCGTTACGACCGTAAATGTAACCCTTCCGGCAGCTCCATCGACGGATACCACTGGTACGACTAGGTAATTTTGATTATATCAAAAGTATTTGTGAACCGCATGGTTCGAGGTTGGAACTATTTCAAGAAAGATATCAGGATCCCAATTCCTCAAGAGCTTTCTTAGCATAATATTTTATGCTCGGCCTCAGGTCCATCTTATCCAACTCGTCACTAGTCACCCATTTCCATTTATCCTCTGGGCTTTCTGGCTTTATATTATCATTATCTGTCTTCGCAAAGTAAGTTAGTGTTACATGCTGATGGGTCGGACTTATTCTGTTCATATTTAAAAATTTTGGAGGGATTAGTTCTTTGTACTCCCCGTCCTCGCTTTCGAATGGTCTCAAATCATCAAGAAGATTTACATCTAACCCCACCTCTTCTTTTACTTCCCGTAATGCAGCCTGGTTTGACTCTTCATCCAATTCAATATGTCCACCAACACTTAGCCAGATTTTATATTTTTCGTGCAGTCGAAGGAGAACCTTATCTTTGTAAACGACAAATACTTCTACAGTAAAATCTATTTTTTCGTGTATGTGCGACATGGTTTTTGATTTATTTACTTGAGATTCAATAACTTCTGCCCTTCATCAAATAGTTCCAGCATCTCGCTTGAAAGTATGACTGGAATAAACCTATTTTTATCTTCTTGCTTAAGGTCATGCAAAGAATCTATTCTCCAAGCCTCAAAACCCAATGCCTTACCGGGCTCTATTTGTAGGTCGCTTATTTTACCGTCAAACAGGTATACATACTGTGATCGGATTGTGTTGTTTATGAGCCCTGTCGCCTCATCAATAGTTTTCTTAAAAATCTTTCCTACCATTCTTAACTTTGAAGGATCAATATTTATACCGGTTTCTTCAGCACACTCTTTCACAGCCGTATCACCATACGACATACCAGGCTCGACATGTCCGCCTACTGTTGCATCCAATTTGTCTGGATATGTATCTTTGTCTTTCGCACGATGTTGAAAAATAATCTCTTTGGTCGGAGTTATAAACCAAATATGAATTTCGCGATGTAACAACCCCTTTTGATGTATCTCTTTCCTTGATTTCAAGTCAATGACAACATCATTTTCATCTACAACTTCAAGCATTTCTTCTTTCCTGTTGGTCATGTTCATTTATGATATTTGGTAATATTCTCTAGTTCACCATGCAGACAGATAGGATCAAATGTCTCAACCTCGTCAGTATGTGGCATTCCCACAGGAATCTCGTTCAATAAAAATATCTTTTTGTCATTTACATAAGCTTGTCCCATTTCGATCAAAACATTTGGACCGATATAGTTTTTCATCCCATCTTTCTCGGAATTGACGACCAAGATCGCATCGCTATCGCAGATATTTTTGTAATGTTCCTTAACATAATTATTTTCCTTTTTAACTTGCACATGTTCACCACTATGCGCCCTCTTCCAAATATCCAATTTCTCGCCTCTACCAAAAGCCTCATAATCAGGGTGGATCCAACCATCCATTCCGATCTCGCATAGCTTATCCTTGCAAGCAAGCATCTCTGCCAAAAAGCGATTACTTCCTAAAACATATATTTTCATGACATTACTATTATATCAGAGATAAAAAAACTATTTGTCAGTGTGGATTTGATTTCCATTATTCCCAATGGGCTTTAAAATTTACTATTTTATATATTTAATTTAAAGGCCGTCAGATTAGGAGCTTTCTCATCTGGATATGCCCACGACTTATAGAATTGCGCGTCACAGACTTCGTAGTCTTGTCTTGGGGGCAAGCCTGGATCTTGTATTATCAAACCTGAATCAGTACAACCTTTTACGACAATAGAATGACCTGAATAACCCTCAAGATCATCCAACGCGTTTGCGTTAATAGAACACACGACGACAAATCCATTCTTGAGAAGTGATCTAATATCCTGTATGTTCGGCACGCGAATCTCAGATTCAATTTCCTTGATGAAATCTCTTGAGATAATAATCTCCTGTTGGATATCTGAATGTCTAATCTGAGACTGTCCAACTTCTTCGCCGAAGAAATCAATAATATACTTTTCACCTTCATTTGAAAAATGTTCATATTCAAATGCCTCTATATTGATCACCTCAAAATTATTTTTCTTAAACCAGATAAGACTGGCCATGGACCATGTCCATAAGCCTTCTTTGTGACATGAAATCTTATCCCATTCTTCAAACGACAACTTTTTATCCGGAGAAAAATATTCCAACACCATTTTCATGCACGCCTGAACACAATGTATATTGTCAGGAGTATTGGAGTAAAATGGAACTTTCAATATAATATTCATAGGGTGTACGGATTTGATTATTGCTAGCCGTGTGGGACAAAGTTGGAACCGTCATTTCGTCCAATTCCGTTTAGAATTGATATCTTCTTTACTCCTAAAAGCTTCTTCCAAATCAATTCCATAGTGATTACAAATATCCAAAAGGTATATAAGAATATCGGCAGCTTCGTGACCGGTATTGTATTTCTCTGACGCAGAGTCAATATGTATGCCTTGCGATTTCCTAGCAGCTTTTGCAAACTCACCACACTCTTCCATGAGAAGCATGAAAAGTTGCGGCACGGACTCCTTATCGAACCCTCGTTCTTTGACCATATCAGCAACATATGTCTGATAATCTTTCAGTGTTGGGTTTTTCTTAAGTTGTAGCATAAATATGAATTATCTCCTTGGGAGAAGCAACCCCTGCTATTAAGACATCGATGATGAGCTCTTTTGGTTGCTTAATACAGTATATCTCTTTATCGACTCCGATAGCAAAACCTATTTCCAATAGCGTACTCGCACCGATGTATCCATCAGGATTGCATACATAGAGGAAATCGCATTGCCGTATTGCATTTAGGTGGTCCTCTTCTAATTTCTTTGGATCACTCGACTTATCGGTCTCAAGGATAACGAAAGCCTCGTTCGAATCTACTACAGATGATTTCTTGGGAGAAAGTACTTCCACGCCCAATCTTTCAAAATCAGAAATCGTTCTACAGATATCGTCGTAATGTTTTCTGAAACTTCCTGAGATTACACATTTCATGTTTGTAATTGTACCAAACTTATTGCTACCGATTAAGACCTCTCACTATATATTGTCTTAGGGCAATCAGCCTGAATTCCTCCCGACAATCTGCAACCAATCGGCTCGACTAGAGGTAGTACTGGTTTTCCAGATTATCTCCATACCAAGTTCTTTTAGATAACTCTCTAATTCGGAAAGATTGAAGAAGCTGAAAAATCTCTCATATTCATATCCATAATCGTCTTCTTTCTTTACCGCCTCCTCAACACCATCATCTCGCATTCCCTTAACGGCAATGTAGAGAAGGCCGTTTGGTTTTATCTTACCTTTTAGTTTTGCAAGAACTGATCGAATCTTTTCTTTTGGAATATGGAGTAGAACGGCTTGAGCAAAGACGCCGTCGAATGTTTTGGGGTATTTATCTATTTCATACACATCAACAACTTCAAATGGAATCTCTGGGGATTCTCGTTTGGCGATCTCAATCATCTTTTCTGAGAAATCAATTCCGGTAACCTTAAAACCTTTATTTGTAAGATATCGAGATTTAACTCCAGCGCCACATCCAACATCTAAAATAGATGCGTTCTTTGGAAGTTCGGTAAGAAATTTCTCTGTGCCTTCTTGCCACCAAGTATCGCCATGATGATCCTTAAACCAATCTTCGGCTATTTTGTTGTAGGTTGCCTTTAAGTCCATGATTTAACGATTTTAACATTTTTAGACCTTTTAACCAATCGTATTGCTGGCCGTGTGAAGTGAGGTTGAAATAACTATATAAAAACTCCGCCCAATCAGAGGCGGAGATGGTGACAAAATATCTGACAGACCTGGCGATGAGAAGTTATACTCCCGGATCGAGGATGTATGACCAACGGCGTTCGCCGCGAATTCCAAGTTCCTCCCAATCCCAGCTCAAAATGGTGAGGCAGTGTCCGACACGATCAAATTCTTCTTTTGTAAAATCAGCAGGAACCCGGAAGCGAAACGTAACATTGTGGAGACGGAAGAACGCTTCAACCTCAGGGATTTGTTGAATCATAGAATCGAAGAATGATCGTTCTTTGGGAGAAAGATCCTCTTTGCTTCGAGGCAATGTATTGGTAGGCATTGTGAATGTATGGAATAGAGAATCGGTCTTGCATGACGACATGCAAATCAATCTATACCGTAGATCTCTATCGTAAATATAGTCATATATGATACAAAGTCAATATAGGAACTATTATGCAACAACTAGACAATTCTGGCGAATCACGTATATTGGTATACAGATGAAAACAAAAAACTCAAATGCCGCCCTATTCTTGACAGGCAAACGGGTTGAACCGATTGTTCTGTTGTATTTCCAACTAAACCACCTCAAACAGCTCTATAGCCAAGGATGGTTACGCGAAGGACGCGATATCCCTGAAAAATTCTGTGAAAGCGTCGCTGACCATGTCTTTGGAATGTCTCTGCTCGGCCTATTTATCTGTGAGCTATATTTTCCTAAACTTGATTGCTTCAAAGTTATCAAAATGTGCCTTACACATGAATTAGGCGAGATTATCAATGGAGATCCTCGCTCACCACAAGACGACGCTGGCAAGAAAGAAAAATACTTGGCAGAGCATGATGCCATAATTGCCTTACTCAAGGACTTACCTAACGCTGGTGATTACTTGCAGTTATGGGAAGAATTCGAGGAGGGTGCAAGTCCAGAGGCAAAGTTGGTCAGACAGCTGGATAAGCTTGAGATGGCTTTTCAAGCTAAGATCTATTCATTACAACATGGAAAAAACCTACAAGAGTTTTTGGACGAGGTTCGGACTTATCTTGAGGCAGGAGAGCTGAAAGCTATTCTTACTCAAGTTGAAAGTCTGTAAAATATTCGCAACACGAACTGCACACAGAAATGTGGGGCAGTTTTTATTTGCTGACTGTCTGGGACGAAATTGGAACTTTTATTAAGAAGCATACTGGTCAAGCCGAGCGAGAATGAAATCCATTAAAGCATCCTGCTTGCGATAACTATCTTTCAACTCATCAGACAATAGAGAGAAAACGCGTATTTCTCCACGACAAGCTTGAGTTCCGCAATTACATGGAATTTTCCACAGATCAGTCCAGTCAATTCCCCAAGCGTTATCATCCGTCCATTCAGTAGTAGAATAGTCGTAAGTGATTTCTTCTCCCAATTTGATATCCCTGAGAGCAAATAAAGTACCGGTGTCTCTTACACCAGCATTTGGAATGCAGGAATGATTGAAAAAGACATATGGTTCTTCTAGATCAATATAGGTATCGTTACCGATCTGAAATGGGTCATCGATCCTTTCCTCACCAGAACTATACTTGTCCTTAAGCTCCTTGATAGTCATCCTTGCGCCCTTGAATGAGCAAATCTTTTGACCCTTAGATATGAGTGATAGGGCAAAAATCCCCTGACCTTCTATGCTGGATTTTCGAACATTAAATATTTTGTTATTCATGATTTAATTTGCTGGCCGTCTGGGATGTTATCCGAACGGATTTAAGCCGTTATTTGAGGACATCTACGTTTCCTGATTTCTCAAAATAGACAGCTTTCATATGATTAAATGGGATTAAAGAGTTTTTGCATTTCAGCTTTCTTTTTAGGATAGAGCTTTGCTTCTAGTAACTTAAAAATAATCTCTTTTTCTGCAAACTCTTCATCTGTTCCAAGATCAATAAATTCATCGAATGTCACCGGCTTAAGCGTTATCTTCTCACCGCTATCCAAATCAAGATCTGCTACTTTCTTCAAACCTTTCGCAATAAATGTATATATCACCCAATCAATCTTACTCGTGGGATGTTGTGCATCCCATAGGATAAATTCTTTTGCTTCGTATCCACTCTCCTCTAGGAGTTCTCGTCTAGCAGCATCCAAAATGTCTTCATCTTTATCTACCCTCCCACCAGTTGCTCCTATGAATGGCTCCTTTCCTGGCTGCTCTTGCTCAGTCAGGATGATTTTGCCATCAGGCAATACAGGAAAAACTACCACGGTATCGGGACGCTTTAATTTTTCGAAGGTAGCTGTGGTACCATCAAACATTTTCTGTTCCCATTGATACACATCGAAAAGTACGCCTTTAAATACCAGCTCGGCATTGTCTGGAATTGGTTGTTTTGATTTTGGTCGGATTATTTTCATAAAAACTACAAATGCTTAAATCTCTTGCGATATTCAAGAATGGTTCCAAGTTCTCCAGTGACTTCGACGTTACAACCGATCTCTTCCAAGCATTCACGTCTCATTGCTGATTCAGGATCTTCGCCTTTTTCTATTCCACCACCAGGTAACTTAAAATAGTCATATTTAGTGGCATGAAGTAGTGCAATATTATTATTTTCATCAAAAACTATCGCCCGAGCAGCAGTTCGAACCGCAAATTTTTCAGCTTCTTGCGTTGAAACATTCTCCAGATTGATAAGAGTGATTTGTTTCATAGTTTTATTTCTTCTCCTTTTCCGATAAGTCTGACTGTATCATCTTCAATCAAGAGAGCCTGATCATCATCCAAAATCTTAGTTGAATAACTAGTCTTTGATATTTTATCTTTCAGCAAATCCCTGTTTTCGGGTTTGTAATGAACCGTCATTAGGAATGGCACTAAGCCCATAGCAGTAAAATTAGTTACTCCATGATGATCGTATTTATCCTGATGTTTCCAAAGAGCCATTTCTATTGTCGGACAAGTGACATAGCTTCCCGCACTTGCACCGATGTAGATCAATCCTTTGGGCAGTAATTCCTTTATGACTTTATCAAAACCGCTTTCCCTAATGGATTTGAGGAGATAAAAGCTATTACCACCCTCCACGAAAACAGCGTCAAAATCCTGCAGGAAATCTCTCAGTTCATTTTCATTCTTGCCATCCAAATCCAATTCTTGGACATTGTATCTTTGTTCCTTGAAAAATTGCCTATGCCGATCTAGATATGCAGTACTCGGGACGCTTTTAGAGGCTGTGGTCACATATGCCATCCTGAGATCTCTAAAGGACTTCTCAAACACTTGAGTATTATCGACTAGGAATCGGCTACTAGAGAGTAATAGGAGTTTCTTCATGACTTTATTGTTCCTAAACCCTCTAACACAGTTGCGTTAGGCAAGCCTGCAAGAAATTTCCCAGAGGCAATGAGTTTCGACTTTCGGATTCCGCTTCCAATAACGACTTCAGGCGAGTCGGCAACTGCCTTATCAATCAAAATCGGCCAATCAGCCGGCAACCCTACCGGAGTAATGCCTCCATATTCCATCTTGGTTAAAGCTACCGCTTCTTCCATGGGGGCAAAAGATGCCTTACGAGCCCCTAAATGGCGACGAACTAAACCATTCACATCAGCTCGAGTATTACCGAAGATCATACAAGCGGCATACCAATATTTATCTCCTCGCGTTGCCTTAACAACAACACAGTTGACCGTTTGGGCGATACTAATTTCATAATGTTCACAGAAAGCGGCAGTATCAGAAAAATTTGAATCGATTTCTGTGACACCTACTTCTTGATCAACATTCTGCAAAGATTTCAACAAGATAGCTGTCGGTTCAGCGACCAATGTGAGATTTTCAGTGATAGATATAATATTTAATTTGCCTAATTGTTTAGTCATATTTGTGTATATTAGTTCCAACCAATCAATTCTTGAACTATGGGTTTAATTGTCTCAAACATAATCCTGTGACCTTCATCGTTCGGATGTAAACCATCATCCTTAATAAACAAGTTCTCATGCCCTACCTTCATAAAAACAGAGTTAACGTCAATTAACCGTACCTTGAACTGATCTGCCATCTCTCGCAGCACATAGTTATATTCATCCATGTATTTGTTCAACCTAATCTTCCCATTCCTAGGCGTACTATTCATTTTTTCTATAACTGGCAAAATATTAACAATCAAAATCTTTTTCGAAATGACCGTTGCTTTTTTGATTACCTTTTCTAGATTAATTTTAAAATCTTCTTTTGAGACTCGGAGGCTTTTCTCGTTTGAAAGATAAGCTGCATCATTTGCGCCGAAGGCAAATATAAATACAGCTTCCTCACCCTCTCTTTCACGAGCAGTTAGTTCATTCTCAAATCTTTTTACCAGACCGTCAGTTGTCTCTCCGGGAATACCGAGATTATAAAAAAGACAGTAATAGTCTGGATTTTTCTCTTGGAGATCATCGAGAAATTGCCTCAACTGCGTAGCCCATCCGGATTTCTTGATATCCCATGCACCATAGGTAATACTGTCTCCAAATGCGTATATGATAGCCATAATTATTTATTACTCAATACAATTTTACTAAACTCATATTTCCATCCCGGTTGCCATTTGAAATGAGTTGTCGTTAATTTTTCCAACAAAACTCCATTGATCAAATTTTCTAGACCATATTGAGTAGCACGGTGTCCTATTACCATAACTTTTTGGCCGTCATGATTCTTAAGCAAATCTTCCAAGAATGATTTCACCCTCGCAGTTGTCTGTGTATAGCTCTCTCCATTTGGAAATGGTGTATTGATTCTCTTCGGTTTTTCAACGTCAACTTTTTCACTTGGAGCCTGGGTTAAGTCACCATAATTACACTCGCGAAGTCTGACATCTTTAATGATCGGCCATTTGTTGCCAAAACCAATTTCTGCACTTTTATATGCACGCTGAAGATCAGAACAGAATATCGCATCAAAATGATCATCCTTATATCGTTCACCCATTTCCTTAGACTGCTGTATGCCTAATGGCGAAAGAGCGACATCATTGTGTCCTGATGACAGATGCGCCTCGTTATCAAAAGTGGTACCGTGGGCTTCAAAAATTATTGTGATCATAAAAAATATACTAACTTAAATGTATAACTAATGGCAAATGATCGGATACACTCATATTTGGGACAGTAAAATTGTGTACAATAATATTCGTGTCAGTAAAAGCATAATCGGAATATCGAAGATCCTTGGTATACAACGAACCTCTCGTATCTTTTATCTCGTATTTCCTGATCAAATTTTCATACTTATCATCAAGCATTTTAATGGATTTTGTATCCGGCAAGAGATTAAAATCACCGCATATAATTTTCTTGCCTTCTGTTTTATCAGCGAGATCAATAATCTTTTTGCTCTGCTCCATCTTCGCTTCGGTATCCCCCTTTATACTGCCTTGCCACAGACCATGGACATTGATTACTGCATAATCCCCAGCCTGGACAGACAACGCCGTGCCAACAGCAAATCGTCCGGAGTAGTCACTCCAATTCCTAGCTGGATCAATAAGGGTGATTCCATTACCAAAAGATTGTTTAATATTAGACCTTACAAAACAGGCTATTCCAAACTTAAAATCCAAGGCTTTTGAACTTTCGCCATAATAACCGCCTTCGCCATATTCTGAAAAATAACCCGTGTGTTCGGGAAGCAGACGACTGATATCTTCGTACCCGCTTTTGATTTCACCTCTGGTTGATACACCACTGCCATCTTTTAGAATTTCTTGAAAACAGAAAATATCGACTGACTCTGAATTGTTTCGAATAAAATCGAATAATGGTTCGGTAATTCTGCAGCCCCAGGTATTTAATGATACTAATTTCATATTTATCAAAATTCACCATCCTCAAGATAAACAGATGTTCCCGTCTTTATCGCATCAATACATTTAGGAAATCGTTTAGCTAACTTATGTCCAAGAAGTTTTTCAGCTTCGGAAACTGAGACGAACTGGGAATCTACCAACTCCTTACCATCCAATTTGATAATAGAAATTGTATCACTATTAAGAATGCCTCCATAAAAAATAAATTGGAGCGCTTCGCTTTTTTCATCACCTTCTCGCGGACTGTAATCTATACAAAGAAACCTGACAGGATTGATATCCAAGTCAATTTCTTCTTTAACTTCACGGATACATGCTTGACGTGGAGATTCATTATCCTCAACGACACCACCCGGTATGAACCAATAATCTTTATAGCTTGGTTTGACTATCAGCACCTCCTCTTTTTCATTCAAAAATATGACCCCGGCGGCCATTCGTTTTTTCGGTAGATTTTTGTAGTAATCGTTCATGATTTACATTATAACTTATTTTTATTTTGAACAATATTTTGGAATACATTTCACGGCTGGGCGTGCGGGGTGAAGTTGGAACCATTATTGAATCTGAATCTATTCAGACTTGACCGGGCGTCTGATTATTAATTCTCTTTCAGGACTATCTCTTTCAAGATTATCAATTATTTTTTGAGCAACGTACTCGGGTAACATAAAACTATCATACTCCGCTGGTTTTTCTTCATTGTACATAAGTGTCTTTATACCGCCAGGATATACAGAAATGACATCTATATTACTACCCACCTCTTCTCTTAGAGCCTCAGTAAAACCCCGTACTGCATATTTACTTGCCGAATACATAACAGCGTTAGGTCTCCCATTTAAAGCGGAGGTTGATATAATGTTCATAATGACTCCAGAATTTTGTTTTCTCATCTGAGTCAGCGCTACACGAGATCCATAAACTGTACCAAAAACATTTATTTCAAACATGTCATGCGCCATCTTCATGTCTGTTTTTTCAATAGGGCCTTTAGGGAGCCAAACACCGGCATTGTTTATCCACATATCTATCCTACCAAAACGAGAGGTTGTTTCTTTCGCTAGCTTTATCATGTCAACTTCTTTGGAAACATCTGCGACAACATAGTCAACGCTAAGCTTTTTCGAAATTTCCTCGAGTTTATCCTTACTCCTAGAACATGTAATAATTTTGGCCTTTTTGTCATATAACATTTGCGCCATGGATTTTCCTAATCCATGACTTGCTCCTGTGATTACGATTATTTTATCTTTTAAAATCATAATTTTATTATAACAATTATAACAAACTTACGTGCTAGCCGTGTGGTTCGATGTTGTAACCTCGTTAATTGAATAATTCCAATAAGGATTTCTTGATCAACTCCGAAATACCCATATCTGTGCTCATATGTCCAGCATTCGCCCATTTTAGTTCTAAATTCCTTCCATACACCTTACTTAAATCGTAAGCTGAGATGGCTGGCGTACACATATCAAAACGGCCCTGAATGACGACACAGGGAATATGTTTTATCTTGTCGATATTTTCAAGAATATAATTTTCAGGCACGAAACATTTATTCAGGAGGTAATGCGTCTCGAGAATTGAAACTGCCATATTATTCTTGTCCTCTCTAACACGCTTCTCGATAGCTACCTGATCATAATCGATTGAACACAATGATAGTTCCCACATTGACCACTCCACGGCAAATTTATCGGCAAGAACCTTATCTGCAGATCTCATTTGATCTGCATAGTAGCGCATGACATCGTCGCCGGTTTTCCTGTGCTCTATCGGCACATGCGATATGAATCTCTCCCACGCATCAGGAAATGAATATCTGGGCACACCCTCGTTTACAAAATCCACTTCAAATTGACGCGCCAGGAATACGCCGCCAATCGATAGTTTTTTTACTCTCTCGGGGTGAGCCAAAGCATAAAATAAGGACAGGGCTGATCCCCATGACCTACCGTATACATACATGCTTTCTATGCCCAAAAGCTTACGGAGTTCTTCAGCATCTTTGATAAGGTCTTGAGTAGTATTATTCTTCGTCTCAGCAAAAGGGGTGCTTCTACCACTCCCTCTTTGATCATGGAAGATCACTCGATGTTTCTTTGGATCAAAAAATTCTTTATCTTTTTCATCACACCCGCCGCCAGGACCTCCATGAAAATACATGATCGGCGTCGACTTTGGATTGCCCCAATCTTCCCAGTAGACCCTGTGACCATCAGATTCCAAGAATCCTTTAGCGTTTATTAATGCATCATCTTTATTCATGTTTTGCATTATAACAAATTTGTTGCTGGCGGTGTGGGATGAAGTTGGAACCTATTTTTAAACTGACCCAAGATTAACCACTTTCCCGATGTCATCTTCTCCATAATCAAAGACCCCGTTTGCCTCCTTGTTCATTACTGCTACATACTCGTTCCATTCATTTTCAGAAAACTCCCTCAAATTTTGCTTAATAAGAAAAATTCTGATTTTTTCAACAGCAACTTCCTTACCAGAATCATCAGTCATCATCTCAGCTTCAAAAAAACGGCTGTGGACTCTACCGGGATTACCAAAATCTCTAACATCTTGGATTGCAAACTCTATACCATCAATTTCATAACGTTCAATACCTCGGTCACAAGCAACCGCCTTTGTATAACCAAGCAAACTCATAAATTTTAAAGTGTCAGACAAATTGGATCCCTCTGGAAAAACAGAAGATTCTATACGGGATGTACCACCAAATTTTCCTTTCTTCACAACAATCTCAACCTTTCCGTTTGTAACACGAACCCTAACATCAAGCTTTCGTTCTCCAATTCCTTCAAGAGAAGTTGAATAAGCCAGGAGAAATCGATTTTGTTTTTTTACAAGTTTACCGTTACCCCTTAAGAACAAAAGAGTCGTATGATATTCTTTTTCATTTAGCGGGCCTCGAAGTTCAACCTCAATATTTTTGTTCATGAGACAAGTATAACAAAAACTTCTTACTTTACGAGCTGGCCGGATGGGACGCTGTTCGAACATTACGACACGAAATTAATAATATTGTAAATGCAATCGTATAGGTTCAGTAGCTTCGCACCACTTTGGTGAGTTAACATCAAAGTCATGC
>CAZHHB010000002.1:0-118585 GCA_964532285.1 uncultured Candidatus Saccharibacteria bacterium | reverse complement strand
TCTTTTGGCCCAAGTAGGGGTTTAATTCACTGTCCACTAAATGGGGTACACTTCACATGGGAGGGCGGTTTTTTTATGATACATTGTCTCATGATATTTGAATGTTGATACAAATATCCTAACCAATTATTTGACTCGGCATCCATCAATTTGCATTTCCCATCAATCTCTGTTAATCTTTATTTTCACACATGTTAACGATCCGATTACAACGCACTGGACGCAAGCACGAACCAACTTTTCGTGTTGTTTTGACTGATTCCAAAAACGGCCCAAAGAGTGGCAAATACCTCAAAAACCTCGGTTGGTACGATACTCGCTTGAAGAATGACGCAGCCAAACAGCTCGATGTCGAAGCCATCAAAAAGTGGATGTCAGAAGGTGCCCAACTCTCTCTTACTTTACGCAACTTCCTCATCTCTCAGAAGGTCATTGAAGGCAAGAAGATGAACGCTTTACCAAAGAAAACTGTACAGAAGAAAGAAGAAGTTAAGGTTGAAACCAAAGAAGCTCCAAAAGCAGAAGTTCCAGCTACTCCAGCTGTCTAATAATTTAATAGTTACGCAGCAAGCCCAGCGAGCATGTTCTCTCACTCGCCGAGAACTTGTTTGAGCGCAGTAGAAATTGCTTGGTAAAAGGCGAATGTTGTTGGAATTGTTCACAATTCCTGAGCCTTTTACCTAGCAATTTCACGGAGCGAGTCTCGCAGGCGAGTGAGAGAACATGCTCGCTGGGCTTGTTTGATTAAAGTATGTTACAATATATGTAGTACAGATTGTTAACTGTACGATTTTACGAATTAACTTTTACGAATATGCAGAAAGATCAGGAGTTCTTAGATTATGTTATCAAAGCGTTAGTAGACAACCCAGGTGAAGTCAAAACCAATCGTACCGTAGATGAGATGGGAGTACTCCTCACTTTAGAAGTAGGAGCAGCTGATATGGGCAAGATTATCGGTCGCCAGGGCAATACCGCCAAGGCTATTCGTACTCTCCTCCGCGTCGTTGGTATGAAGAACAATTCCCGTGTAAATTTGAAGATCAATGAGCCTGTAGGTGGACTCAAATCTGCCGATCGCATCGCCGAATCTTCACCAGCAGTTCCGCTTTCAACACCAAATTCCAAGACTGTTGACGAAGCTATGGCTGATCTGAAACTGGAATAGGGTAAGGATTTACTAGAGCTTGGTGAATAATATGTCCTCCTCGGGACGGAACATGTCCCTCGGAAGACACATTATTCACCAAGCTCTTACTAACCAGATTGTCATTAGAAAAAATCTGTGGTATTGTATTACCACAGATTTTTTCATGATTACATTTCATATCATAACCCTGTTCCCAGAGTCATTGGAGTCGTATTTGAACGCCTCTATAGTTAGACGCGCTCAGGAAAAAGGGAAGATCTCAATCAAGCATTATAATCCACGAGATTTTGTTGTACCTTCAAAAAAAGGTGCAGTTTTGACTTATTCAGACCGTAGAGTAGACAATCGTCCATATGGTGGTGGGCCAGGGATGGTGATAGAGGCACTTCCAATCATTAAAGCTATTGAAAAGGCGGTTGGGAGCAAGTTGAAAGTTATAAAGTTAAAAAGTTATAAAGGTCAAAAAGATAAGATCAAGATTGTTTTCTTTAGTCCGGCGGGGAAGCAGTTTTCAAATGAGGTTGCCGAGTCATTCAAAAAATATACCGATATCGTTTTGGTTTGCGGACGATATGAGGGCATAGACGCTAGAGTCAAGAAAGTTTTCCCAATGGTTGATATTTCAGTCGGCCCATATGTCGTAACTGGTGGCGAATTGCCAGCTATGATTGTTATCGATACCATTACTCGTAGAATACCTGGTGTTCTCGGTCACGACGCATCCATAGAAGAAAACAGAATCGCTAGTCCAGATGTTTACACACGTCCAGAGGTCATTACATATAAAAAGAAAACTTATAAGGTTCCGAAAGTCCTGCTTACTGGTCACCATGCCAAAATAGATGAGTGGAAAGGGAAGAGGAAGTCTCTGTAGAGTTCAGGTCCGTCAGGCATGCCCCATCACCCACCGAGGACATGTCTGAGCGCAGTAGAAATTGCTTGGTAAAAGGCGAATGTCGTTGGAATTGTTCACAATTCCTGAGCCTTTTACCTAGCAATTTCACGTAGCGAGTACCGCAGGTGAGTGATGGGGCATGCCTGACGGACTTAAAGTTATCCCCTTGACAGGATTTTCGCTGTCTGCTAGGGTAGACGCAACTTCGCAGATTGTGTTCTGCAGCGTCCTACGTAGCTCCGAGCTTGTCGAGGAGCGAAGTAGGACCAAAGCGGAGGATTAGAAAGGTTCAAGATTAATCCTACCTCGTGATAAATCCACTTAATTAAGGATTGACCGACGTTCTCATCTCTGAGAACGCCTTTTTCGCGTCGTTGTTGTTCCGGAGATAGTGAAAGTTTTAAATATTAAAAATCGAGAGATTAAAAATAATTAATAATAAATTACTAATATGACCACAGCCAACACATCTCGCCCAAAGAAATATTTCTCAAGATACCAGACTCCGCTCACAGAGATGCCTCATTTGGTTGAGTCACAGTTGACTTCTTTCGCCGCATTGATGGAGCATGGATTCCCAAATCTCCTCAAGGAATTTTCTCCAATCAAAGACTACGCCGAGAAAAAGTTCGAACTTTCTATCGGTGGTTTGGAGCTCGTTCGTCCAAAGTACGATGAGTATTACGCCAAGGATAACAAGATGAACTACGAGGGACAGATCAAGGTCAAGGTTACCCTCAAGAATAAATCTCTGAATGTTGTCAAAGAACAGGAGATGTTCCTCGCTGATTTTCCACTCATGACCGATCACGGTACATTCATCGTCAACGGTGTTGAGCGTATCATCTCTCCTCAACTAGCCCGTTCTTTCGGTATCTTCTTCACTTCCGAAGAAGTCAAAGGCAAGAATTATTTTGGTGCCAAGATCATCCCAGCTCGTGGAGTTTGGATGGAGATAGAGACTGATGCTGACAACACTATATATTGCCGTATAGATCGTAAGCGCAAATTCCCGATAACCTCACTTATACGCATTCTAGGTGCCGATACCAATGAGAAAATCCTAGCCTTATTTAAAGATGATCCAGAGGCCAAGAAAGTAATAGAGACAACTTTGGCAAAAGACCACGCCAAGACTACCGAAGATGCATATATAGAGATACACAAGCGCCTTCGCGATGGTGATCTAGCTACTGCCGACAATGCCCGAACATTCATCCAAGCTCTCCTCAAAGCCGATCGTTATGACATCTCTCGCGTTGGTCGTTTCCGTTTCAACAAGCGTTTCGGCAAAGAGATGGATGAGAAAGCTCTAGATCGTCACACTCTATCTCTAGATGATATCTTCACGACTATTTCTCATATTGTAAAATTGGCTTCTACTCCGGATATGCAAGCTGATGACATAGATCACCTCGGTTCTCGTCGTGTCCGTTATGTTGGCGAGCTTCTAGAACAGCGTATCCGTCTGGGTCTGACTCAGATGAAGCGTAATATTCAGGACAAAATGTCCACAGTGGAACCAGATGTTACTTTGCCAGTTTCATTCATCTATCCGAGACCTTTGCAGGCTCGTATCAAAGAGTTCTTCACCACCAACCAGCTTTCTCAATTCATGTTGCAAGAGAATGTCTTGAATGAAGTGGAACATCTACGCACACTTACAGCTCTCGGTCCCGGCGGTCTATCACGCGAGCGTGCAGGCTTCGAGGTGCGCGATGTGCACCCATCTCACTATGGTCGTCTCTGCCCGATTCATACTCCTGAAGGTCCGAACATTGGTCTAGTCTTGCGTCTCACTATGTATGCCCGTATCAATGATTTCGGCATGATTGAAACTCCTTATGCCAAGGTCAAGGATGGCAAGATTACAAAAGAGATCATTTATATGAATGCTCTAGAAGAAGAAAATTTCAGAATCGCTCACGCCGCTACACCTCGTAGTGAAGATGGCTCTATTATTGAAGATGAAATTGAAGTTCGTATCAATGGTAAACCAGCTTTGGCAAAGAAGAATGAAGTTGATTATATGGACGTCGCCACGAACCAGGCTTTCTCTGTCGCAACTTCACTTATTCCATTCTTGAACCACGATGATGCCAACCGTGCTCTCATGGGATCAAACATGCAAAAGCAAGCTACACCATGTCTCGTTCCGGAAGCTCCTTTTGTAGCTACTGGTATAGAAGCCAAAGCAGTTATAGATACAGGTCGCATAGTCGTCGCTCCAGAAGATGGAGAGATAACCCATGTTGATGCCAGGAGTGTTGTCTTCAAGTCCAAGAAGACGGGAAAGAGTCATGAATACAAGCTAGTCCTATTTTCTAGAACAAACGGTTTCACTGCATTTCATCAGCGTCCTATTGTCAGTCTCGGTGATAAGGTCAAGAAGGGAGATGTTCTCGTAGACACATCTACCTCAGACAAAGGTGAAATCGCTTTGGGTCACAACGCCTTGGTAGCTTTCATGTCTTGGTCTGGTAATAACTACGAAGACGCTATCATTCTCTCTGAACGCGTCGTCAAGAATAGTAAATGGAGTTCTATTCACATAGAAGAATTCGTCGTGAATGTTCGTGATACAAAACTCGGTCCTGAAGTCACAACTTGTGATATCCCGAATGTTGGAGAAATTAAATTGAAAAATCTTACAGAAGAAGGTATCGTCCGCATCGGTGCTGAAGTCCGTCCAGGAGATATCTTGGTCGGCAAGATTTCTCCAAAAGGCGAGACTCAGCTCACACCAGAAGAGAGACTTTTGCGTTCTATCTTCGGAGAGAAGGCTCGCGATGTCAAAGATACTTCCAAGAGGATGGAAAATGGCAAGCGCGGTCGCGTCATCTCTGTGAAAGTATTTTCTCGCGAGAAAGGAGACAAATTGGAATCAGGAATAATTAAAAAGATTTATATAGAAGTTGCTCAAGTTCGTAATATTTCAGTCGGTGACAAGATGGCAGGAAGACACGGAAACAAAGGTGTTATCTCCAAGATTCTCCCAGAAGAGGATATGCCATACATGGAAGACGGCAGGCCGATAGACGTTATCTTGACTCCTCTCGGCGTTCCTTCTCGTATGAACCTAGGTCAGATATTGGAATTGCATTTGGGATTGGCGGCAAATACTCTAGGTTATCAAGCTATCGTTCCTCCTTTCACCGGCGCTACTGATGAAGAGATCAAGGAAGAATTGGTCAAAGCGGGCTTCGACAAGTCAGGCAAGATGAAACTCCGCGATGGTCGCACAGGAGAACATTTCGATCAGCCAGTCGCTGTGGGTTATATGTACATCTTGAAACTGCATCATATGGTGGAAGACAAGATACATATGCGTTCTATCGGTCCTTACTCACTCATCACTCAACAGCCTCTCGGCGGTAAAGCTCAAGGCGGAGGTCAGAGATTCGGAGAAATGGAAGTCTGGGCATTATTGGGTCACGGTGTTGCGCATACCTTGCGTGAAATTCTAACAGTTAAGTCTGACGATATAGTCGGTCGTTCTCAGACATTTGATTCCATCGTTAAAGGGGAGAAATTGCGTGCTCCAAATCTACCAGCATCATTCAATGTTCTTCTGAAGACCTTGCGTGGTTTGGCACTCAATGTGGAATTAGTAAAGAAAGCGCCTGTCGAAGAGGAATAGTCATTTGTCCAAGGTCGGACCTTGGACAGGATATCTAATCTTTTATTTAATAACATTATCATCATGACCACCACAATAACCACAAAAAAAGTAACCGACTCAATAGATTTTGATCTCGTCAGACTTCAGCTCGCATCACCAGAGAAGATCCTAGAGTGGTCTTACGGAGAAGTGACCAAGCCAGAGACGATCAACTACCGCACCCAGCGATCCGAAAAGAGTGGTCTCTTCGACGAGCGCATCTTTGGTCCAGACCGAGACTATGAGTGTTATTGTGGCAAATACCGCGGTATCCGCTACAAAGGTATTGTCTGTGAGAAATGTGGTGTGGAAATCACTCGTTCCATCGTTCGTCGTGATCGCATGGGCCACATCGAGCTCGCCACCCCCGTCTCTCATATCTGGTTCCTCCGTAGTGTCCCATCCAGAATCGGTTTGATATTGGGCATGACTACATCTGATTTGGAGAAAGTAGTCTATTTCGCCGGTTACATCGTCACCAAAGTTCATGAGAATGAAAAGGAGAAATTCCTCAAGGATTTGGATGTTGAATACAAGAGCAAGGTCAAGTCTTCCAACGATGACAAAACCAAGGAAGCTTTGAAAGAACTCGTCGTCAATGCCCGCAAGGAGATAGAAAGTCTCGTTGCTGGATTTGTCATGGATGAAGCAACCTACCACAAATACGCCATGAAATATGGTTCTCTATTTGAAGCTGGTATCGGTGCCGAAGTCGTTTTTGATCTTTTGAAAAAAGTAGATCTAGCAAAGCTCAAAGTAGAATTGGAAAAAGCTCATGATGAATGTGGTTCAGCCGAAAGGGAAAAACTCTCCAAGCGGCTGTCTCTAGTCAAGCAGATGATCAAAGCCAAAATCCGTCCAGAGTGGATGTTCCTCGTACGCATCCCAGTTATTCCACCAGGACTCCGTCCTATGGTTGCTCTAGATGGCGGTCGTTACGCCACTTCTGATGTCAACGATCTATATCGTCGCGTCATCAACCGCAACAATCGTCTTTTGAAATTGAAGGAGATCAATGCTCCAGAAGTTATCTTGAGAAATGAAAAGCGTATTCTCCAGGAAGCTGTTGACGCTCTCATAGATAATTCCATCCGTCACAGTTCTTCGGCTGGTGCCGCCGCTGTTGCCGCTCAGAAGAGGGCACTCAAATCTCTGTCTGACAGTTTGAAATCAAAGCGTGGTCTATTCCGTCAAAACCTCCTCGGTAAGCGTGTAGACTATTCCGGTCGTTCAGTTATCGTCGTTGGTCCAGAACTCAAACTAGATGAATGTGGATTGCCGAAACACATGGCTTTGGAATTATTCCGCCCATTCGTCATCTCAGGATTATTGAAGAAAGAGTTGGCTTACAACATTCGTGGTGCCAACCGTCTCATAGATGATGGTTCCAAGGAAGTATGGGAAATTTTGGAAGAAGTTATCAAGGGTAAATATGTACTTTTGAATCGCGCGCCTACACTACACCGTCTAGGTATCCAGGCCTTCAGACCGACTCTTATTGAAGGTAATGCTATTCAGGTTCACCCATTGGTCTGTACAGCCTTCAACGCTGACTTCGATGGAGACCAGATGGCCGTCCACGTCCCTCTTTCTGATGAAGCTCAAATGGAAGCCAAGATGATCATGGCAGCTGACAAAAATATCTTGAAGCCAGGAAATGGTGATCCTACAGTAGTAGCAAAAATGTTGGACATCGTCCTCGGTTGTTTCTGGGTTACGAAAATTATAGAGAAGGCAAATGGTGAAGGTAAGGTTTTCGAATCTCCAGATGCTGCTATCTTGGCCCATTCATTCAAATCCGTTGATCTCCGCGCAAAGATCAAAGTGTTGGCCCCAAATACTCCCAAGTATGCTAGTTACAAAGAAGGATTATTTGAGACAACTGTCGGTCGTATCTTATTTAATAACATCTTGCCGCAGGAATATACTTTCATGAATGAGGAAATCGGCCGCAAGAAGCTTGCCGCTATTATTGATGACATGATAGGCCTTAATGGTTCAGAGAATGTTGCTCCGATTCTAGATCGTATCAAGACTTTTGGTTTCGGTTACGCTACTTATTCCGGTACGACCTGGGGTATTGATGATATTAAGGTCCCTGGTTCAAAAGTTGAAATAGTAAATAAAGCAAAGAAGCAGGCAAAGATCGTCAGTACTCAATTTGAAGAAGGATTGTTAACAGAGGAGGAGCGCATCAGGAAACACATAGAAATCTGGCAGCATGCCAAGAGTGAAGTCGAGAAAACTATTCCACAATCATTGGACAAGAATGGTTCTGTGTACGACATGATCACTTCTGGAGCCAGAGGTTCTCTGTCTCAAATAACTCAGATGGCGGGTATGAAAGGTTTGATTTCTTCAGTCTCTGGAGAAACTATTGAATTTCCTATTCTATCTTGTGCCAAGGAAGGTTTGACTCCTATTGAATATTTCATCACCACTCACGGTTCCAGAAAGGGTCTCACTGACACGGCTTTGAATACCGCCAAGGCTGGATATTTGACACGCAAACTCTTCGTCGTCGCTCAGGATGTCGTTGTTTCTGAAGAAGATTGTGGTACGAAGGATTCCATTGTCATTCACAAACAAACAGCTTCAGGTATGAATATTCCTCTGTCGAAAAATATCCGCAGTCGTATCATCGCTGAAGATATCAAATCTGCTGATGGAAAGGTTCTGTTTGACAAAGGTCATCTACTTTCCAAGTCTGACGCTATGAAAATAGAAGAAGCTGGTATCACCGAGGTTCGTGTTCGCTCACCATTGTCATGTAAGACAATAAGAGGAGTTTGTTCTAAGTGTTATGGTCTAGATTTGGGTAAGAATACTCTGGTCGCTCTCGGCGAAGCTGTGGGTACAGTCGCCGCTCAAGCTATCGGTGAACCAGGAACTCAACTTACAATGCGTACATTCCATGCTGGAGGTACGGCTTCACAGGGTGGAGACATCACAGCTGGTCTACCAAGAGTTGAAGAAGTCTTTGAGAAGCGTCGTCCAAAGAATCCGGCCGTTGTAGCTACAGTTGACGGTACGGTTACAGGTATGAAAGATCTCGGCAAAGAGAAGATGATCTATGTTCTACCTGATTTAGAAGACAAGGCCAAGAAGAAAGCAGCTGAAGTTGAATATACTTTCCCATATCGTCGTACAACCACAGTCAAGGTTGGTGACAGGGTCAAGAAAGGTCAACTTTTGACAGATGGTTCTGCTGATATTGATGAAGTATTCGAATTTGGTGGGGAAGAGCGTGCCAAGGAATATGTTATTACCGAAGTAGGAAAAATATATGAATTACAAGGTGAGACTGTGTCCAGAAAGCACATTGAACTTATCGTGAAGCAGATGTTCAGTCGCCGTCGCATCACTGATGGCGGAGATACGAATCTGACTGAAGGTATGATCGTTGATGATATCCAGCTCTCAGAAGAGAACTCTGCTGTGAAGGCGTCTGGAGGCTCTACTGCCAAAGTTACGAAATTGGTAATGGGTATTACCGAGACTTCACTTTCTAGGAAGAGTTTCTTGTCTGCCGCTTCATTCCAACACACCACACGAGTCCTTATTTCCAACGCTGTTCGTGGTGCTGATGATGATCTATCAGGACTTATGGAAAATGTCATCATCGGTCGTCTCGTTCCTACGGGATCAGGATTCACAGGTTCTCCGAAGAAGGCAATGATAGATGCGGTCAGTACGAAGGTGGATATTGAATAGTAGTTGTTTTATTAAATAAAGATAAACACTAACCCCCGAGATTTTCGGGGGTTTGGTGTTGGTATACCAAGATCGGATCTTGGTAGATGAGGTCCGACCGCTGACAATAAAAGAAGCCCCGACCTTGAAGGTAGGGGCTTGGAAGTAATTTGCGGGCCGTATGAACTTCCGTCATAGATTTGCCCGGTTTTCTCCGGTAGAGTATTTCTGTTGCGCATGATTCTCTTCTTAGCGCCCTATGTTCTGCTCATTGTCTCATGTGTTGGCGGTTCGGGCGTTTATTCCTCTCAGGGCTAACCTCGGCTATTATACCAGAGGCGAGCCCAATTGAGTGAGCAATGTTCCCGCTAGAACATTGCTCGAAGGTAGGTGCGTATAATTGCGGCGCAAAGCAGGTGGTTTTAAGGTAGGTGAGTCTGGTACTAGTATATCACCTATAGCCTTTCTTGTCAAGGGGTATCTTGCAGAGGTCGGACCTCTGCCAAGATCGGATCCCGAAACTTTATCAGGAATTTAACTCTTTTTTATTGGGAATTTATCTTTGTTTGATAGAGTTTATCGTAATGAAAGATTACGATACATGGAATAAAACGAAGAAGACTATTGAAAGTCGCGCTACTATTTCTCTTTCTTTTCATGAAAGAGAGATTTGGTGGTGTTCAATAGGTTTGAATATTGGAGATGAAGAGGATGGGAAGAATAATTTGTTTGAAAGACCGGTTCTTGTTTTTAGAAAGTTCAATAGAAATATAGCTTGGGTGCTGCCTATAACGACAAAACATAGATATGGTCCGTATTATTTTCCACTAGATAACGAAATGATTACCAATTCTGTAATATTGTCACAATTACGACTCATAAGCACCAAGCGCTTCCGAAGATATGTTAGAAAGATATCAACTTATGAATTCGCATTAATAAAAGGTCTTCTGATAGATCTCGTAACTTACCATTAAATTTCAAAGCCCCACTTTTAGTGGGGCTTCACGGCTTTCTCGTATCCTAGTTTCCTAGCGAGATACCTCGGTTGGCTTGTGGCCTATTTGTTCTCTATGTTATCAGATTGATAACTGATGTCAATAGGTTGTACAAGCTTTCACGAATCCTCGCTTGACGCCGAAGGTACTGAGCGTAGCGAAGTGCTATAATCGCTTCGCTCATATATCATTGGGGCATAAAAGAAGCCCCGACCTTGAAGGTGGGGCTTACCTGAAAAAGTGTCAGGGTTTTGAATTACTCGGGCCTGAGTTTGGCTAGATAGGCCATAGTTCTGTGGCCATCGGGTGCAAATTCCGTTTGCATACGGAATATGACCCAACCATCCTCAAGCAAACTCTTTATCTTAGGAGCCCATGAATCATTGACATAACATGATGTGCATTCAATGATTTCCAATGGATTGAGGTTGTAATTCAGCAGAACAGCAGGTCGAATGTTCGGATTCATACCCTCATCTGCCAAACGCAACATTTCGCGAACTACTTCAGTTGTAGTACTCATAATTATCCTTTCAATGACCGAATTTTCACCTTGCTCTATTGAGCGGGTTAACAGATAAGGTGAGTATCTGTGCCACCCAATGGTAGCATATCTAAATATATTTGTCAATATCACGTAACCTGGTATATTTAGCATATAATGTGTTCATGAACCGCACCACCGTAGAAGAGATAAAAGCCCGAATACCCATAGAGGAACTGATAAGCTCATATGTGAAGTTGGAGAAAGCAGGCAAATCATTCAAAGCCAGATGCCCATTCCATAATGAAAAGTCGGCTTCATTTTTCGTGTCCCCAGAACGCGGCGGATACTATTGTTTCGGCTGCAGTGCCAAGGGGGATATATTTTCTTTTGTTGAACAATTTGAAGGTCTTGATTTCAAAGGTGCTCTAAAGGTGTTGGCAGAGAAGGCTGGTGTAAAGTTGGTAAATGATCAAAAGTCCGATAGTGAACGGGATCGATTGTTCCAGATCATGGAAGTATCAACTCAGTTTTTCGAGACACAGCTCGGCAAATCAAAAGAAGCGAAAGAATACCTGAAGCGCCGTGGAATCAGTGAGAAAACCTGTAAGGAATTTAGAATAGGTTGGGCGCCAGATGGTTGGACTAACTTAATTACTTATTTGAAAGGGAATAAATGGAATGAAGCAGTTATTGAAAAAGCGGGTCTTATTAAACGAGCGGCGGAAAAAGTAGAATTCATTAAAGGGGCAGCGGAGAAGGCAGAGGGTTCGAGGGACACGCTGTCAGAGCCTGCTGGCTCTGCAGCTGGTTCTCCCTCGCCTTCGCTCGGTCCGAAACGTCCCCCGACCTCCTCTGCCTTCTCCGCTGCCCCTATTCGTTACTATGACCGTTTCCGTGGCAGGATAATTTTTCCAATAACTGATACAAGCGGTCGTGTCGTGGCATTCACTGGCAGAATACTCGTAGAAAATGACAAATCAGCCAAATATCTCAATAGTCCTGATACACCATTATTCAATAAATCACAAATATTGTTTGGTCTAGACAAAGCCAAAAGTGAAATCAGGAGACTTGGTTACTCCATACTAGTTGAAGGTCAAATGGATCTCATACTCTCGCATCAAGTCGGAGTGAAAAATACTATTGCTGCATCTGGCACTGCTCTCACCGACCAAAGCCAGGGTGAAACTGGCGTGGTCAATAATCTGGGTATGGTCAAGAGATTGAGTACGAATATGATAATAGCTCTTGATTCAGACAAGGCTGGCAAAACTGCAGCCATGAGAGCTGTGGCTGCCACAGCTCTATCTATGGGCATGTCTGTGAAGATTGCAGACATAGAAGGAGGCAAAGATCCCGCAGATCTGATCTTGAGTGATCCGGAATTATGGAAGAAGGTCCTAAAAAATGCCAAACATGTTGTCGAATACGAACTTAGTAACATCATGGGCGAAATCTCTGATCCACACAAACTTCCTAAGGCTATTCGCGAGCGCGTCTTTCCATTTCTGGCAAAGATAGATAGTCAGATGGACAAGGCTTATTATGTGAAATTAATTGCTGACAAAACTAGTCTATCTGAACAAGCTGTTTGGGAAGATTTGAGAAAAACGGAGAAAGGTTCTGTCATGCCCGCGCAGGTCATTCGTGGGGATGACAAAGGGCGGGGGAATGACAATGCCCACTTAAATAATAAAACTGTAACGGTTTCGTCACCTACCCGTCTTGATCTGGTAGAGCGACGAATGTTTGGCTTGTTACACCTCATGGAGGCGGGCAAAACTCCCAAGACTGAAGAATATCGTAAGGAGATAGAGAAGATTGCTGGTGATTCATATAAGGAGAGAATAGAGAGAATCAAGCCTCTTCTCGATGATGTTATCTTCGAGGCGGAAGCGTTCTTCGGCAGTGATCATGGGCGTTGGGATATACACATGAGAGAGCTCATTTTCAATTTTGAAGAAGATATTATCAACGAAGAACTCGTCGTCTCTATGGGAGAGCTCAAGTCTGCCGAAAGAGCTGGAGATAACAAAAAGATGGCAGAAATGGTCAAAAAGTGTCAGGCTCTCTCTATTCGCAAAGCCGAAATGGGGAAGAGAAGACATAATTAATCGGCCATTATGTCAAGGTCTTGATTAAACTTGACCAATCGCCTACAATCATTTAATTAAATAAAACTCTAAAGATATATGCGGAAAACAAAAAGGGCATCAAGCAAAGCTCGTCAGGTCTCCGGACGTCCCAAGGCACGACGTCTTTTTCGTACCAAAAACCGTCCAACCAGTAAGTCTCGTAAATCGAAGCCGAAGATCATTTCTAGATCTACATCTACAAAATCTCCAAAACAGAGTAAGGGTGACAAGAGCAAGGATTTTGAAATAAAGTCTAATAAACTTGTTCAAAAAGGACGAGATCGTGGCTTCGTGACATATGACGAGATCCTCAAAGAATTCCCGCAGATAGAAAATGACATCTTTTTCTTGGACGAGCTCTATGCGAAGTTGTCGGCTGCGAATGTTGATGTTCTGGAGGGCGGAGGACTGTTGGAAGTTGAGGATCTGACTGCCAAGAAAGCTCCTGGTCATCTATCTCGTGGTGCAGATTCCGCATATGACTCCATTCAGATGTATTTGAAAGAGATCGGTCAATATCCTTTGATCAATGCCGCTATGGAGAAGGAATTGGCAAAACGCATTCAAGCCAATGACATTGAGGCCAAGAATCTTCTGGCAAAAGCCAACCTTCGCTTGGTGGTTTCTATTGCCAAAAAATATGTCGGCCGTAGTCCGGATCTGACGTTGTTGGATCTCATTCAAGAAGGCAACCTCGGTCTTTTCCGTGCCGTCGATAAGTTTGATTGGACAAAGGGTTACAAGTTTTCAACTTATGCTACATGGTGGATACGACAGGCTATCACCCGTGCTTTGGCTGACCAGTCTCGCACGATCCGTGTCCCGGTGCACATGGTGGAGACCATAGCAAAATACAAACAAGTCGTACGCAGACTATCTCATGATCTCGGTCGTGAACCATTACCAGATGAGATCGCTATGGAGATGGGTATGGATGTTGAGAAGATATATCAGATAGAGAAGATAGAACAAGATGTTGTCTCTCTAGAAAGTCCTATCGGTGATGATAGTGATGATGGCAAGTCCACACTTCAAGATTTCATCGCTGATGACAAGATACTTTCTCCGGACCAGGAGTCTTCTAGGCGTATTTTGCGCGATCAGGTTAATCTCATATTGAATGATCTTTCTGAAAAAGAACGCAAGATTCTGGAGATGAGACATGGATTAAACGATGGTATCACCCATACTCTAGAAGAAGTCGGTAGAGAATTCGGCGTGACCCGCGAGCGTATCCGTCAGATTGAAGCTAAGGCACATGAGAAGATCCGTCAGCACGACAATATCAATAGGTTGAAAAATTATTAAAAAAGGCCTTCTGGGAGAGAAGGCCTGCGAAGGATGTCGAATGATGGCTGTTAGGTCATCTTCCGACGATGATGGAAAGTGCTCGTGAACGAACGCCAATCGCATTTCGATGACCACTCGATGAGATGTCTGGCATTCAGGAACAAGAGCGATCCGAAGAAAAAGCCGAGGATGGTGTTTGTGGTATGGCGCGCCACATCCGACATCTCCAGGATGCCGATCCTCTGCAGTTCCATGTCGGTCTGCCAGGTCGCAACACCAATGGCGAGCGATACGACAAACGACACGAAGACGGTGAAGACAAAAAACCACAGGTATCTTTTCATAAAGAAGTTTCCTTTCCGATTGAGTTTTGGTTGTACCCCAATCTATCGCCATGATAGCATAGGAATGTAATAAAGCATAGTATGACTGATTTCAAAATACTGTATAAAACCCTCAATAAGGCTCAAAAAGAGGCTGTAGATGCCATAGAAGGCCCTGTAATGGTCATTGCCGGACCTGGTACTGGCAAGACGACCATTCTGACTTTGCGTATAGCCAATATCCTGCAGAAGACCGATACTGCGCCGGATAGTATCTTAGCCCTAACATTCACAGAATCAGGTGCTTATGCCATGCGCAAGAAACTCTTGGAGATCATTGGTCCTTCTGCTTATCGTGTCGCCATCCACACATTCCATGGTTTTGCAGAAAGTGTCATAGAAGAATATCCAGATTATTTCCACAAGATTATCGGTTCAACTGTCATTACAGATGCCGAACAAGTCAAGATTATAGAGAAAATCGTCCGATCACGCGAGGTGAAAGTACTGCGTCCATACGGTGATGAAATGTATTATGTGAAGTCTGTATTGAATGAAATACATCTTTTGAAGAGAGAGAATATCTCACCAGAGGATTTGAAAAAGAGTGTGAAGAATGATTCGGAAAATAAGCTAGACAAAATCTCTCCGGCTGAACAAAATAAACTGGACAAACGCGATGAGAAAAATCTAGAACTAGCTTTTGTTTACAAAAAATATGAAGAAGAATTGGCAAAACAAAAGTACTACGATTTTGATGACATGTTGCTCGAATTTATCCGAGCCATGGAAGATAGTCCTGATTTCAAATTGCTTTTACAAGAGAAACATCAATATATCTTGGCTGATGAACATCAAGACGCCAACGCTTCCCAAAACAAAATATTGGAATTGCTGGCTGATTTCCATGAATCGCCAAATCTATTCATTGTGGGTGATGATAAACAAGCCATATATCGTTTCCAGGGAGCATCGCTGGAGAACTTTTTGTATTTCTCAAAAAAATATCATGGTGCCAAAGTCGTAGTCTTGGAACACAATTATCGTTCTCATCAAGGTATACTAGATGCCTCGCACAGCCTCATCGTCAACAATCCATCGATACCAGGGCGTGATAATAAAAAGCTTATTTCTCTGCAGATCGGTGCAAAACCTATATATGTATATGAATTTGCTACAAAGGACGAAGAATTGGAAGGAGTGTCATATCTGGTTAATAAATTTATTAAGAGTGGTGAAAAACCTGAAGAAATAGCTATTTTGTATCGTGAGAATAAAGAAGCTCGCGCCATGTCGGATGCTCTACGTGTCAACGGTATTCATCATCGTGTGGAGTCCGATAATAATATTTTGAATGATATTGATACGGTGAAAATAATTATGCTTTGCCGAGTTATATTCGATCCATCAGACAGTGAACTGTTGGGTCAGGTACTCTTTTTGCCTGAGATGAATTGTAATCCTGCTGAAGTAGCTGAACTGTGTACTTTGGCGAATAGGGAAAGGAAGCCTTTGTATAAGTTGATTGGAGGGGTAGCGAGTCTCGCGAAAGCTTATGAAAGAATACTCACATGGTCACGAGATGCCAGAGTTATACCTTTCCCTGAATTTTTGCAGAAGATTATCCAGGAAACAAATATGCTCGTTTCTATTGCCTCTGCACCAAATTCACTGGAGAGATTGTCTTCGTTGGAAAATTTCTTCGATCGTATTGCCAAAGCCGCTCAATCAAAGAAGACCTTTTACCTCAAGGATTTCATAGAATATGTTGATATTGTCAGCGAACATGGTCTCCTCGCCAAACATTCATATGCAGAACATGTAGGAGGCGTCAGGCTCATGACTGCCCATCGTGCCAAGGGATTGGAATTCAATCATGTGATCATTATCAATGCCAAAGATGGTATCTGGGGCAATCGCAAGCGTCGCAACCATTTTTCTATACCCGTCATAGAACATGTGCGTGATAGTGGGAGGATAGAAGATGAAAGGCGTCTCTTCTATGTTGCCATGACTCGAGCTCGTGAGTCAGTGACGATATCATATTCCAAACTAGATGGTGATAGAGAGACGGTGAGGAGTCAGTTTATAGAAGAGATAGATCCAGCCGTCGTCAAATTTGAAGTGTTCGAACCTGCCACCAATCTTCCTGAGTCCAAAGACTCTCCAGTGTCTGGACAATCTGTTTCTTTTATGAAAAAGATGACGACACGGGCAGATAATCACTCGGTTTCTATACTTGAGCCAGATTTCGTGCACTCCAAGTTTTTGTCACAGGCATTTTCAGTTACACATTTAAATAATTTCTTGGAATGTCCGTGGAGATATTTCTTCGTCAATCTCATTCGCATACCACAGGCTCCGACCAAACATCAGATGTATGGTACGGCTATACATGGTACATTGCGATCATTTTTCGATGCATACAAGGAGGAACGCAAAATGAACATAAAACAGATTATTTCTTTGTTCAAACATAATATAGACAAACAACCCATGTCGGTTGATGACAGAAGAGAATCTTTTGAAAAAGGGAAGAAAGCTTTGACTGGTTATTTCAAAACTTATGGTATGAGTTTTAATCGACATATACTTTCTGAATATTCGGTTAAGGGAATTGAATTGGCTATTGATGGTGGAGACAAAAAAGCCAGAGGAGCTGATGGTAAGAAGTCGCAAACATCTAGAGTCAATATAAAAGACGCCAGGTTACAACTCACAGGGAAAATAGACAAGATAGAATTCCTGGATGATCACAATGTCACAGTCATTGATTACAAGACTGCGAAACCGAAATCTAGAAATGAGATAGAAGGGAAGACACGGAGTGCGGATGGAAATTACAAGAGGCAGCTGACCTTCTACAAGATTCTATTAGATGGTGAGAAGAAGAAATTCAATATGAAATATGGGGAGATAGATTTCATAGAACCAAATGAGCGTGGAATATACAAGAAGGAGAGATTTGAGGTAACGGAAGATGATGTGGCAGAATTGCGCAGTCTCATATCGAAAGTTGCCAGCCAGATCTTGAACCTGTCATTTGTTGATTCGAAATGTGATGATAAAGAGTGCCAGTATTGTCGTCTAGGTAAAATCCTACTTTCCGATAAGGGTGTCAAGTAAACCTTTGATGAGAGTCTCGGGCATAGCACCGCTCATGACTATCATTTTTTTGTCATCACTCACATACAGTAGATCTTTTGGAACTTTGTATTGGATGAGGGCGTTGTTGATGAAATTCACAGCTTCAGCATTGACGGCACTAGAAAGTACAATGAAGTTGGTTGGTGTACCGGAAACTCCAGCGTTGACTCCACTTGTATAGTCGGCTTCTACTTCACCTTTGAATCTATCACCGGAGAGACATTCATTGAAATTTGTTACATTGATACCTACATACTTGGCTATCTCTGGTAATTGTTTCCTATCCAGACCATTCGGAGAAGATGATGTGACTGATGGTGTGACTTCATATAGGCGCTTTTCAAAAGCCCAGAATTTTTCATTGCTACCGACAGAAGCAGCACATTCCATAGCCTGAGCTTCATAGCCAGCGTTCGGGTGCAAGATGGAACCATCAACATTCGGCTTGTCTAGAGGGAAATGCCTGTACACCCAAGCGACCTTACCATCTGGCCCATATTGATCCATAACACGATTCATCGTGGAACTGAAGGTCTTGCAGAATGGGCATGATGTGTCGGAATATTCAACGATCTTTATTGGGGCGTTCGGGTTGCCCTTGATATGATCTGCACTGGTTATTGGAGTTAGGTTGACCTGTCGTACTTGATCATCAGTGTTCTGTGCTACGGGCGTAGTGGTTGGACTTTTGACCCAGATGATAGCGATGGCGATGATAGCTCCAGCGATGACGATGGCACTAGGTAGATTCAGGAAACTGACGGTTGGTTTATTTTCCATGGTTTTATTTAATTAGTGGTTAAAGTATAGCATGGGACTCACAAGGGTGCCTCTGGGGTAGTCTGCGGTACTCGCTCCGTGAAATTGCTAGGTAAAAGGCTCAGGAATTATAAATAATTCCAACGACATTCGCCTTTTACCAAGCAATTTCTACTGCGCTCAGACATGTCCTCGACTACCCCAAAGACACCTTTGCGAGTTCCGTGAGTCCTTATTAGGGAAAATACTCTTTTAACTCATTTGAACGATAAAATTCATCTGCCAAAGAACCAAAACTATACTCTTTACCGCTTATATCAATAATTGCACCACCTGAATGCGGATCGGGATTGGGATGTGAATTATTAAAACCAATATTATAAAGTGTGCCTAGAATATCGGGTTTTTCGGAAATATCAAAACCTGATTTTTGCCATTGCTGTATGACTTGTTTTGCATAGAGGGCGGCATATAAGTAACCATAATAGTGATTTTTATCATCAGTTATCCGTATGAAGCGTTCATTTTCAATATCGCTGGAAGTAAAATCAAGTAAGTTCTCATACTCTTTCCCAGGATAAAATGACGAGCTTGTGTCTTTCAGGTTCTTTTCAATAGCAACGGCGGTATTATGTTTGATGCCCATAATGCCCCAGGAGAACTGACTTTGACTGCCAAGAATCTTGAGTGGAGCAAAAATCTGTTTGAATACCTCTCTATTATCATGGAAAAGTCGTAATTGTTCCGGAACCAATAAAGTTACGATCAAACGCGGTTCTATATCTGTTATGCCAGCTACTTTATAGATAACGGGCGCATCTTTTATAATTGCCTGTTTCAAGATCCGCCACTCTTCACTTGAAACCCAATCGGGAGTGGTTGGATTTGCGCCAGTATTTGAGGTTGATTCCAAAAAACTGGCTCTCTGGTTGTCGATTACACCTTTTTCATTTGTTATACCCATTCTTACGGCAACATATCCAGAAGTCATGACAAAGCCGATGAGGGCGAAAACATAAATGCCAGATTTTACGATCTTGTCTGTATGCATTGAAATATTGTACCTTATTTTAGGACTTAACCGATATTTTTTGTGAAAGTTATCAACTATCAAGATGTTATTCTATTGAGTATAATTGAGATATGAAAAAAATAGTTACAGCCCTCTCTGTGGCTATCTCGATAGCGTCAGTCTTTTTCGTATTCTCCAATCAAGTAAAGGCTCAAAGTACGGCGTATCCTATAAGAAATCTTACATTGGATACTTTGAGTAAGACGCTACTTTTGAATGGTACTGAATTGGATAGAGATGGAAGATTGAAGGAATATTCTGGCGATACTCTACTAAAAGACTGGAAGATCAAATATGAGCACAAAGGTAGTAGCCGTGGTATATGCGAACCCCCTGTTTTGAATTTGAGTTTTGATAAGGGAAAAGCCAAAGAATATTTTACCGGGGTGAGCACATTTGATGGTGCTACAACACTCCAATATCAGAAGATTAGATTGATTCCGGAATGTGATATATGGAACGATTATTGGAAGAGTAATGGGGATACGGGGTTTAGTGGTCAGCTCAATGTTTCTCTTCGTGAATACATTATATTCAAGATATTCAGGAAATTTGGAATACCTACAGCAGATGTTGTGGGCTTTGCAAATGTGACTTTTGTCGCACCCGATACAGGATATAATGGAAAATCTTTCAGATACATTATAGTTCAGAGACCAGCAGAACAAGATGATCAGATACCTTTTACGACACAGTTCAATTTGAATCCAAGTCTGTATGAATCGGGCGTGTACGAATCATCAGCTCGACCTTGGAATCTTGATTATAGTAATTCAAACCGATTGACACAGGCTGTACTTACGAAGATTTCTGATAATTCAAAGATAACAATACCCTTCGATCAAGACAGCACGATCAAATTCTTACTTCTAACTGATTTCTTGAATGTTGGAGATATGGATTATCTCCACAATGAAGACTGGGGAATTGACTGGATAACAGGAAAAGCCAAACTTATACCTCATGGATTTGACTCCTCTTTCTCCTGCTTCTCAATTGATCCATCCGATATTCAGATTATTAATATGATCAATGGACTACCTGTAAATAGTCGATCTTCATATCAAAGTGCCTTTTACCGTATTACAAAAGAAATATTTGGTAACTCTACCTCTTTGAATCAGATGATAAGTCTCGTTAACGATTTTCCATACAAAGATGTAGATAAAGAAAAGTTGATTGAATATTTGAAGATCAAATTCTATCAATATGCAAAATATTTCAATTCATCTGATTTTGCTTCAAGTATCAATCAGACATATGAGTCGCGGTCGGTTGTTTTGCCGTTCACTTCAGACGAGGAATATAATTCTCACAGACAAACATTTTTTAGTAGTTGTTACCGCACAGCGAAGGCTGTATCAGGTCTTTCTGTATCCATGATCGGTACCCCTACATTTGTTTATAGTTCCGACTCCAATCCCGCGGTGCCTTGTCCAAAAGGTTTTGATTGTACCGGCGCACCCTCTTCGGGTGTGGTCAAAAATGGCCAGGTCAGTTTAGTGGTTGAGGTCAAAACCACTGATTCAGCCGTACAGATGTCTAAATCTAGATACGGCAACGCTTTTCAAGCCGAGCTGGTCGGCACCAGCGGTATTGATCAAAAGGATATTGATTTTGAATATTCTCCGATATCTGGAAATATTGAAGATTATGCTGGACCATATTACTCCATACCGCCGAATTCCACAGTCAGATTTTCTCTAAGTGCACCGATAAATTCAGGAGAATTATTGAAAGACGCATACTATATTCAGATGAATAGTTTCCAACCGAATAATAATGTCACACCACTCACACTCGAAGCAAAAACTGGCAGTCTAGATCTCGGTTACTTCGATCCTATAGAGATAATTTCTCCAAAAGCAGACGATAAACTAGCTTTTGGGGATTTGTATCAGATTAAATGGAGCGGTACCCCGAATCAGCCCATGGAGATAATAATTACTAGTTCAGATAGGGGTGGTCATTATATTTCAAATCCTGATAATAGTATCTCATCTAGCGAAAATACAAACACATGGGAAGTTGGTAAGGTGTATGAATACAGCAATGCACCAGGTGGCAATGGTCGTGGTTCATGGGAATTGGTAGACATTGATCCTGGTCAATACAAAATATCATTGCGATACAGAAATACAAACATAGGAGGGGAGAGTAATTATTTTAGAATCAACTCATCGGGAACATCTACAGCACCCTCAGTTAATATCGTTGGTAGCTCAACTCTTTCTCTGTCTTATGACAGACCAGGCGGCGATGAGAGTGCTTTAATAAGTACATTCAACATTGCAGTTACAGCTGGCAATAGAAGTCAGAAAATTGCCAAAGATTACGCTATTTGGACATATGCAAAGACAGATAGTGATATCTATGCCCAGGCATTATCCATACAATATGCACAACCTTCTGGTACCACCGATGACGGTAATGGTTTTTATATTATCCCTGCAAATACCACAGCAATATTTAATGTCAGTACATCTTTTAATATAAAGAATATGTTTGCCGGCGCGTATTATGGCGTATTGGACAGGATTATGCTCGGTGATTATTATAGTAATCCAATATATTTAACAATCCCTACGCCGAATACTACCAATACAGTGGTTGTCGTCGGTGAAAAATCTCCATATATCAACTCTGTCTCGCCTGAGAAGATTCCATCTAATGAATTGATTACAGTCTCCGGTGCACGTTTTTCCACGGTAGAGAAGAATACGGTTACTCTGAGTTCTGTGGAATCAAAATGTCCAGAGGGATTTGCTTGTGATAGTTTTAGACAGTATCTTGTTTCCTCAAAAGACGGTACATCTCTAGAGTTCATCCCAAATACTGTGCCGGATGACTATGTCGTCCAAGTTACTCATCCGAAAACTGGTGCGAGTAATATTGCTCGTATTAGTATATCCGCCCCGACAATGGTTCAATCAGTAACTCCTGATAAAGACAGGATTACATCGGGGGAGACAGTAACATTGAATTATGAAGTCCCGGGAGGTGCTGTGTCCACAAAACTATTCCTGCATTGTCCATCGGGGGTCACTTCTGTAGGTGGAAATGGAACAGATGGCACAGACCTGTGTAATAAATGGTACATTTTCCCCAATACATCGATTAGAGCTACAGAGTTTTCCTTTTCAAGTAAAGCAGATTGGCCACAGTACGTTGTTCCGAATTTCTATGTATATTTCAAGGATAATCCTAATTATGCAGTTGGTGCCACATCGCAAATAACGATTCTGCCATCCCCTAAAGCCATACCGTCCCCTCAAGCTACATCTTCATCGCCAGAGTCTTTGATAGTCACCATGGAAGATAAGCCACAAGGTTTCCTGAGTAGGGTAATATCTCGCGCCCAAAATACTATATCTTCACGCGTACAAAGAATTACAGAGTCTGTTGTTTCCACCATCTCCTCCACTGTGTCTTTGATTGTCGGTGACCAGAATCTGTCTCCAGTCTCCTCAGTATCACCATCTCCCGCTTCGTCAGCCACTCCGACCCCTGCCGTCTCTCCGGGAAGCACGCCCACACCGAGTATTTCTGTCGTTGCCAGATCATCAGTGTCGCCAACGCCGACCCCGACTCCAATTAATTGTTCGGTACGGAGAAGTGCATGTACTGGTACATCGATTATGGAGCGAACTATTTCTAATCGAGATGTAACACATCCATGGAGAGCTTTGTTCAAGAACTCAAAAGTAGGAGAGTGTGATCCTGCGAGTATAAATATAACGTTAATTCTTGATAACGCCTCATTGCTAGAATATATAGAACATAGTGGAGAAAGGTATTATCTTATAGGTGGTAGATGGTATGTTATTCATTCACTTGAAGAATTTGTAGCTAGCAATGAATTTAGACTTTACGACAATACTTTCATCAGTGATCCTTTTGCTATTAATCCACTCCCAGATCAGGAATGGTCTCAAGAGGTATCCCTTGAATTTACAGTCACTCTCTTAAAAGGACCACCTAGTCTTCCATTAAGCCCAATTTTCCCATGGCGAATAGATAGTATAACCGCAACCGCGATACCGAGACCGTCGGTATCGCCATCACCTGGTTCTACACCAAGTGCTGTGGTTCCAACACCTACACCACCTTCTTTAATCCCGATGCCTTCATTTATTTGCCCTTCACCAACCCCAACACCGACTCCTACCGCCACCCCAACCCCGACTCCTACACCCACAGTAACTATTACTCCTACAGTATCACCGACTGTATCTCCAACAATATCTCCTACGACCTCACCGACCCCAACACCTACAGTAACAGTTACACCAACGGTTTCCCCAACAGCATCTCCTACAGTTTCACCAACAGTGACACCTACAGTATCACCTACAGTTTCTCCGACAGCCTCTCCAACAACAACCACCACTCCAACCCCATCAGCTTCACCAGAATCATCACCAACACCAGAACCAGATCCCTCAGCTTCACCAGAACCAGATCCATCAGAATCACCAGTGACGAGAATAAATCCTAGAAATCTTAATTCATCTATATGGGATGCTATCGCAGCATTCTTTGGGTTGAAATAGCACGACCCCAGTGAATATGTCTTCGAGACAGCCGAGAACTTGTTTGAGCGAGTTGAAATTGCTTGGTAAAAGGCGAATGTCGTTGGAATTGTTTACAATTCCTGAGCCTTTTACCTAGCAATTTCACGAAGCGAGTCTCGCAGGCTGGCGAGAGGACATATTCACTGGGGCCATCAATCTCAAAAAGGTAAAGTGAAAGTCATAGCGCCAGATTCTGGAACTTCCCATTTACTGGTATCTAGCTTTATTTGTTTGATAGTACCGGCGTCACTGTATTTCAGATGATTGTTCGCGAGAGCATAGTCATAGAGTTCTTTTGTAAGTCTGACATCGTCTATACAATATTTGATGACCTTATCAACCTCACCGTTTCTCCACCACTCCACCGACTCAATACCATCTCCAGACTTATTAACGCCAAGTGTGGCTCCGCAGACGCCGTCTAGTTTCAGACGCCTTCCGAGTACTTTCTGAGCTTCTTTCATCAAGTCAACACTCTTTATCTTCGTGAGATCTCCGGAGTAGTATTTGCCAAGCAGGGGAATATCGAAGTGGTCACCATTCCATGTTACGAGGACATCCGCTTGTTCTAGTATGCCCCATAGCTTTGAAAAGTCTTGTTCCAGAAAGCTCTTATACTGATCATCAAATGAATCGTGTAGACAGACTACGGCAATATCCAGGTCAGTGGGATCATTGGAGCCAACATCACTGAAAAAGTTTTTCGTTTCTATATCTAGAGTAATTCTGCGCATGGGTAATATTGTAGGTTACGGACACGGAATAGGCAAATAGTATTACGAAATGTTTTGTGAAGGTGACGAATGTATGTTTCGAGGAACATCTGCAGGAAATTTTCAGCAGAAAATTTCCGAAGCCGAGAACGGAGCCTTGCAAGGCTCCGTTCGTTTCCTCGAAACATACATTCGTCACCTTCACCTACCTTAGAATTCGAATGACGTTTTCTTCTGTTGCATCAACCTCTTCTTTAGTTGCTAAACTTTTCACTTTCAACTTTCCACTTTTGACTTCTTCATCCCCGATGCAAACAACTTTCGGGATCTTGCGTTTGTCTGCATTGCCTATCTGATCACCCAATTTCTTGCCAGACAGATCAACACTCACGCGTATTCCTTTGGAACGCAACTTCTGTGCCAGTTCCAAAGCATAAGGGGTATTTTCTTCACCTGCTATACATATCATCAGATCTGCTGAAGCGTTGGCCTTTGGTAGAGTTCCGTAAGTCTCCATCAAATCTCTGGCGATCAGATCACCCGCACCAAATCCAACAGCCGTTATCTTTTCATTTCCAAATAGTGATAGTAGATCGTCGTATCGTCCACCGCCGAAAATTGAACGCTTATTGGCTGGATTGAGGTCGAAGACTTCGAATACTACACCTGTATAATAATCAAAACCACGCATCAGCGTCTGATCAAAACGAGCATTCTTGATTCCTAGACGCTCTAGTCCTCGGATAACTTCACGGACTTCTTTCAAACCGTTTTGTTCCTCATCCGTCTTCGGTAACTTTGATACGAATTCTTCAAAGTTTTTGGAATTGAGTAGGGTGAGGAATTCATTTAACCTGTCTGGCATAATATCTTTCAAACAAGCTTCAAACGCTTCCGGTTTCATCTTATCTTTCTTATCTATGAGCTTGGAAACTTTCTTGGCAGTCTCTTCATTCAATCCAAAAACACTACTTGTGATGTAGTTAACAATCTTTCTACTATTGATACGAATCTCAAAATCAGTATCTTTCAAACCATAGGCTCGCATGATGTCATAAGCTATATTAATGACTTCAATCTCGGCATTTGTAGAATCCACGCCGAAGATATCTGCATTCAACTGCCAATGTTCACGAGTACGTCCTCGCTGGGGTTGTTCGTATCGGAATAGGTTGGGGATAGAATACCAGCGCAAAGGGAATACAAGCTCGCGCTTGCGAGCGGCCACCATGCGGGCGAGTGTCGGAGTCATCTCTGGTCGGAGAGTAACCTCGCGATCACCGCGATCTTTGAATGTGTAAGTCTGTTCATTGACTATCTCTTCACCAGTCTTGGCACGATAGAGATCTGCCGGCTCCAAAACAGAAGCGCCATATTCTTCGTAGCCATACTTTTCGCATGCATTCTTCCAGATATCAAAAATCTTCTTCTCCACCGCCATGTCTTCTGGGAAGAAGTCTCTAACGCCTTTGTAGGCTCCAGTATCTAGTTTTTTCAGCTTTTCTGGCATGGGGAGATTATAGCGCCAAGTGAGGATTTGTGGAAGCCCACTTACACAAAATCCGAGCGTAGGCGATATATGAGCGAAGCGAATATAGCACTTCGCTTCGCTCAGTGCCTAGCGGCATGTTGTCTGTTTGTTCAAGGTCCGACCTCGTGTCTCGCTAGGGGTGGTGGGATCTTATCCATATGCTAGGATAATCACATGAAGCGAATAATCATCAAAGAAGGTCCCGTAGTCTTCCTTCGCAATGTCCTCGTGATGGAAATAGTGGCTTGTATATTCTTTGTCGCCATCTCTTATGTCGCGAACTATGAAGATTTCTTCCGCAATATGGGTTTATTGAAGATTTTGAGCTACAACAACTTTTTGATGATAGTTTTCTCTCTGTTTCAGCTCATTTATGTGCTGTCTCTATTCTTTGATTGGTATTTCAAATATTTTGAAATCAGAGAGAAGGAAATTGTCAGGCGCTCCGGTTTCATCTTCCGTCGCCAGAAGTCAGTCTCACTGCTCCATGTTGTCGCTGTAGAGATAACTCAGTCGCCGTTAGATCGCATCACTCGTCACGCCACTCTCATCTTGGAACATGACAATGGTCGTGTCACAAAGATACGCAATGTCTCAGAGTTCGCCGAACACGCTTCTGTCATAAAACAGACCATTGAAAATTCTTCCAAGAAACCCATGCATAACCGCAGTCTGCAGTTATTCCTAAAAGAAGGGGAGGGAATGTTTTTGGAATTCAAACAAACCATGAGATATGATGTGCGCAAGAAAACTGTCAGTAAAGATGTAGAACATTCTATTGCAAAAGCTATCGCCGGTTTTATGAATGCAGACGGTGGTACCCTCATCATCGGTGTTGATGATGATGGCAAGGTTACTGGTCTGAAAGACGATTATGAAACTCTGGCAAAGAAGAATCGCGATGGTCTTGAGAATCATTTAAATATGCTGGTAAAGACTATGATCGGCATCAAGTTCGTAAATTACATTCGTGTACGCTTTGACTACTTCAACGACAATGAAGCTTGCCTGATACATGTTGAGCCTAGTCATAAGCCGGCTTACATACAGAATTCTGGAGGTAAGGAAGAGTTTTATGTGAGAATGGGGAACTCCACACAACCTTTTTCTATGAGTGAAGCGGAAGAGTATATAAAGACGAGGTGGAAGTAAAAGCGAGCCCTGCAACATGTTTTAGAGCCAGCCGAGGACATGTCTGAGCGCAGTAGAAATTGCTTGGTAAAAGGCGAATGTCGTTGGAATTATTCATAATTCCTGAGCCTTTTACCTAGCAATTTCACGGAGCGAGTACCGCAGGCTGGTGAAAAACATGTTGCAGGGCTCGTCTACAAATCCTTCCTTCTCGCTCTGGCCCTATCCAATTCAGTTAGAAATTTCTTGCGCAACCTTACACTCTTTGGGGTGATTTCTAAGTATTCATCATCACGCATCAGTTCAAGACCGCGTTCAATACTCAAAGTAAAAGGTGGTACGAGAGTCAGAGCCTCATCCTTACCAGATGAACGCATGTTGGATAGCTGTTTTCCTTTGCAGGGATTAACTTCCAAATCGTCACCCTTGGATGTGTCGCCGATAACCATACCCTCATATATTTCCATAGCCGGGATGATGAATAGGCGTCCGCGATCCTGCAGATTCCATAGTGAAAATCCAAATGATTTGCCAGATACCATAGAAGTCATGGATCCAGTCTCGCGTTTCTCTATATCGCCGGCGTGCTCTTTGAATCCGATCACGCGTGAAGACATGATACCCTCGCCCTTTGTATCTATAGTAAATGCATTCCTATAACCAAGTAGTCCGCGAGTCGGTATTTCGAAAACCATACGCACTTGATTGCCATGATTCTTCATGTCATGCATGATACCTTTGCGCTTGCCTAGAGTTTCGATAATAGCTCCAGAATATTCCTGTGGCGTATCTATGATCATTTCTTCAAAAGGTTCCAAGGTTTTGCCATTTTCTTCTTTTGTTATAACTTTTGGTTGGGAGACTTGCAGTTCGTAACCTTCACGGCGCATATTTTCAATCAATATAGCGACGTGGAGTTCTCCGCGACCATAGACGGTGAAATATTCGTTTTGAGAAAAGTCTACTTTCAAGCCGACATTGGTCTCTAGTTCAAGCTGTAAGCGTTCGCGGATCTGTCTGCCTGTAACGAAAGTTCCTTCCTTGCCAGCAAAAGGGGAATTGTTGACCAAGAATTGTAGAGAAATAGTAGGTTCATCAACGGTGATTGCCGGGAGAGCAGAAATGTTTTCATTATCAGTGATTGTCTCGCCGATATAGATATCAGGCATGCCAGCAACAGTTACAATATCTCCTGATTCGGCCATTTCTGTCTCCAGACGCTTTTTGCCGCTGAATGTAAAAAGCTTTGTTATTTTTCCAGTAAATGATTTGCCATTTATATCTTTGACCCAGACATTCTGACCATTTTTGATAACTCCAGTATATATACGGCAGACTGCCAATCTTCCGAGGAAATTGTCATAACCGAGGTTGAAGACTTGCGCGGTAAGGGTAGTGGTGGAGCCGATGGCAGGAGAAAGCGAGGGCGATGGACATTTCGGACTGAGCGAAGGCGAGGGAGAACTAGCTGCAGAGCCAGCAGGCTCTGACAGCGTGTCCATCGAACCGCTTTCTCCTGCCATCGGCTGTCTGTTTGCCGGAGGTACATGTTCAAGTATGACATCAAGTAATGGTGTCAAATCTTTCGCCTCATCTTCCATCTTCCTCTTCGCCACACCAGTACGGCCGATTGCATATATAGTAGGGAAGTTAATCTGCTCGTCGTTGGCACCCAATTCCATAAATAGCTCCAATACTTCATCGTGCACGCGCATAGGATTCGCTGCTGGTTTGTCTATTTTATTTATAACTACGATTGGCTTCAGCCCCAATTCCAAAGACTTTTTTAAAACGAATCTCGTCTGTGGCATCGGACCTTCTTGAGCATCGACGACCAAGAGAACAGTATCAATAGAACGCAAGACACGCTCCACCTCTGAGCCGAAATCGGCGTGTCCAGGAGTATCAACAATATTTATCTTGCTATCCTTGTATATAATAGAGGTATTCTTTGCGTATATAGTAATACCGCGCTCTTGTTCTAGGGCGTTTGAGTCCATTGTTCCTTCGTCACCATGGCCACACTGGGTCATAATGGCATCGGTAAGAGTGGTCTTGCCGTGGTCAACGTGCGCGATAATTGCGATGTTTCTGATATCCATTTGGTTTGGAAGATAAAAAGAAGAGCCCGTGGCTCGTCCCATAAGTAAAGCATAAAAATGGGTTATAAGTCAACCAAGGTCGGATCTTGGTATACCAAGATCGGATCTTGGATTTGGACAAGATATAAAAAATCCCCGACTGCATGCAGTAGGGGAGATGATGATTCATGGCCAGTTCGATCAGAACATCTGGACCGCTCGGATTCGTTCATGGATCGGGTGATCTTCCACCTCGAGCCGAGCCAGGGCGTGGGACACCAATTTTTGCGGTATGGGGGATTTTTCTTTCCCCATTCCCGAGAGGTGGTGCAGGACATGCTTCAGTTTGATGCTGATGGGGTCGTGGTAATCAACATGCACTGTGGATTTTTTCAACTGACTCAGTGCGGAGAGTGTGTCGTCCCGATACTGATTCCACCGCCTCTCGAACACATTCCTGATAACGGCCTCGTTGACACGTCCACCCTTCTCGCTCCTCTTGAGGTTGATGTGCCGTGCGGTCTCGCACCCGAGCTTAACGTGAATCACCGCCCATTTGTCGAAGCTCGTGAATGCATTGAGCTGGGGGACACTCCTGGGCGCGTCGCTCATGAGAACGGTGTTGATCTGCGGGTCCCTTTCCAACTCGCTGGCGAGCCAGAAGTCAAAGAGGCGGATAAGTACGCCATCGCTGAACCTGCCACCACCGAGGACTTCCAATTGCTCCCTCCGCACATCCTCGCCGATTTTGTTGCTGAGGTCGCTGCCCCAAACAATGATGTCTCCCATGCTCACACGACTCACCTGACCCCCAGAATGGTGGGGGTACAAGGCCTCCTCCAACAGTTTAAGGAGCGTTCCCTTACCACTGTGACTGATACCCGTTGCCAGAATGCCGTTGATCTTGAGTCTTTTTGCCATCTTTATGTATTTTTGATTGTTTAACAGCCGAAAGGCAAGTCTTTCCAATCGTTTTCTAGAAAGAACAGCCTGCGAAAGATAATACCACATATTTCAAAAAAGGGAAGGGGCCGCCTCCGCCCATGGCTACGGCGAGCCTAGACCGCCTTCGTCCTTCGACAGGCTCAGGACTACGGCGAGCCGAAGAATTTTATCAGGAATTTATCTCTTTTTTATCAGGAATTTATCTTTGTTTGATACGATTGCCACATGAACAAAATAAAGTTTCCTAAAAATCCATCTACGGCAGTAGAAACAATAGATGATATTTTGGCGTATGCCGTTTATATGCGAGCGTCTGATATTCACTGTGACCCCAGTGTTGATACGGTCGTCGTACGATTACGAGTTGACGGGCAGATCACAGAAGCAGGTATTTTACCCAAGAGACTTCACGAAGAGATGATCGCTCGTCTCAAGATCCTTTCCGGTGCGCGTACAGATATACACGCCCTGCCACAAGATGGGCGTTTCAGATCTGATGTTGCTGGAGAGATTTACAATATCCGTATTTCATTTTTGCCTACATATCATGGAGAAAATGCTGTATTGCGTCTTCTTCCTGCCGACTCAATTCGCAATATTTCATTTTCTAAACTTGGATTTACCCCAGACCATGTGCGTGCTATAGATGATGCATTGAAAAGAACCCACGGACTCATCCTCGTCACTGGCCCAACCGGTTCCGGCAAGACAACTACTCTCCACACCTCTCTGTCTTTGAAAGTCAGCGAGCCACTTTCCATCATTACATTAGAAGATCCTGTCGAATACGAGATCAAAGGAGTTAGACAAGTTCATATCAATCACGCTCACGGTGTCACTTTCGCCAATGGTCTGCGTTCGGCCTTGCGTCAAGATCCCGATGTCATCATGGTTGGTGAGATCAGGGACAACGAAACTGCCAAGGTCGCTATTCACACAGCTCTTACGGGTCACTTGGTTTTGTCTACATTACATACCAATTCTGCTCTTGAGACTATACCGCGACTTATGGATATGGGCGTGGATCAATACCTACTGGCTTCCACCTTGAAACTTATCATCGCTCAGCGCCTGATCCGTACGATGTGCCATGAATGTTTCGCAGAAGGCTGTGATCGTTGTCGGTATTCGGGTTTTATCGGACGCTCTGTGATCGCAGAGGCATTGGAGATAGATGCGGGTATGCGGGATCTCATCGCCAAGAAAGAGTCTTTGAATGTTTGTAGCGATTATGCCCGCGATAGAGGCTTTCGTCCTATTACCGAAGATGGTTTGGAAAAGGTAGAGTGGGGGATTACAACCAGAGAAGAAGTCGCGAGGGTTTTGTACACATGATGTCAAACCAATATGAAACTAATTTCATTAAATAAAAAATGGAAGCGCAGAGACATCACTCTACTTCTGGAAAGATTGGAGCTTTATGTTTCTTCAGGACTTACTATCAACAAAGCTCTTGAAATAGCCGGAGAAGGAATATCTCCGAAACAAAAGTCTTCTCTGGAGAGTGTTCGTCTAGCCGTAGAGTCTGGAGGATTATTGTCACAAGCACTTACGAAAAACATCGGACTATCGCCTACGATATCCAGCTTGATAGAGCACGGTGAACTTTCGGGAAATTTATCTTCATCTCTATCTGCTTCTAGATCTACCATGGAACGAGGAGAAGAACTCCGCAAGAAATGCACCTCAGCCATGGTCTATCCAGTCGTCATCGGCTTATTTGCCACACTTTTGACCGTCGGGCTTGTTCGTGGAGTGATGCCTCAGATCATTCCTATGCTCAAGGGTTTGAATGTAAATTTACCTTTTTTGACTCGCGTGGTTATTTCAATCTCAGAAGGGTTTTTAAATTATGGAATATTTGGCGGCGGGGGCTTTATTGTTGTATCGGTCGTATGTATAACAGCTTTCAAGAAGTCACAAACTTTTAAGAAATTTTGTCACGTTCTTATTTCCAGAGTACCTATTATCGGTTCACTCATATATTCATATTCATTATCTATGTTTCTGCACTCATTTGGGGCCTTGGTCGAGTCTGGCATATCATCTTCGCGTGCTTATTCTGATACGATCAGGACGATTTCTCTTATTCCACTTAGGATGCGGTTACAGTCAACTGAGTCGGATGCCAAGCGTGGTATTCCATTTGGTAATATTCTTTCATTTAATAAAATCCCATCTTATGTCGCACCTCTCTTGCGTGCAGGGGAATCGTCTGGAACTCTGGGCATTTCTATTATCCGTGCGGCCTCTATTATTGATCGTGATATTGAACATTCCCTGAAACGCTTAACTTCTCTCATAGAACCCGTGATGATGGCAGGCATGGGGCTCATAGTCGGTGCCATCGCTTTATCAATAATGATGCCGATATATGATATTTCGAGAGCATTACAAAAGTAAATATACCGAGATCGGATCTTGGAAAACCGGCTCGCTTACGATTGATATTATTTTGGCGCTGACATTGGCGACGATCTTTATTGCTGTAACTGCTTCACTCTCAACTGGTTCACAAGAAATATTTGAACAAGCCCAAGCTCGTGATGAAGCACTGAAGCTTTATGAGGCTGGCGATTACACCTCAAGCACGAAGCTTTATGGTAATGATATGTTTCAGACAGATATTGAAGTTGCTTCTAGTACTCTGCGATTTGTTTCCGTCTCTGCCCGTCAAGCCAATTCTCAGAATGTCTTCCAATTAAGTGACGCTTCTTATGCCATTGGGACACCGCTTTGTTCTGTTGATTTCTCTGCGTCCACACCAATCATCAAACTTATCAATCTCCCAATCGATCCACTTCTACCGTTAACCGACATTGAAGTTAGAAATGGCGTTTTCTATATTGGAGCCGACTCTTCAACCGCTTCTGATCCAGACTTCTTGATAATAGATGCAAAAGATCAAGACAATCCATCAATCATCTCACAGATAAACACCGGTCCAGGCATCTCCTCAATAGCTCTGGCTGGCAAAAGAATATTTGCTTCAGCCCCAAGCACAGCATCCGAACTTCATGTCATCAGGATGGATAGTCTGCAAAATCTAGTCCTTGAGAAGAAATATAGATTGCCTCTACCTTACGCCACAGCTACACCAGCACTAGGTAGTGCCATCTTCTTCAATGATAACAAGGTCTATCTCGGTACAGAGAAATGGGACGGCGATGAATTTAATATTATTGATGTCATTGATCCAGCCAACCCTGTCTGGTTGAGCGGTATGGAAACCAATTCAAAAGTTAATGATATTTTTGTAAGAGACGGTATTGCTTACATCGCAGCTTCCGATGAGAAACAGTTGCGAGTAGTTGATGTACATGATCCCGCCAACCCTGTACTTCTGAATTCACTCAGTCCATCTGGCTGGCAAAGACAAGAAGGGAAGAACATTTCATTATTTGAAGACGGTTTGAAATTCGGTCGCACTTCTGGTGGTTTCAATCTCACTTCTGATCATGAATTATTCTCTTGGCCTACGAATTCCTCCACAACTCTTGCTAGTCCAACATCTACCGATATTCGGGGCGGTGTCTATGGGATTGTAGCAGATCGTTCCAGATCGTTTATTATCACTCGAGAAGTAGATAGGGAATTGCAGATTTTTGATATACCAAGATCCGATCTTGGTATACCTAGATCGGATCTCGAGGCTTACTCACTACCAATCTTACCGAAGACTATTACTTGTGATCGCAACCATCTCTACATATTAGCCGCTAATGCTCCCGTTGTTTATGAAATTACTTATTAAGCCCAAAATATCAATCAAGTTACCGTGTAACGGCTTCACTTTGATAGAATCTTTGATTTACGCAACGCTCCTTTCTTTTTTGCTGGCTGGTTTCATTCAATATTCATATAGCACGCACTTAAGAAATATAGAAATAATAAATGATATACAAGATATTCAAAACTAACCGAGGCCTACCCTCGAACAAGGGCTTCATGGCTGTAACCGCCGTCATCCTGCTTGCCCTCGGCACCATTTCTTTTTCCCTAGTTACAATGTCAGCCGCCATCTCTTACGCCGATACTGTAAATCGCCACGAACTCCGCATCCAAGCTCGTTTCAATGCGAACGCCTGTCTGGATACAGCAACTCTGATGATTGCCAAAGATTACTTTTTGAATGGGGAAGTGAGCGTACCCGAGTTTGGTTGTATCGCGAATATTGAAAATTATTTCAATGGGAATGTTTTGATTAAGGTTAAGGCGGAATTAGGCGGGGTTGGGGGTAGCTAGATCGGATCTAGGTATACCAAGATCGGATCTTGGTAGTAACTACCTCGCATTCAACCACAAATAAATATCTTCAATAGCTTTTACAGCATCACCCGCCGCAATGTTATTTTGGTGGAATAATCCATCAGTACAATCTCCGGCAGACCAGATGCCATCTACAGAGGCGCGTTGATTCTTTGCATCTATTACAATGTGATCGTATTTATCCAACTCAACGAAACCTTTGGTAAAATCAGTGTTCGGTATAGATCCGATCTCGGCGAATATTCCCGTGACTGGGAGTTCAACATCTTTGCCAGATTGCGAATCCGTATAGACAATGGAGGTTACGAATTTGTCACCCTTTATCTCTTTTGGTACAGCGAACTTGAGGACTTTCATTTTCGGATGTTTCAAGACCTTCTCTATTGTTTCTGGATCAGCTTTGAACACACCGCTTCTATTCAATAAAGTAACACTCTTGCAATACGCCAATAATTGCGCAGCACTCTCAAATCCAGCATTGCCACTGCCGATAACAGCTACATCCTGGTCAGCATACATAGGTCCGTCGCAGGTAGCACAGTAGGTGAGACCTTTGTGTTCATATTTGTCAGCCCCTGGTATATCCATCTTACGTCTGCGACTACCTGATGTGATGAGGATAGTCTTGGCTTTGTACTCACCCTTGTCTGTAGTTATTGAGAAAATTTCGCCCGATGAAACATCCGCAGAATCTCTAGAGATATTTTTGCAGCCCTCACCCTCGTGTATATCTATGATATCTCCGGCGTAAGCTTTAACATGTTTTTCCAGACTATTTGAAAGTTCAGTCCCCGATATGGCAACTGTTCCTATCCAGTTTTCGACTTTTTCTGAGACGGAGCTTTGCCCGAACCAGTCTTTTGTGATGAATATGGTACGCAGGCGCTTTCTGGCGGCATAAACTCCCGCCGCCGCTCCCGCAGGTCCACCACCGATGATTGCAAGATCGTATGTCATAGGTTTCTTATTGTAGCAGAAAAGGAGCATGGGTGGGAGAGGAAAAGAAATTTATTTTCGTGTATAAAATAGCCCCATCCTTGTGGACGGGGCTAACTCGAACATAGTGATCAAAAGAGAAATTTCGGTGACCGGAGTCCAAGCATTTCGTAAGCTTTGTAAAAAGCCGCGGTATTATTCATACCAACATTCGGTGGTGCGACATCATCCGGATCGCCGATGCGTTCTTCTGTACCATTTTTCCAGACAGTTTCATTCAGTGTGGAGCACACGTCCAATATTTCGCTGAATGTCTTGCCGCTGATTTTCCCCCTGACGAAGATACGAGTCAGATACAGGCGGGCCGTTTTGCAGAAATCAGACAGGAAAGATTCCATGCAAGCCAATTCTCCGTCTGTGTATTTTATTCTAGCCAATTCCTCTAGGTCATCCTGGGAGATGATAGGATCTTTTGTTGCAGTCATAATTTTATAGTTTTTCAATTTCGTCTATGGTAAAAAGTATCACTATGTATATGTGATGTCAATATACCGAGATCGGATCTTGGAAGAAAGTTTACTTCAACCTACTTCTCCTCAAAAACGCCGGTATTGCACCCCAATCATCATCGTCATCTTTCGTCTCTGGTTTTATATTTTTTGTTTCGGTTTTTTCGGAGTTAGGAACAGTAGGAGTCTTTGAGGCATCCTCTGACTGACTGTAGATCTTGCTCTTTTCACCACGACGCATCAGAGAAGAGATGGATGACTCGGTAGGTGCAGGCTGTGTGGCAGTGGTAGGAGTCTGTCTACTGCCCGAAGCTGAGACACCTTCTGGGAAACCCGTGGCGATAACTGTGATCTTGATCTCATTTTTCTTCAACTTATCATCTCTCACTGTACCGAAGATAATCTTGGCTTCTTGGTCTATGGATTCGGTAATGACCTTGGCGGCATCCTGGATCTCGAACATTGTCAGGTCTTCACCGCCAGCAATGGAGAATAGAACACCCTTGGCTCCGGCGATAGAGACATCCAGAAGTGGGGAATTGATAGCAGCTTTGGCGGCTTCGATGGCGCGATTCTCTCCAGAGGCAGAACCGATACCCATGAGAGCTGATCCAGCATTTTCCATGACTGTACGAATGTCGGCAAAGTCTATATTGATCAAGCCTGGAGTGGTGATGAGGTCAGATATACCCTCGACTGCTTGGCGCAATATCTCATCACATTGAGAGAAAGCATTTTTGACTGTGGTCTCTTTGTTGATAGAAGAGAGCAGGCGATCGTTCGGGATGACAATGATAGCGTCTACTTCTTTGCGCAGTTCATCTAGAGCCGCTTCGGCAATGCGTGCACGCTGGCGTCCTTCGAAATAGAATGGCTTGGTCACAACTGCTACTGTCAAACAGCCGAGCTCTTTTGCGGTACGTGCAACTGTTGGGCTTGCGCCACTACCGGTACCACCCCCCAGTCCACATGTGACGAATACCATATCAGCACCCTTAACGGCTTCCTGGATCTCGTCCTTGGTCTCTTCTACGGCGCGTCTGCCTAGATCTGGATTCATACCAGTACCTAGACCGCGAGTGAGACTTTTGCCTATGTGGATGCGTTTCTTGGCTAGAGAGCGATGCAAATCTTGCGAATCTGTATTGATAGCCATGAAATCAACACCGCGAACTTTGCAGTTGATCATGTGGTTGACGGCATTCATTCCTGAGCCACCGACACCGAGGACTTTTATTCTGGCAAATGCTTCTATGTCTGGAGTTATGTTTGGCATATTGGGGATTTAGCTTTCTATGTGTTGTATATTACCATAGGGATTTAAGTACACAAGTGAGAATTACAAAATACAGAGCAAGTAGTGTGATACATATCTCTATGTATAACAGGAGTTTGTGTCCACAGGAAAACTTTAAAACATCGAAATAATAAGATATCGATCCTGGATTATTGAAGACTACCTTTTCTGTAGATTCTTTGATAATAGAGTATCTCTTGTTGGAAAATGGCCACAACCAGCGCACTCCGTATTCTATAGAATCCAACAGAAGATGTGACCATGTGCCGGCCAAAATGATTAGTCCGCCGAAGATTACAAAATCTGAATTTATTAGATATCCGATAGAAGATATTATTCCGGATATGATTGCCCAGAAAAGTGGTGTGTGGGTTATATACTCTCTGTGGTTGGGCTTGTCGATTCTCTTTGTAAAGTATTTTGTGAATATGTGAATGGCGATATCTATATCGGGTAGTTCACCAGCTAGTGTGCCTATAATAAAAATAGCCACCATCTGTTCTGGACTCATGGCAGGATTTACTACGAGGGCCAGCGCCTTCGTCACGAGATATCCTCCAGCCAAATGCCCAGGTAAAATCATAGTATTATTTTAGGAAATATTGATTAAGGAAGAAATTGCTTGAACCACCTTCCCGTGACCTTCCATGTATGTTTGATGAATTGGGTTGAATTGTCTAGTTCTGGACTTTCTTCGGCGTGAACACCCCAGATACACAGTCCGTATGCTACCGCCCAAGCCGCTTCTTTGAAAGAAGATTTTCCGTCGACGAAACCGATAAGTCCTATCCTGGAAGGTAATTTGAGTGAGACTTTTGCCATCGTATCTATGGACGACAGGCTGGAACCACCTCCGGTAATGATAATTCCTGCTGGCAAGAGACCATTTCTCCCAATCTTTTTCAAATGTGCCTCTATCAATTCAAATATATCGGAAAGACGAGCTGAGATTATCTCATCAAGTTTCTTCCGTGGATATGAAGTTCCTGTGATCGCGCCAACCTTGATTTGTTCGGCTTCTTCCAATGGGACTTTGAGACCGAGAGCAATGTCATTTGTAATATCGGTTGACCCGATGGGGAAGACTTCAAGTGATGTGGGGATATTATTTTCAAAAACAGCGATAGAGACTGTTTCGGCACCTATGTTCGCTAGGACACAACCAGCGACTTTTTGGGTTTTTGAAAGAGTTACGAATCCGGCAGCTATAGGGGCCGCCATTATATCCTCAACTTCAACCCCAGCTTCGTTAACAGCAGAGATGAGGTCTGCTACATGACGATCTAGGCATGTTATGAATAGAGCTTTTTGTTCTATTTTATTGCCTTTCATACCATCCAACGATCCCATGGAAGGGAATCCGTCTATTTTGTATTGCAGAGGGATCTCATATATTATCCTGCGGTTTACTATGGCTGAATGTGGTATATCCTTCTCGCATTGTTCGTGAAGTTTCTTGAGGTCCAATTCAGTGATCTCCGCATCAGCTCGCGAAGTCATGACGGTGCTATTCACAGAAACAGAAGATAGTCCTATGCCTGATATACCCACGAAAGCTTTTTTTATTTTTACTCCAGCTTTTTCTTCGGCGAGTTCTACCGCGCGCTTTATGGCATCTGATACATCCCTGACATTCGTCACATAACCATGTCTGACACCTTTGGATTCGGTGGAGGCCGCTGCTAATATCTTCGGCATGCCTTTTTCATTGCGTTCATGCGCACTTGCAATGATCACTTTCACATAATAAGTGCCTACATCTATTCCGGTTATGATATTTCGTGACATGTGATTTGGTTGGTTGAATAGTTGTTGTGTACTGTGCCTGTGATATATCTTCTCACTCGCCTGCGGGACTCGCTATCGTTAAATTGCAAGGTTTTTACGCTCACGGGGCATCTGGCAGTCCGAGCATAAAAACCTAGCAATTTATACTCTGCTCAAACAGGTCCTCGGCTCGCTAGAAGACATATCACAAGCACAGTATAACTACACCCCGAACTCCTTGCGAAGCCCGACCTCTATGTTCTCCATTGTACTACCATGGTCGTAGCCTTTCAAATGGACACAACCGTGGATAAGGAGAAATTTCAAGAAATTTTCGTAAGTCCTGCCGAATTTCACAGCCTCTTTCTTGGCTTCACTAGGACAAATGAAGATCTCGCCCTCATTATCTGAAATAGGGAAGCTTAGTATATCCGTCGCCTCTTCTTTGTCGCGGTAGATCGTATTTAGTTTTTTAATTTTGGCAGGCGTAGTGATAATGATATTCAAATGATAGTTCTTGCCGAGAGAAGCATTTTTAATAGACAAGAAAACAGACGCACTTGGAGATTTCGTGCGTGTTTCGTTAATTAAGGAGAAAGATTTTGACATCTAGCTTATTTGCGTCTCTCTGCTTTGACTGGAGCCTTACCGAGTTTGATGAGTTCGGCCATATGTTCGCGGCGCTTGATCAGTGTCAAAGCGCGCTTTTTGACTTTGTAGTGAGATTGGATACGGGTGCTGGAACGGAGACTGCGTACGCGAGGCAATATGCCGGCCCCTTGTACTTTGCGGGTAAAACGGCGTATCACGCCCATGGCGTTTTCTCCTTGATTCCTAGTTACTTCTGCATTAATCATGATTGGGAAATGTTAGCATAGAATTACCTCTTGTACAACTGTGTCTCCACTTTTTTCATATATTTGGGTAATTCATCCAACGGAACAATCTCTTGAGAGTGAGTATCATTTTTCCTAACGATAGCCGTGCGTTCCACAGCCTCTTTCTTGCCTATAACTATGACGTATTGGGTGTGGTATCTCTCTACGGAAGAAACCTGAGCGCCTAGGTGATCTTTGGCTAAAGATAGGTAAAGTGGAATTTTTGATTGTCTTAGTTTTTCTACAACTTCCAGTGAGAGCAATTTAGATTGTAAGCCGAGTTGTACAAATGAAGCGATTGGTTTCTTCATTTTTGGAGAAGGTTTACGGAGGCCGTTGTTGTGGTTTTTGATCAGTATCGAGATACCGACTCCCTGCACATCTCTTTTGGCTGATAGGCGTTTTGCCAGCCCATTATAACGTACGCCCAAAGCAAGTATGTGTTGGCCAGTTTTCTTGTTTTCATCACTGCTTTGTTCAACATTGACTATAGTGAATATTGTCTCTGTACAATATTTCCTATTACCCATCAGATTGTTATTGATGTTGTAAGGTATCTTCAGAGCTTCTAAATATTCTAAGACCTCCTCCAGGTGTTTTCGGCTATCTTCTGATAAGAAGTCCATGGAGCGCGGTGCCTTGGCATTTAATTCCTTGGCAGATTTGTCATGCGAAGATAATAATTCAAACGGATCCCGTTTGAACATCTGCCTACATTCAGGCGTCATCTCGTTTAGATTCTTGCGATAATAAGCAGTCAGTTCGCGTACAAAGCGATTTATTGCGTCACGCTCACCTATGGAGTTGATGTCCACTCTCGTATCCGTATATCCCTCTTCGGCCAAAATCACTCTGGCTGTCTGGATGAGTGTGGCTTCGGCTATTGGTCCTGAAGCACCCAGGATCTCCAGATCCGCATAGCGATTATAGATGTTTTTCTTAGCATTGCCGGTGTGATATGAGTTTTTGCAAGGATCTTTGAAATATTGCATAACCGGCTGGGAAAGATTGTACATATTTTCTTCTTGGTAAGTGCGGATCAGGGCGATCTTTTCTTCTACATGAAGCGGGAGTCTGCCGTGCTCGGAAGTTTCATCGTCCACATAGTCACCCTCCGTGATACCTTTGGCGAAATCTAGATCAACCTTGGAAATTATCGGACTTTTGGCGGGTGTGAATCCATAGTAGACAGCGATCTCGCCTATTTTGTCTAGATGATTGTAATTTATGTATCGCGATATGGTCGTTTTTCTCTTTTCCTTTGTTTTCATGTTATTTTTGTGTATACGCATGATGCTCACCGGGGAATAATGATAATGTGTCAAATGGATAAAGTCTCACAATCGGGCGACCGATGATGAAGCTTTTGTCGAGAGGTCCCCAAATGCGCGAGTCTGAACTTTGAGCACGGTTGTCTCCCATTACGAAATATTCAGTAGATTTCAGAGTGACGGTCAATGTGTCATTGGAAGCGTGAGTACTACTTACATACGGTTCATCCAAAGTTTGAATGATGCAATCTGAATAAGCCGATGAGCGATTCTCAATAGTGTTGCATTCTGAATCATATTTTCCAAGTATTACCTTGCCATTTTTTATATTTAATGTTTCTCCTGGCAATCCTATAATGCGTTTTATGTAATAAGTACTTGGATCATTCGGGTATTTGAAGACGATAACATCTCCGCGCTTTGGTTCATTGAAGCGGTATGTGACACGGTCTACAATGAGGAATTGGCTAGTAGAAAAAGCTGGGTCCATTGAAGCACCATTCACGATGAATGGTTCAGCGATGAAATATCTGATAGGGAGAGAGATTATAAGAGCGATAACGATGACCTTTACCCATTCCAGTAGTTCTTTCCAAAGATTACTGTGTTTATCGCTTACGGGATCCATAGTGGAGCCATTATAGCGCGAAAGTTGTTTTTCTCCAAATTTACACTTATACTTCCAATATGCCTTATATAATAGTCGGATTGGGAAATCCCGGAGCGGAATATGATAGTACACGCCACAATACTGGTAGAATGGTTCTTGAAGCTGTCCGTAAAGAATACGCTGGGGAATTTTCATTTAATAAAAAGCTGAATGCGCAATTTGCAGAAGGGAAGATCGGTCAAGAGAAAGTAGTGATGATTGCGCCAGAAACATTTATGAATAATTCCGGCAAGTCTGTTGGTCTCTTGGTCAAAAATGTCAAAGCCGCCGGGAAATTGATAGTTATTTATGATGATTTCAATTTGCCACTTGGTCGTATGAAGTTGTCTTACAACCGCAGTTCAGGCGGACACAATGGCGTGGAGTCTATTATCAAAGCTGTAAAGACAGAGGCTTTCGTGAGGATTAGGATCGGTACCTCCCCAGCTAACGCCAAGGGTGTAGCAAAGACTCCGCATGGCGATGACAAGATAGAGAAGTTCATTCTCGGCAAATTCAAAGATGAAGAATTGAAGATCCTGAAGAAGGTATCAAAAAGCGTCACGGAAGCAATCGTGATGTTGATCAAAGAGGGCAGAGAAAAGGCTATGAGTGTATTTAACGCCGGATGATCTTTTGAGTCTGGTGATACGTCCTCTCGCCAGCCTGCGGAACTCGCTTCGTGAAATTGCTAGGTAAAAGGCTCAGGAATTGTAAACAATTCCAACGACATTCGCCTTTTACCAAGCAATTTCTACTGCGCTCAAACAGGTCCTCGGCTGTCTCGAAGACGTATCGCCAGACTCTTAAAATATTCTTACTTGTTAACTGCCCCTGCGTAAGATAACGCCATCTTCTGTTCCTTTGGATCAAATAGAGTGATCTTGAAATCGTAAGTCTTGCCCAATTCTAGAGCCTTGCGGAGTTTTTCTTCTGAACCAAATTCAGATACATGTATGAGTCCTGCAACACCTTCTTCTATGGAAGCCAGGGCGCCATGCTTATTGAACTTGATGATGACTCCTGTAACAGGCATATCTTTCTTGTATTTCTTCGCAGCTTCTGTCCAAGGATTTGTCTTGAGTTGTTTCAGTGATAGGGAAATCTTGCCATCCTTGATCTCTATGATCTTGGCTTTGATCTTTGACCCTACTTTTACAAAGTTTCTAGGATCATCTACTAGACCCCAATCTATCTCGGAGATATGGATGAGGCCTTCCAGTCCTTCTTCTAGTTTGACGAAGACACCAAAATCTACGATACCGGTAACTGTTCCGTCTACTTCATCGCCAATCTCGTATTTGCTGACGATCTTTTCTTTTTCTTTGAATTCTGAACCCTTTTCGGAGAATATCAATTTACCTTCCTTTGGATCAGCAGTGATGATGGCTACATTGAGACGAGTACCGACGAGCTTCTTGAGCTCATCCAATATCTTGTCTTTGTCTCCATCGGAAATTCTAGGATAATGTTCGGTCTTGAGCTGTGAAGCTGGCAAGAAACCAACAATACCTTGCCATTCTATAAGCAATCCGCCCTTGTTTGCTTCTTTGATAGGGAGGTCGAGGACCTTCTTTTCTCTTATAGCGACTTCAGCCTCATTCCAAATGAGAGCCTGGCGAGCTTCTTTGAGTGATAGTTCGTAATAGCCTTCTTTGTGAGCGGTATCTACGATCTTGGCGGCGATGACATCTCCGATGTTTACTTTCTTTATAATGTCGCGAGCAACGAGGAATTCACGACCATATATGATACCTGTTCCGAATGGAGCGAGGTCTACATAGACAGATGATTTCTCGATTGCGATAACTGGTCCTTCTACCAAGTCGCCAATGATAGGGGGATTCTTCATGCTAGCAATGAGTTTGCCCATGACAGTCTCTTTCTGTTCATCAGTCATCTCTAGATCGCCTTTATTCTTCGGAGTAGCGGCAATCTGCTCAGCTGTGCGCGGAGTTTTGAGTGTAGCAGTTTTCTTTGAAGTTTTTGCGACCTTTGGTGCAACTGGTGAAGCTTCAACAGCGTCATTTTTTGGCGCTGTCATCTCTTCTACCTCTTTAACTTTCTCTGATTTGTGATCCTCTATAGCTGGTGAACTCTCTTTGTGTCCAGTCAATGTCTCTTTAAGTTTTTTAAACATGTTATGTGTGTCTCCGTTCCGCTTTTTAACGATTAATAAATAATTGCGGGGTTACGCGAGACTATTAAAAACGGCCCTTGCCGTGTAATAGGAATCTAGCATGGAAATGGGGCGGTGTCTACCAAGATCCGATCTCGGTATACCGAGATCGGATCTTGGTATAAAATAAATCACCGCATAGCTTGAAGCTGTGCGGTGAGGTGTTGTTTTTCGTAGAGTAATCCTACGAGGAGGAGACCTGGGCGATTTCAAAGCCCTTGGTAACCGTATTGGCAAACGCCCTGAACTCAAATGGTTTGGACAAGATGAAGTCCGCGGGCGCTTCCGATTTGAGGACCCCTTCCATGTTCCCGCTCATAATGATGACGGGAACTGAAGGTGAAAGTTCCTTGACAGCCCGGGCAATATCTCCGCCTTCTTTGCCGGCGGGGATTTGGAAGTCCGTTATGACCAAGTCGAACCGATTTCCGCTGGTCACACTCTCCGCGAGGGCATTGAGCGCCTCGATTAAGGTGGAACATTCCACGACGATAGTCGCCCCACCGGCGATCACTTCCAGGAGCTTTCTGACCATGCTCCGTATGTCACCGTCATCGTCTACTAGTAATATTCTTCGTTTGCGCATAGGTTTTAATGTTCTGTGTTGTTGATTGTTTCTACCTAATACCATGATAGCATACTTAAGTACAAAAGTCAAGTTACAAAAAGTGCCTAGTTTTGCTACTATTACCGCACTATGATCATCACTTATCTCGGAGGCGAATTTGTAAAAGTGCAATTTGGCGACACCATTCTCGCATTCAATCCTGTTTCCAAGGATTCAAAATTGAAGACTGCAAAATTCGGTGCAGACATCGTTTTGTCCAGCTTGAACCATGTAGATATGAATGGTGTCGATCAAGTCATATTCGGAGAGAAGAAACCCTTTGTGATCAATGGTCCAGGTGAATACGAAGTGAGGGGTGTCTTCATCAAAGGCCTATCATCAGAGACTGAATATGACAAAGAAAAGCGCATAAATACTATTTTTAGTGTGAACCTAGAGGGTATGAATATTTGTTTTCTAGGTGCCGTGAATTCTGTTGAATTACCAAAAGAGGCCGACGAAGCTATTGATGATGTGGATATCTTGTTCGTACCGATAGGTGGAGAAGGAGTCTTGAATCCTGCCGGAGCTTACAAATTGGCTGTTTCAATAGGGCCAAAGATAATCATCCCGATACACTACGGAGACCTTGGTAATAAAGATGCTCTGAAACTTTTCCTCAAAGAAGCTGGCGAAAACCCGAAGCCTGAGACCAAGCTCACTCTGAAGAAGAAAGACCTAGAAGGCAAAGATGCAGAGATTGTTGTGCTGGAGAAAGAGTAGTACAATATAGTCATGTCATTTCAGACTAGTTTAGAAAATCTCCGTGCGAAACCAGAGCATGTTCGCAAGCGATATGCTTTTTGGACATCATTCGGTCTAACCGCTATCATTTTCGCTTTCTGGATCGGTTCAGTCACAACTCTCGGTCAGACTTCGAAGGTAGTGGTAAAGACTACCGTCAACAAAGCTGGCACCCCAGCACAATCCCTCATTGCTGGCGTCGGAACTTTTGTTTCAGATATCAAGGATTTACTATTCGGTCCCAAGAAAGTTATTTACTCAAGTGTGGAAGTGAGGGCGGGGAAGAAGTAGGGGGTTATCCAAGATCCGATCTCGGTATACCAAGATCCGATCTTGTACTGGAATCTTCACCCCTTTTCTGCTATAATGTAAGCAATTAAGGAAGAGATTCCTTTTTGATTTATGGCTAGAAAACCCGGCGAACAGAAAACAAACACAGACAAAGTAAACGCTCGCGATGGTGCGGGCGTTGTCTCGCGCAACATTACAACAGAGATGCGTGAGTCATATCTCGACTACGCCATGTCAGTTATCACTGCCCGCGCTCTACCTGATGTTCGTGATGGTTTGAAACCCGTTCATCGTCGTATTCTCTTCGCCATGCATGAAAAAGGTCTCACTTTCCAAGCCAAGTTCCGTAAGTCTGCCGTGGTCGTCGGAGATGTTCTCGGTAACTACCACCCACACGGTGACGCCGCTGTTTACGAATCCATGGTCAAGATGGCTCAGGATTTTTCTATGAGATACCAGCTCGTTCAAGGTCAAGGAAACTTTGGTAACCTAGATGGAGATCCTGCCGCCGCTATGCGTTATACAGAAGCCAAGATGTCTCGTCTGTCCGCCGAACTCCTCCGTGATATAGACAAAGATACAGTAGATTTCAGGCCGAACTATGATGGTACTCGCAAAGAGCCTATTGTACTTCCGACCGCTGTGCCGAACCTTTTATTGAATGGCACTCTCGGTATCGCTGTCGGTATGGCCACCAATATCGCTCCGCACAATCTCCGTGAAGTAGTTGATGCTACCGTCCATCTAATAGACAACAAAGACGCTACTACCGAAGACCTCTTACAATTCATCAAGGGTCCTGATTTCCCGACCGGTGCTGTGATGTATGGTGAGAAAGACATTAACCATACCTATGCTACAGGGCGCGGAGGTATCGTCGTCCGTGGAGAAGCAGAGATAGTGGAGGACAAGAAGGGTCAATATCAAATCATCATCACTTCTATTCCTTATAGAGTGAACAAGTCTGATCTCATCATCCGTATGGCTGATCTTGTCCGCGAGAAAGTTATAGAAGGAGTCAAGGGTCTCCGTGACGAATCCGATCACGATCTCCGCATTGTTATTGATCTCAAACAAGGTTCATATCCAGAAAAAGTTCTCAATCTTCTTTACAAACACACGCAGTTAGAGGATGCTTTCCATGTAAACACCGTCGCTCTCGTAGATGGAGTGCCACATACACTGTCTTTGAAATCGATCTTGGAAGAATTCGTCAAACATCGCATCACCGTTGTTCGTCGTCGTACACAGTTCGACCTAACCAAAGCCGAAGATCGTGAACATATTCTCCTTGGTCTCAAGAAAGCCCTAGATCACATAGACGAGATCATCTCTCTCATCCGCGCTTCCAAAGATGCAGTAGAGGCACATGCCAATTTGATAAAGAAATTCAAGTTTAGTGACAAACAAGCCACCGCTATTTTGGAGATGAAGTTGCAGAGACTTGCTGGTCTGGAGCGCAAAAAGGTTTTAGATGAATTGAAAGAAGTTCAAGAGCTCATCGGTCAACTCAAGGAAATTTTGGCCAGCGAAAAGAAAGTCAGAGGTATTATCAAAGATGAATTGAAAGAGATTCGCGAAAAATACGGCGATGACCGTAGGACCAAGATCGTCAAACACGGTGTCAAAGATTTCAATCCAGAAGATCTCATTGCAGATGAAGAGTCAGTCCTTATTCTCACAAAAGGCGGCTATATCAAGCGTACCAATCCTGATGAATATCGCCAACAGAAGCGTGGTGGGGTTGGTGTGGTTGATCTGGATACAAAGGAGGAGGACTTCATCACACATCTAGTTTTCGCTACTACTCACAACGATCTGCTTTTCTTCACAGACAAAGGCAAGGCATATCAGATCAAAATGTATGATATTCCCGAAGGTCGTCGTGCTACCAAGGGCAAGTCGGTCATGAATTTCCTTTCTTTGGCGGAAAATGAACGCATAACTTCCATTTTGCCTATGCCAAGGAATAAGAAAGAGGCCGAAGGTCTGTCTCTCATGATGGTTACAAAAGATGGTACCGGCAAGAAGACTTCAGCAAAACATTTCAAGGATGTACGTCGTTCTGGACTCATCGCGATATCACTAGATGACGGTGATGAACTCATATCTGCTTCTTTCATCAGTTCAAAAGATGAGATAGTCATTGCGACCAGAGAAGGTCAGTCTATAAGATTCAAAGAAAGTGATGTCAGAGAGATGGGGAGGAATGCCGGTGGTGTGCGTGTTATCAAGTTGGACAAAGACGCCGTCATCTCTGCTGATATTGTCTCTCCAGATGCCAAGAATCCCGCTCTATTCGTCATGGGAGCAAATGGCTATGGCAAGAAAACCAGTCTCTCCGAATACAAGACCCAGAATCGCGGCGGTTCCGGAATACTCACTATGAATATTACTGCCAAGACGGGATCTCTTATAGCTGCAAAAGTTGTGACTGATGATGTAGAAGAGGCTGTGGCCATGTCCAAGAAGAGTCAGGTCATCCGTGTTGATCTCAAGGAAATACCAAAGCTGGGCAGATCTACACAAGGCGTTAGAGTTATGAAACTCAGGGAAGGGGATTCGTTGGCTTCGCTCATTTGTTTGTAGGTGGTTACGTTTTGTAACTTTGTCCCCACATACCGGAGGCACTGAGTGTAACGAAGTGTTATAATTACATCATGTTTTCTGATCCATCCTCAAATCTAGCCAAATTGGGTATCAATGATGGTATGAGAGTGGTTGACCTAGGGGCTGGTTCTGGCTTCTATTCTTTTGAAACTGCCAAGAGGGTCGGTACAAGCGGTCGTGTATATGCTGTCGATGTCCAGAAGGATCTTCTGGAGCGTCTTCGCTCTGCTGGAGCCAATCAAGGACTCCGTAATATAGAAGTGATCTGGGGTAATGCCGAGAAGATTGGTGGAACGAAACTCCGTGAAGGGATCGCTGACAGGGTCATTGCTTCCAATGTCCTTTCGCAGATAGAAAAACCCGACAGTTTCGTCCTAGAAATCAAGAGGATATTGAAACCAGACGGCAAGGTTCTCCTGATCGATTGGAGTGAAGTCTCCAATCTTAGTCCGAAACATACAGTTCCGGCGACAACGGCAAGAGTTCTCTTTGAGAAATCAGGTTTCAAGCTCGATCAGTCATTCGACGCAGGCGATCATCACTACGGGATGGTTTTTATGAGATAATATACCAAGATCGGATCTTGGCAAGCAAACAATAAAATGTCAAAATTTCAAATCATAACCCTGGGAATATTCGTTTTATGCATCATCGGCGGTGTGATGGGTTTTGCATTATATAGAGGTAGCAATTCCAACCCGAATCTACCAGCCATAACTATTTGGGGGACATTCCCAACGAATACTTTCACACAGTATGTTTCTACGATCAACAGTTCTTTGGCACAGCAAATTACGGTCAATTATGTAGAGAAAAAGCCCGACACTCTCTCTCGCGATTTCGTCAATGCTCTAGCTCTCGGACAAGGTCCGGATGTCCTGCTCATCACTGCTGATATGATCTTGCCACAGCAAAACAAACTCACGTTTATACCTTATTCTGCTTTGCCGCAGAGGACATTCATGGAGTCGTATATAGATGAGGCGGATGTGTATATGTCATCGGATGGGTTATTGGCGGTACCATTTACAGTTGATCCGTTGGTGATGTATTGGAATAGAGATACATTCAATGCCGCCGGTATTGCCAGCTACCCGAAGTACTGGGATGAATTCACCGGCACATCTCAAAATATGGGGTTGATTCAGAAACTTACTTCCAAAGACCAGAATGGCAATTTGAGGAAGACAGCTTTGGCAATGGGGAACTTTAGCAACATAACCAATGCCAGAGAATTGCTCGGTTCTTTGTTTTTGCAAAAAGGGAACAGGGTGACAGTTATGAATAATCAAGGCTTTATGCAGTCCACCCTAAAAACCTCTGACTCGGTGAACATTTCGCCGGCATTGAAATTCTTCAGTGATGCTGTCAATCCGTTGAGTGTCAATTATTCTTGGAATAGGGGAATGCAAAATGACAAAACGGCTTTCCTCTCTGGAACTTTGGCAACATATTTCGGTTTTGCTTCCGAACTATCCGATATTCGTAACAAGAACCAGAACCTAAACTTTGATGTAGCTCCACTGCCACAATCCCGCACCAGTAGTGACAAGAGTGCCGCTTACGGCAAGATGTACGGCTTCTCTCTGGTGCGCGCTTCACAAAATCTGAATACCTCATATCAGGTTATCGCCATCTTAACTTCACCGCAAAATCTGGCGACATTGTCTAGTGATATGTATATACCATCAGTTCGCAATGATATAATCGCCCAGGGTTCAAGCGATCCTTACATAACCATATTCAATCAGGCGGCTTTGATCGCCAAGACCTGGCTCGATATTGACCCGATACAATCCAGGAATCTTTTGAGTTCCATGGTTGATTCTGTAACGAGTGGACAAAAGACAGCAGATCAAGCGCTTCAAGATACAGGTGCGCAGTATGATATTATTCTAAGACAAGCCGGACAATAAAATGAAGTTAAAAAGTTATAAAGCCGATCAGGTCCTGAGAGACTCTCAGTCTCGAAGGATAGAAAGTTATAAAGTTTTGATGCAGAGAATATTTATTTCTGTTCTAGGTGTGTTTGTATTGATGACACCAGTCGTAAATGTTTACGCACAGACAACAAGGACATTGAATGATCAGTTGCCGACGACGGATATTAGCGACAAAGGCTTCAAGTTGGTAGTTTGCGATGGGCCAGATGGTGCGGGGCATTATAATCCAGTAACCAAGGAATTCTCATCAGAGAAATTAAATGGTTCATACAAATATCCACTTAAAGACGATTACATTCCATGTGACTTCAACGGTCTGATGATGCAGGTTCAACATCTGATAAATATCGCTATTGTCGTTGGTGTTCTTGTAGCTATACTCGGTTTCTCATACGCGGGATTCCTATACATCACGGGCTCTGGAGATCCAGGCAAGTTGACTCAGGCCCACAGTGTTTTCAAAAAAGTGCTCATAGGGTTTATAATAATGCTGTCAGCTTGGCTCATCGTTTTCCAAGTATTGAGTTGGCTTACAGGCAAATCGGGATTCGGAGCGCTTCTGGGTAAGTAAATAAAAATATGAAATATTTCAATAAAAAAACTATTTTAGCTATCGTGATGGTTCTTGCGGTCTCGGTTTCTATGGCAAGTCCTGTTTTTGCGATAGAAGAAGGTCCGGGTACGATTGGGGGCAATACTCCTAATGGTGGAACTATTGGCGGAAATACGAATAGCCAACAAACCTTCACTTTACAGAACCCATTGAAAGTTGATTCTGTTGGTGGTCTTGTGAAGAGTGCTGTAGAGATATTCAGTTATGTCGTCATCCTGATAGCGGTACTGATGTTCATCTATGTAGGCTTCATGTACATCATGTATGCAGCACAAGGTAATGCCGCCAAGATCGCGGAACAGCACAAGAGACTTATGTGGCTAGCCATAGGTGTGGCTGTGGTCATAGGTGCACGCGTGATGGTGGAAGTTATTATAAATACCATTGAAGCTACCGGCACAGTCAGTCCGCAAGTTATGCAGGGCTCTAGAGATGCTTTAAGATAGATAAATAGATAACCAATTTATTATATGAAAAAAATAAAATACATCATTCCCGCGATAACGCTTGCATCTCCACTCATTTCTTTTGCGGCTACGACCAAGAAATTATCCGATCTCATAGGATCTATCGCTGGTTATTTGAATCAGGCTCTACTACTTCTTATGGGTGTGGCAGTGTTGATGTTTGTATTTTATATCGTAAAATATTTCATCATGCCGAATGAAGGTGGTGATGGTCGTACTGAGGCTGGCAAGTATCTGATGTGGAGTCTGATTGGATTCTTCGTCATATTATCAATGTGGGGTCTAGTGAATATCGTTACCGCGACATTTAATCTCGGTCCTAATACTCCAGGTAGTTGGGCGAATTTGAAGAATATTTTTCCAAATTAATAATAACAATCATCCGTATGAAAAATAAACTATTAGCGATATTGTCCGTTCTGGTTTTTATACCATTGATCTCATTTGCTCAGGCAACGACTCAAGTTCAGGGCCCATTGAAGCAGATCAACAATCTCGAGGATTTAAAGACGAAATTCATCGGTATTGCCGATGTTGTCATCTATATTCTCGTGGTCTTGGCGGTTGTATTTATTGTATACAATGTAGTCTTCTATCTTATCAAGGGCAAGGGAGAAGAGGGTCGTGGAGCCGCCGGTATGAATATCCTCTGGGGCATAGTCGGTCTATTCATCATTGTATCTATCTGGGGTTTGGTGAATATCTTGACTAATACATTTGGGACAAATAATAATGTTCCCAGAGACCGTTTCCCTAGTACTGATTTTACCAGTAACAATTCGGGTCCTCTGACTCCAGATTAGATCTTACAGAGTATAATACTAATCCACAGATACTCTTGCCGTACTTTCTATCTTATGGGGTATAATTAGAGGTGTTAATCAGATTTATAAGTTTATATAATAATATGAAAAAAATCATTGCTTTTGTCGTAACTATTGCTCCGTCTATGGCTTTTGCTCAAACAACCGCCAGAGTCGTGGATGTCAACTCCTTGAGTACCAAGATCCTGGGTATTGGTAGTACGATTGTGTACATCTTAGTCGCCGCCGCTGTTCTATTCATCGTATGGAATGTTGTGATGTATCTCATAAAGGGCAAGGGAGAAGAGGGTCGTGGAGCCGCCGGTATGAATATCCTCTGGGGCATAGTCGGTCTATTCATCATTGTATCTATCTGGGGTTTGGTGAATATCTTGACTAATACATTTGGGACACAACCAACTGACAAAAAGATTCCAAACTTCACGAATAATGAACAGATAGATGGTATACCAGCCAGACAAGTACCTATCGTTCAGTAATTATCAATGTTTTCTCTATTATCAGAGCCAATCCTGCAAGCTAATGCGGCAGTAGATGCCACGGTTCTTGGTAATACTCTAAGTCCAATCATTTCAAACATCGTCTATCCAGTCCTGGGACTCCTGTTCGGTGTAGCGGTTGTGGTCTTTGTTTACGGAGTTTTGCAGATGATCATAAAAGGTGGCGATGAGGATGCCAGATCGAAAGGGAAGATGATGATATTGTATGGCGTGCTTGGTTTATTCATCATGGTCTCAGCTTGGGGAATAATATATCTCATCTCAAATACAGTTAAGGCTTTGTGATGTAAGGCCTCCGAAGGGTAGGCCTCGGACAAAAAAAGACAGGCCGCAGATATTACTCTGTGGCCTGTTTTGCGTGAGCTCTGATGAGCTCCAAGTAACTAATTCCAAGCGGAAGCGACAATGTCTTTGCGGGGGACTATTTCCCATGACGCCTTCGCACTTGTGATCGGCTGACCGAGCCTATTTGTCTGCCCGGCTCGTACCTGGAGCTGAATGGCGTTGAAACCATTCGTGATTTCCAAGTGTTTGGCCCCAGGCCAGCCTTTGGGCACTATCACATAAGGCCGAGTCCCATCAAGAAGGGCATCTACCATGACACCCTCTGTCATTACCGCAGCCATGATGCGTTTACCCCCCCCCCTGGGCGCACACAATTGGCTTTGTCCACTCACCGACCACGATATCAACGATACCGCTTTGGATGAGGGGAGGGGAGGAGGTGACAAGCGGAGCATTTCCCTTGGGTTTGCCGGTGCTTGTTGCCCTATCCCGATTTATCATCAGCAACAACAGACCTCCGGCGACAAGCAATATGATTGCAAGAACTTTTGGTGTGTTGTCTGTACGGCTCCCCGGTTTGTCAGCTGGAGGCTTTGTTTCGCCAGGACTATCTTCGTGGCTGAAAGCCACAGTCTTTTTACTCATTACCGTCTCCTTTCTTCTTGTTTCCAGTTTTCTTTAGGAAATTGGCTGGATTGCCAGCCATGTTTAGTGTGTGTAGGTTTTCCAGACCGCTGATGTTTAAGTCAATCAGTCCATCAGGCGATTTTCCTTGTGCAGTTAAGACTGCAATGAGGGCCTGGTTTGGTTTCAGTCCAGGGTTGTCTCTCGTTAGTGCCGTCATCGCTGCGGCATTGTTCATGTTTACCCTCAACGCCTCGGCTGATTCGGTGAATCCTTTCGGCCACCTAATATTGATGATTTGAGGACTATTGGTGAATGTCCCAAACTGTTTCTCAATATCATCTGTGTCATTTGGACCACCAAGGAAGTTATTAAATTCTTCCTTTATGATCACAAGTCTTTCTGATAGACTCTGAATCGCTTCAGCCCCCGCTTCAGCCGGTACATCCTGGGCGTATTCATGACTTATCAGTTCAATTAATTTTGCCTGACAAGCACCTTCAAAGAATAACGCTATAGTGTCACCGTCATGTCGTACCAAATTGACTAAGTATCCACGTAATGCCGTGAGAATCACTTGCCAATCAAGCTTGAGCTCAATCTTATCTTTTGAATAAGCTGTAACCTCTTTCTTGATGGTGATCTGTTTTCCGAGGTCTATTACCCATCCGACTTTTTCCCATAGGAGAAGACCTTGGAGACCAGGACCAACTTCGCGAAGTGATTTTGTCGGCATCAGCTTCGTGCGGTCTTCTTCTTTCTTGGGCTCCTCGTATGTTCGGAGTTGGTTTACAATCACGGCTCCAGAATTTTCTGGTACATAGGTGAAGAACCTCCTGTGAAGTCCTGTAAAACCTATTACAGAGATCCACACCATCATGCTCGAGATGTAAATGGTGCTGGTCGCTATTTCATACCTTTCGTTCAGTATGAATTTCACTATCCAGCCCAATACCAACCCAATAATGACGATCTCCAGTATTGCTACCAAGAGATATTCACCCCTTCTTTCTTTGTTTGGTGTTGATTCGTGTTCTTTACTCATAACTCTCTTTCCTCCGATTTTGTAACCTCCCGTTTGTAGGGAAGTATTGTTTTTGTCGTTTTTTCTATTCAAATTGTCAACGCAGGGACACTCACACGAATATCACACTGCTGACTTAACTGTCCCGTATTGTATCATTTTTGGAGGTGGATGTCAAGGGAAATGTAATAATGAGAATATGGCTTAGAATGGCTTAGATGATAGGTTTAATCAGTGTACTAGGTTCTTGGTTAATTTGACTATGGTTTCTTTCTCTTTAGGATCACTCTCGGCCACGAGGAGTGCCAATGCAGCCATTGCGGTATCATTTATCTTTCGTTCACCATTTGGTCTGATGAGGTATCTGTTGCGATGCAGGAAATACAAGAACACCATTGAGCCGATGCGCTTGTTGCCATCAGAAAAAGGATGATCTTTTATAACGAAATATAAGAGGTTGGCAGCCTTATCTTCTATCGTTGGATAGAGCTCTTTGCCGCCAAATGTCTGGTAGACAGATTTAACAACTCCTTCAAACATGCCACCGCGTTCTACAGCAAAGAGTTCATTAGCTTCGCCCTTCACAGACAGTTCCATTTCTATATCATCGATCAATCCTAAACTATCTTCATAGGTTAGTTTGTAGACACTTCTTTTGCCCTTAATATCAGTAAGAGTCTCGTTATCGTATTGTTCGAGAATAGTGAGAGTTTTCGAATATGCAGACAGAAGCTCGAGGATATCTCCAGCTTTACCTTTCAATGATTCACGATGTGACTTCGATTCTATGAGAGCAACCGCCTTTTGTAAGTCAGTAAACTTTTCTCGAGTCTCAGCTAGTTTGTGTTGGTTTATAGCGTAACCTTTAGTGAGATAGTCACGGAGAACGCCCGTTGCCCATCTTCTGAAAGATATAGCATTCTTTGAATTGGTTCTATAACCAACGGACAATATAATATCAAGTGAATAAAGGGTTATCGGACGATCTGAATTAGCACTATGCATTTTTTGCATATTGCTTTTCCCATCAATTTCACCGTCTTTGATTATATTATTTATATGACGTGATACGACAGACTGATCAATCTCGAACAAACGCATGATTTGATCCTGTGTCGCCCAAATCGTATCTTTTTCTAAGTCCGCGCGTAATTCAACATTACCGTGTTTGTCAGTGTAAAGGACGACATTCCCATTTTGTTTTATGTTTTGAATATTCATGATCGTGTTTATTTAATTTAATAAAAAATTTCCACTTATTCATAAAAGTGGATTGTGATGGCTCTGCGCGCCCTCGGATTATTTAATTGTAGTTCCTTCGTCTTTGACGTGAGCAAATCTACCTACTGATACTTAAATTTTATCAAAGATTTTAGTTTCTGCACAAGTATTCAAAAATTTATTTATGTGTTGTGATAGTTTTTAGTACAAAAAACAACCCTCGGCAGACTCTGTAGTCTGCGCGAGGGATGTGTGTTGGAACAAGGAACTATTGTTTATCGGCGACCACCATGGCCACCGCGACCACCTCCACCTTGTGGTGGACATGGTTGACTCAACTGTGTCGGGGAGTAGAACCCCCCGCGTGCCGGCGGAGGACAATAGCCTCCACCACCACCGCCGTAGCCACCACCGATACCGACACGGAATCCAACGGAAGTTCCGCAGGATGGCCCGTACGGTTGATAGTAATACCCATTGAATCCAGGCTGCTGGATCACAACTTGTTGTGGTTCCACATAAGTCTGAACCGTCTGAGCTACGGGCACCACTTCTTGGTACCAATAACCCTTTTGCTGTGGAACCTGTGCCACCGGTTGGGGTGGGGCAGTCGGAGCCGGAACTGGCGGGGGTTGGACAGCAGGCGTTTCCGCCTTTTGCCTTTCCCCACAACAGTTGTTGTTGATATTGTTGTTCGTCACAACAACATTCACCGTTATCGGCTGTGCGATGGGAGCCGGCGCGGGTTTGTTCAACTCGCGGTGAATGGCTTCCACCTGCTGCTGCATCTCGTTGGCCTTACTGTTGGCCTCCACTGCCATTCTTCGGGCATCCATCACCGCTTTATCGGTTTCAATCGACTGGGCGGGAGGGGGAGTTTGGGTCAGGTTATTCATGGATTTCATGGCAACGAATGCAACCAGCGCAACCATTGCGACGATTGCAACAGCCGGCAGCCACCACTTCCCGTTTCCGGACTTTTTGGTCTTCTGCGGCTTTTGCTGAACTCCGGTCGTCGCCACAGTACCGGTGGGCGTAGTAATGGCGGCGGGCGGCAGTTGGTTGAGTTTAATCAGAATCCCATCCAACGCCAGCGCTGTTTTGCCGTGGAGCTGCGTCATCTGTGCCAGCGGTCCATTCTCGCTACTGAGGGAACTGAATCCCTCGGCGAATCCCTTGTTGCTTTCCGCCAAGGTGCGGAGCGAGTTTGTATTTGCCACACCCTGAGAGACCAGGGTTTTGATTCCCTCACCCAGATGGTTCAAGGCCAGACTGAGGTCGTGACTCGCGGTTCCCGAAGTCGGCTGACTCACGGGACCGGCGGGACGATTCACCGGACCAGCTCCGGACCCAGGCGTCGGATTCGGCGCGGGCGAAGTGCCCGTTCCAGTTCCGGCGGTCGATCCCGTTCCGCCCGACAAGTTGGGGATTTGGTTTGGATCCTCGTCCTCATCTTCTTCCTCGGGAGGCAGTTCCTTGAACTCCTCCACTTTTTCATTCACGATCTTGAAGCTGACTCGCCCAGCCGGCCCCTTACTGGAGCCGTCAGGAGTAGTAGCCAACACCTCGAGGATATGTTCCCCGGGGATGTTTTTCAGGACCCTGATATCAAGACCATTATTCTTGGTCTTGGTGCCCTTCATCCTCTTCCCATCGGGAGGGATGATCACGGTCGTGATGTATTCGGTATTGGGAATTTCTCCCCAAGTCACCTGAAACGGATGGTTCAGACTGAACCCTTTCACTGCGGGCAATCCCGCTGGGTTGCTTTTCATTTGTTTCCTTGTGGTTGTGACCTACGATCGCTCGTGGTCTTTGTTTTCGTTTCTATTTGTTGTCAAAACAACTTTAATCACTGACGAGCATTATATATCATTACAATAGTGATGTCAAGGCTTGTTCCATATTACATATAAAAAGGGAGCCCGCATGTAGACATGCGGGCTCTTTGATCTTGTTTGATCTCGGGTGTTAATCCTCCAGTTCCAGCGAGGCAAAAACATTGTTCAGTTTATTCAGCCCCCGCTTTTTCCCAGAGAACTTGTCTTTGATGCGGTCCCGGCTTTCTTGCTGACGCCTCTTCCTCTCCACCTCGTCAGACAGATAGTCCGCCAACACCTGGAAGCATTTCCCCCAGATCGGGCGTTTGAGTTTCCTGATGAAGCCGGCTTCTTTTGACGCTTTGACAAGCGGGCTTTCATTCATCCAGCTAGCCCCGAGTTTGTCGTAAACCGGTCCGGAGAAGGCGAAGATCTGTTTGCCTTCGAGGAAGAAGGCTCCGCCAAAGGGCACGGAGATTTCAGCCAGTGTTTTCCCGGACGCGAGGTCCTTCTCCATGTCCGCGTTGATGTACGGCCAGTATGCGATTGGTTGGAACTCCCTCTCAGTATCATCGCACTTCATTTTGTCACCGTCCAACCGGACGAGTATCTTCGCCTCCTCAAGGGTTATCTGGTGTCCGAGGGCTTCCGAGAGCCTTTCGATGTTTTTCAACCCAATGAAACGAATTGGGGAGAGTCCGCACCCAGGAAGAGAGTTGATACTCATCATCCAGTCGTAGGCTTCGGTGGTCATCGGCTGTTTCTCTTCAAGCACGAGAAGTGTTGGTCCTTCCGTGCTCGTTGCCGTTCCTGCTACTTGTGTGCTCATACTGTTCTTTCTGCTAATGGCTTATCGCCATTTATTATGATCCTAGTTTCCTAGGTATGTTATCAATCCGCCCCATCTCATATCCGCAAAGCGAACATTTGAAGGTTCAAGCAGACTGTGCGTACTGGTTGCATGTTAGCATTATGAGTTGTTCTTGTCAAGTTAAGTATTGACATCTGCCAACTAGTCTGATACACTCTTGCCAGTTAATGGATATGGCTATACGGGCCACTTTTCATTTGGAGACAGAAAAAACGACAGAAACGCAGTTTGAAAGCAAAATAATATGAAAAAGGTTAATACAGTCAGGAAGCAGGAAAAACGGGAAGAGAAGACAAGGGGTGTGATCTGGGTGATTTGTGCCTTTTCGATCGTCGCCGTCTTGGCCTTCGTCGGTATGTTGATTTACGGTGCGTCCAAGGTGGATGAGACTGTGAGGAATCAGCAGAATCCCTCGCGGGGGCAGAACTCCTCCAGTAACACTGTTCGTGCCGAACGGCCTGTGGACACAAATCACGTCACGGTTCGCGTGACCAAAATCACGCTGAAGTAATCTGCGGTAACAAACAAAAACCAAAAAAACAAACAAAGAAAGAGAGAGCGATAGATGAAAAACATACTCACACTAATCGTCGGTTTCCTGTGCCTCGGCATTTGGATGCCAGTGCAAACTCAAGCGCAGACTGCTGTGAACATGGACTTGTCCATGCTTACCAATCGGACCGCCCTGATCTCCTACGCCTTCAAACAGGTGCAGGGGGTTGCGGTGAATGTGACCTGTGGCAGCGATACGGCTGACAATGGGTACAACGAGCGGTTCTATGAATACAACGACAAGATCAAAACTCTTGAAGGGATCATGGAACTGCTGGTCAACGAACGCTGGGTTTTGCAGGTTACTTCGCCGAAGGACTACTTCTCCATCAGCATGGATCTGTACAGCACAAACAACTGGAATCAGATTCGCTGGTCGGGGAACAAACCACAGCCACTATTCAGTGGCGGTAGCACATCACAACCTTACCAAGACAAGTATGGTCGGTGGCTACTGCCAGATTGGGCAGAGATGGTGGGTTTATACCTATCATCGGAAGTCAAGATTGCGGTGCCCAACGGCGTACAGTTGAGAGGGGTGCGACTCATCGTTCGCGACTCCAACAATAATAACCCATATCCAGTGTCCTTGAGGACGGATAGTGACGGTTTTTATTTCCAATCCCAATACGCCGGCAACGGGGTGATAGCCATCTCGGGATGGAAGCCGGCCGGTGATAATGTGTGGTCGTATTTTCAAGAGACGATCTCACTCAAGGACGGTTCTCCGGTTACACTTACGCCCGTGGAGGTCAGGGTTTTGTTGCAAAACTCAAGTGACCTCGTCTCCTTCAAGAACACGAGCGACTTGACGATGGTTGTCTGGACTTGGAAGGATGGTGAGGGGAATGAGTACGGCAACATCCCGTTGGGTATTGTCACATTTGACAAACCGACGACGAACGTCGTTCTACACACATACACTTCTGGTGGGCAAGCTGCTACCTCGTATGTGCTCGAAAACCAGGCGACTGGCAAAAAGATCGAGGTTCCCGCATTACTGGATCCCCAGACGAAGACAACCGTTACGAATACCCTTGAGGGTGTGTACCACATCATCTCCCAAGGGATTAAGCTGGTATCGCCAGGCGGTTACGGTGGCAAGGGTTAGTTTCCAAGTTCTTTATCACAGGGCGCGCACTTCACTGTGTGCGCCTTTTTTATTAGTTTAATTATATCTTCGATAGCCTGGTTATATTCATTTGAGTGATTTGTTCTTTCTAGTCTCCCAATTATCACCAGTAATAACAGGTTTTCCAGTTTCCGCTTCCACTTGTCGTCGAGCATTTCCGGCAATTTGACCTCCTTTCTTAGCAACCTTCTTACTCGGTTCCAACCCTTTCGGCTCCACTTTTTTGGAAATCTCCGTAGTAGCGGTCTCAGCCAACATATTGAGAACTAACTCAAGATTGGTCATATTGTCACGCAGATTCTCCTTTTTGAGGTCTTTGAGATTTTTGTATTCACGGGTAGTCATGCCTGTCCATGCTTTGGTAATCTCATCTGTAAGGATGGCAAATTCTAGACCCTCTTTAACCCCTGCCTTCTCCCATTCATCAGTAAGTTCCTTGCGAATTTCAATACTCTTCAACCTCTGCATTATCCACGCTGGTGAATAGCCCTTTGCCAAATAAGTCTTCAGGGCACGATTGATAGCAAGCTCTGGATCAGCGGTTTCTTCTAGTCTTTCATAGCCGACCTTGGCAAGCCATAGCTTGAATGGTTCGGCGTTGGGGGATGGAATTGATTGGATGAGGCGTAATAATACTTCGGTGTCAGCGGCATCAGTTAAATAATACTTATCATCAGATGATTTCATTTTCAGTTGGTTACATTTTGTAACCAACTCACTACCTTCCGCATTTAACCTGTTTTTCAAGACCTTCCAATAGTTCCTCGGGTCTGTGCTTTCAGATAATACACCCACTACATCAACCACGGAGAAATACCACTTCTCCGACTGATCATCCCAGTGTCGGCGAATCTGTTTACTTTCAAATATAGCTAAATGTTTTTTCTCTTTTTCCATGCCATAATTTTCTCATTTCAAAAATAAAAAACAATATTGACTACTATAGTTATCTATGCGGTATCTTATAAAAAACATTCTATTGTGCCTGCACTTCGTAGCTCTGAATGAGCGTAGCGAGTGAAGAGCGTAGAAGTGCCGGGGAGAGGACTCTCGCCTTACAGGCGCGGTACAGAGGACTCGGCTTCGCCTCTCACTCGCTACCCGCTCGTTCGGGCTAGCCACCGGCTCGCGGTTTCGCGCTGGTGCGCGAAACATCGCTCCGCCGTTCGAGTCTTGGACGCAAGCCCCGCAGGGGGCTTGCTAGTGGTATACGAGATGTGTGCCGGGGAGAGGACTCGAACCTCCATGGATTACTCCGCTTGGTCCTAAGCCAAGTGCGTCTACCAATTTCGCCACCCCGGCGGGTCAAATAACTTTATAACTTTGCGAGTCCGCCCAGTAGGGATCGAACCTACGACCTTATCCTTAAGAGGGATCTGCTCTACCAGCTGAGCTATGGGCGGAAATAAAATTAATTAAACTAAAAAGAACTATATGCGAACATTGCTCCAACAACTACCAAAACAGCTATGGGCGGGAATATTTTTAAATTTTCTATACAAACAATAACAGAGATGTTGGTCTTGCGCAACTTTATTAAATATGTAATACTCTACCCATGGTAAATCGAATGCGCGCCACGCGGTCACACCGCAACAATAGGAGATCACATCACGCTTTGAATGTGATGCGTTTTTCCAAATGTTCCAATTGCAGTGCTCTACACCAGAGTCATCGCATTTGTATCAATTGCGGCTCATACAACGGACGCAAAGTTCTTGATTTGGCAGCCAAAGTAGCCCGCAAAGCTACAAAGGCCAAGGCACAAACGAGGTAGTTCGCGATTTGCCAGTTTTTTTGAGAAAGAGTCAAGAGATAGGAGGTAAGTATAGGGATTGTAAAATTCGAAGTCTGTAAGGTTTTCTATAAGGATACTTTACAACTTTAAACTTTAAAACTTTATAACTTAATCACCTCTTATATCTTCCCGTTCTAATTCAAATGTTCTTTCATTAAATAAATATGGCAAATAGACACCTATCACGCTCAGTCGTCTTACAATCCCTATTTGAATGGGACGCTCGTGGTCATCATGACAAAGATATTGGCGCTATTGTTGCTAGGAATGCAAAAGAATTCGCACCGGGCATGTCTGATGTATCCTTTATGGCAGACTTGATGAAGGGTATTCTGGCCAAACAAGATGATCTAAATAAAATTATTGAGAAAGCCGCACCTGATTGGCCGATAGACAAGATCTCTCCGGTCGACAGAAATGTCCTCAGGCTCGGTCTATATGAACTCCTGTTTTCTGATCGCGATGAAGTGCCTGCCAAAGTCGCCATCAACGAAGCTATAGAACTCGCCAAAACTTTTGGTGGAGAGACTTCGGGAAGGTTCGTCAACGGTGTATTAGGGGCAGTTTATAAAGAACTCGGTGAACCAGGCAAAGACGCCGCTCCAGCCAAAAAGAAAAAGATCGCAGAAGTCCCTTATGAACAGATGCCAGTCCAACATCTAGGTGGGGCAATCGTATATGCTAAAAATGGCGAAGAGATGTATATGGCTTTTGTCCACGATATTTTCGGACATTGGACATTATCCAAAGGCAAGATCGCTGAAGGTGTTGAACCTACTACTGGTACAGTGAGTAAGGTTAAAGAGGAAATAGGGTTGGATGTAACTATCAAGGCCGACCTCGGTACAAATGAATATATAGCCAATGATCCGGAACTCGGCAAGATCAGAAAGCAAGTACATTATTATTTGGCCGAATCATCTTTTGGGGATCTGCATCTGGCGAAAAAGCCTGGATTGGATGATGCAAAATGGTTCAAGCTAGTTGATATATTGGAATTGAATTTTTATAATGATATTTTGCCGATTGTAACCAAGGCCGTGACGATGCTCAGTGAAGGATAATATGACTAACCTAGAAACTTTTCAGAAAAAGATAAATGTGCAGTTCAATGATCCTGCACTTCTTCGTAATGCCTGCACGCACCGTTCTTTTTTGAATGAAAATCGCGGTGAAGACATAGAACACAATGAGCGTCTGGAGTTTTTGGGAGATGCTGTTTTGGAGTTAGTAGTGACTAGTTTTCTATTTAGAAAATATCCACAGAAAGCAGAAGGGGAGCTGACAGCCTTTCGTTCGGCTATAGTGAATACCGTGAGTCTGACCAAGGTGGCTGAACATCTAGATTTGAACAGTTATCTCCTGATGTCCAAAGGCGAGGCTAAAGACACTGGTCGTGCGCGTTCTATCATCCTCGCTAACGCTGTTGAAGCCTTGATCGGCGCTATCTATATGGATCAGGGTTATAATGCTTCGGCCAATTTCATCTCAGATCATATTTTGAATGTCATAGACATAGATGACATTGTAGCCAAGAAATCTTGGCTCGATGCCAAGAGTCGTTTCCAAGAGAGGGCCCAGGAGAAAGCCGGCCTCACTCCGTCATACAAAACATTGAAGGAGACTGGTCCTGATCACAACAAACAATTCACTCTCGGAGTATTCCTCGGTGATGTGCAAATCGCCACGGGTGCTGGCGCTTCCAAGCAAGAGGCTGAACAAATGGCGGCAGAGAAGGCTTTGGAGATAAAAAAGTGGTAGATACCGCTAGGTCCGACCTAGATACCGCTAGGTCGGACCTCGGGGTATAATATAATTATGTATCTGAAATCTCTGGAACTTTCCGGCTTCAAATCCTTTGCGAAAAAGGCGACTTTGGAATTCACTTCTTCTATAACAGGTATCGTCGGACCCAATGGTTCCGGCAAATCCAATACTGCTGAAGCCTTTCGTTTCGTTCTCGGTGAGCAATCTATCAAATCACTACGCGGTAAGCGTGGTGAAGACATGATCTGGAATGGAGCCGAGACCAATAGTCGTGCCAATAGGGCAAGTGTGAAGCTTACTTTTGATAATAGGAAGAAACTCTTCCCCAATATTGATTTTGATGAAGTGACTTTGGAGCGCGTTGTTCACAGAGACAATTCCAATGAATATTTATTGAATGGTAGTCAAGTCCGACTTCGCGATATTGTAGAGATGCTTTCAGGTGCACATATTGGATCCACTGGACACCATATAATCTCTCAAGGTGAAGCTGATAGGATACTCTCGGCTTCTATCCGTGAACGCAGAGAGATGGTAGAGGACGCACTCGGACTCAAACAATACCAGTGGAAGAAGTTGGAGAGTTTGCGCAGGCTTGAAAAGACAGAAGAGAATATGAAGCAGGTTGAATCACTGCGTCGAGAGATCGCTCCACATATCAAGTTTTTGAAGAAGCAAGTTGAGAAGTTTGAGAAGACAGAAGAATTACGTAAAGAGCTCATAATCCTTTACAAGGAATATTTTGCGGTCGAGGATCATTACATAAAAAGTGAAAAGGAGAGGATCACAAATGAGATATCTGGACCTAGAAAAGAAATGTCATCTCTGGACGCTGAACTGGAGAGAGCAAAGAAGATCCTGACTGATTCCAAGAATAAAGATAAAAAGAGTGATGGGATTATAGATTTAGAAGGAAAGATTGCAAATGCTCGGAGCGAGAAAGATGTAGTTATGCGAGAGCTTGGAAGATTGGAAGGGGAAATCAACGCTGGCAAGAGAGCTGTTGAGAAAGAGGAGGATCGTTTGCGGGATGAAGAGACTAGAACTGTTTATGTGAAGGATGTAGAAGATATCGTGAAGACCATAGAGTCTTTCCATTCTATTGAAGATGCTAGGAAATTGTTCAGTGAAGTGGTCTCGACTCTGAAGAATTTCATAGCCAGCCATCGTTCCAAGAATGATTCGGTAGTTATTGCTGATTTGGAAAAAGAGATACAGAGATTGTCTCAGGGTCGCACTGATTTGGAGGAGAGGATAAAACATCTGGAAGGATCAGAATCAAAACTGATTGGGGAATACAATGATTTGAAAAATGCTATTGAAAAGGAAAAGGATACGAATAGGGAAGCGGAGAAAGATGTCTTTAGGATTATTGCCAGACAAAATGAAGTTCGCAATGTTATATCCGTTTTGACGGCGCAATCAAACGTCATCTTGCATGAAGAAGAAAATCTGAAGCGTGAATTGGGTGAGGCGGCAATTATTGCTGGTAGGGAAGCGGTGGATTACCATCATGCTGATGGTCAAGTGTCTAAAGATGATATTTCTAATTTACGTTCTCTCCAAGAAGAAAGACGCAAGAAGATTGAGAGAAATAAAATTAGAATTGAGGATTCCGGTGCGGCAGGCGGGGCAGAGGTGATGAAGGAGTTCAAAGAAACCGAAGAGAGAGATGCTTTCTTGGTGAGAGAATTGGCGGATCTGGAAAAAGCCAAGACGGAACTACACACCCTAGTCAATGATCTGGACATGCGTATTGATTTCGAATTCAAAAACGGCATTTTGAAGATTAACGAGCAATTTCATAACTTCTTTACTCTGATGTTCGGCGGAGGCAAGGCACAACTATCGTTGGTCAAAGAGCCTGTCAGGCGTAAACATAGTGATAAAGAAGAGTTGGATAGTCTGCTCAATGAAGATACGGGCATGCCAGAGACAATCGGCGAAGGAAATGAAGAAACTGGTCCAGAAGGTATTGAAGTAAATGTTAGTTTACCAGGGAAGAAAGTCAAAGGTTTGATGATGCTCTCTGGTGGTGAGCGCGCCCTGACATCTATTGCTCTCCTATTTGCCATCTCTCAAGTCAATCCACCGCCATTTATCATCTTGGACGAGACTGATGCGGCCCTGGATGAAGCTAACTCCAAGAAGTATGGTGATATGATAGAGAACCTCTCCAAACATTCTCAACTCATCTTGATTACTCACAATCGCGAAACTATGTCGCGTGCTGGAGTTCTCTATGGTGTGACTATGGGCAACGATGGTTCGTCTCGTCTGCTCTCTATCGCTTTTGAAGAGGCAGTGGTGGTTGCGAAATAAAACATAGGTCGGATTTATGTCTTATTATTTGTACCCATAATGAATCTGTCTTCGAGACAGCCGAGGACTGTCTGAGTGAGTATAAATTGCTTGGTAAAATGCGAATGTTGTTGGAATTATTTATAATTCCTGAGCATTTTACCTAGCAATTTAACGAGCGAGTTCCGCAGGCTGGCGAGAGGGCAGATTCATTATGGGTATTGAATCTTGTATCATTACTCTCCTATATGCTAATGTTCCCTTACTGATGAAAGATAAAAAAGACAAATTTCTAGCTAGATTTTCCAATGATGTCGGCATAGACCTCGGTACTGCCAATACCCTAGTTTATGTTCGTGGCAAGGGTATCGTCGTCACCGAACCATCCGTCGTCGCTGTCAATGAGAAGACTGGTCAGGTAGTCGCTGTAGGTACCGCCGCCAAGGAGATGCTCGGTCGTACACCAGGACATATCACAGCCGTGCGTCCGCTCGTCGATGGTGTTATATCAGATTTTGAAATAACCGAAGAACTACTTTCATATCTCTTGAAAAGAGCCGGTGAGTTCATGCCCAAAAAGTTGCTCGGACCTAGAGTTGTCGTCGGTGTACCTTCCGGCGTGACCAATGTAGAAGTTCGTGCTGTCCGTGATGCAACCAGCAACGCCGGAGCTCGGGAAGTCTACATCATAGAACAGCCCATGGCTGGAGCCATAGGTATTCGTCTACCTATTCATGATCCAGTCGGTAGCATGATCATAGACATAGGTGGTGGAACTACTGATATTGCAGTTATTTCTCTCGGTGGTATCGTCCAATCCAAGAGCCTCAAGGTTGCCGGAGACAAACTTAATAGCGATATTATTTCCTATATAAGGAATGAATTCAAAATATTGATTGGCGAGATGACCGCAGAACAAGTCAAGATTGCTGTCGGTATGGTTATTCCGGGAGAACCATTGGAGACCACTATCCGCGGTCGCGACCTTATCACCGGATTACCTAGAGAGGTTATTATTACAGATTCAGATATCCGTGAAGCCATGGGTCAGTCTATAGAGATAATAGTCACTTCCGCCAAGGAGGTTTTGGAGACTACTCCACCTGAAATCTTGGCTGATATCATGAGGCGTGGGGTTCATCTGGTCGGTGGTGGAGCCTTACTTAAGGGTTTGGACGAATTGCTTCGTCAGACATTACAATTGCCGGTTACAATTGCCGATGATCCCTTGACTGCTATAGCTAGAGGGGCTGGTATTGTTTTAGAAGATTTGGACACTTACAAGTCCGTCCTTCTCTCAAGCGAAGATGATTTACCTTCAAAGACATAAGCCCCGTTTCGGGAGTCTCTATTCAAAAATCGTTATTGCGATCTGTTCTATTTTGGTGATCGTCTTTGTATTATTTGAATGGTTATCACCTCATACATTACCAAATCTTGCGAATAGTATTGCCAGACCTTTCTGGCAGGCAGAATTTTCTATAATGAGCGGTTCATTGAAATCATATAATCAACTTTTGCGCGAAAATGAGGAATTAAAGAGAAATTTAGATGAAGATGTCATCAGACTTTCCACGATTACAGCTATTGAAAAAGAGAATATAGAACTCAAGGCTCTCATGGGACAGTCCACAACAACCAAACTGATTTTGGCTCCGGTTCTCGTGCGCCCGCCCGTTATTGATTATGATGACATGATTATTGATGGCGGAACAACTCTAGGTTTTTCCGCGGGTGATAAAGTTTATGCTCCAGGCAAGGTTTTGATAGGTCGTATTGTAGATGTGGCTCGTCAAACTTCCAAGGTCAGACTTCTCTCATCGCCGGGTGAAAAGTATGAGGTCCTCATAGGTCCCGATAATATTTCCGCGACAGCTATAGGGCGTGGAGGTGGGCAATATAGAGCGGATTTGCCTAGAGATGTTAAAGTTCAGGAAGGAGATTTTGTCATAGCACCTTCTGTAGATGATAAACCTTTTGGATCTATTGTATCGGTGGCTTCCGATCCTACGGAACCATTTGAGACAATATTATTTGCTCCTACTGTGAATATTTATCAATTGAGATGGGTGCTCATCGATACAAGCAATAAGAATTAGAGAAATTCAAAATGGATAAAAGACTTTTTTTACGAATCATCATAGATATAATTTTAGTCATCTCTGTAATACACGGCCTGTGGATTATAATTATTCCTATTGGAATCGCGGGCTTATGGATATTTCCTTCTTTTATTGAGATCATCCTGATTGGTCTAGTGTATGATTTGCTTTTTTCTCCAATATATTCAACTGATATAAGAGGGTATTTGGGGATGATTTGTACCATTATTCTATTTATAGCTTTGTTCGGATTTAAGCACATTTTGAGGAGATAACGCGAGTGATTTATTCATATGAACAATATAATTAAATTTTGGAAAAATATATATAGCGATAAAATAAAATGGACCCGCAAGGTCCGTAGAGGTCGGGAGATAGATCCTGACGAAATTTTGATAGATTCCAGCAATCTTCCAAATTACGACACTTCACGACTAGAAGGCCGATTGGAGAAATCAATCTCGCGTCTAACCCTATATGTATTAAGCGGGGTGTTCGTTGTTATGATTTCTATCTTGTTGGTTCAGGCAGTCAAATTGCAGGTAGTCCAAACAGAAAACTATCGAACCAGAAGTCAAAACAACCTCCTTCGTCCCGTTCCAATATTTGCCGGTAGAGGTATTATATATGACAGAAATGGCAAACCTCTTGCTTGGAATGAGCCAAAACATAGCGAGACTATCGTCATTGAGAATTCATCTGAGAAAAGTATTATAAACACCGAAGATACTGTCTCTATACGCAAATACGCAACTTCAACAGGTCTTTCTCATATCATCGGATATGTTCAATATCCTTCAAAAGACAATAATGGTTTCTATTACCAAGAAGATTTCCTAGGTGTGGCTGGTTCGGAAAAATATTTTGATGATAGGCTCAAGGGAGTCTCCGGTTCGCGTTTGGTAGAAGTAGATGCATTAAATAATATTGTTTCTCAAAATATTATAAAACCTCCTGTCCAGGGCGAAAGTATAATCTTGTCTATAGACAGTAGAGTACAGTCAGCTCTATTTGAAAATATCAATGATATTGCCAAGAGGGTGGGATTTTCTGGTGGAGCAGGAGTGATAATGGATGTGCGTTCCGGAGAGATTTTGGCTTTGACCAGTTATCCAGAATATAGCTCCAAGGTCATGTCAGATAAGACGGATAATACAGCCATCAGAGCACTCTTGACCAACAAAGGATTGCCTTTTCTAAATCGTGCAGTTGACGGTCTGTACACACCTGGTTCTATTGTGAAGCCCTATGTCGCTCTGGGTGTTTTGAATGAAAATATCATAGATCCTATGACTATCATACGCACCACAGGTTCTATCTCTATACCCAATCCATATGATTCTACGAAGTTCACAATATTTAGAGATTGGAAAAATCTCGGAGCTATGGATATGCGTCATGCTATCGCCATGTCTTCTGATGCTTATTTCTATACTGTAGGAGGTGGGTACAAAGATCAAAAGGGATTGGGTATTTTGAACATAGATAAATACTTGCGCTTATTTGGTTTCGGCACTACGACTATGGGTAAGGGTGAATCATTCTTATTGAATAAAGCTGGGACAATACCAACACCAGAGTGGAAAAAGAAGACATTCAATGAAGACTGGTATGTGGGTGATACTTACAACACCACTATCGGTCAATACGGATTTCAGGTGACATTGATACAGATTGTCCGTGCTGTAGCTGCTATGGCGAATAAGGGTACTATTCTTGAGCCGACTATAATTAAAGGATTGGAACCGAAGATTGAATCGGTTGTAGATATTCCTGAAAAATATTTTAAGATCGTTCATGAAGGTATGCGTTTGAGTACAAAAGAAGGCACCAGCGTGGCTTTGAATGTCCCATATGTGAATATTGCAGGGAAGTCTGGTACAGCAGAGTTGGGTGTTTCCAAAGACAAAGTTAACTCTTGGATCACTGGTTTCTGGCCGTATGAAAACCCGAAGTACGCCTTTGTGGTGATGTTGGAGAGGGGGTCGGTTCATAACCTCATCGGTGCGGCCGCTGCCATGAGGCAACAATTAGATTGGATGCAAGCCAATACCCCGGAGTATTTTAAGTAGCATATTTTTATTGTATGTTAATGTTGAAATTTCGCTAGTTATTTGCTATATTAGAGACCTGCATAACTTAATAACTTAAATATTTATTTAGATGACAACTGAAGTACAATATCTCACAAACGAAAAATTTATTGAATTACAAAAGGAATTGGAGTTTTTGAAGGTAGAACGACGCAAAGAAGTCGCTGAACATCTAGAATATGCCAAGAAACTCGGTGATTTATCAGAAAATGCCGAATATCATCAGGCTCGTGAGGAACAAGCAGAGATAGAAGATCGCATAATGCGCCTGGAGAATCTATTGAAAGATGCCGTTATCACCGGAGAGGGTGGTAAAAATGTCATAACTATCGGTTCAACTTTCCGCTTGAATAAAGAAGGCGATAATAAGTCTTATTTATACACTATCGTAGGTTCAGAAGAAGCAGACATGGCTCATGGCAAGATCTCCAATATGTCACCACTAGGTTCTGCTCTCTTGGGTCACAAGAAGGGTGATACAGTGAAAGTTCAGACCCCGAAGGGAGAAGTGGTATATAGTGTTGAAACCATCAAATAGATAATAAAACAAAACCAATGGCTTCACTAGAAGAACTTCGCGCCACGCGTTTGCACAAACTCGACCTATTGAAAAAGGCTGGGATGGATCCTTATCCTGCCAAAGTCCCTCGTGATTCTTGTTTGGCTGATGCGAAAAATAACTTCGTTGAATATGAGAAATCTCAAAGAGAAGTCTCTCTAGCTGGCAGAGTCATGGCTATCCGTGGACAAGGGGCTATATTATTCTTCGTTCTCGATGATGGCAAATCAACTTTCCAGGCAGTGATAAAAAAGGATGTTTTGAGTGAACAATTATTCAATCTTTTATCTGACACCGTCGATATCGGTGATATTTTGAGTGTGACTGGTAAGTTTTTCACAACCCAGAGAGGGGAACAGAGTATCCTCGTGACTTCGTGGACAATGGCTTCAAAATCTCTATTACCTTTACCTGAGAAATGGCATGGGCTCACTGATCCTGATGAGAAACTCCGCAAGCGTTACCTGGATTTCATCATGGATCCAGAAACACGAGATCTATTCAAAAAGAAAGCGCTCTTTTGGAAGACTACGCGCTCCTTTCTAGAAGAGCAGGGTTTCCTAGAGGTAGAGACACCTTCATTGGAGATTACGACCGGTGGTGCCGAAGTCACTCCATTCAAAACACATCACAATGATTATGACTTGGATGTTTTCCTGCGTATCTCCGTAGGGGAATTGTGGCAAAAGAGACTCATGGCGGCGGGATTTCCGAAGACTTTCGAAATAGGCAGAACTTTTCGCAATGAGGGCTCTAGTCCAGAACATCTACAAGAGTTTACCAATATGGAATTTTACTGGTCGTATGCTGATTATAAGGACGGTATGAAACTTGTCATAGAACTTTATCGTAAATTAGCAAAGGAAGTCTTTGGTACGACCAAATTCAAGTACAAAGATTATGAATTTGATCTAAATGATGAATGGAAGAAGATTGATTATGCCGAAGAGATAATAAAACAGACAGGATTGGATATCAACAAAGCCAAGGACTCTGAAATAAAGAAGAAATTGGAGGATTTGAAAATCTCCTACGAGGGTACAAATCGCGAAAGACTCGTGGATACGCTCTGGAAGTATTGTCGCAAGAATATCGCCGGTCCGGCATTCCTAATCAACCACCCGATCTTGATCGCACCGCTCGCAAAGAGTATGAAGAATAATCCTGGAACCGTCCAGATGTTCCAGCCAATTATCGCTGGTAGTGAGATAGGTCGTGGTTATTCAGAATTGAATGATCCTATTGACCAAGAAAATAGATTCAAGGAACAACAGAAACTTCTAGAAAAAGGGGATACCGAGGCTATGATGCATGATCATGAATTCGTGGAGATGCTAGAGCATGGCATGCCACCTACCTGCGGTTTTGGTTTCGGTGAAAGATTCTTCGCTATTATGGCCAACAAACCTCTGCGCGAGACACAGTTATTCCCATTGATGAGACCCAAGTAAAATACGGCAGGTTGGAATATTCTATGACGACACCCCTTTCGGAGCGCTGTTGTAGATTAACTCTGTATACCAATAACACCAGCGCGAGAAGAGACGGCCTTGCGAGGTGTTCCGTTGTACGAGCAAGGCCGATCGTGGGTTCGGAATAGAATATTCCAACCTGTCGCACGGTTAAATCTTATCCACAGCTTATCCACTGTTATTTTTGCTGTGAAAAACCATTAAGTGGGATATAATGGTCACCAAGTGGGAAGAAGTGGTATAAATATATTTCTCATAATTTGATAATTTTGAAGAAATAATTTTACACAAAATCCCGCGGGCAATTATGATCATCGGACAATACACTCATTCTATCGATGACAAAAGCCGCTTATCCCTCCCTGCCAAATTCAGACAGGAGATGGGCAAAAAAGTGGTTATAACGCCCGGACTTGATTCCTGTCTATTCATCTTCACGATGAAAGAATGGGAAAAGATATCCGCGCGTTTGTCAGTGAGTGAAAGTTCGATACTGCAGGCGGACAATCGAGGCTTCAACCGATATCTTCTCGGAGGTGCGGTTGAAGTCGAGGTTGATGCAGTCGGCCGCATGCTTATCCCTAGTTATCTTCGCGATCGTGCCAAACTCAAGACCAAAGTTGTCTTCATTGGCGTCAAAGATCGAGCCGAACTGTGGGATGAGGATACTTGGAACGCTTATCGTCAATCCATCGAGAATAAAGCCGATGCTTTGGCGGAGAAGTTGGGTCAAGCGGGCATGCTATAGGAGATCATGCAAAGTGTGCACAAACCTGTTCTTTTACACGAGGTTACATCTCATTTGACTGATTATTGGTCGCAGATCAATAGTAGGCAGACATCTATAAGTGGGGAGAAGACAATAACGGTTGTGGACGGCACCCTGGGCGGAGCCGGACATTCTCTGGAAATTTGCGGATTCTTCCATGAGAGGATCAACCTGATCGGGCTCGATAGAGATCCAAAAGCCACAGAACAAGCCGCAAAGACTCTGTCTGGCAAGGCAAACAAGATCATTCTCGAATGTGAGAATTTCCGTAATATAGACAAGGTTCTGAATAAGTACGGTATTCAAAATATAGATTTTATTATTTTGGATCTGGGCATTTCTTCAGATGAACTACAGTCTTCAGGCAAAGGGTTTTCATTTCAGAAAGATGAAGAATTACTGATGACTATGGGTGATCCCGCGAGCTATCCATTCAATGCAAAGACAATAGTCAATGAGTGGAGTGAAGAAACTATCGCTGATGTCATATTTGGATATGGAGAAGAGAGATTCGCCAGGCGTATCAGTAGAGCCATCATCAGCTATCGGGCAAAAAAGAAGATAGAGACCTCAGGAGAACTTTCAGAGATAGTGAAGAGTTCAGTCCCGGCATTTTATAGGAGAGGAAAGATACATCCAGCCACGAAGACATTCCAAGCGTTGAGGATAGCAGTGAATGATGAACTCGGTGCTCTCAAAGAAGGTCTCGCCAAAGGATATGAGTTTTTGAATTATGGAGGGAGGATGGCGATAATTTCATTTCATAGTTTAGAGGATCGTATCGTTAAGAATTTTTATAAAGAAAAAGCAAAAGATGGCGCATTGATTGTCACGAAAAAGCCGATTAGACCTAGTAATGAAGAAGTAGCAATCAATCCAAGATCTAGAAGTGCAAAATTAAGAATACTTGAAAAATAAATGAAACAAATAGCACAAACTTATAATATTGCTTCCGAATATCGTACAAAGATCGCTTATGTATTCTTTGTTATTTGTCCTGTATTGGCCCTGTTGTATGCCATCAATATTTATAAGATAGTTTCGAATACAGTTTCTATACAAAAGATTGGGGTAGAGATGAAGACTCTGAGTGCTTCTGTCGATCGTTTGGATGGTAAATATATAGAACTTTCCAGCACCATCATGCCTGACAGCCTATCCGTTCATGGTATGAGTCAGGGGCATGTAAGTGAATATATTCCTCGATCTGTTCCGATTGGTCGTGTCGCCATGACTGGAAATGAACTCTGAACAATATTCGCGAGCTAAAATAGTTCTAATTTTAATCGTTATGGGGGCGATGGTGATAGCCGTGTCTCTTTACTGGACGCAAATTGTCAGGGGTAAATCATATGCCACTAAAGCAAATGAACAATATGTCAAACCGTTAAATACACTTTTCGATAGGGGATCCATGTATTTTCAATCGAAAGATGGCACCAAAGCTTCAGCCGCTACTCTGGAAAGTGGTTTCATTATATTTATGAATCCGACGGTTATAGCCAACCCCGTGCAGGTATATGAAGCATTATCTCAGTATATAAAATTAAATGAGACGGATTTCTTGGCGAAAGCCGGTAAACCCAATAGTCATTATGAAGTACTGGTTGATCAGACTGATGCTGTGGTTGCACAGTCTGTGAAGAATTTGCTTATAAATGGAGTAAGTGTAATCCCAAAAACTTGGAGATCTTATCCGGGGGGAAGTTTGGCGGCTCATACTCTGGGTATTGTAGGTGAAGATTCGAAATCCTCATCTGTCACTGGGCGTTATGGTCTGGAGCGCGTATACGAAGATGTTTTGAGCCGTTCTGGTAGCAGTAATAATATCAATGTCTTTGCTGAGCTTTTTTCTGGTTTGAGGAATACTATCTTCGGTGGTAGTTCCAAAAAAGAAGGCGATATCATCATGACCGTAGAACCGACGGTTGAAAGATATTTGGAAAGAGTCTTGGTTCAAACCAATACCATCTGGCGTCCAGATGAAATCGGTGGAATTGTCATAGACCCAAAAACAGGGGAGATTATAGCCATGTCTTCTCTGCCCACTTTCAATCCGAATAATACCTCATCAATCAAAAACATTTCTATCCTATCCAATCCCCTGGTCGAGAGCGCTTACGAGATGGGGTCAATCATGAAACCTTTGACTATGGCCGCCGCCTTGGATAGCGGTACAGAAAAACCACACTCTACATATGATGATACTGGAACGATGACTTTGTCGGGTAAAAAGATATCTAACTATGACGGTAAGGCTCGAGGCATTATCCCGATGCAGGAAATACTCAGTCAGTCTTTGAATGTCGGGGCGGCTACGATTGCTCTCAAAATGGGTAAAGAAGTCTTTGTAAAATATTTTACTGAATTTGGTTTGGGGGAGAAAACCGGTATTGATCAGCCGTTTGAATCTGCGGGCATAGCTACCAATCTAAAGACTGGGCGTGATGTAGAAATTGCCACTATGGCATATGGTCAAGGCATATCCATTTCTCCTATAAGTATGACCAGAGTGCTCTCTGTCCTTGCCAATGGGGGTTATTTGGTTACACCTCATCTGATGAAAGAGATAGATTATTCTGATGGGACAATAAAGAAGAATCAACCACAGAGAAGTGGGCCGGTACTTTCAAAAGAAACTACGGACAGTGTTACTGGTATGTTGGTCAAAGTTGTCGATGAGAAAATCGCTGTTTCGCATCCCAATATACGCATGGAGAGATATAGTATTGCCGCCAAGACTGGTACGGCCCAGATTGCTGATAAGAGTGGGGGATACTATTCTGATAGGTATTTACATTCATTTTTCGGATATTTCCCTGCGTATGATCCAGAATTTTTAGTATTCTTGTATCAAGTCTACCCAAAGGGTGCCGAATACGCCTCGGAGACTCTAACAGACCCCTTTAGCGATTTGGCGAAGTTTCTGATAAGCTATTACAATATCGTACCCGATAGATAAAATATGTTTATTTTCAAGAAGATAATCATAAAGATTCTCATTTGGGAATCTCGTTTGATATTGCGTAAATACAAGCCTTTTATCGTTGCCGTAACAGGTAGTGTCGGCAAGACTTCTACAAAAGATGCTATTTATTGTGTCCTAAAAGATCAGAGTAAATATGTGAGGAAAAGCGACAAGAGTTTCAATAGTGATATCGGACTACCCCTGACTGTGATCGGTGTCCCAAATGCTTGGCATAGTGTCGCTCTGTGGCTTGAGAATATTCATAGAGGATTGAGTTTGATCCTGAAACGCCAAGAATATCCTGATTGTCTGATTCTAGAAATAGGGGCAGATTATCCAGGAGACATCAAAAAGATTGCGAAATGGTTGCATCCAGATATTTCTGTGATCACTATGGTTAGTCGTACTCCGGTTCATGTCGAATTCTTCACATCCCCCGAACAAGTTTTTGAAGAGAAGTTCTCTTTGGTTCAAGCGGTGAAAGATGGTGGTACGGTGATACTTTTTGCTGATGATGAGAAAGTGATGTCTATGAAGGGTATGATCAAGGATAAGGATGTTAAGGTTTTGTCATACGGCACAAATCCCGAAGCAACAGTTAGGTCGGGCGGCGTTTCAACGGTTTACGAATCAAACATGTTGGGGGCTACGAGTGTTTCTAATACTACAGAAGGCTTAGGTATTTCAAATTCAAAACAGGTAGATATTCCTATAGGCATTACATTTGATTTGATAATTGAAGGTCGAACAGAAAAGATCAGGATTGGTAATGTTTTGGGAAATGTCTATCAATATCCTCTATTGGCGGCCGCGGCTGTCGGTAAGGCTCGCAATTTGAGTTTTGAAACTATAGTCAAAGGATTGAACACATACGAGGCTCCTCATGGGCGTATGAATATCATCCCTGGTTTGAATGAAACCACGATCATAGATGATACTTACAATTCTTCTCCTGATGCAACACTCTCCGCACTCCAGGCCCTGAAAGATTTGAAATGTAATGGAACGAAGATTGCTGTCTTGGGAGACATGATGGAATTGGGTAAATATGCCTCTGAAGAACATCGTAGTGTCGGTAGGGCAGCTGCGAATGTTGTTGGCCGTCTGATAACGGTAGGGCAAAGGTCTCGGTCAACAGCCGGAGAGGCTGTCCAAGCTGGTCTTGCCGAAAGTGCCGTCGTTTCATTTGACTCTTCAAGTCAAGTGCCAGATTATCTCGTATCGATCATGAAGCCTGGTGATATTATCCTGGTGAAGGGTTCACAATCTATAAGGATGGAGAGAGTTGTAAAGGCTCTGATGAGAGAACCAGATCGAGCGGCGAGACTCCTGGTCAGACAAGAGAAGGAGTGGCTGGAGAAAGCTTAGAAACACCAAGATCCGATCTCGGTAGTTGAATAAGTTTAATTTTCGGGTTATAGTGCACGAGTTGATTCTCTCTGAGTATTTGGGCCGGAGGCCCTGAGGAGCGAAGCGACGAAGGGCCCTATCGTCTAACGGTTAGGACATTGCCTTCTCAAGGCAGTAATCAGGGTTCGATTCCCTGTAGGGCTACAATGAGTCTTGTGTGTAATGACATGTCGTGGTTTAATCATTTATATGAAAAATCAAAAACGAAACATAGTTGTAGTAATTACATTAGCTTTAGTTATTGTGTGTGGAATGATTATTTTTAATAATAAGCCGAATGAAAATACTGTAAAAAATAATATTGAGACCACTAGTACTAGTACTGCCTCTGTGATGATAGAACAGGCAAATAAAATGGCTCAGGCTTTGATAAGCAAAGATTACGAAAAGTTTTCTGAATTTGCCTATCCAAAAATTGTTAGTGCTCTGGGAGGTAAAGACAAGTTTATTCAGATCATGAAGGATGCTGTTTCAAAAGACACGATTCTCTCTAAAGTTATATTTAGTGAGCCAACAAAAATTGTCGATACTGGTACCGAACTACAGTCAGTACTCCCTCAGACTCTCGAGATAAAGATACCAACAGGACTTCTCGTGTCACAAGGTGCGTTAATTGCGATATCGCCAGATAAAGGCAAGACATGGTATTTTATTGATACTGGCGGAAATAATCTGGACAGGATTAGAATGCAATTACCAAACATAAGTACAGATCTTATAATTCCTGTTATTAAAGAGCCGGTCTTGTTGAAGAATTAATAATATGCGAATAATTGGTAATTTGTGATAATAACTAGTTCCAATATTCACTGACGCAGGTCACATCGGTAACAAAGATTGTGTAATACAATCACTGTATAGAGCCGGATGTGAATTAAAAATTATTATGATATATTCATAATTATGAAATTACTTCTTACATCGGCAGGTTGGTGGAAAAACCCTTCTATAGGCAAAGAGTTTGTTAAATTGGTCGGTAAGAAACCTTCCGATATCAGGATATTATTGGTTATCACGCCAGTAAAATATCTCAAACGCAATAAATATATTCTTCGCCAGTTCAGACAATTCAAAGGAGTTCATATACTAAAAGAGAACATTACCTTTTTTCAATTCGATAGAAAGATAAAAAACAGTGAATTGAAGGCATTTGATGCGGTATTTGTTTTTGGAGGAAATACCTTTGAATATCTGAATGGTATCAGGAAAACTGGTCTAGATAAGGCTATAAAGCATTTCGTTAAGAAAGGGGGTGTATATTTGGGATTGAGCGCGGGGAGTTATGTAGCATGTCCAACGATTGAGGCGGCGACATGGAAACATGCTGATAGGGATAATTTAGGTCTGAAGAATCTGCGAGGATTGAATCTGGTTCCATTTTTAATCACGGCACATTTCAATAGGGAATGTCGCGATGCAGTTATTGAGGGCACGAAAAAGACAAAATACCCAGTAATAGCGTTAACTGATAAGCAGGCAGTATTGATAAATGGAAAGACGACCAAAATTATCGGTCTTGGGAAGAAGAATATTTTCAATACTTCTAATGCATTCTAATTTCATTGGCAACCATTATCTTGTCGGCTAATTCACCTAACTCGGCAAAGTCTCTAGTATGTGTTTCCACTGCTTCTTCAAATTGTTAGCGAAAGTCTGTAGTTCGGGTTTAGCTATCTTACCAGCAGTGATATATGTATCTAACACTGAGTCAACGATCTTGTTGTAGCCTTCCTTAGTCATTTCGCCAGCTTCCTCAATCTTCTCTATGATCTCGCCTTTCATTCTGATCATCCAACCCAAAGCTTTAGTGCGATGGATCTTGCCTAGCGGTCCGAAGAAATAATATGTGCTTGCGGCGAGAGCGATCGCACTAGCGCCGAGTGCCACCACCTTTCCTTTTGATATTTTATTTTTATTTGGTTTATTTTTCATAATATTTTTTTGTGATTAATTAATAGATTTTTTATCGTTTATTGTTCCGTTTCTTCTTGGTAGGGAATAATATCCTGAAGAATATATTATTGCGCAAGTCATCGAGGAGCTCTATTGTTATGTCGCCAATGTCATTCAGGCTGGATTCGATTCGTTCAACTATTCGGAGCAGGGAGCGGACCACTTTGATTGAGTAGGTGGCGAAGATGAAAATAACGACTCCGACTACGACAAAGCCTATTGAAGCTATAAAGAAGAATATTTCTGATTGTATGAATGGTGTCATATTGTCATCTCTGTCTCTGTACTCTGGTGCCGAATGAAAGCGCTGGGTATTACAAGGTTTCAATTTCCATTGACGAGTGGTAACGCCCAACTAACTTTATAGGAATCCACTATTTTGCGTAACTTTATAAAGTTTCATTGCTAGTAGTATGGTTGAAACGTGAAATTGCTTTACAGGCGTATATTTGATAGTATTGAGCCATGAGAAAGATCAACTTTCAAGCCTCATTACCAGTAACATTTCTCCGCGAAGGCGAGCAATTCGTTGCTTATACTCCTGCACTAGACCTCTCTACATCAGGAGATACCTTCGAACAAGCAAAAAAGCGCTTTAACGAGGTGGTAGGTATTTTCTTTGAAGAGTGTCTCAATATGGGTACGCTTGAATCCGTTTTGTCTGATCTTGGCTGGAATAAACAAAATAGTGGATGGAATCCACCGACGGTCGTGGCGCAGGATACGCAGATGTTTAATGTGCCGATGCCGGCGTAACTCATGCCCGGCCTAGCTCCGACAGACTGGAAACGCTTTGAAAAGTTTCTAACTTTTGTCGGCTGTACGCTTCTCCGTGAAAAGGGCGATCACCGCATTTGGGGCAGGACCGGACTCAAGCGTCCTGTGGTTCTTCCTAAGACCTCTGCTATACCAGTCTTTGTTATACGAAATAATCTCCGTGTGCTTGGCATTTCTGTGCAGGAATACGCAGATATTATGGGGAAGGTTTAAATAAGTAATAAAAAAGCCGGAGACTGTTCGTTCTCCGACTTGATGTTATTTGTGCGTCGTGCGCGCGTTAACTTTCGAGATCAACCGTTCCATCAACCTTGTGTTCGACCCAGAAACTCATAAATCCGGGGACAATCCAGAGTTCCTTGGGGTCAACTCCTGGGAATTCTGCATCAATGGCTTTCTTGAAATCGTTCATGTTGATGGGCTGGACTTTCGGATGAGGCCAGAATCTGACCTGTTTTTGGCCCTTCTTTCCCTTTATTACATCATAGTTATTCATATCTAAGCCAATTCAAGCATGAAATAAGGTAGAGGGCAACGACTTTTAATAATAGATGTTATAATTCTAAATTATGAAAAACATCTTCACACGGTCAAAGTTTAATCCTATCCTCAACCCAAAAGACACTGAATGGTGGAAAATTTACAATCCTGGGGCGGCGATTGACGAGACAGGCAAAATACATATCTTCCCGCGTGTTGTGAAGAAGGAATTGGACTGGCATTCGCGCATAACTCATGCGGTTTCTACTGACGGTGAACATTTCGAATGGGACAAGGAGCCCATCTTGGTCAGAACCGGAAAAAGTGAAAAGAGAGGTTTGGAAGATCCCCGCGTGATTTTCTTGGACGGCATCTATTACATTGTCTTTTCTGCATACGATGGAAAGAGGGTACTTCTCCACAGCGCTACAGCTACATCTCTGGATGGTCCATGGACTCGCAAGGGCACTATGCTCCCTGATTTTGATTTCTTCAAGAATGGCGGAAAGATGGTCAGTTGGAAAGGTGGCAAGCCGGTTGAAAAGACGACCACCAAGCGCGGTACCGTTTGGAATAAATCCGGAGCATTATTCCCTGAGCGTATTTCGGGAGAGATCACCCTTATTTTCGGAGAATATTTCATGTGGCTGGCGAGTTCATCTGATGGGAGTAGTTATGTCGCTGATTCAGAACCGATCTTAACTCCCAGAAAGGGAACACACTATTTTGATAATACTTTTATAGAAACAGGTCCACCTCCCATCCTTACCGAAAAAGGTTGGCTAGTTCTCTATCACGGCATTGATGAAGCTTTTCGATATCAGCTTGGTTTTGTAATTCTTGATAAACAAAATCCACGCAAGATCATATATCGTAGTGACGAGCCGATCTTCGGTCCGCAAGAACCTTATGAAGTCGGTGATGCCTTGATCGATGTTATAAAAGGAGGTATTACAGCAATGAGTAAGATGAATGATGAAGAGATTAAGGAATTCTACAAGAAAGCTCGAAATGAAAATATCATGCCACAAGTCACGTTCTGTCCTGGGGCAATCGTTAAGGATGGTATATTGAGGATCTATTACGGAGCAGGTGATACCTCTATCTGTACAGCAACCGCACCACTCCAAACACTATTGGATATGGTTCCTTAATGGAGATTTGATTAGATTGATTTGAGAATTCCAACTAAAAAGCCACCGAACAAGTGGTGGCTGTGTACCGTACATTACTGATCTTTATTGATGACCTCTATTTTCCTCTACCCAGAGCGAATGTTATGTGTGGACCGATGAACAAGCTGCCATTTTTCAGTCTGGGGTGCGCATACTCATTTACAGGATATTCGCTTATGATGCTTACACCGAGACTGGTCCTTTTGAACAAAGTCTCTTTGACAGTCCAGGCAAAGCGGTCTTGTCCCATTTTTGTCGGCGATCTGAGATCACAGACGAAATCTGTTTTGCTCCAGAACTTCTCCAGACCCTGTGGCTTGGGGTCAATCCTGACAGACTGTATTGTCTCCAGAGTGATGGAGTCACACCTATCCACAATGAGAAGGTTTTTCTTTGTGACGACCTTCTCTTTCTGGGGAGTGTAGTTGATCAGTGTCAACCTCTTCCTCTCTGCCAGAAGATTGAGACTGGAATCGAGTGTGGATTCCTTCAGGGGTTTGTAGAAGGAATATCCTCCGGTCGGCATCTCTGCGCCGGGGGACTTGGTGGACAATCCTGTGATGATGAGTATGACAAACAGCAATATTCTCTTCATTTTGCCTCCACTTCTTGGTTTGGTTTGGTTTTGTTTTTCCGAGTTTACTATACACCCTGTATGGGAAGACGCCAGTGGACAAAAAATGATACAATCTGAACATGAAATCACCACAAGTCATCCTAGCTTCCGATCATGCCGGCTTCAAACTCAAGGAAGTAGTCAAATCTTTTTTGGAGAAACAAGATTACAAAGTTTTGGATGTTGGTGCGCACGAGTTCGTGGACGGCGACGATTATCCTGTATATATGACTGCTGCCGCCATGAAGGTTGCCGAAGATATGAGTGGAGATACCAAGACTATTATCTTCGGTGGTTCAGGACAGGGTGAAGCGATAGTAGCCAACCGTTTCCCTGGAGTTCGCGCGGTTGTGTGGTATGGTGGATCAGAGGATATTTTGAAGTTGTCTCGTGAACATAACGATGCAAATATTCTCTCAATAGGTGCGAATTTTATAAATGAAGATGAAGCCAAGAAGGCTGTTAAGTTGTGGTTGGAGACTCCGTTCAGTGGGGAAGAGAGGCATCAGAGGAGGAATAGTCAGATTGATAATATTGAGTAAAAAGAAAAAACCATGTCCGAAATCATACCCGCAATCTTGCCTAAGGACTTCAATGAGCTTGAAGAAAAGATAGGCCTCATAAATGGATTTACAAAGATCGTCCAGGTGGATATTTGCGATGGACAGTTCGTACCCAATGCAACATGGCCGTACAAGAAACATGATGATTCATTTGAGAAACTTAAATGTGAAGAACTAGGTCTGCCGGGCTGGGATTCTATCAACTATGAATTTGATCTCATGGTCAATAAACCAGAAACTGTTGTAGGTGATTGGGTGAGTGCGGGAGCAACTAGGATAATCATTCACGCCGAAGCCGAAGGTGATATTGCCGATGCTATAGCCAGACTTGAAGGAAAGGTGGAGATTGGTCTGGCATTTAATATAGAGACTTCTTTTGATTTGGCAGAAACTTACAAAGACAAGATACAATTCATCCAATGTATGGGTATAGACCAGATAGGATTTCAAGGTCAAAAATTTGATCCGAAAGTTATAGAAAAGATTAAGGAAGCCAAAACAAAATTCCCGAATTTATCGGTATCAGTTGATGGAGGAGTCTCTATGGATAGTGCGCCACAACTAATCGTCGCTGGTGCGGATAGTTTGGTTGTAGGTTCAGCTATTTTTGATTCAGACAATGCAATAGACGCTATCAGGGTATTCAAAAGACTTTGATGTAGAGGTCGTGGTAGAGGTCCGACCTCTACATTTCAAATCATGCTATAATTACAGCAAATGTCTATCGTCTCACTAACTGATGAGAAAGTTAGGGTGCTTGAAAAGAAGGCCGCTGAAATTCGGTTGTCTATTGCAGAAATGCTCATAGAAGCAGGGTCTGGTCATCTCGCTGGCTCTCTGGGAATGGCAGACATCTTCACGTATCTATATTTCCACGCACTCAAGCATGATCCAAAAAATCCCGAATGGGAATATCGTGATCGCCTTGTTCTCTCAAACGGTCATATCTGTCCAGTTTTGTATTCAACTTTAGCCCACGCGGGATATTTTCCTGTATCTGAATTGAAGACTTTGCGCAAACTGGGTTCACGCCTACAAGGCCACCCTCATAGAGAATGGTTACCAATGCTGGAGACTTCATCTGGGCCTCTCGGTTCAGGACTTTCTCAGACAGTTGGTATGGCTCTAGCGGACAGGATAGATAATGGTAGGACATCAGGTAGACAATTCTATTGTCTGATGAGTGACGGTGAACTCAATGAAGGAAATAGTTGGGAAGGGGCGATGCTGGCAGGCAAGGAGAAATTACAGAATCTCACGGTTATTGTAGATAGGAATAGTATTCAGATAAGCGGTTTCACCGAAGATGTCATGCCTCTGAACCCACTAGTTGATAAATGGCGAGCATGGAATTGGCATGTAGAAGAAGTGGACGGGCATAATTTTCGTGACATTGATAGAGTTGTCGGTGAATGTCAGGCAGTCTTTGACAGACCTTCAGTGATCATTGCTCATACTATTCCATCGAAAGGTATCCCTGAGTTTGAACATAAGTTTGAATGGCATGGGAAAGCACCGACGAGTAAGGAAGAGATTGAGGTGGCGTTGAGAGCTTTAAGAAAATAAAATGTTAAACCCAGACTCAAACTTAAATCCCAAAATATTCGACAAAGATGTTGAGCTTGCTTCTATGCGCAAGGGCTTCGGCGAAGGATTGGTGAAGGCTGCAGAAGCAAATGTAAATGTTGTTGGATTGTGCGCTGATCTGGATGAATCCGTGGTTATGGAAGCTTTCAAAAAGAGATTTCCTGAAAGGTTCATAGAAGTGGGTGTGGCTGAACAAAATCTGGTGACAGTAGCAAGCGGTATGGCGGCGATGGGGAAGATCCCGTTTGTCGGTTCATACGCCATATTTAGTCCAGGCAGAAATTGGGAGCAGATCCGTACGACCATTTGTTACAACGATGTACCGGTGAAGATTATCGGTTCGCATGTGGGTGTTAATGTTGGCGCAGATGGTGGAAGTCATCAAGCATTAGAAGACATTGCACTCATGAGAGTTTTGCCACGAATGGTTGTAATATCGCCGTGCGATGCTGTGGAAGCCGGGAAAGCTACTATAGCTGCTGCCAAGACCAAAGACCCTACTTACATTCGTCTCGTACGCGAGAAGTCTCCAGTTATGACTACAGAAGAGACTCCGTTTGAAATAGGGAAGGCGGGTATTTTTGTCCAAGGCCCGCTTCGCCCTGCCGTAGCTCCGAGCCTGTCGAGGAGCGAAGGAGGGACCTCGGACAAACTAGATGTCGGTATCATTGCCACAGGCCCACTCCTACACAAAGCCCTATTGGTTGCCAAGAAACTTAATGCAGACGGTAAAAAAGTGGCAGTCATGAATCTTTCAACCATCAAACCTCTTGATGAGAAAGCTATTATTCAATTGGCTCACAATACGCGGGCAATCGTAACTGTAGAAGAACATCAGATCGCTGGTGGCATGGGTTCTGCCGTCGCAGAATGTTTGGCGGCACATTTTCCTACTCCTATTGAATTTGTCGGCGTCAGAGATCAGTTCGGTCAATCTGGTAAGCCTGATGAACTCTTGGAATTATATGAAATGGGAGAAAAACATATCATGGAGGCAGTGAAGAGGGTGATGTTGAGGAAGTAGTAATTTTGTTGTCCCCACCCCCCCCATACTTCATCTACATTTGGTTTATAATGTAAGCATAATATCCTCACCCGATAACCACCCAATCCCCATGAATCTATCTCAATTTACGAATACAAACATTGCGGGGGGGGGGTCCAACGGTTTTTTCGAAATAGAAACAAAAATAAACCTAAAAAAAGTTTAGTCTTCCTAATATTACCCCTCATTTTCCTCGGAGCTTTTTTCCTGAATGTGTCGGAGGTGAGTGCGGCGGTTGGAGATATTTCTGCGGTGAGAATTTCTGGAAATGAATCTTTTAACGGATGGGTAGCAGAAGTGGATATTTCAGATTTTGTTTCTACGAGTACAACCAATAGTCTTGGGCTTGGAGCAAATAATGATCCGAGTGGAGCCAAGATAGTATTCACTGTTACATCCAACGGCTATACGGCAGCAGGAGCAGTGACAACCCTCACTCGTATCATATATGGTACGAAGATAGTCCGACTCCCATATCCCAATCAAGGAAGTCTAGATATAGCAACCACATCAGGAAAGGTTACCATAAAGGTGTCTCTTTCCGATTATATATACGGCGGAGAAACTGCAACAGTTAGCATGGCAAGTGGTTGGTATACAGACAATGGTCCTGGGGGAACCGGTCTTTCTAACAATGCTGTGACTGATCTTGCTGTAACTAACAGTTCAGTACTCACATATCCAAAATCAGTAGGTCGCTGGGCATGGCCAGGTTACGAGAGAGTGACAGGTGACTTCCTAGTAGAAGCAGTGGCTTTCAATAGATTTGCTAGGAATGGAAAACCGATCGCAGCTATGGTTTTCAGTGCGACCGATGAACATTCCAATACTGTCTATGCCACCACCACCGACATGACCATCTCTACTAGAAGTGGAGATGCTAATGTGGTGCAAGTCTATGCCGCTACTATACCGGTAGCCTCACTTACTCAGGGTGATGTTATCACTGTAAATTTCAAAGCATATCCCTGGGTTGGGACATCCACTGCAATACTTAGTTCGGATCTTGTAGCAAATGGGGGTAATGGTTTTGCGCAACCAGATGAGCGATTGGGACCAATTGCTGAAGTGCTAGACAAGACCGGGGCGTACGGTATTTCATTTGCAGTAGTAGATCCTGCAAGCACAGGTGCAAACTCTACTGTCTACGCTACACAATCAGCGGCCGAATCTGCCTATTCCGGAAATGCAAATACCGCATATATTACAGTTAAAGCGGCATCTGATGCGATTAAGACTTTTAATAATGCGAATTATAGTAGAAACGAAGCCGGGGGAGGAACAATTTTACTTTCGGCTGCCAACCATGAAGTACAAGGTGCTGCACCACTCACTATGGGTACTATGAAAACATGGCTCACAATAACCAAGCTGAGTACAATCACAGAAGCTCAGGCAGTTATAAATGCAAATACAAGCAATCGACAATGGAATACTGAGAGAATTAAATTGAAGGATATTACCATCTCTTCCGCATCATCATTGCTTCTGTATGGTAATACTGCTTCTACTGTACTCTGGCTCGATAGTAATACTATAAATATTTCAGCAGGTAGTGGTGGAATAGTAGGCTGGAAATTATCATATGCTACTCATAATACAATTAGCTCATTTCCAATCGGGTTCAGTCACAATGGAGTTACAAAGAATCCATATGCATTAATTCGTGGTAATTCTGTGACATCAGGTTATATTCCAGCACAACTATATAATGTATTGGGGAATAGTAACATTTCTCCAAGTGTAGTTTATCTGACAGGGAATGCACAAGGACAGCAAATCACCACTAATGCAATTGCTGCTTTTAACACACTATATAATTTGAATGCCGCATATTCACCAGTAGGTGTATTTTTAGCAAACCCAAGTACTACAAACACAGAAGATATTGCGATCATACAGAATATTTTTGAGAATAGGATTACTACATCTCCACTTATAGCTCTAGCAGCGCAAACACAACAAGTAAGTTCATCCAGCAATATTCTTACTTGGTACAATACTGTTGCTGGTGCAAGGTTTAATAACGCATATAACGGATATGGCTCTGTTCCAATTCCCCACACTCTTTACCACGAAATAGGAAATTTGTTTGACAATTGGAATCAACATGCAAATGATTATGATGCGACATTTGATACCGCTAATGGAGGAAGAATTGGAGGATGGGCAATTGAATATGCTGTTGGATTAATCGGGAATATGATGAGGACATCGTCTGTTTCTAGTAGTTTTTTCCACGGTATTAATACGAACTATGGTGGCACACTTGGTTATGTGTCTGATAAATCAGCTACAGGAGATGCGGCAGGAAATGGTAACTATCACCTCACTTCTGGTTCATCAGCAAGAGATCTAGTGCCTTCAGGTAGTTCGGTACTCCCGTATGACCTCGACGGCAACCCTCGTCGCAATGATGGTACTGGTGCAGCAGGCGCATATGAATATGTGATTGCACCGTCAGTTACCACCTCTGCCCCCACCCTAGTCTCTACCTCAACCTTGACTTTGAACGGCTCCATCACGGCAACTGGTGGTGCCGATGCAACTCAATCTGGTTTCGCATACGGCACAGTCGCAGACCTATCAACTGTCATAGCAACGACAACGCTAGGTGCTCAGACTGGCACAGCTTCATTCTCACAAGGATTGACAGGTCTCACTCCAAGTACCATGTACTACTTCCGTGCATACGCTGTAAACTCCGCCGGAACCTCCACAGGAGCCATCCTCTCTACAACCACACTCACTCACATCGCCTCCACCTACACCTTCTCAGGTCCTTCATCAGGTAATGCTGGTAGCGCATCCACCAACTTCACTGTCACACCAAATGGGCTATACACCGGCACCATCACTCTCACCCCTTCAGGTTCAGGAAGTACTGGACTCTCTGCAACAGTCCTCACATTCTCAGACTCAAGTGCTGCTCAAACATTTACAATTACCCCTACTGTTTCTGGATCTATCACTCTCACACCGACAAATAGTGGAAGTCTGTCAAATCCTTCTAATCTCGCATATACAGTCAACGCTGTTGTTCCTGGTTCGCCGACATCCGTTTCAGCCGCAACATCTACTCCAAATCAAGCCACTGTCACCTACAGCGCTCCAGCATTCAACGGCGGTTCCTCCATCCTCTACTACCTCGCTTCCTCAACACCGGGAAACTTCACTGGTATTTCAAATACCGCAGATCCAATCACCGTAACAGGTCTAACGAACGGCACCTCATACACCTTCGTCGTATATGCAGTAAACGCTACAGGTACCAGTACTCCTTCATCAGCATCAAGTGCAGTGATCCCAATCGGTGTACCTGGTGCACCGACAAGTGTTACAGCTACCGCTGGTAATACCCAAGCAGCTATCAACTTCAGTGCCCCAGCTTCAACAGGGGGTAGTCCCATCACTGGATATACCGTCACCTCCAGTCCTTCTGGAGGCACTGATACCAATGCTGGTAGTACAGCCCTCACACATACGGTGACAGGTCTCACAAATGGTACAGCATATACATTCACTGTAACTGCTACAAATATCGTCGGTACAGGAAGTGCTTCCAGTGCTTCAAACTCCATCACTCCATCAACAGTCTCCGCTGTATCCACCAATGTCACAACCAATATTGCCCGAACTACAGCAACATTGAATGGTCAGATCACATCCACTGGTGGAGCTGACGCTACAGAGTCAGGTTTTGCCTACGGTACTGTTGCCAATCTCTCCACCGTTATCGCTACAACCACTCTCGGTGCTCAAACAAGTACAGCATCATTCCTTAGTAACATATCCAGTCTCTCAGCGAACACCACCTACTATGTCCGAGCATATGCAGTCAATGTTTCAGGCACAACAACAGGTTCAATTATCTCATTCCTCACTCTGCCTGTCGTACCGACCGTAACTACCCAAGCTCCTACTGCTGGATCAGGTATATTCTTCACTGCCAATGGTAATATCACAGCAACTGGTGGAGTCAATGCTACAACCAGAGGTTTCGCATATGGTCTAACTACTGCATACGGAGCAACTACAACAGAAACTAGTTCATTTGGAACAGGTGCATACACAGCTACGATTTCAGGTCTTGCCTGCGATACGCTCTACCATGTGAAGCCCTATGCTATCAATACCGGTGGTACAGGTTTCGGCTCCGACCAAACAATCACAACTGGTGAATGTACAAAGCCAACCATGACAGCTGAGGACGCATCAGATATCACGACTACATCAGCTACCCTAAATGGCATCATGACTGCAGATGGCAATGCTTCTTCTACAGTCCGAGGATTCAACTGGGGCAATGATGTGAGTTACGGACAGATCGCTTCAACCGACGGTACATATGGTACAGGTTCATTCACACAAACCCTGAGCGGTCTTGTCTGCAACACTACATATCATTTCCAAGCATTTGCCACGAATGCGGCTGGACAGGGGACTTCTACGGATCAATCATTGACTACTTCAGCATGTCCTGTGGCGACCGCATCAACCAACTCTAGTGGTAGTAGTGTATCCAGTAGAATATACAATCTACTTTCCATGGGTCTAACTTCCGTGGCTCAATCAGTCGCAAAACAATATGGTTTGACCATACCGAAGCAAATTAATACACCTGTTACGCCAAATACACCATCAACAGGCGGAGGTACATTCACCAGACCGCTCAGTATCGGCACGACACATAGCGATGTCAAAAGACTGCAAATCTACCTGAATGCTCAAGGATTCACCATATCCAAGACTGGTGCTGGATCACCAGGTAAGGAGACAAACTACTTTGGACAATTGACCAAATCTGCTCTCATGAAATATCAGTTGGCACACAAGGAGTACACGCTAGATCCACAAGGACTCAAGGCTCCGACGGGATTCTTTGGGATGGATACCAGGAAGGCGGTGAATGAGGGGAGGTAGGGGAAAATGATTTTATAATCCAGAAACCCTGACATTCGTCTAAGGTTCGTCTAATATTGATCCACGAACACTTCTAGAATGCATTTGCTGGGTTCCTCGTTTGACTGTATAGTACTTCCATGTCAAAAAAGTCACTTTTCCAGCTCGCTACGCCATTCAAGCCCGCAGGCGATCAGCCAAAAGCTATAGAAGCCCTCAATAATGGCTTGAAAAAGGGTCTGAATCGTCAGACCTTATTGGGCGTGACTGGTTCAGGCAAGACATTCACTATGGCCAATGTCATCGCCAACTATGGCAAACCGACTCTCGTTATTGCTCACAACAAAACTCTCGCCGCTCAACTCGCCCAAGAATACCGAGAATTCTTCCCGCACAATGCCGTACACTATTTTGTCTCTTACTATGACTACTATCAGCCCGAAGCTTACATGCCAGCCACTGATACTTATATAGAAAAAGAGGCCATGATAAATGAAGAGATAGAGCGATTGAGGCATGCTTCTACGCAAGCACTTCTCACTAGGAAAGATGTCATAATAGTCGCATCCGTTTCTTGTATATATGGTTTGGGAAGTCCAGAGGAATATGAAAAGGTCAATTTGAAAATCCAAGAGGGAATGCAAATCTCTCGCGCTGAACTTATTCGTAAACTTATAGATATACATTTCGTGCGCACCAATGCCGACATCAATTCTGGACAATTTCGTGCGCTTGGTAATACTTTAGAAGTCATGCCGGTAAATGAAAAGACTGTTTACAGAATAGAGTTTGAAGGTGATTCCGTAGGACATATTGTGGAATTGGATCCTGTTTCAAGAGCTGTCCGTGATTCCAAAACAACCGTTTACATCTTCCCAGCAAAGCATTTCATAAGTAGTACAGAACAGAGTGAAAAGGCCTTGAAGACTATAAAAGCTGAATTGGAAAGTAGATTGAAAGAATTGGAGAAGGGAGGAAAGATGCTAGAGGCCGAGAGACTCAAGAGGCGAGTGAAATATGATCTGGCGATGATAAAAGAGATCGGTTATACCAACGGCATAGAGAATTATTCCCGTCATTTTTCCGGCAAGATGCCAGGCGAGCCACCAGATAGTTTGCTTGCATATTTTCCACGCAAATCTGATGGTACTGCTGATTTCCTAACCATAGTTGATGAATCACATGTGACTATCCCGCAATTGAATGGAATGTATGCAGGAGATGCTTCGCGTAAAGAGACCTTGGTTGAACACGGATTTCGATTGCCATCAGCCAAAGACAACAGGCCTCTGAAATTCCCGGAATTCTTGGAGCGTATAGGACCCATGGTATATACATCCGCTACTCCTGGTAAATATGAAGCTGAAAATAGCCAGCAAGTCGTGGAGCAGGTTATCCGTCCGACAGGCCTTATAGATCCAGAAGTGGAAGTGAGACCTATACGCGAGTCTGGGAACAAATACAAAGGTCAAATTTTTGATTTCATAAATGAAGCTGAAGCTACGATCAAAAAAGGTGATCGCGTCATCGCTACTACATTAACAAAAAAGATGGCAGAAGATCTATCAGAGTTTTTGAAAGAGAAGGGTGTGAAGGCTGCATATCTTCACAGTGATATCAAAACTATAGAACGCATTACGATCCTGACTGAATTTCGAAGAGGGAAGTATGATATCTTGGTTGGTGTAAACCTATTGCGTGAAGGATTGGATCTACCGGAGGTATCATTGATCGGGATCTTGGATGCTGACAAAGAAGGATTCTTGAGATCAGAAACTTCTCTAATTCAAACTATTGGTCGCGCCGCCAGAAACGCCGCAGGAAGGGTTATGCTATATGCCGACAACATGACAAATTCTATGGAGAAGGCTATCGGAGAGACAAATCGCCGTAGAACCATTCAGAGAGAATACAATAAAGTCCACGGTATCACGCCGGAAACTATCATAAAAGAAATCCACGATATCACGGATCATTTGCGTACAGAACACGAATTGGCTGTACAGGAATTGGTATCCATAGATGAGGGTTTGGCCAAGACTGATCTAGAAAAACTCTTGGTTCAAAAGGGGACTCAGATGGAAGAGGCTGTCAAGGAACTTGACTTTGAGACGGCAGCCCTCATAAGAGATGAGTTGATTGCATTAAAGAAGAGGTTTGGGTAGAATTGTATGTATGGTGCAAGGTACTGATCTTAAAAAAGAGAAGATTTTGATCTTAGAAAGTGATGCGGCTGCAGCTGGACGGATTGTTGAAGCTTTGAAGGAGGATGGTTATGAGAATTCTTCTTTTGAGATTGATGGGAATGAAGCATTAAATAAGATCTACAATATTCTACCGCATCTGATTGTCTTGGATGTGACTTTGTCCAATGGAGTCACTGGTTATCAGATATTAGAAAAGAAACAGAAAGAGCCACTCCTCGCCAAAATCCCAGTGTTCATGATGTCTACGGAAGGTACTCCTATAAACATGAGGATGATTCCTGATGATAGTGTGTCAGAATTCCTCATGGCTCTCCATTCTGATATCCCGGTGATTTTGAATAAGATCAATGAGCATTTTGGACACACCTCGGCAATCTCTATGATTGGTGCAAAGGGTGTCTCATCAGATCCAACAAAGAAAATGCTATGGGTGGAAGATGACAAATTGATAGGTATGATCTTGTCCAAGAAACTATTGGCTTCGGGTTTTGATTTGGTTCATGCCAAGAACGGCAATGAAGCCATGGAGGCCCTGAAGACTTTTGTACCGAAAGTCATCGTTGTTGATTTGATACTTCCAGGCATGAATGGTTTTGATGTTCTGCAGAATATACGTATGGAAGAGAAATTCAAAGATATTCCGACTATGGTCTTGTCCAATCTATCCAAACAGTCTGATATAGAGAAAGCCAAGATGCTTGGAGCCAAGAAGTTCTTGGTTAAGGCAGCAACTTCCATAGATCAGATCGTGGCTGAGATCAAGGAGTTGTGTGTGTAAGATTTAATATTTGTGCTTGTACTACGAAGCAACCCTGCAATAGACAGGGTTGCGAAGTAGTGCGCCGGGCTGGACTCGAACCAGCGATGCCCATTGGGCCGCGGATTTACAGTCCGCTGCAATAGCCGCTATGCGACCGGCGCTTGATAACTCTCACAATAGAGAATGAGTTGATTCTAATATGATTTCGACAATGACGCAAATCGTTTGTACTTACACCTACAGATGTTTTAGTCAACCACCACTCTCCTCAAATGTGCCGGCATATACACCGCTATTTCATAAGTGATCATATTGCATTTCTTGGCGATCTCGCGTATGGAGTTGCCATCACTACTCTTGCCACTTATGGCGATAACTGAAGTTCCTATATCAATATCTTTCAAATCGGAAATATCTATCGTCGTTATATTCATACTTACTCTTCCTATTATCGGACATGGAGTGCGCCTTTCTCCAACCAGGACTATTCCATTGTTGGAAAGGTGACGATCTATCCCTTCGAAATAACCCATAGGTATCGTGGCAATAGTCATATCTTTTACCGCTTTGAATGTTCCGCCATAACCTACGACATCACCAGATTTTATTTTCTTGATCCCTGTGATGATAGTCTTTATTTCCATGACAGGGTGAATATTGATATGAGGTATAGAATCTCCACCTAGACCGTATAGACCTATGCCAAGTCTCGTAATATTGGAATGAATATCCTCAACAAAGCGATGTCCATCAGTATTAGCTAAATGTGTATATTTAATATGTGGGAAGTGAGAATGTACTAGCTTTACTAACCTATTCCAAACATGTATTTGTTCATCGGTGAATGACTCATCTGTGTTGTCGGCATCTGATAGGTGCGAACATATTCCTTCGAGGATTATATCAGGCTGTTCTTCAAGAATACTCAAGGCTTCTGGCAGTTCGCTTTCCAAGATTCCTTGACGATGCATACCGGTATCTATCTTCAAATGGATATTTACAGGATGCTTGGGATCAGTAATTCCTTTCAATGTTTTCAGGCTAGTTACGGTGAAAGCAATCTTGTGAAGTCGTGATGATGTTATTGTTTCTGGGTGTGTATAACCGATGATTAAGATGGGGGTTTTGATACCACCAGATCGTAGAGCCAGAGCTTCAAAGTATGAATCGACAACGAAGAAGGGGATGGTATCGTCGCTATCTTTTTTGTTGTGTGTCCAACGAGAAGAATGTTGAGATTCTTCCAATATCTTGGCGATCTCTATCAGTCCATGACCATAAGCATTGCTTTTCAAGACTGGCGCAATCTTATTGTGCGGAGCCAGTTTCCTGAATTCATCCAGATTGCCCAATAGCTTACTTTTGGAAATCTCCACCGTTATGAGTGGTTCGTAGGGGAATCTATGGCGTGATAACCATTTGAGTAGGTCTCTCATATTGTTCATTCTATACCATAAGAGATGATTTGCAATTTTAGACCAAATCGGCTATAGTACTCTGACCTAATTTAAATAATATGGCAAGACAAACCAGCTTAATAGTGCTCAAGAATAAATCTACAGGAGAGGTTTATTGGTCACGCAAGAACAGGAAGACTGTCGAAAAGAAGATAGAACTCAAGAAATACAGCGCCAAACTACGCAAACATGTAGTTTTCAAGGAGGCGAAGAAATAAAAGTTATGTCCCTCGTAGGACATATCATTCACAAAACATAGAATATTTTGCATACTGATGGAAAAGAGGGTAGGATTAAGTCACCCTCTTTTTCATTGGGTATAGGTTACTTATTTTATTGAAAAGCGAGATTAGTTAAGTGGTATAACTGCGGTCTCCAAAACCGCTGTCGGAGGTCCGATTCCTCCATCTCGCGCTGATCTTTTGAGATTCGAATTTATTTAAATTAATTGACCACAGAGGAAATTAAACTAATATGAAAATCTATCCAAAAAGAAAAATAGTCATTCTATTAGGTGTAATTATATTTTGTTTTGCACTCATTGCATGGTTTGCATATGAAGTCTTCCCAGTAGGATCACTTATATTAGTTCTAATATGTGCGTACCTGATTCTTATTATATATAAGGTAATTACAAATATTTCGATTGAAATTAACAATTCAGTTCTAAGTCTGGCTCTCCCGAAAAGATTTAGAGTAGCAGCTTTCACCTCATTCTCTATATCCGATATGATACATTTCAAAATTCCCACCAATGAAATCTCCTCGATTTCACTTGGGGTGATAAAAAATCATACGCCAACAAGTTATGAGTTAACGATTAAAAACATGCGAAATGAAACATATGTTTTTGACTTAAGTAGTTTCGACAATAAAAAAGTTGCTTCTTTCTTTAAAGAAAAAGTACCGATGGTATTTTCTAGTTGAATATAAAAAAGGGCGATCCACAGAGAACCGCCTTGCTAGTCGAAATCAATCATGGCCATTTAACCTTCGCACCCGTGAGAAGTGTGTAGAAACCGTCCCTTGGTTTTACGCCCAATTCTTTCTGGGTTTTCGTATCCAAGACCATAAACTGACTAAGTACCAAGATCTCATCTCCGTGTAGGAATCCTGAACCACTCTCGGCACGCGTACATGAATAGTTCAGCAAATACAGGGGCTGTTCTCCTGGAAAAGTGACACTTCCGATGATGTGGTACTTTTCTCCAGTGATTAGTGACTGTGCCGATTCTTTTACGGCGATGCTGCGAATCTCGGCCCTTCTGTCAAAGTAAAGACTTTGCAGGGTTGATTTGATGCCTTTTATCTTGGTTGGAACTCCAACTCTAGCCATTACGATATCATTACTTCCGATAGGAGGATTCACTTTTTCAATACCCCAAACCGACTGAGTTAACTCAGGGGTGACGACAGTGACATAATAGGTGCCATCCTCTGTGAAGCAATGAGCCGCACTTATAATCCATAGGGGTTTTCCGTCTTTTACCAGAGCAGTGCCGGAAGCTCTCCATGTACCATTGAGCTTCAATGCTGTTACGACAGGATCCCGAAAAATGAATACGGGATAAAGCAACGAGTTTAAGGGTGACTGCAACCGATGAGAAAGCAGGTAATTGAATTTTAACTGCTTCTCCTCTTCGGAAGGAGGTGCCGACTTGGGTGACGCTGGCTTTTGTATGAATAAACAAAGCCCGAGCAATAGAGCAAGCGAGAGAAGGAGATATTTGGTTTTCATAGAGCTGACACCATGATATAACAGATATATTGTTATGTCAAATTTATCCCTGCCTCCTCGTACATTTTAAGTTCATTGACACTTTTTCTGAATAAGCATACCATTGATTTTAGAAGGAAAATTTGCAATGAAAAATAATGAATTGCTGGTATTTCATCTTGCCAAGCTAGGATTTGGCTTGGATAAAGATTTTTTACAACCTATTAAGTCGCTTGAGTCAGGTGACCCTGAATATGCGATTCGTTTGCGAGAGATCAATGACAAATTGAGTAGAGCCAACTGTACATTTGATGAAATTGGCATTACTAATGATGTTGTTGCTATGGTAATAAAGAATGGAGCGATTGCTTACGCAAAGGAAATCGTTAGGGTTCTGAAAGAAGAGCCTTCTAGTACCTTGAATCCAGCTAGATTGATCATGCTGGAAAGGGAGATGAAAGTTTCAAGAATCTGTCTGTCGCAACTTCTCATTAATAAGAAGGAACTTATGGCCTTGTTGCCTCCTGTAGGACTTGAGGTCCTTCAAATACCACCATGGGAGAAGAGATTTTGTGAAAGGATCATTGTGGGATTGGTTGATTAATCAAAAGATCGAAGTGGTCATACTTTTGGTCTTTTTTTATTATCTATTTTCATGTTTATTGAGGTGTAACCCACTCAATCCTCCCATCCCTCTTGAACCAAGTCATCTGCCTTTTCGCATAATGCCAGATCTCGGTATTCAACTCTTCAATCATTTGCTCTTTGGTCAGTTTCCCTTGGAGATAGAAAGCCAGATATCTGTATTCCAATCCCAATTCCTCCATCCTTTTCCATGAAAGTCCGTTCGAATGTAATTTCCTTGCTTCAGAAATCATCCCCGATTTCAAACGCTTGAGTAAGCGCTTTTTAATACGCTCCTTCAGTTCGGTTGGCGAGACATTCAATCCAATAAACTGTGCATCATATTTACCGGCAGATTTAGTTGGCTTGGTCAGTTTGGGGACTTTTCCAATAGCGCTGGCAATCTCAATGGCGCGAATGACTCTGCGCAAATTTTTCTTTTCTATAGTCTTGTATCTCTGTGGATCCAACTTTTTCAAGATTGCCAACAATTCATGTGCAGATTTTTTATTTAATGTTTTGCGCAGGCTATTATTTGGTGGGACATCGGGGAATACAATGCCGTCTACCAATGCTTGTATGTAAAATCCAGTGCCGCCACAGATTATCGGAATCTTTCCTTTTGAAGTAATCTCTCTGATAGCTTTCTCGGCAAGCTTTACATACTGAATGACGGTAAATCGCTTGCGCGGGTCGGCAACATCTAAAAGGTAATGTTTAATGCCCCTCATTTCTCTTTTTGTGATCTTGCCAGTGCCGATATTCAAACCTTTATAAACTTGGCGTGAGTCAGCAGAAATAATCTCGCTACCAATCTTCTTGGCAAGTTGCACTGCATAGTCACTTTTACCTACGGCGGTGGGGCCTAGGATGACGATAAGTTTGGGGTTAGAGGTAGTCATAAGTTATACCAAGATCGGATCTTGGAGTCGAAGGGGTTATAATTCATTGTGCCGAGAGGGAGAATCGAACTCCCATGGATTACTCCGCACGATTTTGAGTCGTGTGCGTCTACCAATTCCGCCATCTCGGCTTGTTATGAAAGTTTACATTACATGGCGGGAAAGTCAAAATCGAGGTCCGACGATGTCAGACATCGTCATGTCGAAGACACTGAGCGTAGCGAAGTGCTATAATATCCCCATGACAACTCCTTATGTCGACAATGCGATTTTCTGGATAGATATACAGAAGGTAAGCCCCAATCCTTATCAACCTAGACGCGAATTTGACGAAGGTGCCTTGAAGGCCCTCTCCGAATCTATTCGCATGTATGGAGTTCTTCAACCCTTGGTTGTCACTAGAAACGAAAATTATCACGAAGGTGGTGGAATGACTGTCGGATATGAACTCATCTCTGGTGAGCGCCGTCTGCGTGCTTCCAAACTCGCAGGACTCACGCAAGTACCAGCTTTGATACGAAGTGGTGGTGAAGATCCACAGGTCAAACTTGAGATGGCAATCATTGAGAATCTCCAGCGTGAAGACCTCAATCCCGTTGACCGCGCTCGTTCTTTTGAGAGATTGGCGAAAGAGTTTGGTCTGAAGCAAGCCCAGATCGCCGACAAGGTGGGCAAGAGTAGGGAATATGTTTCCAATTCCATGCGCATACTTTCTCTGCCTGATGAGATGATAAACGCCCTCCAAGATGGCAAGATTTCCGAAGGTCATACACGACCACTACTCATGCTCACCGATCGTCCCGAAGAACAGCTGGTTTTATTCAAAGAGATCATGACGAAAAGGCTCACCGTTCGCGAGTCCGAGTCTATGGCACGACGCGTGGCTACAGACAGAGTTCGCAACAAGGAGAAGTATTTGGATCCGGCGATTATGGAGATGGAGAAGAATTTCACAGAATCACTCGGTACTCGGGTGCGTATTGATAAGAATAAAGAGGGGGGTTCTATCACCATAGACTTTTTCTCACCGGAAGATTTGCGGGCGCTGTTTGATAAGCTCAGCCTCAATGCCGTGAATGGAACAAAGGTAGATACAAGTAATGGCTCTGTCGCCGCTTCTGTTGCAGGAACGGATGCCACTTCGACTGACACTCCACCCATGGATGATAGGTCCAAGGTTGAGATCCAGAAAGAGGATAATGAGGATTTGTATTCTCTGAAGAATTTTTCTATTTAATTTTCTCTATTTAACCTCCGCCGCCTTCTTCTTGAATCTCCCACCCCTCGTCGCTTTCGGTATCGCTAACAATTCAAGCGCGCGCTGTAGGGTGATGGAATATACATCATCAGGTACTTTTATGGATCTATATTCACCGTTATTGTTTATGTAAGGACCGAAACGGCCAATAGAAACTATTATAGGATTGTTGGTCTTCGGATCAACACCCAGAGTTTTCGGTAGACTCAGATATTTCAAAGCATCGGCGACTGTGACTTTGGAAGGATCCATACTTTTTGGTATAGAAGCCATCTTTGGTTTTATTGGTACTGGTAATGGTTGATCAACTGCCACCGAGGCTTCAATTGAAGCGATTTTCTCTGTTTCTCTCTCGGCCTCTTTTTGTTCCAGGGTTTTTTCAAGAACCTTCAATTCAGAGTCAGTCTTCAATTCACTTGCCGCTACTTTTGTCTTCGCCTTCTTCTTTTTTGTCTTTTTAACCTTCGGCAATCGTGCACCGAGCTGGACATACGGTCCGAACCTTCCATTCAATACATATATAGGAAGTCCTGTAGCTGGATCATTACCTATAGGCGTATCGCTCTTGAATTCTGTACCATCCAATGTGAGAGCCCCGTCACAGTCTGGATATTTCATACATGAGAGGAACTTGCCATTTTTGCCGAGCTTTATCTCCATCGGGGTCGTGCCACATTTCGGGCACTTGAACTTCGGATCGGCGGCGCCGAGATTTGTTATCTTGTCTATTTTATCTTTTGATTTTACTTCTTTATGGAATGGTCCATAGAATTCTTTCAAAGTCTTCTCGTATGTCCTATCTCCATTCGCTATGTCATCTAATTTGTCTTCCATCTCTGCGGTGAATGAATCACTGATATAAGAAGGGAAGTTTGCTTCCAAGAAAGTAGAAACGACATCACCGGTATCAGTCGGCTTTAGGGATTTGTTTTCTTTTGCTACATAACCTCTGTCTTCAATAGTCTTACAAATAGAAGCATATGTAGAAGGTCTGCCGATACCGCGTTTCTCAAGTTCTTTGATCAAACCGGCCTCGGTATATCGTGAAGGTGGTTGAGTCTGTTTCTCTTCGGAATTTATATCAATAAGATCCAGTCGCTCATCCTTCGTGCATTTTGGTAAGGTGACATTCTCACCATCAGAATCGGGGTCAGCCTTGAGCCAGCCGTCAAATAAGACTCGTGAGCCAGTGGCTTCAAAGTTTGGAATGACAGAACCTGTAACATTGGCGATGATCTTTGTTTTCGCCAATCTCGCATCCGTCATCTGTGAAGCTACAGCCCTAGCCCAGATCAGACGGTATAGTTTCTTCTGTTCATCATTATGCCCGGCATTTTCTTTGTCGAAATGAGATGGGCGGATAGCCTCATGTGCTTCTTGGGCATTCTTGCTTTTGGTTGTGAACTTTCTGAATGAAAGATAATCTTTGCCGTATTTCTTCTCAACCACAGTCGCAATCTGCGCTAGTGCTTGCGCACCGATATTTGTAGAATCTGTACGCATATATGTAATGTAACCAGACTCGTAAAGTTTCTGAGCAATACCCATAGTTCTTGAAGGTGAGAATCCGAGACGCGAACTGGCGGTTTGCTGGAGTGTGGATGTGATGAATGGGGCGCGTGGAGATCTCTTTTGTTCGGATTCTTCTATGTCCGAGATCTGCCACTTTTCTTTCTTGGCAATTTCAATAATAGAGTCAACCTCTTTCTTGTCGCGGGGTTCCTTGGAACAAGTGAGCTTCAATGCCTCACCGTTCGCAGTTTTCCAATCACCAGAAATTGCCCAATATGTCTCTGGGATGAAAGCACGAATCTCGCGTTCGCGTTCCATTATTATGCGTAAGGCGGGGGATTGGACACGGCCGGCAGACAGACCATAGCGGACCTTCTTCCAGATGAGGCCTGATAAGTCATAACCTACTATTCTATCCAACACACGACGGGCTTCCTGAGCTTCACGCAGATGCTGATCTATGGGTCGAGGGTTCTCTAGGGCTTCCAATACGGCTTCTTTGGTGATTTCGTGATATGTGGCGCGTTTGATCTTCGTCTTGATGCTGGCACCGAGTCTTTCCTTCAAGACTTCGGCTATATGCCAAGCGATAGCTTCACCTTCACGGTCAGGGTCGGTTGCGAGTATGATCTCCTTGGCTTTGTCGGCATTCATCACGATGTCTGCGATGACAGCTTCTTTCTTTGCGACAATTTCATAGTGAGGAATGAAACCACCTTCTATATCTATGGCTTTCTTGCTGGACTTGGGTAGATCGCGGACATGTCCGACAGATGCACGAACAACAAAACCGTCTCCGAGATATTTGGAGATGGTTTTTGCTTTTGATGGGGACTCTACAATCAATAATTTCATGCTTCGCGTAAGTATTACATGAGAATTTGAAAACTCAAAATTTTCTAATAATTAATATCTAAGCGCAGTGGGGTGAAATATCCCATTCCGAACCCACGATCGGCCTTGCTCGTAAAACGGAATACCTCGCAAGGCCGTCTCTTCTCGCGCTGGTGTCATTGGTATGCAGGGTTGGTCTTCAACAGCGCTCCGAAAGGGGTGTCGTCATGGGATATTTCACCCCACTGCGCCTAACTAATCTTGTAAATCCCATTCGTCTGTACGATCACACCACTTAATTCCAACTGCGAGACTAATATGTTGAATCGTGAAGATGATAAGGAAGTCTTGTATATGAGATCGGTGGCAGAAAGAGGAGACATTTGTAATTCTCTGATGATTTTCTTTTCTTCTTCAGATAGAGGAGAACTATTGAAATCCATCTTGATGGTTTTGTTGTCATGTTCAGCAGGGTTTATGTCAAAACCTAATGATTCCAAAATCTCTCCGGATGTGACTACGGGGGTGGCGCCATCGCGGTATAGCTTGTGTGGGCCATATGATAGGTCGGAAAATATAGAACCAGGGACGATGAGAACATCTCTTCCAAATTCGAGAGCGTTTGCGGCGGTTAGTAGTGTTCCAGACTTGACCCTGCCTTCAATAACAAGTGTGGCGTGTGACATCCCTGCCATGAGTTGATTGCGGACAGGGAAGAGCCAAGGATCGCCGCTCTGCCACTGTTCAAACGGGGACAATAATGTTCCACCGGATTTTATTATACGTTCGGCTAGTTTGAGATGTGTTCGTGGGTACAGGGATTCTCTAGAAAGACCTGATCCTGGAAATGCCACAGTCTTCAATCCTGCATCCAGGGCGGCCTCATGCGCTATAGAATCTATGCCAAGAGCTAGTCCCGAAACTATTACGACTGGGTAGCTTTTCAGTCCGGCGATCAACTTTTGACAAGCCTCTTTCCCATAGTCGCTGTATTGCCTGGCACCGATAACGCACAGATATTTGTAATCATCAGGCGGGATCGGTCCTATACAATCTAGGAATGGTGGCGGCCTCTGGATCTGTCTCAAAAGGAATGGGTACTGTTCGGGTGTGAGTCTTGTTGGATTCATTTTATTTAATGTTAAGGTGGCTGATAATTATTGGTTAGAATATTTGAAACATATTTAAACGCCACATCTTACCATAATGAAGATAAATTCCTGATAAAGTTTTAGGTAGCTAGATCGGATCTCGCTACCCCCCCTAGATCGGATCTGGGTATACATAGATCGGATCTTGGTGTAAAATAATCCCATGTTAGATATCAAATTCATTCGCGAAAACAAGGAACTGATAGCCATGGCTGCGGTGAAGAAGCACCTAAGTTTCAAGGTGGAGGAATTGCTTGCTCTGGATGACAAGAGGCGTACTTTGATGGCGGGCGTGGAAAAGAGGCGTGCAGAGCAGAACAATGCCAGCGACGAGATCATGAAGGCCGTGTCAGCAGATGCACGGGCGAAACTTATCGCTGACGTGAAGATCGTGAAAGCGGATATGGAAAAGGACGAGACTGCTCTCAAAGATGTATTGAAGGATTGGCAGGCATTGATGTTGCAGGTGCCAAACATTCCAGATATGACTGTACCTGATGGTGTTAGTGATGCTGAAAATAGAGAAGTGAAGACCTGGGGTGAAAAGACCAATTTCACTTTTGAACCCAAGGATCATGTTGAACTCATGACAGCTTTGGGTATGGTTGATTTTGAAAGAGGTTCCAAAGTCCACGGCTTCCGAGGTTATTTCCTCACAGGTGACGGCGTGCGACTATGTTTCGCTATTTGGAATTATGCTTTGGAATTTTTCAGTGCAAAGAATCTCACACCCATTATCCCTCCGACTGTTGTTCGTAAGATAAATTTATTTGGCACGGGATATTTGCCACAAGGCGAAGAAGATCTATACAAGACTCAAGATGGCGATTATCTCGCTGGCACAGCCGAGGTCCCGATTATGGGCATGCACAGCGAAGAAACTTTTGCAGTTTCCGAACTGCCAAAACGCTATCTAGGATTCTCCCCATGTTATCGTCGCGAAGCCGGTGCACACGGCAAGGATGTCAGGGGACTTATCCGCGTCAATGAATTCTATAAATTTGAACAAGTAGTACTATGTGAAGCCAATCACGAAACTTCAGTCAAATATCACGAAGAGGTCAATCGTAACACCGAAGAGTTCATAGAATCTCTCGGTATTCCATATCGTACAGTCGTGAATTGCGGCGGCGATCTGGGCTTGGGACAAGTGAAAAAGTATGACATTGAGTTGTGGGTTCCGAAAGAAGGCAAATATCGCGAGATTTCCTCAGCTTCTTATTTCCATGATTTCCAAACACGCCGTCTCAATATCCGTTACAAAGACAATGAAGGCGTCACTCGTTATGTTCATTCATTGAATTCAACCGCAATCCCTACACCGCGCATCCTAGTTTCATTGGTTGAAAATTATCAGCAAGCTGATGGGAGTATCAAGATTCCCGCGGTTTTGGCGAAGTATCTCGGCAAGGATTCTCTGGGTAAGGTATGATAATTTTCTGGAAGCATTTAAGCGGAAATCTAGGTGGAGAAATTAAATAAATAATAGAATATGTATCCACGAAGTCGTATCACCTCGCGTCAGTCAAAAAGATTCGCAGAAAAGAGAAGGAACCGATCGCTCCTATTTTATCTTTTGATTGTTGTCTGTGTATTCTCGTGGGGATTCTCTGTATCTAGGTTTACGAGATTAAGTATTTTGACGATATACACGGTCAATGTTCAAGGAGCTGATGAAGATATCATAAATCCACTTCAGGCCGCAGCTATCAATTCCATAGATGGTGATTATCTTGGCCTATTTTCAAAATCTAATACACTGATATATCCGAAGCGCGAAATAATCAAAAAGATTAAGGAGGCTTCATTGAAAGTTGAATCTATAGATGTGCATAGGGCTGGAGCGAATACCTTGACCGTAATAGTCAAAGAAAAGAACCCAGAAGCTATCATTTGTGCTGCCTTGCCAGATTTCGATGGCAACAATTTGTCTATTGCAGATTCGGAAAACTGTTACTTTGCCGATGCAAATGGTTTTATCTTTAGTGAAGCTCCATTATTTTCTGGGCATATATACAACCGTTACTATGTGCCAAATCTGCCAAACGCCACCACTTCTCTAGATGGGATCGTCGGTTCGTACATTGCCTCAACCAGCAAGTTTTCTTCTCTGCAGAGATTATACGGAGAGATGAAAAAAGAAGGCCTCAACCCTGCCGCAATACTCATGAATGAGGGCGGTGAATACGAACTCTATGCCCAAAATAGCATAGCGACGGCGATAGCTCCCACCTCTCTGTCCGAACTAAATGATATTATGGTTATATATTTCAACGACAAACATTCTTTTGATGAACAATTGGCAAACCTTTTTTCCTTCTGGAATCATATGATGGTCAACAAGGCCGGCAAGGATCTGCCAGAATTTGAGTATATAGATGTTAGATATGGCACTAATGTTTTTTATAGGACAATAAAGTAGAATGGCTGAATGAATCAATTTCTGAAGGTAATATTTGGCGGTCTTCTGGCTGTAACTTTCGGAATCGCCATAGGCTACGGCATCGTCTCTTTCTCAAGGGCAGGAGGTTTTCGTTCGCTGGGTATTAATATATCGAAACTTACTTCCTCAGCCCGCATTGCCGTATCTCACCCGGAAGACGGCACATCCATCTCTGGTATTGTTCGTACGATACGCTTCTCTGCTGTGGAAGAAGAAGACCCAATAAGAGCAGCCACAGAAGCTCTAGATTCTTCTAATCATACAAGTAATGGGATAACAGCACGCGCTTATATAGTGAAGAATCTCTCTACTGGAGATATTGTGACCGAAAGTAATCCCAATAGGCTCTTGCCGATAGCTTCTCTGACAAAATTGGTAACAGCGATAGTTGCTGGACGGATGTTGGATCCTGATAGTCGTATGACGATCACTCGCGAGATAATGTCTTCTTATGGTAATACTGCTTCATTCAAAGTAGGGGAGACCCTGCGCGTCTCTGATCTGCTATATCCTCTACTTATGGTTTCTTCCAATGATGCGGCGGAAGCTCTGGCTAGAGAATATGGCAGAAGTAAATTCATACGAGCTATGAATGATTTTGCTCAAAGTATTGGAGCCTACAGGACTTATTTTGCCGATCCGTCTGGCCTCTCGTCGCATAATGTGTCTACGGTTACCGATATGTCCATCATCTTGGATTGGATAAGGAAAAATAACCCAAACATTTTGGCTATTACAGAACTGAAGACGAAGACGGTTCGTTCGCACACATGGGTGAATCCCGCCCATTTCTTGTCCTGGTCAAATTATCTAGGCGGGAAGAATGGCTATACTCCTGAAGCGAATCGTACAGGCGCAGCCTTATTCCATATGGGGAATAAAAAAGAAGTGTATTCTGTGGTGGTCTTGGGGAGTGAGTCCAGAGATGATGATGTTGTCAGATTGCTAGGAAAAGTTGTAGAGTAGAGGAGAGCAATTTCTACATCGCTCAAACAAGTTCTCGGTCACTAAAATCAATACCCATTACGCCTCAAGTAATGAAAAAAAAGACAAGAATCGAGGTAACAAATAATAGTACCAATTTCTGGGAGAGACTCCCGAGGCCTTTTTTCGTACTAGCTCCGATGGCGGATGTGACTGATTCGGTATTCCGCAAAATGATAGCGAAATATAGCAAACCGGATGTGATGTGGACAGAGTTTGTATCGGCTGATGGTTTGGTTTCGGTGGGTAAAAAGAATTTACTGCACGATCTTGAATTTTCAGACAAAGAGAGACCTATCGTGGCGCAATTGTTCACAGGTCGTCCTGAAGTGATGAAGAAGGCATCTGCTCTGATCCGCAAACTTGGCTTTGATGGTTTGGATATAAATATGGGTTGTCCGGATAGGAAAGTAGAGAAACAGGGTGGCGGGGCAGCGATGATGAAAAATCCGGCGAATGCGATTGCGGTTTTGGAGGCGGCGAGAGAAGGATTTTGCCAAGATCGGATCTTGGCTCAAATGCCAAAATCCGATTTTGGCAAAACCCTTCCAGTTACAGTGAAGACTCGAATCGGCTATAACAGTGTAGATTGGGAATGGATCAGGTTGATGTTGAGACAGAACCTGCCAGCACTGACTATTCACCTGCGTACCCGCAAAGAGATGTCAGATGTACCAGCACATTGGGAATTGATGCCGGAGATTATTAGGTTGAAAAATGAAATAAGTCCAAAAACTTTAATAATCGGTAACGGTGATGTGGAATCGCTCGAAGGCGCGAAACTTAAATGTGAACAATATGGTTGTGATGGGGTGATGATAGGGAGAGGGATATTTGGGAAACCGTGGTTATTTAATAAATCTGAAATCTCAAATCTTAAATCTCAAAGATCCGTAATAGAAAAAACTCCAGAAGAAAGATTGAAGATACTACTTGAACATACGAAACTATTTGAAAAGACATTCCTGCTTGCAAAGAAAAAGAAAATCAAAAATTTCGCGGTGATGAAGAAACATTTCAAAGCTTATGTCTCTGGTTGGGATGGAGCCAAGGAATTACGGGTGAAACTTATGGAGACGAATGATTTTAAGCAGGTGCAAGCAGCCATCAAGGGGTATTTGGCATTGATAAAGTAGTTGGGGATATGGGGTTTGTAAATCAGAATATCTGGTGATATTATTTACTTTGGAAAGGTTACGCGAGCTGATACCCTTCAGTCCGTGGAGCCTGTCGGCAACAACCTCAATCGCTACCTGTAGTAGCGGGAAAGGACCGTTATGAAGTTCAATAAGTGGACCTTGCGTTCGTGTCGTCCGGTGCCCCGAACACAGATGGGGTATCAGATGAAGGTCACGAATTAGTGTGGCCATCAGTTAACAGCGCGCTGTCTCTTCGGGGACGGTGCGCTTTTTATTAATAGAATTTTAGGTGTTGGAAACCACATGTGGATTATCCACCTTGCATCATAAAAAGAGATTTGATACCTTTATATATGGAATGTCTGTTTCGGGTGTGGTCATCCGACTAGTATCCCTCATTCTCCGGGATAGACAGGCTGAGTTAAACAACGGTTCAACACAAAGGACCAGCATGAAACACAACAACAGGGGCGCCCCGAATGCGCCCAACTTCGCGAACAGCACCGCCATTACCCTGGAGCCCAGCATCGGCCATGTGGAAACCGCCAACGGTCCCGCCCCGAACTACAGTTGGGCGACGACCATGGCGTAATCCGGCGACACCGCACTCCCAGTACTCGGGTAAAGCATGTAAGCTCATCTTATGAGTACATCCGTGGGCTGTAGTCGATTCAGTGAGTGAGAGAGTTGCCTTCATTGGACTTGCTATCCTGCTTTCGAAGCGATGCTTTGAGCCACATTCATGGAGCTTAGGGTTTCAGTAAACCCGAAGTGCCGAAGTGAATGTGGTCTTTTTATTACATGCATTTATATTAGAACGTATATTAGAACGATTTTATCCTACATGTTACAATGCCTACATGGCTGTCTTATATCGAAAATACCGCCCGCAATCATGGGTAGATGTCTCCGGTCAGGATCACATAGTCGATGTCTTGCGGGATTCTATTAAACTGAAGCGCATATCGCATGCGTATCTTTTTTCCGGATCACGCGGGACAGGGAAGACCACATTGGCGCGCATCTTCGCTCATGCCGTAGAGACGAAGGATGAAGATATATATGAGATAGATGCCGCTTCCAACAGGGGTATTGATGATATCCGTTCGCTCCGTGAACATGTTTCAGTCCTGCCGTTTTCTTCACCATACAAAGTCTACATCATAGACGAAGTACACATGCTTTCCAAGGATGCATGGAATGCTCTTTTGAAAACTCTAGAAGAACCCCCGAAGCATGTGATATTCATCCTGGCGACAACAGAACTGGACAAGGTTCCTGATACGATCATCTCCCGTTGCCAAACTTTCTCTTTCCGCAAACCGCCTCGCGAGATCGTCCGCAAATTGGTTTTGAATGTTGGCAAGAAAGAAGGGTATGAATTGGACTCTGGCGCGGCTGATCTGGTAGCACTTCTGGGTGACGGTTCATTCAGAGATGCTTTGGGGATGCTAGAAAAAGTGATTGCTTCTTCTAAGACACCCCTCGACTCCGCTCGGGGCTTGAGAAAGATCACTCGCGAAGAAGTTGAGATTATCACTGGTGCTCCGAAAGCTGGTTTGGTCAATTCATTTATTGAAGCCTTGTTGAATAAGGATGGTGATACAGCAATATCCGTTCTCGGTCAAGCAGAGAAGTCTGGTATATCTATGAATACTCTGGCTACTCTCATTCTAGAAAAGATGCGCTTCATCCTACTTATCCAACATTCAGCCTCCTCCAAGACCAGTGTGAAGGATCATGTTTCGCCTGATGATTGGGAATTCATAGAAAAACAAGCTACTAAAGGCGCATTGACACCTGCCATACTTGCGGTAGTCTTGGAAGCTGTGGCAGACATCAGCCGTGCGCGTATAGAGCAGTTGCCACTGGAGCTGGCGGTGGTGAAGATTTGCGGGATCGTCTAATGGTAGGACATGGGCCTTTGAAGCCCAGTATCTTGGTTCGAGTCCAAGTCCCGCAGCAGGCATGGACGCATAGGGTCGGAAAGGTCTTTTTGCCCTTGTGGCAGGCCGATGGTTTTAGGTTCGATTGGCGTGTTTCCTGAGATTTCATCAGTCTTGGACTTTTCCAGGATGAAGAACGGTTCCCTGGCTTCAATTATGAGTTTTTTGTCCTTCAAGATTAGGTTCGATCCTAAAGTCATAAGCATCTCTTTTTTGACCTTTGGGCTGCCTTTGGCAAACCGCTCCTGAGCGGTGCAGGCGAACTCAAAGGTTTGTTCCGAGAGCCTCAACTACAGGAGTTGCGGCAGGCCATTGGCAATCTGGGCCGTGGCGAGCGCTGCTGATCCGGTTCGAGTGCCGGTGTCCTGGCGGCGAACTGCGTGGGATGACAGTCAGGATGAAGGCAACGGCAAGACGATGGTTTTGTGGAGATTCTTTGGATGGTTCTTGGATCAAGGCTATTCCGGGAGTGGATTTTTCGCTTTGGAACGGAATCCAGAAGGAGGGCCTAAAACGCTGGTAGGCCGCATGGAACGGCCTGCCAACCTAACGTCTTTTGGCTCCCAGCGGCACTCGGGTTGCGTCCCTGCAGAGCCCTATCCGCCGAAGGAGCAACCGAAAACTATACCAGCCCTGCTTTACTGGACAATAGCCTCCGGTCATTATTCCGGTTTTGAACGCACAGACCTTTCCGGTTTTGTTCGCACCACGACAGAAAAAAGGAGGCTTGATGCCTCCTATGGGAAATATGGGTCGGTGTGCCGCGCCAAGAGACGTAGGTTAGAATTACGTAGACTCTTGCCCGAGAGGGTGTTGGCTCTTGGGGTTAAAAGTCTCCTCTACCTTCAGGTTGCTCTGCTAGCTTTTGGCAGAATGGTTTCAAGGTCTCTTATCTTGCTTGGCATTTGATCGCAAAACCTAACCGTTTTCTGGTAGATCGTCACCAAAGAACACAGCCACTTGGGCTCGTGACGGAATCATCAGCCGCTATCACCCCCCCCAAGTGTATGACCCGAGGGGTAAGCCAATAATAGCTATTTATCCTCGGGAACAACGACCCAAATTTAGTTTACCATAAGGCAGAAAGAAAAGCAACATAACCAAACCTAAAAGATTACGCCTCCACAAATCAGGCCCGAGTCGTAAGCCTTATCCCGAATTCCGAAGTAGACCGGCGGTTTTAAGGACGCCGGCAGTCCCGTTGGCGCGGCGTCCAGCCGAGCCACTGTTCGCGGGCCTTGAGGTGGGAGGACAGAAAGTTTCTGGCGCTATTATGTGGATACCAGCGCGGCAGAGGAGCACACCCGCGTGCGGCATCGCAATGGCGCCTGGATTATGGCCATGTTTCGTCGTCCCGGGGTGAGCATCTTCCTGCACTGGCGCGGGCACGACCCCACGCGGGCCAAAGCCACCCTGCCTAATTTTCATGAAAAAATGGACTTGGAACACCGAGGCCGGACGTTCGCTTTGGTCAACGCCAAACAATCCCGCCCTTTGGAGGCTTCATGAGCCAGCCGTGGGGTGAGATAACGAAGTCAGATTTTTATGCTTGATGCTTCTCCTATTTCTGCTAAAAGGCTAATTGAAATGTCGGTTGCTTATGGTTGTGATGGATGGAATGCTGGCTGCGCTAAATCCGCGCAGGTGGGCGATAATGTCGTTAAGTGCAGTTATGCCAACCGTGTTTGCCTGGAATAAGAAGAGCCGCTCGATGAACGTTCCTGTTCCAAATTGTACGATGTGCTCAATAAATTCGGCATTTGAGGTAAGCCGGTCCGTGCGCAACTGGATCGTGATGTCGGAAATGGGGTTAACAACTTCGATTAACAATATGCTCCATGGCTAAAGCAACCACACCGATCGGCGTGGACATGCCCTTAGTCGACGTCCCAAGCAGTTTCCCAGGCTTCAAATTTGAGGAATATGCGGACGATCTGGCCATGCGGTTATTGACAGTAGACCCCGCCCAGCTAACCCTTGGCATACTCGGAGGTTACGGCACGGGCAAGACAACCATGCTCAAAGCCATCCTAAAGTCGGTTCAAAAACCGAGAAAAGTCGAAAAGAAAGAAACCGTCCATTGCATCTGGTTCGAGGCTTGGCGATATGAGCATGAGGACAATTTGTTCCTACCCCTGCTTGCCACTCTCCTGCGCAACACCAAACTAATGACCGCCGCATACGATCTGTCAGAGCAGAGATCTCTCACGCCTGCGGTCAGTCCGTCATTACTCTGACGACAGGTGGAAAGCGTGACGCTTACGTTATGACCCGCAACTTAGCCGCTGGTTTTCAACCGAAAACTGACAACCGCAGTGAACTTATAGAGATTTTAACATTGCAAGGTATCATGCGTATATTAAGGATTATATACTCGGATGAATGCTAAATGGCTGGTGCCAGCAGTTTGAAATAATCTAGGTACAAAGGTGAAGTAAGCTCCTAAGATGAAATCCGCTTGCAGGACTGCTATAATACGTAGTAGAGATAAGTTCTATGAAACGAATAAAATATCCTAATCACCATGGTTGCATATATTGCGGAAATACTATTGTGCATCTAGAAAATGCGTGCATACACGCATTGGAACAATATTATAATAAAATGAGTAATATCGAAAGCGATATCATGCATGTCAACAATAAACGTAACGGAACATATAACAAAGTAATGTGGTGTAACAAATGGAGTCTGAAAATGGAAAGGGTATTGATAGCTGCATTGCGTATTGTTATTGCTCAACCCCATATTACACGTTATCGAATGTGGCATTATCTTGAAAAGAGAAGAGATATGTTCTTAAGCATCGTTGAAAACGAATCTGGCATTCGTCCCTCAGTAAAGACATTGTCCCAAATAGCTCAGTTCCATATGGGACGGAATCTTCTTAATAATGGGCCCGCATATCGAGATAATCACCGCCGATCAAGAAATATGTAACATTAGGATATGGTTTTTAATGCCGAATGTTGCATGATATGGGAAAGGAATGTTATGGACAAATAAGGCGTCATCAAAAACAATGACGCCTTTTATAATACTAATGCACCCTTCCGTGGCCTATTGAAAGCATGAATACTGATGGCTGGGAGCCGGATACGCCACGGGCAGTTTTATGCACCTGCACATATTCGCCGCGCTTCACCCCCAGTCCTGATATGGTCATAAAATGGCCGCGACCAGTTGGCGACAAACTCCATCAATCGGGTTAAAGTTTACCGCAAGAGAACAGGAGATCTCTCCGGCAATTGCAAGAGCAGCTCCGACTGGTTTTGGTTCAATATATCGCTGCTGAAACCAAACAGCAGTCGCACCAAATAACCAGTTATTACGCACCTGCGGAGTTCTCCCGGCGGGACGCTGCCAAAGCCTGGCAGGCATTGCTCCAGTTGGTGGATGAGTTCAATAACGTGCGGTGTCATGCGTTCGGAAAGTCAGTCGCATACCCACAAAGATGGTTCAATTTGTTCTTAGTTGTTTTGTGTTTTATTTGGATGCCTCACGCTCATACCAGGGCCGCGGTTTTCCCCCGCTCAAATCCACTCCGTCAGTCAGCCGCGCCAGTGCCTGCGGGGTCAAATGCAGTCTGGCGGTCTGCGGCACAAGTTGTTTCGAACAAGAATAAATCTCTCCTGGTGGCAACCCCCCATTTGAACTCGTTTGTTTTTGCCAATGTCTGTTTCTTTATCTGAAGGTTGGCATGGAGATAATATGCATAGACTTCAATGATTCGTGTCCCAGCCTGAGTGCGATAATGGAACGGTCACGGATTACGTGGGAAAAGTTTGGAAGAAAGCGCTGGAACTGGCCGGCGATGATGAGGTCAGGCGAAAACATGTGGAACAGGCATGTTCCCAGATTCTTGATGATCGGCCGAAAAACAAAAAGGCGGGGAAAAAGGAGCAGACCCCCGAGAATTGTTACTGCATGAGTATCGTCTGCGGCCTGATCAAGGAATTGAAGACCAGTGTCCACGCTGGCAATACCGATCATGCGCTGCTGCTTGTGGAGAAACTGAGGGTCAATCTGGAACGGTTGCAGGATTCCAATGGGGGCGGTGTGAATACCGAAGCCGACGGTGGACACCCATAACCTACCACTCAATGGGCTTGCGCGAGGTGTATCCGAACAATTGGGAAGCGGATCGGACGCCATTTTAGAACGGTATTGCGATGGTTGCCTCAAGGCGATTCTGGCTATGAGAAAAGCTGGATCTTGACGTACTGCGTATGTTAAACTTCAAGGAAGTATTGAATCGAAGTCGATTTGCGAGAAAGATGATTTTATGAAACATGTCAACAAAGGATGGCCACGAAATAACTCCACAGGACCGCTGGGTGGGTTTTCAACTGGCCCTGGTGGAGGGCTTTCCACGGGACCCGGTGGAGGAGCTTCCACTGGCCCAGGCGGGGGAATGTCCACGGGACCCGAAGGCGGTTTATCAACCGGTCCCGGAGGTGGATTATCCACTGGTCCCGGAGGTGGGCTTTCGAGAGGGCCGGGAGGTGGTTTATCCACCGGACCTGGAGGCGGGCTTTCCACCGGTCCAGGTGGTGGTCTATCAAGTGGTCCTACACCATATTATAGCAACATACCGCCTAGAGAGGTCTATCTTCAGTACTTGAAGGATCACGGTTTTGATCGCGAGTATCAGATTCTTAAGGAGGCATGGAAGCTATAGGTTTATGCCACTTGTGGTAATGTCTGCGCCCGCTTTTTAAAACGCATTTACTCCAAACACCTCAAATGGTGTAGTCACACCATGTGGCCACTCTTCCATGTACCTATTGATGTATATCGTCATGCCGGAAACGACAATTCTTCACCCCTTTCTTCGGACTCCAAATCCGATATGCTTTTCGCATGACCTAAAAATCTGATCCACGCATAGGACAGAAGTTCGTGGGCGCTGCATCCTTGGAAGTAGCGGTAAATCGCCTGGACGACATGTTCATTTCTGTGGTGTAATGTTCGAACATCGTCCAACCCTCCCAGCAAACAAAAAGCCTTTAGCTGCTTCATGGTGCCTGGGACCTGGTGTCGAACTAAGACTCGTCTTCTTCGAGAAGATATTCTGTGTTCTCCCTCATGACATTTTCAATGCGTATTAGAGCATTGAAGATCTTGTGAGATACATCTGTGAGCTCATCCACTGATCTTTGGAGAGCTTTCATTTTTACCGAGACATAGTCGAAGGTGAATGTGTCATTCATATTTGTTTATGCCACAAGCCGGATATCGCGGCACATCAGACCAGCTGGTTCCGATGTCAACATCCTGGGCAGGGACGTTGTGGGTAAATCGTATTCTAAATAATTGTTGTACATAAGACGGTGATATCTGACGTTTGTGGCAAGTCAAAACGAAGCCCTGTACAGAACAATAAGGGTGTGTTAGTGTACTTTGTAAAGGGTTTACAGCACTTCAAAACTTAACCAAGGAAATTCTATGGCTACCGATGGTCCGACTCCTCGTCCATGCAACCCTAACATCTTTAAAAATGGAAAAGGTGTTTGTGTGGTTGATGGCAGTTCAAATGCTGTTGAGCGATGGGTAAAATCCGTCGCAAAAAATGCAAAAGCAAAGGTTGATTGGCATTATAGTGGTGGGCGTGCAAATGTTCTTCATCTTGGCGACAACGAAAGCCGTCAGCGCGTTCTGAACGCGATCGATGAGCTCAAAGACGAACTCGATGGCCAGATTCTAAGTGTCGACGGCCCCGCTCTCTACAGGAACGGTGTCGAAGATTCCGATGCGACTGGTGGTGCCGTCATTCGAGAAGTTGACGGTCAACTGGTACTCGATGATCCCGTCGCCTTGGCACTAGTCCGTGGGATTGGAAAGAGTAATTGCCGCAAAACGTTGGAAATGAATGCTGATCGTGTCGAACACTTCAAGCGTCGTTTGATGGAACGTGGCATGGCTCCAGATCAAGCGGTGATTGTCCTGCTGAACGTCGACGACATTCATGGTGGGCCACTCGCTGAAATTTTGATGCCCGGACAAAACTGGCAGGAAGTCCGTGACAAGGAACAAGTCCCCTTCGTACGAGGACTTGCTATGCGAGATGGAATTCAAAAAGTACTCCATGAGTTTGACAAGGAAGCCGCGAAAAAGCTGAATGACATGAACGGTGTGGCCGTTGTGGTTGTTGACTACGGTGTCGCCGATGTCTTTACTGCTTAAGGGCACAACTTCACAAGAGTATAACAGGCGCACGACCTACGGGTACGACGCTTTTTTTTAGGTTGCTCAAATGGCTTCGGCCTCGCCCCACAACTTGTGGGGCAAAATCGTTTTACTCAATAGACTGACCCTTGTCTCATGATGAAACATATGCTAATCTACCTGTATGCCTGTGGGCGCAAGCCCCGTTCAGCTAAGGATTACCTAAGCTGAAGCCAGGCATAACAAAGGCACCGTCTTCGGACGGTGTTTTTGTATTTATTCATCCTCAATTCCTTCGGTGAAGACCTTTTGTCCTCCATTTTTAAACTTTGAATAGGGCATAACGCTCCAGAAGGTAATGTTGCCGTCGCCGACTCTGCGCAACACAGTTCTGACCTTTATCCTCTTTTCTCCTATAATAGCCACAAGTCCCCAGTATTCAACTTCCTTCATTGGAACTGATCCGTCTCTGGCTGATGGTTTGCCTATGGGAGTCAGTAGCTTTCGATATTCTTGGATTGTTCCTGACTTCTTGATGATCTCAAGGGCAAGAGGTAATAGGCTGAACTTAAGCAATTGTTCCCGTTTGTTCCTTTCGCGTCTGGCAGAATACTGTAAGTGATGGAACCCGTCTGAATTCAATATAATGGCGGTCTGGAAATATGGATTGTAAATTGATTTCTGGGCAGCAAATAAAATCCTTGCCTTTTCTTTGCGTGTATTAAAATATTGAAAATCTGGTTCCATTGGCTATCATCATACTCCTTTATATTTATCTGTAAAATATTCAGCGGTCTGAATAAAATATTTCATGCCGGAAACAACAAATCCCCATCCCTTTCTTCGGCTTCCAACTCCGGTATGCTTTTCGCATGACCTAAAAAACTGCTCCAAACATACGACAGCAGATCGTGAGCACTACAATCTCGGAAGTAGTGGTAGATCTGCTGGACGAGATGCTCGTTTTGGTGGTATAATGTTCGAACATCGTCTAATTCACCCAGCACGAGGTTTTTATGGCTCTATTATTTGGTTTCGATTGAGAGGGAGTCTTGGACAATCGAACCTAGAACCAACATGTAATCATGCTGCGGACTCTCAGGCTCGAAGATTCAGAGTGTTACCATTTATTGAAACACTCATCGTCCTCTTCTTCATCGTTGCGGAGGCTGTCAATCAAGTCTTCAAGATATACTGAAGTCTGATCCAGCCTCTTCATAACCTCACGAAGACCTTTGCGGATCTTCCATTGATCAACGATTGATTGGAGAATATTCATTGGGATGTGTATTATCCACTCACAGCTCGACTACTTTTGTGAACAATGTCCTGTGGCTTATACAAACATTGCCCCATTAGGATATGTGGTGGCACAAAGATGTAGAAGACATGAGTTATTGCCGGAGACGGCAAGACGATAAACACTTTGTTGGCAAAGTTGGTCATAAAAATGCGCCACCTGTGTCGTGGCGCATTTCGATTGGTGGAATTATTATTCCCATACTCCATAATATTCAGCACTTGTCAGTTGTTCCACGGAGGACGGGAGATTTCGATACACTCGTTCGGATATTTCTGTCCAAAAGGTGAAACTTTTTTCCTCTGGGAGAACGAACGCATCGGTTCCGATAACTTGGAGTCCGACAGTATGGAATATGTGGTAACACGCTTGCGGAATAGGTGATGCATTCTCTTCCCAACCATGTTCCTCGGTAATGTAGCTGTTGGGAAGATGCACATAGACCTGAAGGAACTTCGCTTTTGGGTCTTTGGAAAGACGTTTACACCCACCCCACTTCATCTTCCCTGTGTGTATCTTTGTAGTGATACGAACATCTTTCCATCTCCATGTTAGGCTTGCGGAAAACAAGCTGACAAAACGCTTAACAAAATCATGTTGTTTCATAGATCTTCCTTTCGTTGTTCTGCTCACAATCTACTCTCTAAAGGGTAAAAGTCAATGACTTGTTGACCTTATGATTATGGCCATGGTAATATGCAATTATGAAAGTCACTTATACAGTCCATGTGGAGCCAGCAGAAGAAGGTGGTTATACCGCATTTTTTCCAGCATTGCCTGGTTGTCATACTCAAGGTGACACTTTGGATGAAGTTATCGCTATGGCCAAGGATGCATTGGTTGGTTATCTCGAATGTCTAAAAGCACACGGTGATCCAATCCCAGTGGAAAAAACAAACCAAAAGTTAGTCGGTTTTGATCTTCCATTAAGTATGTCATTGGCACGATGACACGATTGCCTACGCTCAACGCTCGAAAATTAATTCAAGCTTTGGAAAAAGCTGGTTTTGTCTTTGATCGACAAACTGGTAGTCATTCTATTTTACGTCATCCGATCACACGCAAGACAACTTGTGTACCGAAACATGGCAAAGATGTGAAGCGTAGTCTGATGAAAGAAATCTTGCAACAAGCTGGACTGACCGAGGAAGAATTTGGAAATCTGTTGTAGGTGGAAAACCTTTCTTGCCGTTCTCGACAAATCAACACGTCTTCATCAGTTCTCTGAATCGCCCATACTGTCCCAGTGATATAAAAACCACCAATCATGCAGATTATAGGTGGGGGACAAACAGACGCTTCGGAAGAAACGGTACATTGCAACGTTTAGTATTCAATAGCTTCGCACCACTTGCATTGGAAAAAGGAAGTTGATTCC
>CAZHHB010000001.1:0-156169 GCA_964532285.1 uncultured Candidatus Saccharibacteria bacterium | reverse complement strand
GATCTGTGCCTGCACTTCGAAGCAACTCTGCGATTAGCAGAGTTGCGAAGTAGTGCGCGGGAGAGGACTCGAACCTCCAAACCCGAAAGGGCACATCCACCTCAAGGATGCGTGTCTACCAATTTCACCACCCGCGCTTATATTAAAAATTTTCAAATTAACTACACATCACTGTGTGATTGAACTATAGCCGAAACTAAGAACTTTTACAATTAAAAACAGACCCTATCGGCCTGTTTTTAATTAAATATTGAAATTTCTATTTCTTCACCTCTTCCTGAACAACCTCCTTCTCAACTGGAACTGTCTCTGTCGTAGTCTCTGACTCATCCTTCATCGCCATGATCCTCCTCATCTTGTGGCGGATCTCCTTAGCGGCCTTACGCTGTATGAAATATAGTTTGGCACGGCGAACCTTGGAGCGGCGGACAGTCTCTATCTCATCTATCATAGGTGAATATAGTGGGAAAATCCTCTCTACCCCAACACCGTCAACAACCTTGCGTACAGTGAAAGTGGCTCCCGCTTCGCGGCCATGTTTGTGGGCAATAACCAAACCCTCAAAGGCTTGCAATCTGAACTTGCCCTTGTCTTCTTCTATCTTCTGCCAAACACGCACCAAATCTCCTGGACGCATGTCTAGTTTTTCTCGTTCTTGTATATTGACTGGTGATATTACCTTCTGAGCCATAGTGGAAGTACCTTATCACAACCGCGCCAAAGATTCAAGAATACCGAGACTTTCACAGGCCTTCTGGAAGTCATCTGGTAGAGGAGCCACGATTTTTACATGCTTTCCGCCTAGAGTATTAAACTCAATAGATCGCGAGTGTAGAGCCAGTCTATTGAAGCCCAAGGCTGGTGGATGCTTGGGAGTATACAAAGAATCACTCACGACTGGGTGATGTATTGCCAAGAAATGCACACGTATCTGATGTGTTCTACCGGTCTTTGGTTCCACTTCCACTAAAGAGAATTTTTCTGTCTTCTCCTTCCCTGTCCACACTCTGGTCCAATATGTTTCAGCTTCTCTGGTCTCACCACGGATACCTCGCTGGGCTGACCATTTTCTAAAATCACTTCCGGAGTGACCGATCGGTCTGGTTATGGTTCCAAATTCTTCCTTGATCTCACCCCACACAAAAGTTAAGTATTTTTTTGAAATGGTACGATCTTGAAATTGTTTTTTGATATAAGCGTGGCCTTCAGCTGTTTTCGCTATAATCAAAACGCCGGATGTCTCGCGATCCAGACGATGAACAATACCTCCACGATTCATGATCGAACCATCTGAAGCAGTCATCGGGTCACCGACATTCACGGCTTGTGGAAATTTCTTTGCAACCCAATCAGTCAAGAATGGCCCTTCTCCACGACCATCAGAATGCACCATGATTCCAGGCGGTTTGTTGATAACCGCGCAGTTTTCGTCCTCATACAGGATATCTATCTTTGGTAATCTGCCGTTGCTCATATCATGAATATACGCTAGTCTACAATAGTTACAAGCGGTGGTGTAGTTCCACAACAACCTACCCTGTCATGCAAAATGACAAAATCCGCTTGTAACACTCTTATGTTTTCGCGCCCTTAGCTTTTACGCGCCCTTAGCTCAGTTGGTAGAGCAGTCCCTTTACACGGGAAAGGTCAGGAGTTCGAATCTCTTAGGGCGCACTACTACGCTCCCCCGCTAAAAAGCGGGGAGCTTCGTAGTGCGGGCACATACAAAGCTTGCACTTCGAAGCTCGCGTAGCGAGCGTAGTAGTGTCCCCTCGGTTGGAATCGAACCAACATCGACGGCTTTTATGTTCTCAGGACAGAATCTAACTAAATAAGTTTACTTGTCCCCTCGGTTGGAATCGAACCAACATCGACGGCTTAGAAGTCCGCAGTTCTATCCATTGAACTACGAGGGGTAATCAAAAGTTAACATATTTATCGTAAATTTAATACCTTGAAACTATCTAGATGGATCTGCAACACCGACATATCCTTTTTGTAGAGAACTTTGTTTTCTTTCATTATCAGCGAATTCCCCCAGGATATACTTCAGATTATTAATATCGGCTTGGGCTTGGATCGGTGCGGTAAACACAGAGACTTCTGTGGATAGAAACTTATCCGCTCTGAAATACACAGACACACCAACGATAACCACAACAACACCCAGAAGTAGTGATGTAAAGAAGATAATCTGCCAATCCATATAAGGATCTCTCCCGACGCGATGCAGTCTACTATTAGTTGCTCGTGGTTTGAAGAAGGTCCTATCTTTTAATTTGTGGAATAAATGCATATTATTTTGATGAGGAAGTTTTAATTGGGACCATCTCTTTTGTTTGGATATCGAACGACAGCCTCCATTGATTATTTTGACTTTTATCAGACGGTCCGGAGGAACTCAAGACAACATGATTGATCATAACAGGATATGGCATAGATTCAGTCAGCATCAATGCACGCATAACAGAAGACCATGAACCTGAGGCATCTACACGACCCTTGACATCACCCAGTGTCCCTGACACAGCATCATCCAAATTATCGGCACTCACAGAAGACAGGGATACTTCCGCCCCAGACTTCAAACCCAAAGATTCTATTGACTCAATGAAGGCAACTACCCTGTCAGACGGAACGAAAAATTTCGGCAATCTGTCCCAGTCTGCAGCTGTAGATTTATATAGCTCAGTAATATTTTGTTCGTGAGCAGTATTTTCCTTTTCCAGTTTAATCTTGGTGCGGATGTCATTTGCGCGATCAGCTGAAGACCAAACAAAATTGTACATATAGAAATACGCCCCAATCATCACAATGACGACCATGATCGAAAAAATGAAAAACGGTAAATGATTGCGGTTAGTCTTCATTGTAATTTGGTTGTTATTTGGATGGAATACTGGATATTGGTACTCTTTGCTAGCTGAGAAACAGGTAAAGAGACTTTGTTACCTACAGACAAAGATTCCAGACGGGTCTTGAAAAACAATAGGTCCTCGCGAGTAGATGCCAAGCCCTGAATACCGATCGTGATTGTGCCATCGGTAATCCTGGAAATATTAAAAGAGCTTATTGTCACATTACCTCTGGAAGTGGCGATACTTTGTATCAATGGAGATATCTCACTTTCTTTCAACATGGTTGATATGGGGGCAATGAGACTTTTATTAATCATGAGTCTTTTTTCTATATCAGCCACAACAGAACTCTGAGAAGCCTTCTTGAGTATGGAAAGTTCCAATTTCGATCGGCTCTCAACGCCCAAGATGCGTGTGAATGTCGGCAACAAGGATACGATTCCAAAGATGCAGACCAGTGACAACATAAAACAGAGAACCACCAACATGCGGAGGCGATATTCACGCCTAAGTACTCCGCGTTCGTCTATTGGTAAAAGTGTGTGGTACATTCTTGTCATGATGATGTTGTATTTTATCCGTCTATCGCCAAGCCTGCCGCAACAGCATAATCCGAAGATTCTTCATGGGATATCGGCGGAATATAATGGTTGATATTCAGGGAATTTCTCCACGTATCAGCAACATGGACTGGTAATCCCGCTGGGACTATACCATTCCTGATAGCGTTTTCGTGTATTGGAGAATCTCTACCAACCAGGATCAAACTGCCAATGAGTAAATTGACAGTCCCATGAGACATCCAATAAGTATAAATTCTGTTTATCTCCTTAGTAAGAATGGTGATGTCTGTATGTTCGTTGGTGGACAAATGACTGCCCCAAGCAATTGTGGAAGTAAAGCAGACAACACCACCAGAGACGATATAGACTCCAGTTTTTTTATTCATAATATGCACAACCATCACTGCGTGATCCACTTCAAAAGGAACGACTGCCCTAGCAATAGCTTTTGGAACTATTTCAAAGGCCGTGGCAGATATTCCTGCCCCACGTAACAATGTAATATATTTTTCTATATAAGTTCTTGGTACGACCGAAACGCTCGCACGTAGAGAACCTCCCGACACGAGGGTCGGTAATAAGTCAAAATAAAATATAGCATCAGGTCCAGACAGCGGGACATTTTCTTCGAGTTTGAACTCAATGCTATGACCGATAGCATGAACGTCAGCGACTGGAACATCGGTTTGGAATAAATAGGCTTTTTCCTCTGAGATAGAGACCTTTACATAGGAGAGATTGTATTTTTTTTCGAGATCTACGAGAATATCATGGAGGGCCTTTTCATTCTTAATTTCCCCACCCTCCATGACACCGGCAGGAAGCTCTATATTCGTATATTTCTGTATCTTCAAACCGCTTCGCCCAGAAGAATATTCTATAAGCCGAACAGCATCATCAGAGATATCCAGTCCGGCATACTTGATGATCATGAACCTTGGTGGAGGAAAAAGTTTAAAGAACGCAGAAGTGTGCATGGTGTAATTGTAACATGTCACAACATCACAGAAAACCCAACAATTTCTACTGCGCTCAAACAGGTCCTCGGCTGTCTCGAGTATACTTTTGTTGTGCTTATTTTATAAGTTTCCTGTTCTTCCACACTTCCCTGACAGCAGGCGAAGCTGAACTGAGGATTATCACAGCAATAGCCGGAAGTAAATATCTGTCGGGATTTGGGATGAGTGAGCCAAGCCCATAGCCCAACCACAACATGGCCCATGTCCACAGGAAACCACCGAAGATGTTGAAGGTTAGAAATGTTTTGTATCGCATTTCACCTATACCGGCCACAATAGGAGCGAAAGTTCGTACTATTGGAATAAATCTAGCCAGGATGATTGTTTTCTTACCATGTTTCTCATAGAAATGTTGCGCCCTAGCGATATGTTTCTTGTTGAAAAAAACGGAGTCATCTTTACTGAACAATGTGGTTCCTACCCTTTTACCAAAAGCATACCCAACACTATCACCAATCACCGCGGCCAAAAATGCACCTATCAAAAGCCAACCGAGCGGAACATGTCCTTGTGAAGCAAAGAATCCGGCTGTGAACAAAAGAGAATCACCAGGAAAAAAGAATCCAAAGAAAGCACCTGTTTCTAGAAAAATAATTGCAATGACACCCAAGGTGCCGACGGTAGCGATAAGCGCCTGTGGATCAGTGAGTGTTTTGATAAGATCTGTGATCATGTGTGTATTAGGCGGCCATAGTTCCGGGCGGTATAGATTCATTTGGTTCAAGCAATGAAAAGCCACCTTCAGGAGTTGATACAGCGAACAACATTCCATTACTTTCAAATCCTTTTATTGTGCGGAGTTCTAGATTTGTTACGAACATGCAAGTTCTACCGACCAAGACTGCAGGGTCAGGGAAATATAGTGATATACCGGAGACGATTTGGCGTATATCCAAAACCTTTTCTGATACAGGTTTCAATTCAGCTCCAAGATCAAGATCTGGCTGAACAGGATCTTTTGCTGGCTGGATTTTCGTACCAAAATCCACTGACAATTTCAATAACTTATCCGTGTCTGGGATTTTTTCTGCTGAAATTATCTTCCCAGCGCGAATTTCTACTTTTTTAAATTCATCATAATTGATCATATTTTTTGTCTATCTAAATAGCTTTGTAAAATGATAGCGGCCGCCGAAGCATCGCTCATATTATTTTTACCCTGAATCCTCTCTGCTTGCACACTGGTCATAAATTCTAATTCCAAATAAACGGTGAATCCTTTTGTCTCCAATTCTTTTTTAAATTTCTCAACATCTTCAAAAATTGAATTTGGTTCGCCTTTGTAATCTCTAGATTCCCCTATCACTATCTCTTTGGTCTCATGATCTACAGCGAGCTTCTCTACTTCAGCCAACAACTCCGGTGTATTCAAAATAACTGAAACAGGCAGAGCAAATTGACGCTTCTCATCGGAGACAGCAACACCGACGCGTTTCAATCCGTAATCAATACCGAGCATTCGCATACGCAAAGGATATCAGTAAAGTCATTGCGAAACAACAGTTTTTGACTTATTATGGCTATTCATGGACGGGTGGCTGAGTGGTTTAAGGCAACGGTCTTGAAAACCGTCGCCCTCGCAAGGGGGCCGTGAGTTCGAATCTCACCCCGTCCGCCTTCGCCTCGCCGAAGCTCCGACTGAAAGGAGGAGCGAAGGCGGGCTTCGCCTTGTACAATTGATTTTATTGTAATATTACGGCGAGGCTACGGCGAGACGATGTCCGCAATATGTATTATGTATACGGCTTAAAATGCAAAGATGGATTTTATATCGGCTGTACCAATAACCTGAAAGCTCGAATCGAGCGTCATCAAAAAGGAAATGTCCCAGCCACAGCAAAAAGACTTCCGTTAAGGTTGGAAGCCTATTTTGCTTTTTCCAATAAATATCTCGCATTCAACTTCGAAAAATACCTGAAATCTGGTTCAGGCAGATCTTTTATAAAGAGACATTTGATGTAAACTCTTAACAGCTATATTATAACAGTTGACTCGAAAAGTGTTACAATTATACCATGGCAACCGAAGCTCTCATATCTTGGAATGCCCCTGAACACTATCATGTGGAAAAAACTCCCGATTGGTATTGGGGTGTTGGCATCATCACTTTGGCCCTGGCGGTTGTAGCGTTCATATTTGGAAATATTATAACTGGAATTTTCGTTTTGGTAGCAGCAATAACTCTGGTTTTGCACGCTTCTAAACCACCACGAACCATATATCATGAAGTTAACGATCGTGGTTTAGTAATCCATGACACACTATACCCTTTCGTATCTCTGGAATCATTCTGGATACCGCACGATGAATTCCCCTCAAAGATTATTTTGAAGTCTAGGAAAACATTCATGCCATTCATTATCATGCTCATAGACGAGACTGATCCCGAAGAAATCCGTGAAGTCATGCTCAAATATATTGCCGAGACTGAACATCATGAACCATTACTGAAAAAGCTTCTGGAAAGAGTGGGTTTTTAAATATCAAATACCCTCAGATCAAATTAAATCTCTTTGATCAGACCAACTGTTGATTTATTTAGCTTGATTCTATTCAAGACAAACAAACTGATTATTAAAAGTAACATGAGAGAAAACAATCCTGTTTGGTACCCACGAACCCCTTCACCCATTGCAATAAGTGCGACACTCCACACGGCTGGTCCTATGAATGTGGCAAACCTCTCTGCGACAACATAATAGCTAAAAGAAGACGCCACAAGATGTGGTGGGGCAATTTCCCCCACAATAGCTCGACTTATAGCCCACACTGGTCCGAATAATATCCCAGCAAACAGGAAAATTGGAATCAATACCTTAAAATTTGTTACAAAAATCATTGCCAAGAAAATAAAACACCAGACAACGAGGACGATTTTTAATGTCTTCATTTTCCCATTTTTATCGGCAATTTTACCAAAGACGATCGACCCGACAGCCGCAAGTATGAGAATGCTCGCTGTAAGAAGAGATTTGACTGTGTCGGTTACGTGATGGATTTTTTCCAAGTAAAGTGGGAAGTTATTGGCAAAGGTGAGCATGGCGTCGCTGAATAGGAAATACGCCAACAAGAAAAGAGCTAGATATTTATGGAGAAAAACTTTCTTGAATAGTGAGAGTGGGTTGGATTGATTCCCAGTTTGGGAAACATTGTGGACAGAGTCAGTATTTTCCCGATAAAACAAGAGCATCGGCAATGCCAGTAATCCAAAAATAATGGTTGCCGGCAATAAAGCTTGAGCCCTGCCAGGATCACCGAACAATGTGAATCCGTTAATAAAAGGAAGTGTGATGAGAACCCCAGCAACTTGACCTATAGAGTTCGCTCCCTGACCTATCCCCGATATCCAGGAACGATTCTCCTGATCCGATAAATCGTTAAGCATCGGAGTGAAGTAAAGGAAGCAGACGAGATATGCGTATGTAGATAACGTATATAGTATCGTAGCCCAAATATCCAGATTATCTGAAAGCATCACGATAAGAGAGGTGGAGATATAACCAACAAAAGTAAGAAGTGTCCAAAATCTAAGACCTTTTATTTTAATCTTTATTGCGTCAATTTTCTTACTTACAATAGGTGCTGTTATGATAAATAACGCCGAAGAAATAACTAACGCAATATTGTACCACCATGCGGGTCTTCCCTGATCTATCACAAGCCATTGGGAAAAATAGAACAAAAAGGCCATCAAGACGATGGAATTGGCAAAATCATACAACGACCACAAAAATAAAGATTTTTTGCCCATAAAACTAATTATAGCTTAAAATCAACTTGAGACCTATCGATCTAACCGATTAACCCTGTTTCCAAGACGAAGCGATCAATTCAACAGTTGTCTTATTGCTCATTCCAGAACTTATCTCTACATATTTTGTAGAATTGTATACTTTAAAGTAACTCACGCTTTCACTTTCGCTCCCTCCATCAAATGGGCCTTTGTAGGTTTTCATGTACCAAACCTCTCCATTAAGAGTAACTTTCGTTGCACTTGTTAGATCTACGTCTTTATTATCGAGAAGCGAAATATTGATTCTCTCAGTTGTTGAGATAGTCTTATTTATCACCTGATCCGCTTTGCTTTTAGGGTAAGCTATCGTGAGTCCGATTACTGGATTAGCTTCCCATATGTCCCAGTCAGAAGGATAGGAGAATCCGTAAGAAACCCCCGTGTAAAATTGAGTGTTATCTTTTTGAGCATTAATAACTTCATCTTTTGAACTTTCTTTTTGAGTATATAAATATGCACCACCCCCTATCACAGCAAGGGCAACAAGAAAGATTACTACAATTCCGATGAAACCTTTTTGGTGATTTTTCATATGACTTAACACTAGCATAATTTGGGAGGTTTGGGTCGCAACCTTGAGGCACCTCGGTCTATGACTTCAACTTGAAATATTAACCTCGAACTTCATTAATTCGTTTGGCTCATACTCCAAGAGCTGAGTGTCTGAAAATTTCCAATTCAAAAGGTCGTCAAACTTTTTCGTCTTCAATTTGCCAAGTTTCTTGGAAGTCTTTTTGATTAATTCTTTTGCACCATCAATATGCTGATTGAATATTTCCACATTGTTGAAAAATCCAACTACACTTCCCGCCCACAAGCCTGTCTGCAAAGAAAAAAGGTGAAGTAATAACGCATGAAATGCAAAATCAAACGGAAGACCGACCATGCAATCCGCTGATCGCTGAAAAAACGAAAGGTTCAACTTGTCTCCATGTCGGATTAGTTGAAACATGCAAGGACAAGAAGGGACTGCCATTTCAAGTACATCTTTAGGGTGCCAATTAGTAACAATAAGCCTTTTGGAAAAAGTGTTTTTCTTGAGCATATCGATCAAGTTTTTGATCTGATCGAAACCTTTGTGGGAATAATCTGTGCCTGGACCGATATAATCCGCGCCGAAAAATCTCCATTGGAACCCATAGATAGGACCAAGATCATTTTCATTAAGCATTAGGTCATATGTCTCTTGGTTATTTTTGAAATCTTTAACATATTTTGGATTGCAAAATTTATCCCAAATGTGATTACCAAGCTCATTCAGTGACTTCTTATCTGTTTTACCTTTTAATGTCCACTCGAGTTCAGACGCAATGAGGCGAAAAGGAATTGATCTTAAGGTAGTCAGTGGAAAACCCTCGGACATATTGTGTTTGATCATATAACCATGAATACTAAGAGTGCCTGCGCCAGAACGCGTAACTCTTTCAGAACCGTCAGTAAGCACTGAATTAATAAGTGACTTATATTGCTTATCGAAATTATTTTCCATTGTCTTTAATGTGGGCCGTATTAGCTTAGAATCAGGTTGCTGCAAAGCGACACCAGCCTCATCCACATCAATCTCTCTCACTAGCGTGTGCCCCCGCGTGGAATCGAACCACGATTGCAGGATCCGCAATCCTGCGTCCTATCCGTTGAACGACGAGGGCTCTGTAAAATCAAATCTTAAATCTCAAATATAGCAAATGGATCGGTTTGCTAATTGTAAAATTTGAGGTTTAAGATCTAAATTTTAAGATAGTTTATTCAAAGACGCCATAGCGCGGGATTTCAGGCGTGAAGCTGTGTTTGCCTTCATGTATTTTGTCTTGACCGCTTTATCAAGAGCTTTGTAGACAGTAGGAATGAGTTTCAATGCTTCTACCTTCTTCTTTGCGATGATTAGTTGACGGAAGTCCTTCAAACTACGATCAGCAACTGACTTGCGACGCAAATTGAAAACGCGCTTTCTCTTGGCGACGCGTAGAGCTTTCTTTGCTGAAGAAGTTATGGCCATATGTTTTGGTTGTTGTAAGTTAACACGAGGAGAGAAAAAAGTAAAGTAGATATGATACAATCACCCCATGATCGCTTCCCTGCAAGGCAAAGTAACCCATACTGACGCACGCTATGTGATACTTGATGTAAATGGTGTTGGCTACAAAGTCTTTGTTACCGATGATTCGCTCCATATCCTAAAGAAAGATACTGAAATAACCATGTGGACATACATGGCTGTACGCGAAAACTCTATGGACTTATATGGATTTTTGAATAAAAAAGACAAAGATTTCTTTGAACTACTCATCGGTGTGTCTGGCATAGGACCAAAATCTGCTCTCAGCATACTATCCCTAGTCTCCAGCGATACTCTAGCGGGAGCCATAAGGTCTGGTTCTACAGCACATCTGGTGAAAGTGTCCGGCATAGGCAGGAAGACGGCCGAGAAAATAGTTCTTGAATTGAAAGATAAGATGGGTGGTATCACCAGTGAAGAAACCACTATCGGGATGTCCAGTGATATTGATGCTATTGAGGCCCTGAAAGCTCTCGGCTACGAAGCCGATGATGCTCGTGAAGCTTTGAAGAAAACCGATCCTAATATTTCCGATATCGGAGCCAAGGTCAAGGCAGCACTGAAGATGCTTGGGTAAAATAGAAAGGCCGCAAGGTCCGACCTAGGAGTCCCTAGGTCGGACCTTGTAATCCTTCCCCCAAATACGCCATAATACCCACATGCTTGAAAAGGCCTTAAATACAACCAAGAGGCTCATACCGAACAAGATATTCAACTTCTTCAGCCCAGCATATCACTGGACCCTAGCCTTTTTTGCCGCTCTCATATACCGCTTCCCTTCCAGAGAGATCAAGATTATCGCTGTGACCGGAACAAAAGGTAAAAGTTCAACTACTGAAATATTAAATGCCATCTTGGAAGAAGCTGGCTACAAGACAGCCCTCTCCAATACAATCAGATTTAAAATCGGTAACACAACTATTCCCAACAAACACAAGATGAGCATGCCTGGTCGTTTCTTTGCTCAGAGATTCATCAGAGAGGCGGTGGATAAAAAGTGCGATTACTTGATAATGGAAATGACTTCCCAGGGTTCCCTGCTCTACAGACATCGCTTCATAGAACTAGACACACTGGTCTTTACAAACATCTCACCTGAACACATAGAGGCTCATGGTTCATATGAAAATTACAGAGATGCCAAGGTGAATATAGCCAAGAATATGGAGAGATCTTCCAAGACCAACCGCACAATCATCGCAAATTCTGACGACAAAGATAGTTCTTATTTCTTGGAATGTAAGGCTGACCGAAAAATCACCTACGGCATAAAAAATGCTGAACCTTTTGAGGTAAAAAAAGACAGTCTAATATTTTCATTAAATGGAAAAACTGTTCACTCTCATCTATCTGGATTATTCAATTTGTACAATATTCTAGCGGCATCCACCGCGGCCCAAAGTCATGGTGTGTCTGATACGAATATCATCCATGCTATAGAAAAATTTGAAAGTATTCCTGGGCGTGTGCAGAAAATAGAACTTGTTTCTAGATCGAATCTAGCCAAGAAGCAAGATTTCAATGTTATCGTAGATTATGCCCATACCCCTGATTCGCTAGAGAAATTCTATGGTGTATTCAAGGGTTCCAGAAATATCTGTGTCTTGGGTGGTACAGGAGGAGGACGAGATGCTTGGAAGCGTGCCGAGATGGGACGAATAGCCGACGAACATTGTGAGAAAATAATACTCACCAATGAAGATCCCTACGACGAAGATCCACGCAAGATTGTAGATGATGTAGCAAAAGGTATAAAAAACAAATCACCGATCATCATAATGGATCGTCGTGAAGCCATCCGTGAAGCACTTCGAAACGCTCGGGCTGGCGATAATATACTCATCACGGGTAAAGGAACTGATCCATATATCATGGGTCCTCGAGGAACAAAAACTCCTTGGAGTGATGCTGGGGTGGCGAGAGAAGAGATTGAGAAATTTCTATCTATATAGCCTTTACTGAATACAACTGTCTCATTGTCTCAATGGTTTTTGGGCCAAGTTTGCCGTTTTCTCCATCGATCCCGTACTTTATTTGGAACGCGCTCAGGGCGGCTTTCGTACATACGCCGATCATGCCAGTTCGTGGGCAATCATTTTTCGATTTGCCCGATGGCGGATAAACACCCTCGAGGAGTAAGGCTGTCTGCAAAGCAAAAATATCCGAGACTGAAGAATTCTTCTCGGAGAGATCTTTATTCCAAACATGAGGCAAAACAAAAGTATCTGCCGAACCGGTAACATTCGTAATATTCTTCGCATCAAAGAAATCCTGTAAACCAAGATATGTTTGATAAGCCAAATCCTTCAGGATAACACTGCGAATATTCTCATTTACGAATTGTGGTTCATACAGATAGCCGTATTCTATGAGCATACTGGGAGCATTCATTGAATTGTAAGCGCCTATTGCTATCAGATCTCTATCTTGAACAATACCGCTAGATTCACCGGGCAGATCGCTTACAGCACTATATTTCTGTAGACGTTTGAATATCGTATCAGCCAAAAGATGCGTTGTTGTACTATTTGCATACTGTTTTTCTGGAACATATATGGTAAAGCCCGAGTATTCTCCAGATACACTGCGTCCGTGGCGTGTATCATCGTTGAGATGGATGTGTATAGCAATATCAATATCATTCTCATTGGCCCACTTGCTTATACCATAGAGACGCATCGCCACATCATTTGGCACACTGTTATGTATAACTTCTGGAACAACAGTTTTGGTTCGATCAATCTTCGTAAGATTCCTAACTTCAGCCTTGTTGGCTTTCTGCCAGGCCGCAATATCACTCCAATAGTCTTTGAAATAATTGGCAAAGGTAGGATTCCAAGAATTTCCGTCGCGTGTTATGAAAACTTGATATTTATCATTTTGGTCTATAAATCCCTTCAAGTTGTTTGCCAACTCCATCACTAGTTCCCTCTCTTTAAGTGAACCAAACTCTGCACCACCATAGCTTGGCTCATGTCCTGGAACCAAAAGTATACGTACCCTCTTGTGTTGATTGTTTGTAATACTAGAGAATATCGTCGGTGAAGCTGCAGAGTAGCGAGACTTGAGCTCATCAGCTGTCTTTGGTTTATGATTGAGGACTGTTGCCACGAGCATCTCACTTATATTCCCAACCTTGTCAGCCACAAATACAATCTGATTTGGATAATTCCAAGCAAACCACGGAATAACCAAGAGAATGACCAAGAAAAAAACTGCAAAATAGTGGCGCATAGAGTCATTATACAATATATGACTCGAAGCGAATATAGTGAAGTACTGTTATACTATCCCCCATGCCTGAATTACCAGAAGTCCAAACAACAGTAACTGGCTTAAAACAACATGTTTTAGGCTTGCGTATTTGTGATGTGTGGACTGATTATAAAAGTTCATATTTCAAAGGTTCGGAGACCATCAAAGATCCTTTGTATTTCAAAAGATTTAAAAAGTTGCTAATTAATAAAAAGATCATCTCAGCCGAACGCCGTGCCAAGAATATTTTGATAGGACTTGATAATGGAAAGACAATATTAATTCATATGAAAATGACCGGTCACCTTCTCTACGGTCATTACTTGTTTAAAGTCAGTCCAAAAAATAATCCTTGGCAGCCCATAGAACCAGAATCGTTGAAAGATCCCTTTAACCGCCACATCCACTTTGTCATTACTTTCAACAATGGTCGCCGTTTGGCTTTGTCTGATATGAGAAAATTCGCCAAGGTCACTCTGATTGACACGGAATCACTTCACGATTCAGAACATTTGAATAAGATCGGGCCGGAGCCTTTGGAGAAAAATTTTACCTTACAAAAATTCAATGAGAGGCTGAATCTGAAATCAAATGGAAAAATAAAACAAGTCCTAATGAATCAAAGTATTATCGCCGGTATCGGTAATATATATGCCGATGAATCTCTGTGGCGTGCAGGCATTCATCCGGCTACTATCGTTAAAAATGTGCCTGCGAATGAACGCAAAAATTTATTTAATGCTATCAAAAAGAATCTTTCGCATGGAATCAAACTTGGCGGCGACTCCATGTCAGATTATAGGAATATAGATGGCGAAAAAGGAAAATTCCAAGAGCAACATTCTGTTTATCAAAGAGCTGGTATGAAATGTCTCAAAAAAGGTTGTGGCGGCATCATCACAAGGATAGTTGTCGGTGGCAGAGGTACGCACTTTTGTAATGAACATCAATCGCTGAGCTAGACCTTAGTGATTGATGAAATAAAAAATGCGGTAAGCTTATCCCTTCATCTCAAGACGAGATGGGGGCGCTTACCGCATGATACATACGAGCAACTAACGGTCGGATATTATTGTCGCACATACCTTCTGTTCAATCAAGTAATCGATACAAGAAAATTCCAGTCGCCACCGACACATTCAATGATTCCTTTAATCCCTTCATAGGTATCTCAGCGATAACATCCGATAATGTTAATAGATCTTTGGACACACCTTCTACCTCATTACCGATGATGATCAGTGTTACGCCTTTGTTATTTATATTTACACTTTTATAATCAACTGAATTTTCCGCTTGTTCCAATGAAATTATTTTCAATCCAAACTTTTTATTCGTGCCACCGAGCTTCTTCAAACTCTTAATAACCGCTACATGGTCATCAACATGTTCCCAGGGGATTATATCTTCCGAACCCAGAGCGACTTTCGCAAAATCCTTCCTCTTTACACCGAAACGGTCATTGGGGGTCGGGGTTGTACCTGCGCAATATATATGAGAAATGCCTATAGTTTCAGCTGTGCGAAAAATAGAACCAACATTGTGAACACTGCGAATATTATCCAAAAGGAGGCGGATATCTCTAGTTTTTGCTATCATACCCTCAACATTAACCAAATATAATAAATACATCAACATGCTTTCCCTATTCCCTTCGCTTCTATCTTGGAATCAAATTTCTCCATTTTTGATTCGCATAACCCTAGGAGGCGTATTCTTATACCAGTCATATCGCCTTTTGAAGAAGTCTTCCGGAACATCAGAGCAGAAATCAATCCCGATCATAGAAGCCATTGCCGGCATATTCCTCATCATCGGTTTGTGGACTCAGGCGGCAGCGCTCGTCATCATCGTAGACATGCTTGTCCGCCTATATGACAAAGTTTCCAAGAAAGCCTTCCTCACAGACGGCGTAAACTACTATTTACTGCTTTTGATCATGGCGTTGTCTCTCATGTTCATGGGTGCGGGAATGCTGTCTTTTGATTATCCGTTGTAAAAATATCATTGACTGATTGAAATCATGGTGTAGTATCTGCATCAGAACCAGCAACTTACAACTCAACAACCAAAGGATACTCAATGTCCCAGAACATCGATAATAATCGTACTCTTTCTGGCGTTGAGCCAGAAGAGCTTCTTGAACCAAGAACCATCGACATGGTGGAACCAGAACCTGATCCTGAACAAATCTCATCTGTCATTTCCAGAATGGAGAACGGAGAAGTGGATGGTGATCGGTTCTATTCCAGAATGATCGGGCGATACAAAATCCTGACGCGTGAAGAAACATTAGATCTGGCACGCAAAGTTTCGGAGGGAGATAGCGGTGCCAAAGAAAAATTGATCCTCCACAATCTGCGTCTTGTTCCATTCTTTGCAAACAGTTACCGTGGATGTTTGGATTGGAATGATCTGATCCAGGAAGGAAATCTCGGTCTGATGAGGGCTGCGGAGAAGTTCGATTACAGATTTGGGTGTACATTCCCAACATACGCAAAATGGTGGATCAAGCAATCCATAGGCAGGGCCATAGATAACCAATCTGGCCCCGTCCGTCTGCCGGTCAAGAGGCGTGAACTAAAACGAGCTATCAATCGAATCATCGCGGAACTCAGCAATGAACTTGGCCATGTGCCAACCATTGATGAGATCTCCGCCAGATCCGGTCATGATCGTCTCACGGTCTACGAACTCATCAAGGGAACGAATCTTGAAGCTTTTTCGCTTGATGCACAGGTTGATGGGAAGGACGGAAACAAAGTGGCTCATTCGGAGTTCTTCCCAGACCGGAATTGTATCAGACCTGACACGAGAATCTGTGCCTTGGAAGAACTCAGTACACTTGTAGAACAGGCCGTGAATCTGTTGTCCGCCATTAATTCACTTCTATGTGTGGAGAGTAGGAATCGAGACATGTTCAAGTGTTTCTATGGGCTCGATGGATCAATCGATGCTTACAACACACTTGAGCTGACGGCGCAGAAATTCCAGCTAAACAGAGAGCGGGTGCGGCAAATCATGGAGGAGGTTTGGATTTGTCTGAAAGAAAACTATCCAGGACTTGCTCTAAATCACGACAGGTTGTTGTCCCTTTACACCAGGATTGAAATCTTGGAAGACGCAACAGGAACCAAGATTTCTGTTGGCAATCTGCTTGAGGCAGCCAACCTTGAAAGAAATAGTAAAGAGACCGCTCTGACTCAGGAGACGAAGAGGCGCAGGAAACGGCGTACCACACACATACGCGCCACTTCAGCTTTCATACATTGGCTGCCGGACCCATCGAATACAGATCCCTGTATGGACGCAATCCGACTCGTAGGAGCCGCCTATGAGATCAGTGCCCAGATCATCCTTGGTTCAAAAACTTCAAAACAAGTAAAATGGGCTCGAAACCTTGCAATGTATATCATATTGAACGACCTTAATCAGCCGTCACATGTGATTAGTTCTATGTTCGGAACAACAGAGCGTCTATTGGCGGTTTCGAGTGCGTGCAAACATATTGATTCAGTATTGGAATCAGACCAGCGAGTCAAAGCCGATGTTGAAAAAATCCGTTCGCACTTCAAAAAGATGAAGGGTCTGTAATACAGGTCACTTCACAAACAAGGCTACCTCTGCAAAGGGTGTGGTCTTTTTTATATTAATTGTTTATATCAATCATATTAAAAGACTGCAGTTTCCTGCAGTCGTGAGCGAAAGACATTTTAGGGGTTAAGTGGCGACAGGCTTACCCTTCTCCTCTTCAATCTTTTCCACCATCTGCTGAAGAGCCTTGAATTGTTCAGTGTTTTCTTCCAACATTTCCAGAAGCCTCATCCTGTCTTGAAGCTTCCCACCGCGGAGAATCTCACGGAGTTGCTGAACACTCGTATCAAGCACCATCTCCAGATGCTCATTGGCTCGAGCGACGAAACCATAGAGCACCTGAAATTCCCTGTCAGGACGATTTCGTGATCTCTTGAGTCCTTGGGTATGAACAGTTTTGGCAATCATATGCCGCGATTGCGACATTGACAGCCCCATCTCACTGATCATTTTCCCCAAGACCGCCTGATGTGGCTCTGGAATACCAGTGAGCAGAAGTGCCGTTGAGAAAGTCAGACGCTTTTCCTCAGGTGTTTCGGGTCCAAGCAATTCCAAAACTTCTTGAGGAAGCTTGAGAATACTCAGATGCTGACAAACCCAGGTGGATGACTTCCCAAATATTTTGGTAAGTTCACCCAGGGTCTTGCCCATATCTTTGATCCTCTTGACAGCATGGGCAATCTCCAAAACAGTGTGCCCTTCCCTGCCAAAGTTCGAAACAACTGATGTGACGAATTGATCATTTTCATCATTTACCTTAATCACCCACGCCAGCATATCCACACGGTTTATCATTCCGCAAGCAATCCAGCGACGCTGTCCGTCAACAAGCTCGAAGATGTGTCCGTTCACTGGTGGTGTAAGTTGTTTGACGAGAATCGGTATTTTTTGTCCGACCTCTTCAATGCTGTCAGCGAGTTCCTTGAGAGAAACCTGATCGAAATGTGTCCTCGGCTGGTCAGCGAACGGGCGTATCTGATCGCGAGGTATCTTTTTTACCTCACCATAGTTAATTTGTTCCATAAAACCCCTTTATTTTGAAGGTTCTCAACACTGATGAGAGATTACGGTTTGTTGGGACTATTGTCAATAATAAATCTGGCAGATTAAATTTTATTATCCGTTGTAAATAAAAAGAGCCTCCGCAAAAAACTCGCGGAGACTCGATGGGTTAAGAGAGGCGAGCCCTCAAGTGTTCAGGATTCCGCTTTCAGACAGGAGGCGATGCCGATTCTGTCGTCTATGCGATCGTCATGATTATGACCAATACTGAGTCCGAAGGCGTCCATGTTCCCAACATTGATACGATCGCCATCTGAGTCCAGATCGGAACAGCGCACATGACACCTCTCGAACAGACGTTCGCCGGTGTTCAGAAAGTGTCCGATGATGGTGTACACCATGACCTGCGCTGTGGGCGTTTCCTCGATTATGGAATCGAGGAGCCTTTGCTGTACCCACCAAGCCTTCGATACGGAGTCCTCAACTGGGGTTTTCCGGACCAGATGCCAATCGAAGTGAGAACATTGATTGGCGAACGGAAGGTTGTCGTACCAATGCTGACTGTTATAAAAGAAGCTCTTTTGGCCTCTGGGCAACTTCATCGCTGCAGTGTGGGAACGAATCTGGACGATTACAAGCGGCATCACAGCCGCGAGGATGTGAGTATCCTTGCAAGTAGTAAGCGTCGCTTCCGAGAACGGAATCTCGCTCATGTAGGCAATCTGACGCCGGGTGAGCTGAATTCCGAAGATCTTCATCCCCTCCTCGAGGCCGAGGAAGTTTTCGCCCATGATCTCTTTGGCCCGAGACTGACTCGTGGTGAGTTCGTAGCCACCGTTGAAGCAGAACTGGGCGATACGCCTGACAAAAGCTTCATCAGAGTTGATCTTGGTCACCGCCTCGCTGACTCGATCGCCGAAGGCGACCATAAGGCGGGAGAATGCTCCGTGTGTTTGACCGGTCGGGATTTCCGTCCAGACCTTGGTCTTCGTAGTAGTACTCATAACCGATTTCCTTTCGCTGTTAGCTCCTCGGTAATTACCTCAGAGCGGCTGGCTATCCGGCATACGATCCGGAGATTACGTCTTGTCTTACGAGACGAGCTTACTGGGGCCTACACTAAGCCACAAAAAGCTCGCCTCATACTCATATCTGAATCTATTTACAATGATCAATTACATGTCAGTTATACTATTACCGTATGATCATGTCAAGTTGTGCGTCCTATTGAACGAAGTTAGAACCGAAGTTCTGGGCATTTCTAGCTACCCGTCTTTTGAGATCGTGAGGTTGTGATAAAAAAACCCCGCATTAAAGAGTTGGGGATTCTTCAATGCAAGGCTGTAAACTTTCCCTGTGATTAAAGGGTGGACGGACTATAATCCTTCCACCGCTCGCCAGCAATATCTAAACAGACACAATTGAGACTTTTGTCACCGCGGCGTGGTTTGATGACACGATAAGTGTAATACCAATACCCGTCATCCATTGCCGATCTGCCCGCAAGCGCAACATATTCTTCTTCAGTGAAAAAAAGTATCTGACATCCATTCGGAGCCTCGCGGATAGCCTTACAGACTAGATCTGCAAGCGTAAAATCGCTGGGGGCACTTGGTTTCACTTCAAAAACAAATAACCGGTCGTTTTCTGTTTCAGAGCACATGACCCAAAACTTTCTTTGACATGAGTTGCCTTCAATAACAAGCTTCGCATTCAATATCTGGGGTGTTGCTCGACCAATGAGTATTGTCGGGTTTTTTGACCAACTACTGGACACACCCCAAAGCCACGGAAACTCTCGAAGCCGACTAAGGAGTGTCTTGTGCCTATTTTCTGGCGCTATTGAACATCTGTTTACCAACGGGATACCGCCATCATTTCTCATAACTATCCTTTCTGGAGCAACTGCTCCTTTAGGTTCTACTGAACCATCGAAAGTGTCAAAGACCATCTCTGACAAACTGATTGCAAATTACATGACAAGAGCAATCCTGTCAAGATTTTTGATGCGTACCATTTTTAAAGTCTATTTCATTTGTGCCCCGAACAGGAGATTATTATAAGTATATTCTCGGATAGGGATTATATGCAAGGGCTGTATAATCGGTTGATGTTCATCAAGGCGATGAGACTTTGAGTTTGAAGTTATCCCCCATGCTATTGCAAAAAGAGAAATCAGTTAAAAAGCTAGTGTTACAGTCTTATTTAGTTGACTTTTATCCACTTACCGATTACAATATATAAGTGGTAAAAATTACTTATATACCCTAATATACCAAGATGACAAAACCAGAAGTAACACTTTATATAACAAATCAACTCGCCAGAGCCAGTGACAGGTTAAAACCCTATACTGGAAGAGGTACTTGGGAATATTCCAAACGACCTGTCTATTACAGGATAGACAAGTACATTAAAGACTTTGCTGGCGGAGAAAGAGAATCGCGTTGGATTATAGTTCCAGGACTTCGTGGTGTTGGAAAAACAACTATACTTGCTCAGCTTTATCTTAAATGTAAACCGTTATTCAAAGAAAAGCACATACTATATATTTCTGTAGACGATATCGTTACAGCAGGACTTAGTCTAAGTGAAGTCCTCACAGGGTATGAAGAAATACTTGGTACGAATTTTGAAAGCTTACGAAGCCCAGTGATTATATTTATCGATGAGGTACAACAGGATTCTAAATGGGCTGCTGTTCTCAAGAGTATGTATGATAAGGCTCGTAATGTTTTAGTTATTTGTACTGGTTCATCAGCTGTTCAACTTCAAACGAATGCCGATGTCGCTCGTCGCGGTATTTTTGAGAAACTCTATCCTTTAAACTTTAGTGAATATGAAATGCTTAAAAGAAACAAATTCCCTGATTCTGGTCTGAAACAGGAAATAAAAGACGCCATATATGACAGTTCTTCTGCAAAAGAAGTGTGTGCGCGCCTTAACATTTTAGAGAAGCGTGTTACCACACAGTGGATGAAATGGGCGAGGTATGAAAAAGAAGATATCGATGAATTCCTTTCTACAGGAACCCTTCCATTTACTTTTAGAGCGCAAGATATAAATATCTACGAACGCATAAGACGTTTGATTGACCGTATGATAAATAAAGATATCCCAGAACTCGGCAGATTTGATGTGAAAACATTGGGTATTATCAAAAAACTAATGTTCATAATGGCGGATAGCAATGATGGTTTTAGTATTAACAAAGCAAGCTCAATTTTAGGTATTGACCATCTAACATTAACATCAGTACTTGATGCTCTAGAGAAAGCTGAGATAATAATTAAAATTCCACCTCGTGGTTCAGGCGCTCATGCGGCTCGCAAACCTGCTAAGTATCTATTTATGTCGCCAGCAATCCGCATGTCTCTTCTTAGTATTACAGGTCTAGACGAGACATTTTTGACTCGTCGTGGAAAATTACTTGAGGATGTGTCAGCACTCCATCTCTATAGAGAATTTATCTCCAGCGGTGCGGGTGGCGTCACCTATGATAGCGCTATTGCTGGAGCTGATTTTATTTTGCAGATAACTAACAAAAAGCAAATAGCCATTGAAATAGGAATGGGTGATAAGGACTTCACTCAGGTAAAAAATACGATGGACAAGGTTAGATGTAATTATGGTTTGATCTTTTGTGCTTCCAATTCAATTAACCTTTCTGAAAAAGACAATATCGTCAAAATCCCCCATAGATACTTTCTTTTAATGTAACAAGCGAGGTCTATATTTAACTAAAGGGATGATGGCTGTAATTTATTTGTTGGACAAAATCAATTGACATTACCATGACTGATCTAATGTATAATTTGAAGAATGTTTAGACTTTCACGAAAATACGGAGTATATTTTGCGAAACAATATGATGGAATTAAAGAAGGAGGTTCTTCGCTTTGGGCGGTGAGAATATCTAAAGGATATGGATGTTTTCCAGCCAAACAAGATAATGATCTCCAATTAGGTTATACAAAAGAACAAATTGCGATGGCTCGAAAGATGAGAATTATTTTTTATGAAAGATTACTCGACCCTAATGAAATTGTAAACGCACTTTATTATTCTCCAGTTTCTCTAGAAACTGACATATACAATTCAATTTTTTCAGACTGTAATGGAGTAATTACTATGCCTGATAGTGATGAAAAGAAATTAGATATAGGTCATTGTTTCACAGTAGTCGGTCATACTTCAGAAGGCTTTTGGGTTAGCTCTGGATGGTCTGATTGGGGTAATAAGGGTATTGGGTTCATGCCCCATGAGTATTTGCAGAATAATTTTGTAACGGCATTTGTCCCAACATTGAGACTTCCCAATATTGAAGCAAAATATAGAGGATATGAAAACAGAGTTCGTAGAAAGATAAAAATTCGTGGTAAGAAATGGTTACTATCCATTGATATAGTAGTGTCAGTACGACTATTATCCCCACCTCTTTATAATATAGAAATCTGCGATGGTAGTGGAATACTGGCTGGTTGGTTACATTGTTCTTTGGATAAGGATAGGACATTAGAGATATTCGACCTTTTTGTGCTAAAAGAATATCGCAGAAAAGGACTTGGGACTTTCTTAATTAATGATATTACCAAAGTCTTTTTTCAAGCAAAGGAAATTACAATGTATATCGCAGGTCAGGATCTCGTTGTAGATGATAGAGAAGAGATTGTTAGAGGGTTCCTTATCAAAAATGGATATATTCCCATTGTCGACAGATTAAAATTCAGAGATTGTAAATACCGAATCAAAAAAATTATACCCTAGGTCAATAGCGATATGTATCTGAATGATAATCAACTAAGTAGTTTACAGTTTTTTCCTGTTATATAGTGCTAAAAATCTAAAAACTAGAACTTAAGATTACTTAAGCTGACAGGCGCCCTCATTTCCAGCCATAAAGTATACCAATCTTGAGAATAAATCAGTCCTACGCGAAGATAAGCGGTAAAAACAGGGTGTTTAAATACGGGTGATATCGTCGCTTTGTACTTTTTGCAAGTCTCTTATTTCCACCAGAGGCACGCAACCACCATAATCTTCATCATTCCAGTAGCATTCGTCTATCACCTTCCCAATGACCTTAACAGTATCTCCCTCGTCTAGTCTAAAGGTCGTTGGACTATATCTGAAGACACTATCGGTAATTACATCAGTCGGTTCTGCAATAAAATACACGAATGACGACGAATCGGAGACATGGTTCTCTACTATAATTCGTCCGTAAGTCATAAATGACACAACCTTTCCGCTTAGATTAAGTTCTGCGGAATTATCCCTCGCTATCCCATAAGAAGAGCCCGAGCAATTATATTTTACCAGGAGACTACTACGAAAATATAATATATCGTCTTTTGTCGCATCGGGGTATATATCAAGATAATTTCTTGTAAACTTCGCTGTATCGTCAATATAAGTTTTAGAATCCGTATATTTTTCTGGACAGATGAAGTCGTAATCGATCGCCGAAAGTTTGGCTATTCTCTCCATTATTTGTTTTACATCTTCGTCTGTATACGATTTCTTTTCCTGAACAACATCGTTCTTATATTCCATAATCCTTGGTGTGTTTTCCAAATAGACAAGTAACGAAATAAACCCCAACAAAGCAATTGCAGTAATTATCAGCCTTTTATTCAGGGATTTTATGTAAGTCCAGAGGCGCATGTTTATATTATTTAATTCCCCTTAATCTCCTTAATGCAAAGATTTACTTTCTCCTTATATAAATCGTCTTGATTACCATAAAGAGCCCACATTGAATCAAGACATTCATCAAGTCGTATATCTTGTTGTATAGGTCTTGCGACAAAATAGTAAATTAGACTGACTGAAGCTGACAGAGTCAGTATTATGCTAGCTAGTATTAAGATTTTTTGTATTGTATTCATTTGGATAAGTTACTTATATTACTGCTTGCACAATTTAGCTTGAATATCATATTCTTTTTGTAGCTCTAACAAGCGGTTGTAATTCTTCTGGAGCGTAATATATTCAGCTGAAAAGTTTTTATTCATTCTTCCACACTCTTTTGTCCATGTTGTTATCAAATTATCAATGTTATTCTGCCAATCAGCTCTACTAACAATAATACCGTTCAAATCTTTAGCATTTATTCCACAAGTAAATATACGATTTTTTCTAGTTTCAGGGTCATCTGACAAAGAATAGTCACGGGTATGATTGTGATATGTCAAATGACTATTCCAATTCATGCAGTAGGTGATTATGTTCTCTCTTGTAGGTACTGGACATAAGAGGTTGTAATCTTCACTCATAATTTTATATTCTTGTGATGTGCTGGCTATTATAGAAACCAATTCATTGATCGAAGCATATTCACTAGTTATTCTTCTGACCCCAGAATCATAAACATCGTGGGCTTCTTTCAAGATACTATCTGCACTACGACACGCCTCTTCTTTGGCTACTTTATTTCTAAGTCCTTCTAACTCCTTCTTTAACTGACTGTTATCATTAGATGTAACGCTAGTCTTAATTATTTGTTTAGGCTCATTCTTAATCACTTCGGGAATTTCTACAGTTTGGCTGAGTTGAGGACCTTTCTCATCGATCTGTTTCTGTAGTGTCTCGACCTTTTTCAGTAGTTCCTCAACAGTAGGTTGAGTTGTAGAGGAGAATAATTGTGATACTGGTACCGATTTCCTAAACCACGAGAGAGGATTCCACCACACAGCAAAAACTATGTTAGGAATTATCAGTGTGGCGATTACGAATGTAACTAAAGTGTATCTTATTTTCATGTTAGCTTTTTATATTTATTAATTTTCAAGAGAAGTTATACATACTTGCTTATATTAAATACTGCTGTTAAATAAATAAACCTAGATTTTTGTGTGGATAAGAAATTACTCATAATTTATTCCTTTGTTCGATTATTAAATGTTACGAGCTCCCATTCTGCGATTTTCACGCCATGGGCTTTCGTCTTACATTTCTCGATAGCTTTATCGTATTCGCTTTTACCGAATCTTGGATTTGCCCATGAAGGACCGACCCATCCTATTTCCCCAAGAATTATAGAATCGATTGGACAATGTGGCGGTTCGAAATTGTCTTCATCACAATTAAAAATCCAATGGTACTTCAAATACAGATTAAGAAGTTTTTGGACTCGCCCAAATGTTATCGTCTGTTTCTTTAGAATATCAGTGAACTCAGACCTATTTATCTCTACTTGAAAATCCGAAATAATGTCCGTATTTTTATCGGGACTTTGTATTACAAGTCCTTGATATTTTCTCAATAATTTTGACAAGTAGATCTTAAAGTCTCCCCTTCTCTCTACATCAGTGTTTTTCTCATAGACAAGATATGGATAACCTCGGTTAAGTGCACCTTGAAATACCGAAAACAAAACCTCGTCTTCAGCAAAACTTTCCTTTTCTGTTTGTAGTTGTTTCTTATCCATGCAAAAAGACCCACAGTTTATGGTAGGGGGTCAGTGTATAAACACTAAGCCCCACGCCAGCAAAGCCTTACGGCTTCTATACCAGTTTCCCGGTATAACCCATGGAAGAGCGCTGAACGTGGGGTTCAGTATCTTCCATGGGATTTTTTGCCATGCTAATAATTACTTACTAGTTTAGGCTACTTTCACGATATTCAGTTGTATCCGTATCATAGCACCAAATGATTATTTGTGAATAACTTAGAGAACCTTAGAAAACCTAAGATTTAAAGATAGAAAAACCATGAATGTTACTGGAAAGACCTATGATAGAGCTATGATATATGTCGGGTAAGACGAGTTATTAGAAAACTATGGATATTCTATGGAAAACATACAAACTTGGTGTTACCTATACAAAAGCCGATTTGAATGTGTTATAACTTAGTTTTACGCAAAGGAACAGCTGTTAAGTACTGGGGTATTCTATGAAAAAAGTAACTAAAAAATTATCGCCATCGAAAATTAAAGACTTCTCTATTCTTGAGTCTCTAAAACTTGCTGAAAAAGAATATGGAATTACGAGTTTAGAACCACCTACTCTTGAACAAATTGAACATGTTAGAGTTGGGGCAAAAAAGGATTTTCTCTACTATTCAGAATTAATCTATCAAAAAGCTATAGAGCTCAGAAAAAGACGGACCCGTTCAAAAATCATAAATATTGATATTGATCGCATAATTGATGATGGTGATACCGATTCGCAGTTAAGATATTTTGAACACATAGTGATAAAGCAATTTCTTGGATATTTATTAAAAGAGTGTGTATTTTTATCATTGCATTATTACACACGAATAGATAACGACAATCCGCACATTTCTATTGAATTACAATGTGCCAAGATTGAAATCAATCTACAAAGACTTGGCAAGTTAAAAAAACTTGTACATTCTTACAAACAAGGAGTAACGAGACCAAGATTTAATTTTGAACGAGGTGTTCTTAGTTTTGGGAATAAAGCCATCTCATTTCATGAAAATAGACGTAAAGAATTTTTTCAAAAATTATGGAGGGAACGAGAGGTCAAAGATAAAGCAAGTGGTCGAATTTATAAAAATGGTGGCATTGTAAGTGTCAGCTTTTTAGCAAACTCTATTGGTAAAGATTACAGCGGCGCGGTGATCGATTTTTGGCGAAGAGAAGTATTTCAGATTATAAGAGATATGCGAAAATCAATAGCAAAAAAGAGAATGCCTATTGAAATCAAAAAAATGGGGTCTGGTTTTAAATTATTTTTATATTACATACAGGTCTGAGTGGGATATATCTGGGATAATTTTTCAGATATCGTAATTTAATCCTTATAAAATAAGGATATTTTTGTCATGCAAACAAAAAAATATTTCATAAGGGCAAATTCATTTTCTTCGTGGTTTGATTGTCTTTACAATGAAAGACGCAGATATTAATCAAAAAATAATTGATGAAGCAACAGAAATGTTGGCGTCTATTTTCATTGAACAGGTCGATCAAAAGATTACAAATCAAAATGAGCAAAAAAATGGAAAACCAAACTCCAACAACAGGTTATCAGGCGAACATTGAAGAAATGTACTACCTCGTCTACTGCGGTGTATCGTCATATTTTAATCTGAACCCGATTGAAGTTGTTGTTCTTTCTCTTGTTTGCTCATTCCATCGAAAAGGACTGTACTGCTACGCCAGTAAGGAGTTAATGGCAAAGATTGCGCGGACATCATCAGTAACCGTCTTCAAGGCTCTGAAACGATTGAAACGCGATGAACTTATTGTGCAAAGTTACCGCAACGGAAGAGTGTGCTTGAATTTGGGACCAGAAGCAATAGATCGATGGAAGTATGTGGATAAGATTATAAATACAGCCAAGAATGAAAAGAAGAAACCGAGGAGTATGCCACCTAATTTATGGTGACCATAAAGAATCTTTAGAGTGAGCTATAAAGCATCTTAGTACAATAACTAACCTATAAGAAATTAAATAAATAATTGTTATCTAAAATCCCAAATCACTCATTAATCGCAAGCTCTTAATAGTTGTAATTAGTGTGTATAACTCCGGTTGTTTATTCTGCGCAAGTTTATAAAATAAAAAAATAATCAAACTACTACTATGACAAACTCACAATCACAAAATTATACGATGCCCGAATTGGGCAAAAAGGTTGCCGTCATTTATTGCCGTGTGAGTACTGATGACCAAGCAAGTACAGGACTCTCTATTGAATCACAGGAGAATATCTGCATCGAAGACGCCACAAAAGACGGGTATTCAATCCTAGAAGTTATCAAGGACGAAGGCAAAAGCGCTGGTACCTTGAAAAGACCTGGGATTCAGCAGGTAATAAAACTCGTCTTGGCAAAGTCCATCAATGCTATCTATGTCGTTCACAGCGACCGACTGGCTCGCAATACCCTAGACCACCTAAATCTTATGGATTTGTTTCGTAAAAATGGAGTATTAGTTAAGTGTATTCAACAACCAGACATGGATGATTCGGCTACTTCCAAAATGGTCAGTACTGTCATGGCATCAATGAACCAATTCCACAGGGATATAACATCCGAAAAAGTCATCATGACAATGAAAGAAAAAGCTAAAGCGGGCTACTACCCTTGCATGGCTCCAGTCGGTTACAAAAACGTTAGTACTCCCAATTTATCCATTGGGCGCTTTGGTCAGAAAAGCATAATCATTGACCCACATGACGGACCGCTTGTTAAGGAAGCGTTCAAACTGTACGCGACAGGTAATTATAATGTCTACGAACTAAACGACATTATGTTTGAGAAAGGACTACAAACAAAGCATGGTGGTAAACGGTCTGATGCCCAGCTCTATAACACCTTAAAAAATAGGTTCTTCATTGGTGAAGTACACTGGAGTGATGTACACAACAAAGATGGAAAACATGAACCTCTTATCAGTAAGGAACTTTTCGATCAAGTGCAGAAAGTGATGATGGCAAAAAATAAGCATGCTTGTCGTAGGAGACGATATTCTTGGCTCTTAAGCGGATTCGTCCGTTGTTATACCCACGAATGTCGTTACTCCGCCGAATGGCACTTGAACAAAAGTAAGGCGTACTATCACTGCTCTCGCCCATCTGGTTGTGGCAAGTACATTGAGACTTGGAGGCTTGAAGATATGGTCGCAGAGAAATTCAAGACGATAGAATTCAGTCAGGTGTTTATTGATAAGGTAATCGGCAAAGCAAAAGCTATATTTTATGAACGACGCAAAACATATGAAATCAAGAGGAAAGAATGCGTCAATCAACGAACTGCATACGAAATAAAGAGAAAGGTGGCTGAAGAAAAACTATTTGCCAATATAATCTCCGATGATGATTTCACTAGAGTGAAGACCGAGATAGACCAAGAAATCCAAAGGATAGATGACAGGCTGTTTGAACTTGAGAAACAAAAGAATGTGAATATGGATATCGCTCAGGAGATTCTAAATCTCACTAGAAATATTTACGATGCCTACATAAAAGCTTCGCCAGACCTCAAACGACAATACCTGGCATTCTTTTGGGATAATTTCCAAGTTTCCGACGGACTTATAATAAAATCAAATCCCTCCCTACTTTTTGACCAACTTTTGAAGCTCGAACACGTATCACAAAAAAGCCAAAATACGAAGAAACCTATATGTTCCAACATGTTTATAAAATCTAGCGAAGGGTGCGCCCAGTTGGATTCGAACCAACGACCCACTCCTTAAAAGGGAGTTGCTCTACCACCTGAGCTATGGGCGCATATATTTAAAGAATGTTTTTAAATTTAAGGAACGACTAACCTTTCGCCAACCTTCTATGGGCGCAATAAACAAATCTAGAGGATAATTGACAGATTATCACAAAATACGCTTTGTGCAATCACCTTTTTGTAAGTTGATGCATAAATTGACAATAATCTGGCATGGAGTAATCTTTCTTTAGAATTGAAAACGTATGAAAACTAAAACACATGTGGGGAATGTTACCCTCATTCTCGACAGGCCTATATGGCAAAGGACGACGAGAGTTCTTCTCGGCTTGAAGAGGAAAAAAAGAAAGGGTGACGAAAAGAGAACGCGGAAGGTGGTCGGAAGCGGCAAATTTGTGCCGCCAGGCGGAGCTACCGAACCGACTGACAAAAGCCAGAAACACAGCGCCCAAAGAGAAGTCCTACAGGAAACTGGAATATTTATCCCTCTGAGATGTTTCCGTAAGGTCGGTATTCTCCGCGGGTACATAAACGACAACCCCACCCCGCTTTGGTTGGTCCACATCTATCTCGCAAACATCGGGAGGATAGATAAAATCTTTGCCCCGAACGAAGAATACGAAAAGATGTGCTGGTTTTTCGCACACAGTCTCCCACACGACCAAATGTTGTCGAGTGATAAGTACTGGATGTACAGACTTCTCACGGGCGAGAAGCTGTCAATCAGAATCCGTTACAAAGACAATACGGACAAGGAGACATCCGTATATATCCGTCCGATCAGCTCTTTCAATTGAGGATGGAGCATTCAGCACAGCCGACACTCGTCGGCTTTTTATTTATTTTTATCTCCCCAATCCCAACAACACTCTTTCCACCCCCAATTCAATATCCCCCATTCCCCTATGCCCGTTGTGATATATAGTGATGAGTTTTTCTGATAAGTTTCGTAATTCTTCTTTGGAATAATTGCCCGCACCCCTCTTAGCTTTACTGAAAACAAATGGATTCAAACCACACTCACCAGCAGTTTTAGCTTCACTTGCAAGGATCATGGACTTCACTTGCCAGAACAATGTACCAACAATACTCTCTGATTCCAGACCGCGATCAACAGCCTGGCGATATATCATCCAAGATTTCATCCTGTCACGAGAACTTACCGCATCTGCCAGAGCAAAAATATTGAACTCCCTCTTGCCCTCCGTAGCTCGGCCAAAAGAAGATGCGGCGGCGATTTCGTCCGACATCACAACCTTCTCCGCATATTTATCAAAAGCCTTTTTTAATTCCGCATTTAACTTGCCTTCCAAAACAATAAAGATATTCGCGGACTCGTGCATCGTGGGTATAAAGTCAACGATCTTTTCTTTCGCCTCTGAGTTTTCAGTTACCCGATCAAGAAAAATAATATATTTGCTGGAGAACAATCCTTGCCCGCCGATATTCTCCTCAATCACCGATTCACTCCAATCATTCGCACCCACAGAGATAAAAGTCGCATCATTTTTCTTTGCGCGCAACGAACTGACAAGCGACCTTGCTTTGTCACCTGATTTCGCAATATCGGAGCCGTGGAATATGTAAAGCATACTGTAAGTATAGTGTTTGATGGCGAGTAAGGAAAGAGCGGTGACATTTTATTTCCAAGGACACTGCGAGCGCGACTGGCGCGAGCACTAGGAATTTTCCAGCAGGAAAATATCCGCGTCCTTGGAAATAAAATGCCACCGCTCTTTCCTACTTGAGCTCTCCCCAATTATCACCAACAGAAGCCGATGACTTCAATACAATACCCTTGATGTCTTTCGGATCAACCACCGACTCCATTATCTTCTGGATTTCAGACGAAATATCCTTTGCTTTTTCATTACGGATTTCACAGACCAATTCATCGTGCACCTGGAGTAATGGAAAAACATCTTTCTCCAAATTATTTTTCCTAATATATCCATCTATCTTTATCATCGCCAACTTCACAATATCAGCTCCAGTCCCCTGGATCGGAGCATTTATCGCCATGCGTTCTGCCGCCGCCTTTATATATGGAATCTTGGAATTTATGCCTTCGAAAGATCGTCTGCGACCGAAGAAAGTAGTCGTGTATCCGCGCTCCCCCGTTTCCTTCTTCACATTATCTAGATAATCAGCGAGGGTTTTGAATGTTTCAAAATAACTATTCAAAAACTTCTGCGCCTCATCTCTGGTCGTATCAAGATTTTGTTTCAATGCCATCACTCCCATGCCATATATTATTCCGAAATTAATAACCTTTGCCTGACGACGCATAGCTGGAGTGACTTCGTCTCGCGGAACCTTGAATACGAAAGATGCTACCGAAGTATGTACGTCTTCCCCTTTTCGGAATATTTCCAACAATTTCTCATCACCGGACAAAAAGGCAGCGATGCGAAGCTCCACCTGTGAATAATCAAAACTACAGAGTTTGAATCCTTTCTCCGCAATAAAAGCATTGCGTATAGCTTTGCCGAGTTCTGTTTTGATCGGGATATTCTGTAGATTTGGTGTCTGCGAAGCCATGCGACCAGTAGTAGTGCCTGATTGTATGAAATCGGTATGCAATCTGTCTTTGTCATCCAGAAGCGGCGGTATGGCATCTATGTAAGTAGATAGGAGTTTTTGCAGTTCGCGATGTTCAAATATCAAAGGGATGATCGGGTGCGAACCGCGGAGTTTCTCCAATTCTGATTCTCTAGTAGAACGCGCCCCGCCAGAAGTTTTCTTCATATTTTTCCCGACTAGACCCAATTTATCAAACAAAACTTCGCCTAGTTGTTTTGGGGAGTTTATATTGAATTCCATGCCGGCCAATTTCGTTATCTCTTTATTCAACCTATCTACTTCGGCGTGATATGTTTTCGCCAAGTTTTGTAATACAACACGATCTATTTTTACCCCACATTCTTCCATCTTGTGAGTGATTGGGATCAGGGGTAATTCAATGTTTTCATAAACCTTGCGCAGATCTAGGTGATCCAATTCTTCAAATATCTTTTTCTTGGCAATCTCAAAGTCTTCTGTATTCACAAAATTCAAAACATCTTCAAGTTTCGGGTTTACGATATTGGAATTAATAAGCCACAGGGCTATACCTGTTTTCTCTAATTCATCACTGGAAACAGCCTCATAAAGTGACTGTTGGTTTGTGTTTTCTGCACTTTTAACTTTATAACTCTCTTCCCCATCAACAACACCCACATCAATCTTGTTCCCAACTACAGGATGCATAACTTTATCTAGCCTCTGCCCCAATGTCCTGAACTCCAATTCATTCCATAGATTTTTCACTTTCCTCAAATCCAAATCATCTCTGAAAGTCTTCTTAGGCAATTCAAATGTTATCGGTGCATCACGACGGATTGTAGCCAGCATTTTACTGAATTCTGCCTCTTCTTTATTGTCTCTGAGTAATTGAATGATGCGCGGAGTAATGCCAGCCTTTTTGAATTTATTGTCATTACCAGCCTCCAACTCCTTATACATATTTTCAATAGTCCCAAATGTCGTGATCAATATCGTGGCAGTTTTCTCGCCTATACCCTTCACGCCAATGATGTTATCCGATGGATCTCCACGAAGTCCCTTGTAATCAGGTATGAGTTCCGGACCAAAACCAAAACGCTTGTTAACAGCGTCCTCGTCATACATAATCGTGTCATTCAAACCCTTCTTCAAAGTATAGACCTTCACATCTTTGCCACTGACCAATTGCAAAGTATCCATATCGCCAGATGCTATGATTATCTCGACCGCTCCCACACCCGCAGGCAGCGACGCGTCTCCCGACTTTCGCGAAGCGAAACGAAGGGAGACCGCGTCGGGCCGAGAGGGTGTGGGGGTGATTTGTTCTACTATCGTCCCCAAAATATCATCCGCCTCGAAACCTTGTTTGTCATATATAGGGATATTGAATGCTTCAAACACTCTGCGTGAACTTATCATCTGAGCGACGAGGTCATCTTCGGCCGCTTTCCTCCCAGCCTTGTATTTTTTGTAAGCTTCATGCCGATAGGTCGGACCCTTCACATCATAACAAGCCACTATGTAATCCGGCTTCAAATCTTCAATAATTTTAAGAAGCATCGCCGACAGACCATACAGTGCACCGGTCGGTTCACCCTTGGCTGTAGAGAAATCCGGTAGAGCGTGATATGCGCGATGTAATATGGCGTGAGCATCAAGCAAAACCAATCTTTTTTTATCATGGATAACTTTTGCGGTCATAACGGTATTGTATCATGTATGGTTATACACATATTTTCCCCTATTCGGTCGTGTTCACAGAATGTTACAATGGTGAGTGAAATGCCTAGTAATTTTCTCAGATCACACGTCCTACCGGGGACACCCATCCCACACCACGAACATCGTCGTTTGTTGATGTTACTTGTGGTCGTTATTATCGTGGCTATTGTTATTGGTTTGATCTTCTGGTCTACCAAACCAGCAATTCAGGATTATACACCTTATCAATTAAGTTCAACCGAACTCACGGAGGCACAGATGCGTCAACAAATAGTCAACCAGTTAGAAAGTTCAAACTCAAGCCCAGACACACAAACGATTACTAACACTTCTATACAATTAAAGAAAACTAGAACCAAATTAACCGACACCCAGAGAGCTGCAATAGTAAAACAATTATCAGAAATTTAATATTATTTCATTAAAAGCAAAACCATTATGAAAAACCTATTCCCAACAATGAAGCGTGTGAGTATCCTAACAGGACTCGGATTTGGAGCGTTTGCCTTATCCGTACTCGCTACTGGAACATGGACAGCACCTGCTAGTGCTCCACCAAACGGCAATGTGGACGCACCTATCAATACCGGAGCAACAACACAGTACAAGAGTGGCCCATTGGGAATAGGTGCCAGTTCAGGTATTCTTCCTGGGGTAAACTTCCGTGTATTTGGCACAGGAGTCATGGACGACATCATAACTGGCACAATCCAAACCACCAGTAATGTCGGTTTGGGAGCAGCGCCCGCAGCAACATTCCCTCGCAGGCTGGATGTATTCGGCGGCTATGGTTTGGGTGTTTACGACGCTTCTAGTGCCATGAGATTTATCACGTCAGCGGGAGTCAACTATATTCAGAGTGGTACGGCTTTCACCTCTAGTGCCGCTGATCTGAAGATCACTGCCATGTACGGCAGTCCTACCTGGATGACCATCAAGGGAGCGACTGGCAATGTCGGTGTCGGCACGGAAGCTCCAGCTGTAAAATTGCAGGTTGCTGGTGTTACCAAGGCTGATGACTTCTGTTTGAACAGTGACGGTACGAAATGTTTGAGTACGGTGAGTGGAGGAACTCCTGGAATTTCAATTTCAGACGTGCGAGCGGCAGTTGAATATGTGACAAACTCGAACTCGGCTCCTACTCCTCTTGGCGGAGGGGTGTATGTAGATTCCAGTGTTTTGTGTACTTCTCCCAAAAAGATTATCGGCGGGGGATGTTCCTCCTCATATAACTCAGGTAGCACCATCATGAAAACAGCTCCAACTAGTGATAATGCCGGCTGGAACTGTAGTGCCTATTTCAACAGTGGAACCGGACCACTCACAGCAACAGCAATCTGCATCTAACTAAACCTTTAAGCGAAGAGAAAAACACCGCGCTCTGCGGTGTTTTTTGAAACTACAAAAATAAAGTGTGAGATTATTTCCCTACGCCATCAACCACCACCCTAATCAATCTTGATCTCATAAACCCCATCCCTTATCTCAAACTTCAGGTGACAATTTTTCTCAAACTCATTCAAATCCACATTTTCCGGCCATTCTATCATCACCAGATTACCAGGATCCGAAACAATATTCTCAAAGTCCAAAGCTTGTAACTCTTCCCTTTTTTCTAGGCGGTATGCGTCGATGTGAATCAGTCTTGTCCAAGGCGAGACCTTGTAGGTTGGGCCTTGTAGGTTAGGCCTACTAGGCCTCACCTCGATACTATATATCTTCATCAGCACAAAAGTCGGACTCGTAACCTCCCCTGTAATTCCGAGTTCCTTCGCCACCGCTTTTACAAAAGCCGTCTTCCCAGCTCCGAGGTGACCAGACAGGCCAACGACGGTTGCTTCTTTCTTGTCCAAGATCGGATCTTGGATAATACTCACCAGCCATTCGGCGGCGATCTTTTGTGTTTCTTCCAGTGAATGTGATGTGTGAATTTTCATAATATCTAACTATCTAAATATAGCGCATATTTCTGAATAAAAAAATCAGCCGCTAGTCCTTGAAGGAATAGCGGCTGGTTGCGAAATGCGAGTGATTTTCACCGTCTGATAGTTGTGTCCGACATTTCCGTCGGACTCCAAGTCTTGGTCTGAGTCTGAGACCCGACCGGAACAAATCCCGGTGGCGGGCTCTGCCCTTCTGGGACGAAGATCATTCGACCCGTGGTCTGGATCTGCCCCACACCGCCGATGGACACACCCTGCTGGATCCGCACATTTCCACCATTATCGCTGGCGCAATTGGCCAGCGGGTCCATGATGCTGAGGCGGCGATGTTTATTGCCGCTGGAATCCGTATTCGTCACGGACGTGACGCAGCCAGTGAAGTTGAGGGTGATGATGGTCAGGATGATCAGACTGAGCAGCTTAACGATTTTGTTGGTTTTCACAATGTACTCTCTTTCTTCTATTGGTTTATTGTTATCTCTCTGTTACCCCACCATTATAGCATACCTATTGTGGTTGTCAAGCTATATAAAAAGTCGTATAATTCGCCGATTCGTATTACAATTATCCCAAATGACCATCATCTTTGACGAGGATAAACAAAAGCGAAAACTGTCCGACCTATTACATAAGGAAGAGGAGGAGCTCGTACGCATCCTCTCCGGCAAATATGGACTGGAGTATGTAAACCTCATGGCGCAATCCGTAAACACAGATGCCCTGCGTCTGATACCGGAGAATATTTCTCGTGAGTCACAGGTCGTCGCCTATGCCCTACTGGACAAGAAGATCAAGGTTGCCGCTAGGAATCCCCAAGACGCCAAGGTCTTGGCTGTATTGGAAGATTTGAAAAAGAAAGGATATACACCGGAGCTCACTATCACCTCAACTCAGGGCTTAGAGAAGGCATGGAAAACTTACGGCGACCTGTCTTTCGCCTACGAGAGCAAGGCTGGAGCACTAGAGATCTCTAGCGAAGAAATAACTAATATTATAAATCAGGCCAAGAATCTCCCTGCTATTATTTCCATCCTAGAAACCGCCATCTCTGAGAAAAAGAGTTACCGTGTATCCCACATACTAGAGACCGCCGTAGCCGGAGCTTTGGCTGTAGAGGCCTCCGATATACATTTTGAACCAGAAGAAGGTTATGTTCGTCTGCGTTACAGACTAGATGGCGTACTGCAAGATGTTATCAGGTTTGATCTGGAGACATACAAACTTCTACTTTCCCGCATCAAACTCATATCGGGCATGAAGTTAAATGTGAAGAAGGCTTCTCAAGACGGCCGTTTCAGTATCCATTTGAATATTGGTGAGATAGAAGTTCGCGTGTCCATACTCCCTGGCGCTTATGACGAATCCATCGTGATGCGCTTACTAAACCCCAAGTCTATAGATATTTCCCTTGAAGACCTTGGCATCAACGAGAAACTTCTCTCTATTCTATTGAAGGAAATGGAAAGACCCGACGGTATGATACTCACCACTGGTCCAACTGGTTCCGGCAAAACAACCACTCTGTACGCATTTTTGAAAAGGATCCACACACCACAGGTAAAGATAATTACCATTGAAGACCCTATTGAATATCATCTGCCCGGCATCGTACAAACTCAGGTCAATGATAAGGGCTACAATTTCCTGGAAGGTCTGCGTGCCGCCGTTCGCCAGGACCCTGACATCATCATGGTCGGTGAAATCCGCGATCATGAGACCGCCGATATCGCAGTCAATTCTGCTTTGACCGGACACCTCGTCTTCTCTACCCTGCACACCAATGATGCCGCCGGCACATTCCCACGCCTCATAGATCTCGGAGTCAATTCAAAAGTTATAACTTCAGCTGTCCGTATCGCCATGGCGCAGAGATTGGCTAGGAAACTTTGTGAATCCTGCAAGAAAGAAGTTGTTATTGAAGGTGAATCCCAAAAAGAGATTGAGAATGTTATCAATGAAATTGAGGACAAGAAACTCATCCCAGACAATCGTTCAAAGATGTGGGTGTCTGTCGGTTGTGATAAATGTAATATGACTGGATACAAAGGTCGTATCGGTGTGTACGAGGCAGTTCTCACAGATGCGAAGATAGAGAGCGCTGTAGAGATGAATCCGAGCGAACGCGAGATATGGGCCGCTGCAAAAGGTCAGGGTATTCTCACCATGAGACAGGACGGCGTATTGAAAATACTTCGAGGAATGACATCCCTTGAAGAATTGGAGAGAGTTATATCATTACAAGATTAATCCTACTTCGCTCCTCGCAAGATTCGAAGGGCGAAAAAATAATATGCAAAACCCAAATGATTTGAACCAAGCGATCCAGGCTTTACAAAGAGAGACCGAAAAAGAGACTCATGAATTGAAAGCCAAGGAAGAAGAGTTACAGGCGATGGAAACTGGTATGCCGAAAGTAAAACAAGAAATAATTACCTTAGAAAGAACTCTGGAAGAAAAGAAAGCTCAATTAAGAGAATTTGAAAGGAAGAAGCCAAAACTGATGTCCGATATCAGGACACTCAAACTTGAACATCAAAAGAGACATTCTGAATTGGAAAGAATTCAAAGAGAATATACTGAGGCGCTCCAAAAGTCTGGGATGAAGGTAAGGTAAAAACTATTCACCATGTTCGGCGTCACTTGTCACTTGCCTTTTTCCTGTGGACAGCGCTAGGATGCCAACAGAAGCGTTCTCGGAGAGATTCAAGCGCGAGAATCTCTAAGCAATATCGCAACGCGTGATGCGTCGCGCGAGGCACAGTCCCGAGGAGAATTCCAGTACGCAATACCGAAGCATTGCAACCAGAATGTCCTTAGAACTATGCCCAAACCTGGGAAGGCCATTGCTTAGAGGTTCGTGAGCTCGAAAATACCCCCTAATCTACGCTTTGTTTTTTGCTTCTTGCGCTGTATGCTTAATATTAGACAACCAAGCACTTAGCGTTTAAATATCTTACTCGTGTAGAATACTAGCATACTCATATCTAAATGTCAAGAAGTATCAAAGATACACCATTAAATGAAAAAGAAGTGGGGTTCCTGGATCAAACCCTCCGTCCTTCGCGTTGGGACGAATACATTGGCCAAAAAGGGATAAAAGACAACTTGCATATACTGCTTACTGCTGCAAAAGAGCGCAAACATCCGCCGGAACATATACTTTTCTACGGTCCACCGGGACTCGGCAAGACTACACTGGCACACCTGATCGCAAAAGAGACCGGCGCGCAGATGAAAGTTACTTCCGGTCCAGCTATTTTGAAAGTCGGAGATCTCGCTTCTGTTCTCACAAATCTTTCTACTGGAGACATTCTATTCATAGATGAGATTCATCGTCTGAACAAAGCCATCGAGGAAGTCCTCTACCCTGCTATGGAAACCGGCACTTTGGACATCATCATCGGCAAGGGTCCATCGGCTCGAACTATTCAATTAGATCTTCCTCAATTCACCCTCATTGCGGCAACGACTAGGATAGCGATGATCTCTGCGCCACTGCGCTCTCGTTTCTCCGGAGGTGTATTCAAGCTTGAATTTTACTCAGATGATGAGATCTCTGACATCGTCAAGCGTTCGGCAAAGATCTTGGACATAGAAATCCATCCCGATGCTGTGAAAGAGATCGCCGTACGATCCAGATTTACCCCACGCACCGCCAATTATCACCTCAAGCGTTGCCGTGACTATGCCCAGATCAAGAAGACCTCGCTTACGAAAGATGCTGTAGAGAAAGCCCTTGCCATGCTTGGTGTAGATATAATAGGTCTCACTCAGGCCGACCGCGATATTTTGAAAGTTCTTATTAATAAATTCGGCGGCGGACCTGTGGGGTTGAATACATTAGCGGCGGCCCTATCTGAGGAACAAGCGACTATAGAAGAAGTCTATGAACCTTATTTGATACAATTAGGTTTGTTGGAACGCACACCGCGAGGCAGAACAGCTACAGACAAAGCGTATGCACATATCGGAGTCAAAGGCACGGCGAAGCTATTATAACTTTACAAACTTTATAACCTTATAACTTTATAACTAACTACCATGTCAGGACACAATAAATTCTCAAAGATAAAACACCTCAAGGCCAAGAATGATGCCCAAAAGAGCAAGCATTTCGGTAAATTCGTAAGGTTGATAACCGTTGAGGCCAAGAAAGCTCACGGCAATCTGACTTCACCTGGTTTGGCATCAGCAATAGAAAAAGCTCGCAAAGAGAATATGCCCAATGACACTATAGATCGTGCTGTGAAAAAGGCCATGACTGATAATAGCGCCGCTATGGAATCCATCATCTATGAATCATACGGGCCAGGAGGCGTCGCTATACTTATCTCAGCCCTGACAGACAACCGCAACAAGGCCGCGCAGGAGATAAAACACATCTTGTCACTCAATGGTTTCGAGCTCGCTTCCCCAGGCAGTGCTTCATGGGCTTTCCAGAAGACCAATGACGGATGGACACCGACCACAACTATGCCGCTAGAAGATGCCGACATAGAAACATTGACCAAGCTTGTAGAAGAATTGGAAAATAACGAAGAAGTTCAGGATGTCTTCACCAATGCCGAATAAAGTTCAATCTGGCGCAAGACTTCGAATCCTGGGAATAGATCCCGGCTATGATCGCCTCGGTATTGCCGTGATTGAAAAACCCACGAAGGGCAAAGAAACTGTATTGTATTCATCGTGTCTACAAACTTCTTCAAAAGAAGATATCTACTCTAGATTTAAAAAAGTCGGTATGGAAGTTGACCGCGTCTTCAATGAATATAAACCGGATGTTTTAGCAATTGAAAATTTATTCATAACGAAAAATCAAAAGACTGCTATGCGTGTCTCGGAGATCCGCGGCATCATCATGCATGAGGCTATCAAACGAGATATTCCTATATTTGAATATACTCCAATGGAGATAAAAGTTGCGGTAACAGGCGATGGCTCCAGTGACAAGTCGCGTATCATAAAAATGGTGGATTTGCTGGTCGCAATGACAAAAAAGAAAAGGGTTGACGATGAATACGATGCTATTGCTGTAGCACTCACACACGCAGCGAGAGGTGGGTTAAGACGGCAAGGCGAATAATAGTTCCTCGAAACAGCCGAGGACATGTCTGAGCGCAGTAGAAATTGCTTGGTAAAAGGCGAATGTCGTTGGAATTGTTTACAATTCCTGAGCCTTTTACCTAGCAATTTCACGGAGCGAGTACCGCAGGCTGGCGAGAGGAACTATTATTCGCCTTGTGAGCTACTCTGTGGCGCGAGCAAGGCCGATCGTGGGTTCGGAATGTAATATCGTTTCCCGCTTCGAAACTTCATCATTATCCCCAACTCCCCTTTCTTGCAAAAGGATTGCGTCTTTGTTACAACATATGCACGCACTAAATTTAGCAATGTAAAAACTAAGTGTATGCCAACAAAACACGCTCAAAACAAAAAAACAAAAAGTGAGACACGTGTGGAGGAATCTCATACCGAGACGGAAGAAGTCATGGATATTCCACCAACCAAATCCAAGAAACCTTTGGAGCTCGATCTCCCAGAGCCAGTCATTGGTACTGACGAAAAACCCGAAGTTGACCCCCTCATCCCAGAAGAAGAAACTGACGAAACCACATCGGAAGAAGTTAGTTTGGATGACGACGAACTCAACCCTTTTGGTGACAAATGGGAGCAGTAGTGTCATATTCGCTTCGCTCATATATCGCCTGCGCTCGGATTTTATGAAAATAAACTTTCATAAATCCTCGCTTGGCGCTATACTAGTTTCTAATGTCTCATCACAGAAAAAAGAGGCTCCGCTTCTTGAAAACCGTGATCCTGTTAGGAATATCGGCTATTTTTGTGCTAATCGGTCTTATAGCACTCTGGGTAGCAACTCTGCGTATGCCTGACCTGAATTCTTTCCAGACAAGAAAGGTTATTGAGTCTACAAAGATATACGACCGCACTGGAACAATTCTATTATATGACACCGGGATGAATGTAAAACTGACCATCATTCCCCTCTCTGAAATGTCTCCTTATCTCGGCAAGGCCGCCATTGCCATAGAAGACTCAAACTTCTACAACAATATCGGTGTAGAACCGACATCTATCATTCGGGCTCTCCTCGCCGATTTCCTGTCTGGCGAATACAGTCAGGGGGCATCCACAATCACTCAGCAGGTAGTCAAAAACTCTCTTTTAACACAAGACAAGACTATTACACGCAAAATCAAAGAGTTTGTCCTGGCAATAAAATTAACCAGAGCTATAAGCAAAGATCAGATACTTGAAGCTTATCTCAACGAAAGCCCTTATGGCGGAACAATGTATGGAGTAGAAGAAGCCAGTCAAGCCTTCTTCGGCAAACCAGCCAAGGAACTATCGTTGGCAGAATCTGCATATATGGCAGCCATACCTCAGGCGCCAACCTATTTTTCGCCTTATGGTTTACACAAAGACGCTCTCACACAGAGACAGAAGATCGTCCTTGATCGCATGAAGGCATTGGGAATGATCAGTACCGAAGAATACAACAATGCCAAAAAGGAAAATGTTTTATTCCTTTCAAAAGATGCCAGCGGTATCAGGGCTCCACATTTTGTAATGTTTGTCAGGGATTATCTGATACAAAAATATGGCGAGGACGCTGTTAGTAATGGTGGGCTCAAAGTTATAACCACACTGGATTACAGCATGCAACAAAAAGCTGAGGATGTGATAACGAAATTTGGATCTTCCCTAGCTACAAACTTCAATGCCAGCAATACTGCCATGATCGCCATTGATCCAAAAACCGGAGATATTTTGACTATGGTTGGTTCACGAAACTATTTTGATCCAAAGATAGACGGCAATTTCAATGTAACATTAGCAGAACGCCAGCCAGGCTCTACATTCAAACCGTTCGTGTACGCCACTCTATTCAAAAAAGGCTACACACCAGAAACAGTCCTCTTTGATGCCGAAACAGAATTCTCAACACACTGCACCCCCGAGGGAAAACCTATAAACCCAACAGATGACCCAGTAAAAGTTTGTTATATGCCGGGAGAATATGATGATATTTTTGAGGGACCTTTGCAGATTCGCACAGCCCTAGCGCAATCTCGCAACATTCCAGCGGTAAAAGCTTTGTATCTGGCAGGCATACCAGAATCAATCCAAACCGCCAAAGATATGGGCATCACAAGCCTCAATGATCCAAACCGTTATGGATTAACATTGGTCCTAGGAGGTGGCGAAGTCAAACTTCTAGACCTTACAAGTGCCTATGGTGTGTTTGCCAACGATGGAATCAGAAACCCATACCGCTCTATATTAGAAGTTCGTGATAGGAAGGATATAGTCTTGGAAAAATCAACAACCAATCCGGCACAAGTGCTTGATCCTGAGATTGCTCGTAAGATCTCCAGCATTCTCTCAGATACCGATGTCCGTATGAATAGTCTGAAACCAATAGGAGAAAGTGTTGGCAGGCCTGTAGCTATCAAAACTGGTACCACAAACGACTATAGAGATGTCTGGACGGTTGGATACACCTCCGACCTTGTTGTGGGCGCTTGGGCCGGTAATAACGACAACATACCGATGCAACATAATGTGGCTGGGCTTATAATCTCTCCTCTTTGGGGTGCTTTCATGTCACAAGTAGCGAAGAATTATCCTCCAAGCAATTTTGAAGAGCCATTACCACCGATAACCGAGGGCAAACCAGTGCTTCGTGGTATCTGGCAAGGTGGGTATTCTTATAAAATAGACACTGTATCTGGAAAACTAGCGACTCAATATACCCCACCAGAAACGACTAAGGAGATTGTCTTCGATAATGTACACACGATTTTACATTGGGTAAACAAAGATGATCCCCAAGGACCAGCCCCAACCACCCCAACAAATGATTCACAATATGCTTATTGGGAATTTGGTGTCAGGAAATGGTTTGATACATGGAAACAGAGTCATCCAGAGTTCAAAGAGGTTGGTTCCTCCACTGTTCCAATATCTGCCACCGATGATGTCCACACTTCGGAAAAGATGCCGCAGCTAACGATCGTCTCACCTGCAAACAATACGAGTATTGATCCTCAGCAGTTACTATCAATTAAGCTGCAAATAACAGGTCCTTATCCAGCCAAGAAAAGTGAAGTGTACCTGAACAATAAATATGTCCTGACGAAAGAAAACGATCCATTAAATATATCTTTTGTCCCTGCCGATGTGAGTGTCAGTGGTCTAACATCGAACAATACCCTGTCGGTAACGGTTTACGATACGGCATATAACAAAGTTCAGACTTCAATAAACTTCACGACGCAGTAATAGTTACCTGACATCATCAATTACTCGAAACCCTTGCCTTTCGTTGATCTCTTTCAAAATCGCTTGTTTTTTAATGTAGATTGCTGACCGTAGAGATTGGCTTATATTATTTAATGAGGCTTTATTAGACTTAATAACGATATCCTTCTCTGGAATCTCTATACCAACACACTTCTTTACAGCCTCTTTGACAGACAAAACAATCAGAACATCTTTTGTTCTTGAGTTTTGTATTCTCTTTAAAAATTGACCTATTCCGAACATAAGCCTTAGCGATTCATTGGCATTACCAGATACATGAAGGACTGATCTCCAGAGACCGGACGAATAACCATAGGTTTATTCAGGCCACTAAACTGTAGAGAGACACTGTCTGCATCTATTGACTGGAAGCAGTCGACGATATACTTGTAATTGAAATTGATCTCCAAACGATCCCCTGTTAGGGCGGCGTCAACGGCAGCCTTATTCTCTCCGATATCACTATTTTTCGTCTGTATTTCAAATATCTTGGCCTTTGGATCAACAGTAAAGTGCACTTGATTAAATTTATCTGAGAATATATTTGATATTTTAAGCGCATTTATCAAATCCTGCTTCAAGACAACCGCCTCGGTAATATACCCTTTTGGAATTATCTGCTTGTAATCTGGGAAAACTCCGTCAATAATGCGGGAGACTAGATATACTCCGTTGGAACTGAATGAGACAAGGTTTTTGTTCATACAAACCTCGACTTCACCGTTGATATGTTCCAAAACACGAACAATGTCAGCAATATTCTTGAATGGTATAAGAATATCGTTCATGTTGGTTGTCTTGGGCAATTTTATTCTCTTTTCTGCCAAACGGAATGAGTCTGTGGCGGCAAAAACCAGCGATTCACCATCTTTGTATACATAAACGCTGGCTAGTTCCGGCTTAACACTTGATACTGATGAGCTATACCAGACAGATTTCAGGCCTTTTATCAACAATTCTGCCGGCAAAACTGATATTTTGCCATCCGTAACCCTTGGTATCGTCGGAAAATCTTCAGGAGGAAAGGTTTTTATGTTCCCTTTTGACTTAGAAGCTAAAATATTCAAATTACCAGAGGAAGTTTCCATTCTCACAACCTGATTTGGATCAAAAATCTGAGAAACGAAAGATGAGATGATGTTCCCAGGAACAGCCACCGTTTCATCATCACCGGACTTGACCGGAACAGAAACCTCTACCCCAACATCTAGATTTGTTGATTTGAGAGTGGCGGTGTTTTTTTTGGATTCAAGCAAAACACAAGATAGAATTGGGAGAGTTAGGTGTTTCCCTGCCACCCTCTCAACCAAAGAGACCGCTTCTTTTAGTTTTTGGCAATTAATTTCAATCTTCATGTTGTTTTTTTAAATTTTTAATCAAACAATTACTATTAGGTCTGTGGATATGTTGATAGTTTTTTCTTTTGGCTCTATTTAATAATATTTTGTAACTTTTTTCCGTATGTAATACTTGTTCCTGTGTTGGTAACCCATTCTGCTTTTTTGTGTCCGCTCTTATCCCAAAGTAATCTACTTTTTGTTAGCTAGTTTTCCACAGCCTTATAACATCGACCTTACCTGATTTATCTCTTGTAGTAATAATTGATCACTCTTGATGTCCTCTCGGATTTTTTCATAAGAGTGAATGACTGTAGTGTGATCTCTTCCGCCCATTTTCTCCCCAATAGATGGGAATGAAATGCCGAAATCTTCACGAAGGACATACATTGCCACTTGCCTTGGTCTAACAACCTCTTTTCGGCGAGTTTTATTATATATACTATCCTCATCTATGTTGTAGAATTCGGATATTATCTTCACAATGTCTTTGATGGATACGGTTTTCTTAGCCTTAACACTGTTTTTGAGGATATTCTTTATCTCATTTATGGTCAATTCACGATTGCGGAGCTGGGTCTGACAAGCGATGACATTTACGATACCCTCTATCTCACGGATGTTATCCTCTATTGTTGAGGCGATATAATTTGCCACATCGTCTGACAGGGTTATGTTGTGTACATTTCCCTTGGTTCTGATGATGGCGATGCGTGATTCCTGATCTGGCTCTGGTATGTCTACAATCATCCCCACGCTGAACCTGCCACGTAGACGGTCCTCCAGTCCAGGTATGACATTTGGATGTCTGTCGGACGAAAATATAAGCTGACGGCTAGTATCATGGAATGTATTGAAGAAATGGAAGAGTTCCTCCTGGAACTTGTCTTTGTTTGAGAAGAATTGGACATCATCCATGATGACTACATCATATTTGCGATACTTTTCTTTAAACGATTGGACCATCCCTTCTTGGATCGCCGTGAAGAACTCCGAACCAAATCTCTCGGAGGTCATGTAGAAGACCTTTTTGTTTGGGTACTGCTTCTTTATTTGGTTACCCACAGCCTGAATAAGATGGGTTTTGCCTCTGCCTGTGGATCCATAGACGAATAGTGGATTGTAAATCTGTCCAGGATTCTTTATGACTGTTTGGGAGGCTGCGTGAGCAATCTCATTGAATGGTCCTATGATGAAGTTTTCGAATGTATAACGTGGGTTTAGATTGTCTTCCTTGTTTATGTAGAAATCTTGCAGAGGCATCGACATTGTCGGTGCCAGCATGGGTTTGCGACTGCTGGATGAACCTCTGGACTCTTCTTCCTTGGTGACTACATACTCCAAGGCTCGTACACGCTCATTCATCTGGCGTAAAATGCGCAGAATAGAGTTGTGGAACTTCTTGAAAAGCCATTCTTGGGTAAAAGAATTCGGGACACCGAGGTATATGACACCCTCCTCTTCTTTTAGAATGCTGGTTTCTTTGAACCATGTAGAAAAGTTTGCCTGAGAAACAGCGGTTTCTATCTCTACCAGAGCGGTTTGCCACATTTTTGAGTAGTCATTCATAATATTTTTTGTGAAATTTTTATGAGGTAAGTATATACCTGTTTATAATTATGCCTACTTGTGGACGACTGTAAAATATGTTGATAAGTTGTGGACAACTTGTCTCCGAACCTTTTTTATGTAATAGTACTCCCATGTCATTCACATATAAGCCAAAGAAGAGGAAGCGTGCAAAGAGCCATGGATTCCGTGTTCGTATGAAAACTACTGCTGGACGCAAGGTTTTGAACCGCCGTAGATCCAAGGGCCGTGCCCGTGTTGCCGTATAATATGCTTTCGAAATCACGGAGACTCTCCGTTAACGAATTCAATTCCGTTGTGGAAAAAGGAAGAATAACAAGCTCTTCCTTTTTTCTCTTGAGAAGCTTGCGAGTTGAAGGAATAACCAAAATTGCCACAGCTGTTCCCAAGAAGGTCTCAAAGACCGCGGTAGGACGCAACAGGTTGCGTAGGAGGATGTACGGAGCCGTTAGACATCTCTACCCTGTTATTTCGGGGGGCTATCATGTGATTGTCTTTGCAAAAAACACTGCGATTGATTCAGATTCAAGTGTTCTCTCAAAAGAATTGAAGGATGTCTTTGTAAAAGCTGGCATTTTAAAGTAGAATAACTCGCATGTACAACAAATTCATATTTCTCCCACTATACAACGGTCTTGTAGGTATAATGGATCTTATTCCAGGTATAGATGTCGGTATTGCTGTGATTATCTTCACAATTATCATTCGTCTAATTTTGTTTCCACTATCAAAGAAAGCTCTATTGACTCAGGTAAAGATGAAAGAAATAGAGCCAGAAGTGGCAAAAGTAAAAGCTCAATACTCTAGTGACAAGCAGGTGCAGGCAGCGAAGATCATGGAACTTTACAAGACTCGCAACATCAAGCCATTTTCTGGCATCCTGCTTCTTATCATACAATTACCTATCCTCTTCGCCCTTATCTCTGTGTTTTACAAGATCATTCCAACTGTACAACCAGAATTACTTTACAGTTTTATCCATGTTCCTATAACAGCACCTACACTATTGGGTCTGGATTTGACTAGTAAAAGCTTGATTTTGGCACTTATCACTGCGGCTATACAGTTTTTCCAGATGAAGTATTCTGTAGCGGCGAGACAGCACAAGAAGGCACCTGCAAATGTGATCGGGGCTGATGGGAGACTGGATATGGCATCACAGCTATCAAATTCAATGAATACACAGATGAAGTATTTCTTGCCTATTATTGCCTTCGTCTCTGTCTATTGGATTATTCCAGCAAGCTTCCCTCAAGCGGCAGCCATCATCGCCATTTATTGGTCAGTTAGTTCCCTGTTTACTCTAGGACAGGAGTTGTATGTTGGAGAAAAGTATCTGAAAGGTAAGGTGTAGTGATGCAGGCGGCACCCAGCAAATTATTTTGGGCGACGGCGAGTATGCGATGGGTGCGTCAGTCTATGCTTCTCTGAGGCAGACTATGGCTCGCCAACCAATAACTCGGAAGACTAACACGCAGCTGCGCCCAAAATAATTTGCTGGGCGCTGCCTGCGCAATCCGTCACATTAATAGTTACTGTGTAGAAACTAGATCTAGCGACCATAGCGATAGGTCGTTTTTGTTCATGAAGAATAGATATGTATCTCTGGGATCTAGACCTAGGTTGAAAGCGTCTATAACACGGTCAGACTGGTCTAGAATGGAGGATATCAGATGGACTTCACTGGTGGCCGCATTGATCTGCCACACCTTGTCTATGAATGAGACATTCCCTTTGTACCAATCATCCGGATATGTGCCGGAAATATTCTTGGTGGGTACTCCGCAGTAGACCATCTCTTTGTAGAAATTACCCCATGTACACTTATCGGCAATGGTACGAACCATAGCATCTCCCATGTTTAATTTATTAACATTGTATATGTTTGTAGAAATTTCCCTGGTATCGTTGTTTGTTGAGGAAATGATGGCGTATTTGGCATCGTGACTGACACGAGCACTTATCCCTTGGATAGGACCAGCAATCTTGCTCCAAACCCCTGTGTTTGGTTTGACGAAGTAAAGATAGCCCCCTTGGCTGGCTGTCCCCTTCGTTGTGATGGCGATAGTGTTTTCTTCCGGCCAGTCAACATTTACTTGTGTGAGGGGTGTATTGAATATTTCTTTGACAGACTTGCCTTCAAAAGTAGAGATATAGCCTACCCCGCTTCCATTATCCCTTATCATATAGAATAGCTTGTCTTTTTTGGGTGAAGTGGCATAGCCAATGATATTTTCTGGCAAGTTTTTACCTTTGAGTATGAATGGTGTTGCTGATGTGGTAGAAGCCTGGGCTTTCATCTCCGCATACAGCGTACTCGGCAGACCATTCTCTTGAAATACGGACCCAATAAAAGCAGTCAGGTTTTTGTTCCAGGAACTTTCATATACTCGAGGCAGGATGGTGTTTGAGAGGGTGTCTATTTCCTCAGTAATTCCGCTAGTTTGAAATACATTGCCCCTCCCCCTATCAACCCAACGCACGATGGTAGTACTGGCCGTAGTACTGGCACCGTAGCCTCCGACGGGAGAATTGCTGATAAGCCTCAATGTAGGTATTTTGGCTTTCTGATTTGGTGTCAGTGTGGCAGTATTATTGTTTGAAGGTGTGTTCGTGGTGGCGTTTCCTCCTCCTGTACTGCCGGTATTCGTCGTACCCGGCCTGTTCAGTGGTACGAAGGTGTTATTTTGGGTAGGGGTACCATAAGTTGTCCTCTGACCAGAATTTCCGCTCATGGAGAAATACCAGTAAGCGAATACAGCCAGAGCGACGATGAAGATTATTGATAATGTGATGAAGACTTTTTTCATTTTATTTGTAGATCCTTACCGCCTCTTTTGCTGTATCACGTCTTTCAGTCAATTTTTTCTGTAAGTCCGCATCTTTGATAAGTGGTGCATATCTGTTTGCTATCTCTTGGATTTTGTCTTGAGCCCTTGTCTTGGCTGTCGATGCATATTCAATAGTTTGTTGCCATTTACCAGAATATAGACGATATAACTCCCTTTGTATTTCCAGATAAGCCTTGGCATAGTCGGCCTCGTTATCGATCTTTTGGCTTGCTACACTATCATTTGCGACAAGTGTTTTATAATCATTCCTACGAGAATCTATATTCAATAAATCTTGTGCAATTTCTGTTTCAAAGCCAGTCTTATAAGAAAGTTGAACATTTCCGAGAGAACTAGACGGTATTGTTCCATCTATAATACGTAAGTCGTAAATATTTCTTGCTAGGATTTTTTCTATCAGACCAATGGCTGCTGTGGTGTTGCTTTCGTTTTGACCAGTAGCTATACGATCATCTAGGCTCAATAATTGCAGACACATAGCGTCAATTTCAGAATCACCGGTAGATTGTCCCCCAGATGTATACTGACAGAGTTCGTCGGCTGTTCTGTTACCTCCAGCGTAAGAAGTAATTCTATCTTGCACCGTCTTTCTTTGTTGTTCTAGTGTTTTGACCTCTGCATTTATTTGATCTACCTTGCTCCTAACATCCCTGATTTCAATATTATAGGCATCCGCATCTCTGCTTAATTTATCAAACAATGATAGTGTATTCGACTTGCATCTCGGGTCGGATAATTTCCAATCCTTATTATCCGGACATTTCAATTGCAACTGCGGCAGGAAAGTACTCGGTATCTCAACCAACCTAGGATCTATTGTTCGCAAGATGAGGAATGATGCCAAGACTAATACAAGCCCCATGATGGCATTTTTGGCTCTGGTGAGACCCTCACTTTTGCCTGAAGCAGATAGAGATGTCATATACTCAAAACCGCCGTACACCATAACAAAGACCGCTGCGACTGCCGCCAAGGCTATAATTAGATTGAATACATACTGAACATAATCCTTGAAATTAACCTGCTTTACTTGTTGTCCTGGTGTACAAGGGATAGTGCTAGAAGCCCCCTCTTTACCCTGAATACAAGGCAGTGGCTCTAGTAGTGTGTAGTTGGTCTTAACGGTTACATCTGTCCAATCAGCCTTTGTAATAGTCGGCACAGCGACGGAACCAGTAACGGTTGCGAACGTGAAGACAAATAAAAGGCCGTATTTACTAACTGATTTTGAAAATATATTTTTCATATGATTTAAAAGGTTACTGAATCTGTTGAGGATGAACTGTTGGCACTGAATATGGCGTTGAACCCATTGCTACCCCCTTGCAATATGTCTCTCAAATTTCTAATCTCCAACTCTATAGCCGAAGCCCCAGCAGATCCTTCTGGTGCACGGAGAACAATTGATTCATTTTCTGCTAATTCTGCATGTTCCACACCGTTTATCTTCCATAACAATGACAAACTGCCGATACTATCAAACGGTTTGTTGTAGCCAAACGGAACCATGAGAACACTCGTCTCGTTTTTGGAACCAATGCGGAGAGAATCCAGTATAGTTCTATTGAAAAGCGGACCATACAGTGGATCATCTACATAGAAAGATATTGAAGGTTCATTAAATGAAACCGAAGCCATACCTACCGCTTGTGCACTGCCATCGCGAGTTCCTACTGTAACAGTCAGCGTGTATGCTCTCGGAACAATATCCCCTGCCAAAGTGATAGATTGCTTACCATATCCGCTTTGATCCTGGATGACTTGGCTATTTTTCTTCCAGTTATACACGAGGGTCTTCGGATCATATTCCACACCCGAAGAATTCGCCAAATGCGGTATCGCTGTTATGGTTACGAGATTTTGGTAGACAGGACTCAGTTTACCCCTGAAAGATGTCGGGACATAACCATCAGATTCTATTATCATATCTACAGAACCAGAATTTATAGCAATAGAGCTATTTAAGGTTCTACCCTCTGCTGTTATTGCGGAAGCATTCACGGTCAATCTCTTGCCAAGAGCAGGAGCTGTTACTTCCAATTTTGTCGCTCCTGTTCCCGAAAGTACGCTTTTGCCAGCAACAGTCCAGGAGATCTTGGCAGAGTTGATGTTTGTACTATAACTTTTTGCCGTAATCGTAACTTTTTGTCCTGGTACGGGGTTGTCAGTTGAGGCAGAAAGCTCCAAACCGCCTATCGAAACGGGGATGCCTTGGGCGCGAACAGAGTTAAAAGTTAAAAGCCGTTCAGGTCCTGAGAGTCCTTTAGACTCGAAGGATTGAAAGTTGAAAGTAAGGGCCAAGACGAAGATGCCTATGCCCCACAATGATTTACAGCTAGTATTTAATAGTTTGTGAGAGCGAGACATGGGTTTATTTTAACACGGATGTAATCCTGGGGTTAGTCCTAGGTGGTTTGGAATTGAAAGTTGGCGCTCGAACTCCCCCACTATTCAAAGGTTTTGCTGTTTGAGATGGGGTTCTGACACCATCTTGATTCATACTGTCGGATACTTCTTTCACCATCATTTCTTGTTGTATGGCGGCATTATATTCGGCGTCTTCTTTCTTTACATCATTATGTATATACCAGACGTCCAATACCCAAAAAGGAGCGGCTCCACCGGTCACAGCATCCAGTCCCGTGGCTCCCACTATAGACAGAAGTCTTATGGGTTTGGTGATCATAGAAACCCTGCAGATTATTTTTAGATATCCAATAAGCACAAAAGGCATGATAATTTCTAGAATCTCGCTTATTAGTATACCTACACCAGTAAAATCAATGATTAACTGAATAGCGTCAATTATGCCGGTAATTGCATATAGTAATTTCCATTTGATTCCTTTTCCTTTATTCCCTTTTGATGCCATGAGTAAATTGTAGCACTTTTTACCCGCCCGCTGCTTCCAAATCCTTCTTTGCTTGAGCGATCTGCATAACCTGGGCAGGATTGGTGGTGATAATTTGGTCTTCGGTATATGAAGCCACTATCTTTATGGCCACATGTTTGAGTCCTACGAAGAACATACCCTCTCCTACATCTGACTCTAGAAGCAAATACTTTTCTTCATCTGTTAGATTAAATGTTTGCTGGATATGGTCTATGATTGTCGGCGATTGTTTCAACAGAATCTGAATAGAGGAGTTCGTAAGTATTGGCAGACCATAAGGTGATTTCAAGAAGTCATCCACATCTTGAGTGATCGTCGCCAGTCCAAGGAAGTATTTGCGGCCGCGTTTTGCCAGGCTGAACAAGAATGAAGCCGTATCTTCTGATTTCATCATCCACCAAGCCTCATCAATGACCAACAAACGCTTCTTGAGATTTTTGCGGATAGCATTCCATATATAGTGAGTGACGATATACATAGCTACCGGCTTCAATTCATCTTCCATATCGCGCAGAGAGAAGACTACGAACTTTTTATTTATATCTACATTTGATGGACGGTTGATGAAACCAGCCCAGGTGCCCTTGGTATATTTGGAAAGTCTCTGAACCAGAGAGTCTGCTCCTTCCATGCCAGCCAAGACCAATTCAAAGTCTGACAATAGTGGTGGTTCAACATTACGAAAATCAGATTCCGGAGTGATATCTTTCAAGGCGTAAGTTTCGGTGATGGCGCGATCTATGATGGCATCTTCCTCCTGACTCAAGCCACCCAACATGATGCGGAATAATCCAACAAGATTGATGATATTGGAGCGCAAAACGTCACTGGCAGACTCATCTTCGCGTGGTATAGGTAGATCAAATGGGTTGATATGATGTTCAGAGTTCAGGGATATATTGAAGTATTTGCCGCCCGTGGCTTCTGCCATGTACTCGTATTCTTTCTCTGGATCAATGACGATAACATCAGTATCAAACATCAATGTACGCAATATTTCCAGCTTGGTGCAGTATGATTTACCAGCTCCAGCTACAGCAAATGTCACGGAATTGTAATTTTCCAACAAGAAACGGTCAAACAGAACTAGAGAAGAGTTGTGTCTGTTGATCCCATACAAAATACCTTTGTCTGATGTCAGATCAAAAGATACAAATGGGAATAATGAAGAAAGCGGTGAAGAATTGAGTTTGGAATGGACGGCGAGCTGGTCGTCACCTATCGGGATAACACTCTTGAAGCCTTGTTCTTGTTGGAATAAAGCTGGTTTGACATAGACAAGTTTTGACTCAAGGATGGATTTGATCTCTGACTCCAGTTTGTCTAGTTCGCCATCAGAATCAGCGAACAGTGTGATGTATACACCAACATCAAATAGATGTTCCTGGGCTTGCATGAGCTGATCGCGAAGCTGTTCTAGGTCTTGGTAGGCCGTATCTAGTGAGGGTTCGCGCACCAATCCTTTCTCTTCCCTCCTGGAGATCTGGCTTTGGACTTCAGCGACTTTCTTTTGGAAATGTTTCAAGATCTTGGCTGTATCAACAGGATGGATGAATATGGAAACATTGAATACTTTGTCTAGATTGATGATAGGTGCGAACCAGCTTTCATCTAGGAAGCGCGGATACGATATTACGAAGAATGTACGACCAACTTTTTCTCCCAGATTTAATTCCTTTGGGCTTATCTTGAGAGCCGATGGCGCAATGATATCTTTCAATTCCAAAACACCAGCCTGATAGATTTCCTCGGGCAGGATGGAAACTATTTGGTCTGGTTCTTTTTTACCGAATATTTTTGAAATGAATGACATATTATGTTATCTGTATCGGCTTCTCCGTCTCCCCAGGATTAAACAGTTTGTAATACAATTCTACCACCTCCTCAGTTCCCAACTCAGCGGCGCGTATACCACAGCGGACGAGGCCTTGTTCTACTACCGCCATACGTTGTTCCAACTGACTTCGGTATTCTTGGAATTGGTTTTCGTTGGTTTCAGTATCGGTCTTTCCTTTATTTTTTCCAGGGAACATCTTGTTTAATGGATTTTTGCCGGCACTCAGAATAGCGGGATCATAAGGTATGACCACGAAGAAACTTTTTGACATTATGTTCGTGCTTTCTACGAAAGTCTTTATGAATTCTATGTATTCGCGAACTTGTATCTTCATAAGTTCACTCTGTTGTTCTCTGTAGCGGTCTTCCAAAAGTGCAGTATACGGTCTAATATCTAGCTTTTTTGATTGGATGAAGATCTGAATGGAGAAGTCTAGTGAATTCAAGAAATTTTGGAATTGCATCAGGATAGAACCCTGTTCATTTTCTGATTTCAAGGCAAAATTCAATGATGAGGCCAACAAAATACCTCGCATTCCTCCATTTTTCAGGATTATTACCCCATCGCGTATTTCTTGGATGGGAACGAAATCCTGAGTTGTTTTTTGTGGTGCTGTTGTGGCCATATTATTTTCTACCTTTGATTCTTGTTGGAATAAACACTCTCCTTTATATCCAAACTCCATGTCAGATCTTTCAGTTTGCTATCAGATATTTTCGGAACCATGATGGAGGCGTAATTTTTGACATCTTTGACGGCTGTTTGAACATCTTTCGGCGGAGTTTTCTCCTGCTTCTTCCAAATATAGAGTTTGTTGCCGAGGTAATATTTGAAGGCCGACTCCATAACACTGATGAATGGTTTGCCGTTGAGTTTGTAGAAAGCCAGAGCTAGAGATATGGCCATGATGATAGCGATCGGTATGGCTGCGAAGAATAAGTTGCCTAGGAAAAGATATACCAAGAATGACAGTCCTCCCCCGCCAGCGAGATAGATGAATTGCTTCAAGGAGATTGGTCCGAAAATCTTATCCTCTACCTCTATAAATTGGGGAACTTGGAATCGCATTTGTTGTTATTATACCATTTCTCTATACATATCAGGTCCTCGTGGTTTCGGAGGCACATTCGGTGTTGGTGTACCGGTTGGAATATTTTGCGGCGGAACGTTCTGTGTGGGTTTGTTTTGTGGAATATTCGGTATGACTGGCTTGAAACTGTTGAGTAAATGATCTGCCAACGGTTCCGTCTTTGTTTCTGGTTTAATTGGTGTTGTGGTTGTTGCGTCTGGTGTTTTTGGAACGAATGGTTGCGGTACACTTTGAGGTGTTGGTTGCATCTTTGGCGTCTGAATTATTGGTTTCGGAACAATCGGTGTTTGTATTGGTGTGTAAGCGGGCTTCGGTGTAATAGAAGGATTCGTTGGGATGTATGGCTTCGGTGCAGGTGTAAATGTTTGTCTTTGTTGTGTGGGTGGAGGTACAGAGAAATTATCTCCACTCGATACAATCGTGAAATCTCCCGCTTTCTCTAGGTCTGAATGATCTGGTTGCACTGGTCCCTGTGTCGGCTTCTGTGTCCAGGGTGTAGATACTGGTCGTGGTGTTGGTTGTTGGGTTATTCCAGAAGAAGGTCGCATCTTTTCTGGGATAGGTGATGAATTTGGTATCGCCGTTTCAGTTTCTACATTTTCACGAGTACTTTGAAGGTTTTGCATTGAAGATCGGATCTTGGCGAAAACTTGAGTGTTGATTTCTTGGGTGACAGCGATAGCTTTTCCCATATCAATGTTTGCTTCTTTGGAGAGAGTGCTCGCGAATTCTTTTGAAGGTACAAGCCCCAACATTACATAACTTGTAAGATCAAATAATATGGCGGCTTGGTCTAGGAGAAGGTTATTCTTGTCGGCGATGTTTTTTATCTCTTTAGATATCTCCGTGGAAGTTAAAGCTATCTGAATATCTTCAGGTAGTTGTTTAAATTTTTCTTCAAGTATGTTGTAGTCGTGGTTCATTATTTTATGAGTTTAAGAGTGTCAATGCTTGCTTCAAGACCATTAATGGTATTAAGTTTATTAACCTCATCTCTTTGGAGTTGAGCTAATTGCGTAGCTTGAGCAGCTGTTGGTGCTCCGGCAGCCACCCCAGCTCCAGCAGGATTATTTCTGATAGCATTCGTAAGCTGTTTAATATCGTCTCTTGTTTCCTTTAGACTTTCCTTTCTTTGAGTAATTTGCTTTTCTAGAATAGGTATCTGAACTTTGGCTGCTGCTACTTTGTTCTTACGAGCTACCTTCAGCCACAATGTATCAACATCAGTAATCCCACGCGTACCAATTCTTGTCGCATAAGACTGCTTCCGTGCATTCTCAACAGTAGTTATACCCCCCTTCGCTGCACCAACTTGATTTTCGAGATTAGTTATGACACCTGGCGCAGCACCAGCAGCTTTTGCGGAAGCTAGGTTACTTTGTGCTGTCCTTAGTCTAGCTTGTGCCGCATTCATCGCTCTCTGATCATGACCAAGAGATTCAGAGAATTCCGTCTTTGATTTAACCTGTTTATCTAACTTCTCATCATAACCCTTCGCTACACCCCTAGTCTCTTTCAATGCAAATTCTGCGACCTTATAACGGCTCGCGAGATCCTTGAATTTCTCGCTCGTAGCAACCTTACTAGCCGCTCTGCCACCAGTTTCTCTCCATGCGCGGTCCTTTGTCCAATTTCCAACACCCTTCCATATCGCCCCAGCCCCGACACCCTTCCATAATGCAGTATTCCCCATCAACTCTAATGCCGCGAGTAATGGAATATTCAGCATAATGATTACGAAAGCAGCGTTGATGGCGAAAGTTATAAACTCCGTTGGTACACCAGTAGTTTGTGCGCCTTGCCACAGATTGCCCGTAGCAGGACTACTGAAGACTTTTGTACCATCAAGTATCTTCAAGGCAATATACATGAGGAGCAGATATGCTGGCATGAACATAAGCTGACCTTTGAAAGTGTCTGCGAGCTTGGTGCTATATTTGCTCAGCTGAGGAACTACATACGCCACGCACCATAGAGGTGAAAAAGCCAAGATTCCCAGCAGAAGCACAAGTCGCACAATGAAAGCCAGTGAAGCAAATAAGAAACTCAAGCCGGCAGTAATCATAATGATGACGCCCGTTAAACCTGAAAGGATTATTTTGAATGGAGCACTTACGCCACCTGCCGCTTGCCCCATATTTAAGTTCTTCGTATCAAAGCTCTTCTGAAGTTTCAGTGAACCCATGAATATATCGGAAATATTTGCCCTGTTACTAGTTGAAGATTCCTCAACAAGCTTTGTGGTATTGCCGTTATATTGTGCGGCGGCATTTGGCAATATGGCATTGTAGATAGTGAGCGATACAACATTTGAGGCATCTATTAGAATCCCCGTTACGAAGAAACTGAAATTTATCAGTACTCCAGCGATGACGATATTTTTTATCAGGCCTCCAAAGTTCGGCTTGGTTATCCCAAGGATGAGTTGGATGGCCGCCCAGAGTAAGGCAAATATTATGAATATACCGGAGATATCACGTAATGCTCTCCAGACATCATATATTGCCGGTGTACTGTCTACGAAATCTTTGATATGCAGAGTTATGTTGATAGAGACATTCAGTAAAATACCAGTCAGAGCCACAAACCATGAGGCTACCGTCAGCCACAGATTGACTATCCATGCCACCCCGTAAGACAGGAAATCCCACGCCGTATCGAATCCGAAGAGAGCTCCAACCCACCCAGTATCATTCCCCGCACCTGGAACTTTCTGTGCCAACGCCGGATGTGCGAATAATACCAATCCGATGAGGATTAGCAGTGATATCATTGGAATGTGTTTGATATATCGTCTCATTATGTTTTAAATACCCTGCCACGATCCAGATGTATAGGTGAACATTTCGCAGTCTCTCTGATACTGGTCTGCTGCGGTATTGAATTCTGCGACCTTGTTTGTCGTATTCGCTACATCTTGTTTTGCGATTTGAATCTTTTCTTGAACTTGTAGGTCGATTTCCGCCGCAGACTGGATGGCATTTTGATAGGCGATAGATTGGGCTTGAATGTCATTTGATGAATACAGGTGAGTGGAGTTTAAATCCTGAAGACCATTGATCCTGCTGATATCACGCTCTGCCCCCGCTTGTTTTGACGATAAACTAGCTAATAGAGGATCTATATTCATAGATATATAGCTTTCTATGGATGACATCGCATTTCTACCATTGGCGATCTGGATTGGATTAAGTTTCTCTATTGGATTACTAGAAGCATCGGACGCAGCCAGTTTGTTTGAGAAACATGCCCTAGCCGTTTGGAGTCTGGTCTTGCTTGCATTTACCGCTGAGGCGGCTTGTTTGTAAGTATTTCTGTATTCATCTACTGAACCAAGAATCTGTCCAAGCGAGGCTGATGTCTGTAGTTGGGCATTGTCTATTTCTTCTTGGTATATTTTCGTCTGCTCGAGCTGTAGATTGTTCGTGAACGAAGCACGACCGCCCGTAGCACTACTTAGACCACCTAAACCTCCGGATAACATTTGACTTAGCATCTGTGAGATCAAAGCATCTACCACAGCATTTATACTATTTGCCAATTCCAACTCCACCACCGGTACATCCAGATTTTTCTGCAATGTTCCAGCGATCACAGATCCAGGAGTAGATACTTCACATGATTGATAAGTCACCGCTTTGGTTTTTGGATCGATGACTTTCTTTACGGTAGAACCACCAGCCGTGTCACTAACATCTCCCATGTCTTGCCCCCCACCCTCCATGATAGAGGTCACATCTTTACAACTCTGCCACGACATGAAACCTTTGCCGAGTTGCAAATCAGCAGTGATGGCATTGTGTCTAGCAGATATCCTGGCATTTAGATCAGACTGTGCATACAAGAAAGCTCCGTACGGATTGTTTTGTGGTTCGGTGGTCATAGAGATGAATGCCGGCCATCCTCCTTGAGAGAAATCTCCCGATACGAAACCATTGATCGTCCCATTGGCATTTGCCACGATACCACCCAGAGTACATCGATACCTCTGACTCATGAGTGATGTCTGACTTAGAGCCAGAGAGAGACGGACATTCAAACTAAATGGAGAACATAGACTACTCAATCCTCCTGATGCCAAGAATTCACCGGTGACTTGATCTGCAGAATCTAGGAAAAAGGCTTGAGGATTGGTGAGGAATGCCGGACTGCCATTGAAGCCGCTGTTTATCCATGTAACAACACTTATAGTCATCTGATGTAGGAGTTGTTTTGCAATCATAGTTGCCAGGCGATCCAATTTGAAATTTTTCAGATAATCCATCGTTAGACTAAAACCTCCCACCGGTACAGATGTTGCGTTTTCCACCACTGCATTGGCTGTTTTCGGCGTGAGAATGAGTGATGTCAATCCAGTGGCGGAAAATACAACCGCAAATATCAAGGACATACAGACAACCCTTATTTTTTTATTGCTTATATTTAACATTATGATGAATATTGGAAAGGTACTCCGGACAAGTTCAGATAATTTTCGATAGACCTCATAGCGTTGTCCATAAGTGTCAGTGCTGAGACTTCCATACTTACCGCCGCCATCCCCTTGAATGGGTCTTTGTCCAGTTCCCTAAAGGAAATAGCGTTGAATAGAGCAATATTCACACCATTCAGTAGATTCAAATGGTGTTGCGATAAGGGACTCGGCACGGGCATGGATACGAGAACTTTTAGAGCGGTTCTGTAATTTGCAATGACAGGGTCTATGCGTGCGAGCATGCTCATATCGTTCTTATCGAGAGCATTCACCGCAATAACGACTTCGTTGTTGTCTGTATTGGGAATATAAGTTTTTATTACTCCAGTCAGTGATTCGGCGTAAACTCGCAGGCTTCGGAGATCGTTGCTTGTTACAACATTTATATTTTCCAAAATGAAAGTTTTCGGCGGTTGGATATTTGATACGCTTTCCTGGATGAGGGTGTTAGCCGCATCATTTATGGATTTTTGGTCATTGGCAATACCCGCCTGTTGCATAAGCATATACTTCGTCATGAATTCCCTGCCAAGCATGTCGGTTGCTGTGAGAGGTTCTTCTTTTGTTGCTACAGTTGCGGATGTCTTGGGTTTTACGAAAGTTGAATCAGTAGAACTATCTATAAATTGGTTTTTCCAGTTTTCATTGTCGCTGGATGAAACAGTTGAATCTGTTGTTGCTACACTGACTGCTGAAACATTCTCAAATGACACATGTGACACGGTAATATTGCCATGCCTGTAATAAGCAGTGGCTCCAATGGCAATTAAACATACTATGAAAATAGCCACAGTTCCTATGCGTTGGTAGAAGAACGCCATGCTAGTAATTATATCAGAGAAGGGTTATTTTATGGCTTAGAAATGGGGATAGTATGTGCTACAATTAACGCATGAATCAAAATCATCACGGACTCTATTTATTTTGTATTGTTTTTCTGCTCATTATCTCCATGCCATTACTATTGAATGCCCAAGGCATAGGTATGCCCTTCGGAGGACGAGTAATGTCTATACAACCGTGCAATAATGGCCTTTTACTCTATGTATATCAACCAATGAGGGGACCAATTACTCTTATGTGGAATTGGGGCAATCTTCCTTACCTCATGCATATAGTTCCACATCCACAGCAGTGGCTTATTGGCATGGCTTCTTATGTGCCGACACCCTGCATGCTTGCCTATGTTTTCATGGGCGAAGGATTCCCTATCCTATATCACGGTTCTAGTATTTAGTTATAGCTCGGCAAATATGTTTTTGTGACAGTCGAGGACATGTCTGAGCGCAGTGGAAATTGCTTGGTAAAAGGCGAATGTCGTTGGAATTGTTTACAATTCCTGAGCCTTTTACCTAGCAATTTCACGGAGCGAGTACCGCAGACTGTCACAAAAACATATTTGCTGGGCTCAAAAACAAAACCATTGTTCTAACTTGAGATCTTCAGCCCTAATCTTCGGATCAAACTTATTTTCTTGCCAGATTTGTGAGAGTTTCTCTGGCGCGATTACAGACTCAAGATTACGGATCAGGTATTTACGCTTATGGGCGAATCCCGCTTTGACTATTTTGAAAAACTCAGATACATCAGCCTTTTTGCCGGTTAATTTATTTACAAAATGATTGTCGTTGATGTTTTTGATTGAAAGTATCGCTGAATCAACTGTTGGTGGTGGTGTAAATGCTCCTGGTGGTACTTTGGCGATTATTTTCGGCGTACCAAAAGCTTTTACAGATATGGACAGAACACTTTCCTTCCCATTCAAAGCCACGATGCGGTCCGCAACCTCTTTTTGTACCAATAAAACCATACGGTTGGGTCGAGGTTCATACTCTAGGAATTTTTCTAAGATAGCGCCGGTGATGTAATAAGGGATATTGGCGATTAGTGCGTAAGAGTTGAAAGTTTTTTCATCTAGAATATCTCCCTCAATCAGTTCAAGTTGTTTGTCGGCAATTTGTCTTGAAAACTTACTCTTTAGTAATTCACATGCCAGTCTATCTTTTTCTACAGCAATGACTTTTGCGCCCGCTTCCAATAATGCAGTTGTCAAAATACCCGTACCAGGGCCTATTTCCAACACACTTTCACCACTCTTGATCTCTCCAGCCGAAATAATCTGATCAAGTACATGTTTGGAATTTAAGAAGTGTTGTCCTAACGATTTTTTCGGTTGCAGTTTCATTATGTTATTTTGTTCGGTTGAGTATTTATTTTTGAAAGCCGAGGACTGTCTGAGCGCAGTAGGGTTAAAAATCAATAAATAACGCTTTTGCACCACTTGGCTTCTCTGGAACATGATCCTCTATCAACCTCTTTTCTATGTCCTCAATGAATTCCGACGGAGCACTGACTTTTTGAGCCCCATATATCGTACGAATGATAGCGTAACTTAAATATACTTTCTTTTTCGCTCTAGTCAAAGCCACATAGAACAAACGGCGTTCCTCCTCCTCTTCGCCTTCGTTTATATTTTCTTCATCCAGATGTTTGAATGGAAATAGTTCCTGTTCCAATCCAGCGATAAAAACATATTCAAACTCAAGTCCTTTCGATGCGTGAACCGTCATCAGTTTCACAGCGTCTTCATTTTTCTGTAAATCATCCTGATCTGTCGCCAGAGCTGCATTCGCTAGTAGGGATTCAATGCCTTCTTCTGGCTTCAGGTGATCGTATTGTGTTGCCACAGAAACTAGTTCACGAATATTTAACAGCCTCTCTTCATCCTCACTGTCCCCTTCTAGTAATTGTTTCTCAATACCCGTTTCTCGGATGACGAATCTTACTGACTCTGAAGGTTTCTTTTCCAAGATTTCTTTACTTATATCATCAAGCAGTTTCCAGAAATTAGAGATTTTTAATTTCATTGCTGGCGGCAATGACGCCTCTGCCCCAGACATAACCTTCGCAATCGTCGCTTTGCCTATGCCACGCGTCGGCACATTGATGATTCTGCCTATATCTGCCATGGAATCTCTGTTCAAAGCCGCTCGAATGTACGACAAAACATCCTTCACTTCTTTTCTTTCAAAGAAACGCGTACCGAGCATCTGGTAAGGGATATTTTTCTTGATAAATGCCTCTTCCAAGATACGAGATTGGAAATTTGTTCTATACAAGATGGCAATTTCTCTGGGAGAAGTCCCCTTTTCGATTATTTCGCGAGCCGTGTCTGCTATCATACGCGCTTCATCTGCATCGGTATACGAAACCAAGAGTGAAATTTTATCTCCATGATCATTGTCTGTATACAAAGTTTTCTTTTTGCGCATACGATTCTTTTCTATGACATTATTCGCCGCCGCAAGTATGGTTTTTGTTGATCTGTAGTTTTTTTCTAGTGTGATAACAGTAGCTTCTGGATAATCCTTCTCAAAATTCAATATGTTTTCTATAGTAGCTCCTCTCCAGCTGTATATGTTTTGATCAGCATCTCCCACGACGCAGATATTCCGATGTTCCTCTGCCAAGTATTTTACTATCTGATATTGAACACGATTTGTATCTTGGTATTCATCGACATGGATGTATTTCCATGTGGAACTATAATGTTTTCGCACAGCCTCATTCCTTCCCAGGAGTTGAGCAGTTTTCAAGAGCAAATCATCGAAATCAAGAGCTTTTTCTTTTGCCAATATCGCCTCATACTTCTCCCAAATACCAGCCACCATCTCCTCGGTAAAGTCTTTGGCATGATCTGCGTATTCTAGCCTGCCAAATCCCTCACCCTTGGCTCTTGAGATCATGTTCAACACAGTTCCAGGTTCAAACTTCTTCGGATCAACTGACGACTGGATCATTGACTCTTTGATGACTTTTTTCGAATCTGAACGATCGTATATTGTGAAATGTCGTGTCAGTCCCAAGAGTCCAGCATTTTCTCGTATAATGTGGACACCCAAAGCATGGAATGTGCTTACGAACGGTCTGCTTGTCATGGAAATAGGCAGATTGAGGCCTTTATCATCAGTCAGCAAGGCTGAAACCCTATCCCGCATTTCCTTGGCGGATTTGTTGGTGAATGTTATCGCCAATATGGAACGCGGTTCAGCACCCTTTTTGATTAAATTCAATATTCTGTGCGTGATAACTCTCGTTTTACCTGCTCCCGCCCCAGCTACAATCAAAACCGGTCCATCGGTGGTCGTTACTGCCCTTTCCTGCGCTTCATTTAAGGTGGTCATCACGGTAGTTTAGCACTTCGCTCCGCTCAGTGTCTTCGACACATGCAATTGCGCCACATTTGTTGACTTAATAGCAAGTTAATAAGCTGTGTATAGCTTTCATTGACAATAAAATGTCACCTGCTACTCTAAGAGCATAGCCTTGTAGGCTATTTATATTTTAGGGCTATATAGAGCCATATAATTACAAGGTGAACTACAAAAAACACCTGGATGACCAACACGATTGACTTGCGGTGAGACTATATCTGTTATGCAATTATACAACTCAAAAGAAAACCAAAATAGCAAGCTATTTAAGCGTCTAATCACATGGACAATCGTCTGTGTGTTCTCTTTTATTACCATATTTAATTTCTCTGAGACCGCCCATGCAGGTCTCGTTTCTTTTATGTCTTCTCTTATTTTGGGAGCCGAACAAGCCTCAGCAAGCTCCAAATCCACCGGTCGGTATCCAAATTCCCAAAACATAAGTCTTTTGGCTGCAGCAGCCAATATTGATCCGAATCCTGACAAATCCTTTGATACCATACCAGTTGATGGAGGAGAGACTTTGATTGCTGATATCGCCATTTCCAATGCTACTAGTACTGATACTGGCAATGCTACTATCAGTACATATACCGTTCGTCAAGGAGACACGCTCTCTGGTGTTGCAAAAATGTTTGGTGTGTCGGTCAATACAGTATTGTGGGCCAATGATCTGACTGGCAAATCTACCCTAAAAGCAGGACAAGTACTTATTATTCTGCCAATCTCAGGCATCAAGCATGTCATCAAGAGTGGCGACACTATCAAAGGAATAGCTTTGAAATACAATGCTGATGTTGATGATATTTTGAATTATAATGATCTAACGTCATCATCAAAACTTATTATCGGTCAGACCATACTCATTCCAAATGCCGAAGTATCAACACCTCAACCGCAAAACAATACAAAGTTACCAAGTAGCACTTTGATTGAGGGTTCAAATTGGTCTTCTTTGCCAGGATATTTCATTCGTCCTGTTTTGGGTGGTGTAAAATCCCAGGGATTACATGGACACAACGGTATTGATATAGCCGCACCTGTCGGCACACCTTTGCGTGCTTCGGCTTCCGGTATAGTCATTATTGCAAAGATGAATGGTGGCTGGAATGGCGGATATGGCAATTATATAGTTATTTCACATCCAAATGGTACGCAGACTCTGTATTCTCACCTGTCCAAGGGGATTGTAACTGTTGGTCAGAGTGTTGGTCAGGGACAAACTATTGGTTATATAGGCATGACAGGTTTAACCACTGGACCGCATGTACACTTTGAGATTCGTGGGGCAAAGAATACTTTTTAGGAATTTTATCAGGAATTTATCTCTTTTTTATCAGGAATTTATCTTTCGTGAGTATGATGGGTGTATGAGTATTGCAAAATCATACAGCGCACAGTTGATAGGGTTACAGTCTTTGATTATTACTATAGAGGTAGACATCTCCAACGGTCTACATGCTTTTTCTATTGTCGGTCTCGGAGATAGAGCCGTGGAAGAATCAAAGGATCGTATTTCGGCAGCCATTAAAAATACCGGTTACACTTCACCAAAGCAAAAGAATCAAAAAGTTGTCGTATCGCTCGCACCTGCTGATATACGCAAAGAAGGTCCATCTTTTGAACTCGCCATGGCCCTCACATATCTATCTGCGGCAGATGAAATCGTTTTCGATCAAGATGGCAAGTTATTCCTCGGCGAACTATCTCTTGAAGGCAAGGTCCGTAAAGTTCCGGGACTATTGCCCATATTATGCCAAGCATCGAGCATGGGATTTACAGAAGTTTTCGTACCAGAAGATAATATTCACGAAGCCTCGCTTGCCCGTGGTATAAAGGTGTTTGCAGTGTCCTCCCTGCGCCAGATCATTGAGCATCTGTCTGGGACAAATATTTTGACCCCGGTTTCATTTAGAGAATTTATTGATATTGAGAATGAAAATTCAGGTATAGATATGCGTTCTGTGCGTGGCAATGAAACTGCCAAGCGTGGATTGGAGATAGCTGCTGCTGGAGCCCATAATCTCATCATGTGTGGTCCACCAGGTACTGGTAAAACTATGTTAGCTCAGGCTTTTGCTTCTATACTCCCAGCCCTCTCATATGAACAATCAGTTGAGGTGACCGGTATACATTCTGCCGCTCGGACTCTGGGTAATTCCCTGATATCCAAACCACCATTTCGTTCGCCTCACCATACGGCCTCATACCCTTCTATAGTCGGTGGTGGCAGTGTTCCGAAACCAGGCGAGATAACGCTGGCCCATCGTGGAGTTTTATTTATGGATGAATTTTCGGAATTTGATAGGAGTGTCATAGAAGCCTTGCGTCAACCTCTCGAGGATAGAATAGTCACCATCTCACGAGTTCGTGGAGTCATTACATTTCCAGCACAATGTATATTGATGGCATCTACCAATCCTTGTCCTTGTGGTAAGGGTAAGGGTAATGGGTGCACTTGTACGAATCAGACAATGGAGTCATATCGCAGAAAGATTTCCGGACCCATTACTGACCGTTTCGATCTGTGGTTGAATGTAAATAAAGTAGATTATGATAAATTGGCCAACAAGAATTCCTTAGAGGAAAATTCTAGCGTGATTAGAAATAGAGTGATAAAAGCCAGAGATATTCAACTGCAAAGATTCAAAATGAATGGAATTAAAAAATGTTTCAATGGAGAAATGAGTGCTGACGATATAGAAAAATATATTATTATTGATGATGATGCCCGTGATCTACTCGCAACTTCAGCCAAGAAGTTTGAATTATCAGGTAGAGCCTTCCATAGAGTGATCAAGGTTGGAAGAACTATTGCTGATCTTGCGGGGATATCTCACATAAAAAAAGAACACATTTTGGAAGCCCTACAATACAGGAGGAAACTTATCTAGTGTTTGTGTTTTATAGAAATACGAGCAGAAGGGTTTGCCTCTAGGCGTTCTGGCTCTATGGGTTTACCGCAAAATTCGCACAAGCCGTACTTGCCTTCCGCGATACGATCTAAGGCTGAGTCGATCTCTTTGAGTTCTTTCTCTAGCTTGTCTATAATGCCGGTATTCCCTTCCATCTCTTCGAATTTGTCTGCGACTTCATTTTCGTCGGCAGAATCAACTTCTAAGTCGCTGGTTGTGGCTTCCCAGCCGTTTGGGTTGCTAGAGTTTTTGTGTCCGACCAAAGAGAGCTCCTTTTCTAGCTCAGCTTTTTCTGCTTCTAGTTTCTTCTTGAAGGGTTCGGTGTCTTTTTTGTTCATATCACAATTCTATCTTACAAAAGTCTGCTTTTCAAGTCGTGACAATATTTCGCTTATCACGGATTCACTCGTGGCTATTATGAGTTTTTTGTTGTCGATGAATGAATATAAGAACAGGATTTGTCCATCATCGGTTATGAATTCCCGCACATCTCTATTTTTGACTATTCTGTCTTTGAATTGACCTCGTATCGTGAAGTAAGAGCGGACAGAGATCGGTTCCGTAGTCGTCGATGTTGTCGTTGAACTCACTGTGGATGTTGTCGATGAAGACACAGTGGCTTGTCCCTGGTCAGTTTGTGTATCCGTTATGATATCCTCCAGCTGTCTCGGATCATATAGGAATTGTTTTAATTCATCAGGCATCACACTCTCCCATTGTAATATGCCGGCGAAAGTGTTTTGGAAGAAATTGTTCGTGACGATGACAAAAGTATTCTTTTCCTCGTTGTTGTCTGCATACACACCCAACATCCATGATGGTAAGAGTGACCTTGTCAAAATATCAGGTGGAGTGATGTCCATGCGTGATAGCATGGTTGTCGCTGATAGACGGACCACAGTTCCGTTGGTGGTTTCGGTCGGGATAATTTCTCGAATGCTATTCATGGGTTGATTTTTGTCTATCTCTGTTCTCAATCCTGACAATATAGCACTTGCGTTTTTACCGTCGACCGGAAAAATAGTCTGCATGTCTACCTGTATCACTCCTGTCGGTGATTTTGTAGACGAAGTTGTTGTTTGTGGGGTATTTGTTTTTGTTGCTGGGTTTTTCGATGTACTAAGCGGACTCACTTTGTACAGATAATATGCCGCCGCGACACCTCCCCCTATCAAGATTAGACTTATTATGACGATAAATGATTTCCTAAATATATGAAGTGATTGTCGGACAGAATCATCCGTTACTGGCGGCACTTGCATCGCTGGTGCCATCTCGATCTTCTTCTCCGTTGGTGCGCCTTCCATTGCGTTTTTCCCCACCCCTCTTGCTGACGGGATCTCTATTGTCGCTGGTTTGTTGTCGGCGAATCTACTGAAGGAAGCCCTCTTCAGCATATCCTCCTTTTGATTTTTGGCGATTATCATTGAAGCGGTCGATGTGTGTCCACGCGACATTACTTCGGCGATATCGCTTTCATAGGTCCGCATTGATCTTACCAAGGAGCTAGAATTTGGCCCGGCAGTTGTTTCCAGAGGTCTTTTTTGTTCGTTGTGGACAATCTTTTCGCCAGATACATTCTCTGTAATAGCGGCCACAAAAGGATTTGCCGGTGTCTCACTCGGCCCCTCAGATCCATTTCCCAATTCTTGGAGCAGTTGATTGTATAGTTGGTCTCGAGGAACTTCGTTTTCCGTGATGGTTCCTGAGTTTGTTTTCGGTGGCTCGATTGTTTCCTTGACCGGGGAAATATCTAGGTTGGGTGTTATTTCAAACACATTTCCACTACCAGGTCTAGAAGAGACTTGCCCCGGTTGGTCAGTTTGAGGAACTTCCTGTTTTTGCTGAGGTTCAATTATTGTTGAGTCTTCATCCATTACGATTATTATAGCGTCAAGCGAGGATTCGTGAAAGCTCGCTTTCACAGAATCCGAGCGCCGACGATATATGAGCGAAGCGAATATAACACCCCTCTAAAACCTCTTCTTGAATTCCGTCCTAGGTTTTGGAGTTTCTTCCTTCTTTGTGAAAAAGTCAGGTTTGGCATTCTTAATAGAAAGATTGATCCTGCCCTTATCATCTATTTCTTTTACCGCCACAGGAACTTTGTCCCCTTCTTTCAGATAAGTCTCAACTCTTTCTACACGGAATGGTGCTATCTCGGAGACATGAACAAGTCCTTCAGCGTTCGGACCAATCTTCACGAAGGCTCCAAAGTCCATGAGGCGAACTACTTCACCTTCAAATTTCTCTCCCGGCAGATATTCTCGTGTCATATTGAAGATAATTTCCTTGGCTTTGGCTGCACTACCCTCTTTGCCTGTGATGAAGATGGATCCATCATCTTCTATTGTGATATCATCCACTCCTGTGACATCGCGGATTTCATTTATCGTCTTTCCTCCACTACCGATGACGAGACCTATCTGATCAGGCTTGATACTCATCATTATTATCTCGGGAGCACTAGGAGAAATATTTGCTCGTGGCTTCGGTATCTCTTTCTCTATAACATCCAAGATGCGGAAACGGGCTGACTTGGCTTTTTCGAAAGCCTCGGCCAATATTTTGAGTGGTATTCCGCCAACTTTCACATCCATTTGAACAGCTGTTATGCCTTCGCGGGTACCGGCCACTTTGAAATCCATATCGCCATGATGATCTTCTGGACCTTGGATGTCGGTGAGGACTTTGTATTCTTTTGGACTACGCATCATGAGACCAGAAGCAATACCTGCGACAGGGGCTTTGATGGGGACACCTCCGTCCATTAGAGCTATGGTTGAACCACAGACGGAACCCATAGAAGTTGAACCGTTGGAGGCCATCGCTTCAGATACTAGGCGGATAGTGTATGGGAATTTTGCTTTTTCCGGAATGACTGGAAGCAGGGCTTTTTCCGCCAAAGCTCCATGACCTATCATCCTCCTGTTTGTATTGCCTACACGACCGGTCTCGCCGGTAGAGAATGGTGGAAAATTGTAATGATGCATGAATCTCTTGTCTTCTTGGACGATCAAAGCATCTATAACCTGAGCATCACCGGGACTTCCAAGAGTTAAGACGGATAGAATATGAGTTCCTCCTCTGTAGAAAGTTCCTGAGCCGTGCAATATCGGTGATATTCCACCAGCTTTGGCGAATAGGGGGCGGATCTCATCCATTGTTCGGCCATCGGCACGCTTATCGTTGTCTATAGCTTCACTATGTAAGAGCTCATTCACTGCGTCTTCAAAGATTTCCATAGCAAGCAAGACATTACCTTCTGGGAATTTCTCTACGAATAAATCCGTCCACATTTTTGATATTTCATTGATACTCTTGTGACCAGGAGTGTTGCTCATGATATATTTTGCAAGTTTCGGCTTTATTTCTTTATCGAAAAGTTCTTGTGTCCCAGGAGTAGGTTCTGCTATTTCCACTTTTACTTTTTTCTTACCTATTTCCGCGATTATTTTTGATTGCCATTTCTGGATTTTCTCTATCTCTTTTGAAGCCTCAGACAAAGCTTCGTTCATAGTGTCTTCGCTGATTTCTTTGCTACCAACCTCTATCATATTTATCATGCCATCTTTACCGCAAGCGACCATTTCCATGCTTATACCCGCTTCTTCCCTAGCTTTGAAGTTGGGATTGATGATCCATTGGCCATCTTTTGCCATGCGTACAGCAGAAACAGGACCATTCCATGGAATATCGGAAGTTCCCAAAGCGAGTGACGCAGCAATGACAGAGACTACATCAGGATCATCTTGATCCACAGAGATAGTGGTCAATATTATTTGGACTTCATTGCGCATTTTCTGATTGAATAAAGGGCGAATGGTGCGATCCACAATACGTCCAGAAAGGATGGCGTCAGTGGACGGTCGTCCTTCCCTGCGCATAAATCTTGAGCCCAATATTTTCCCAGTAGCATAAAAACGCTCCTCGTAATCAACTGTTAATGGAAAAAAATCACCTTCTTTTAATTCCTTACTCATGACGGCTGTGGCCATGACTATGGTGTTGCCATAACGAACCATCACAGAACCATTGGTTTGATCTGCGAGATCATTGAATTCAGCAGACAAAGTCTTGCCACCGACCTCAATAGAGTATTCTTTTTTATTCATAATATTTTCGGTTTGACCAAGATCCGATCTTGGTCAACCGTTTTCGCCCTCAGATTTCAGACTTGATCCGTCATTGAATGATGTAGACGGACAAACCTGCCTATCTGGAGGCGAAATTAGTTTGTAATATATCAAGATCCGATCTTGGTATACCGTCAGAGTAACATAGACTTAAATTTTATACCAAGATCAGATCTATTCACTATCCTACTTCTTCCCTCCCGATCTAAGTAAATATTTATTAGGTGTCTCATCCAGGTCCATGAAATGGTCAGTAGCTTCTATGAGTTTCGCTGAAGTGGACTTGCCGAATGATACGACTTCAACCTGGCACCCGAGATTCATCTGTAGATATTCCACCAGTGGTACGAAGTCACCATCGCCAGTGAGGAGAATGATGGCATCCAATTTCGGAGCCAAGCGTACAGCATCTATAGCCATACCAACATCCCAATCCGCTTTTTTGGCGCCGGAACTGAATATTTGCAGATCTTTGACCTTGGTTTCTATACCCATCTTGGTGAGTGCGTCGAAAAAGGCGCTTTCCTCACCTGATTCTGTAGATATAACATAAGCGATAGCACGGACGAGTTTGCGTCCATCTACGGCATCTTTTACTATTTGACCGAAATTTACTTTGGAATGATATAGGTTTTTCCCACTATGATATAAGTTTTGCGCGTCTATGAAAACACCGACACGCTGTTCTTGATGTTTGATTACTGACATGAAAATAAGTACGTTAAGTACCGATTAATTTATTAAAAATGATTGAATTGTAATGTGCGAGATTACTTCTTGAGTTCCAACTTCTTTATTATAGCAGAATAGCGTCTAGGATAGTTTTTCTTGAGATAATTCAAATGAGTCTGTCTGTCTGCAACCATACCGAGTAAACCACGGCGAGAGTGGTTGTCTTTGCGATGTTTGCGTAGATGACCAGTCAATTCCTCAATTTTCTTGGTCAAAAGGGCGACCTGGACTTCCGGAGAGCCGCTATCCTTGTCGTGAATACCCGTTTCCTTGATAATCTTGGTCTTTTGTCTGGCTGTTAACATGATTTAGTATATTAGCATGAATGATACGCAGACGCAAGTATTCGCCATTGAATATAGATTAAAGCCCACCACCCCGCAAACGCTTTCGTTTGCTTAGGGTGATGGGCTGGGCCAGGAGAAGCCGGGGTCAAACGTTAAGAATAACGTTGAAGGTGCCGGCGCCGGCGTGGCAGGCCGAATGATTGCAGCTCAATTCCGCGACTTTCTTGGAAATGTGTTTCTTTTTCGAAGGATCTTTCATTTGTGCCTTTCTTTGTTTTTGCATTGTTTTGCCATGTGACCTATCGCTTAATCCCCCTAATCCCCACAGGGGTTTCGGGCGAATCTAGACTGTTCATAGGTCACTCTGCATGTATCCTAGCATACCTGCAGGAATTGTCAAGTATTTTCGAGGGTAGCAAGGTCGGCATTGCCCGCCGTAGCTCATGCGTAGCAGTGAGCGAAGGAGGGACCTTGTCACTGGGTGTCGAAGACACTGAGCGTAGCGAAGTGTTACAATAAAGCCATGTCGCACAATCTCAAAACCCTAAAACAGCAATTTTTAGAGTATATTGAAATAGAAAAAGGACGATCTCTCAAAACTGTTGAGAATTATGACCATTATCTGACTCGCTTTTTGGGTTTTTTGAAGAGCGATAGTCCTTCTGCTATAACCCCAGACACTGTTCGCGAGTTTCGTCTTTGGCTCAATCGTCAATCTTCAGGCAGGAATCGCGGTGGCAATGATGTAGGTACTACATTAAAGAAGAAAACACAGAATTATTATCTCATTTCTCTTCGAGCATTCCTGAAGTATCTAGCCAGAAGGAATGTCAGCACCCTCTCGCCAGAACATATAGAGCTTGCCAAGGTTGGCGAACGGCACATAGACCTCATCAGCTCGGATGAATTGAAAAGATTGCTAGAAGCTCCGAAAGGTAGTGAATTGAAGGCTCTTCGAGACAAAGCTATTCTGGAATTACTCTTTTCTACTGGTCTGCGCGTCTCCGAGCTCTGTTCCCTGCCTCGTGATATAGATTTGCATGGCGATGAACTCTCTGTCCGCGGAAAAGGTGACAAGGTTCGCGTAGTTTTCATTTCCGACACCGCCAAGTCTTCCTTGAGAAGATATCTTGATAAGCGTGTTGATATGGGAGATTCCCTCTTCGCAAAGATTGCCGGAGATGATAGGAAAATGAATGACGATCCGGGACTAACCTCCCGCTCAATTGAGAGAATCATAAAGTACTATGCTATCAAGGCCGGTATTTCCAAGAAGGTTACTCCGCATATAATTCGCCATTGTTTTGCGACAGACCTACTCGGTAATGGTGCCGATCTTCGCTCTGTTCAGATGCTTCTGGGTCATGCAAATATTGGTACAACTCAAATATATACTCACATTACAGATAGCGAGCTAAAAAGAGTCCATAAACAGTTTCATGACAAAAAGAGATAAAGAGTTATAATGTCCCCATGCGCATCATCTCTTGGAATGTAAACGGTCTCCGCGCCAATGTGAAAAAGGGTTGTTTTGATTGGTTCTTAAATGAATCCCCTGACATTTATTGCATTCAGGAGGTAAAAGCTGAAGCAGAACAGTTGGAGGAAGGTGTGCGTAATCCCCCAGGATATTTTTCTTATTTCGACCACTCAAAAGGTCGCAAAGGATACAGTGGAGTGGCTGTGTATTCCAAGGTCAAGCCAGAGAAAGTTGAATATGGCATGGGTATTGAAGAATTTGATCAAGAGGGTCGTTTCCTAGCCCTCTTTTTCAAAGAATTTGTCTTGATTACAGTCTATTTCCCCAATGGTGGCGGCGGTCCGGATCGTTTGGCTTTCAAACTTAGATACTATGATGAGTTTTTGAAATATATTAATAAATTAAGAAAAGAAGGGCGTGAAGTCATCTTTTGTGGAGATGTAAATACCGCGCACACAGAGATTGATCTAGCTAGACCGAAAGAAAATGAAGATAATACGGGATTCCTCCCTATTGAGCGGGCTTGGTTAGATGAAGTGGTGAATGCTGGCTATATAGATGTTTTCAGGTATTTCTACCCAAACTTGAAAGACAAATACACATATTGGGATATGAAAACATACGCTCGCGAACGCAATGTCGGCTGGAGGATAGATTATTTCTTTGTGTCTCCTGGAATTATGAAAAAGATTGAGAAGACAAGGATTTTGGATAATGTAATGGGGTCGGATCACTGTCCGATTGAACTGGTGATTACCGATTAGATTAAATAGTGCCGTAAAGTGGAACATTCCATTCCGAACCCACGATCGGCCCTGCTCGTACAACGGAACACCTCGCATGGCCGTCTCTTCTCGCGCTGGTGTCATTAATATGCGGAGTTGGTCTTCAGCAGCGCTCCGAAAGGGGTGTCGTCATGGAATGTTCCACTTTACGATACTTTATTTCAAGTAAAAGAAAAACCGCGTAGAGGTAATTCAGAAAGAAGTACATACCGCGGCCTTCGAAGTCGAGCGAAAATGAAAGAACAAACGAACCGTCAGATCCAAAGATCGAATCTGATCAATCCAGACCATTCCTATTTCTTTGGTGGGTGACGATGGGCACTGTTGTCTAAAATTAATTTGTTCTCCGGAGGAGAACTGATATGTGATTGAGACAAGTTGCACCGTCATTATTCCCAAGCAATGGAAGGATTGGAAAAAATATTTCCGCTTACTTCAACAACGAACTAGAGGAGCATTGAGCCTACCCTGTTGTGGAAAGAACTGTGTCTGTCGCGATTGCAGAATAATATTTCCGAATAAAATAATTTTTATGAAAATATTTTCAGGAACATTATTCTGCAATCACCTCGGATGACAAACTGGTCTGCAACTATTCTATGTCTTATAGGACATGATGTAAAGGACATACTGTGGATAACTTTCTAATAGTAATGTCTTTTAGTTTATATAGGACATTTCGCTACGCTCGGTACCTTCGGCATAAGATCTTATGAAACATGGTGTTTGTTTCTGATTTCTTCAATACCCTTCTCCTCTTCAAGATCCTTTTTCTCCTTACCTTTTCTTGCTAATGTAGCCAATTCCATCTCAGGCAGAGCTAGCAACTCCAAGGTTCTCCTGGATAGGTATTCTTCAGTATTTAGTTTTGTGTCATCCAGAACTTCTTCCATTAGAGCATTTAAGACCATTCCAATTTTAGGGCCAGCGGGGATATTCCCTATTTCCATAATCTTCTTTCCATCAATCTTTAACATTAATACCGAGATCGGATCTCGAAGAGCTTCCTCTACCATCGATTTGTATTTCCTTAGGCGATAAGGATTCTCTTTGGGTCTGCCTGTACCGATACGGTCACATATCCTGAGGTTCATGAGATCCCAGATGTTTTCCCTGCCAACGTTAACAATCATGCGTCTGACCGCTGACAGCGTGACAATGCCAGTATCAGAGAAGAACATGTGCCAACGGACCATTTTAACCACCTTTTCAATGGTTGCACGTGAAAACTTCATTCTTTCTAGTATCTTGCGTGTTTCACGTGAACCAACGACTTCGTGCCCATAGAAGGTAGGTTGTTTTGTTTCAATAGAAAACCCCCTAGTCTGTGGCTTGGCGATATCATGAAATAGGGCAGAAAGCCTTATTTCTAGGGGCCATTCCTTGTCTGCGGCATGCTGTAAACTCCTCAATAGGTGTTCCCAGACATCATAAGCGTGAGCTTGTGGCTGTTTCACACCCATACCTTTTTCCAATTCTGGGGCTATAAACTTGAGTATTCCTGATTCTTGGAGCAGTTCAATCCCTTGTTTTGGGGCAGGGGACATGAGTATTTTCACAAATTCGTCACGAATTCTCTCCATAGAAACATCCTTTATCATTGAATTGTGGTTTTTTATGGCTGCGAAGGTCTCTTTGTTGCACGTGAAACCTAATTCCACAGCCAATCTGATGGCGCGGATCATGCGTAGGGCGTCCTCAGAGAAGCGTTCAACAGAGTCACCAACAGTTCTGATGGTTTTGTCCTTTATGTCAGTAAAACCGCCGTATAAGTCAATTGTGTCCTTTATAGCGCCATTTGAGAGGTTGATTGCGATGGCGTTGATTGTAAAATCTCGTCTCTTTAGATCATCCTCAATCTTATCGCTAAATTTGACTTGATCGGGATGACGGCGATCTGAATAGCTAGACTCCATTCGGTAGGGAGTTATCTCTACATTTCTCAATGTTTCGTCTTCGGTTTGTTCATTTATGACTATTACTGTGCCAAATGTATTCTCGTACACGGTCTTGGGGAATAATTTCTGTATCTGATCTGGCGTTGCGTTGGTTGTAGCGTCCCAATCCTTGGGCGTTCGGCCTAGGAATATGTCTCGGACACATCCTCCTACGAGATATGCCTGAAATCCGCCCTTTTCGAGAGTTTCTACAACGGTGACTATTTCCTGTGGAATAGTATTGTTGGCGGTTTTCTTCATCAAGTCATTCTATAACAGTTTGGGGTTTCTTCCAATTTGCGTTAAGATGGGTTACGCCCATCAAGATCAAATCGCGCCCGTGGTGAAATGGATATCACAATAGTCTTCGGAACTATTTTTGTAGGTTCGAGTCCTACCGGGCGCACTTCTACACCAAAGCTTCGAAGTGCAGGCACAAATCTCGTATACTACTAGCAAACTATTTGTGTACAAAATTTGGAAAATAAAAAACTATAAGCTATACTAGCGAAAGTTGGTTTTTAGATGAATATGCGGGTATCGTTTAGTGGTAGGACGCGTCCTTGCCAAGGACGAGGTGGGAGTTCGATTCTCCCTACCCGCACAATGAAGAATATATTTTTTGTTCGCCACGGGGAAAGCGAAGGTAATGCTGGTCCGTCATTTCAAGGGCCCGATTCGCCTCTCACAGAAAAAGGTATAGAACAGGCTGTGATTATCGCGGAGCGTTGTGCAAATTTACCAATTAACTGTTTGATTTCCAGCACTCTCAATCGTGCAAAGCAGACTGCTGAGATAATTTCGGAGAAGATATCTATAAAGGTTGAATATTCGGATCTGTTTATTGAAAACCGTAGGCCAACTGCACAGATCGGATTAATAAAGGACAGTAAAGAATCGCAGGAAATTTATAGAATTGTGATAGATAATTTCTCTAAGGACAATGTACATCATTCTGATGAAGAAAATTTCAATGATTTAAACAAAAGAGCAGAAGCCGCCTTGAGTTTCTTGGTTAATAGGAAAGAAGATAACATTTTGGTCGTTATGCATGGGCTATTTTTGAGGGTTTTATTCGGTAGGGTGGTATCTGGAGATAATTTTTCTGCCAGTGTGTGTTTGGATCTGTTACGATCTATTAAGACCAACAATACGGGCATTACTTCATTTGAGTATGAAGAAGAAACCAATAAATGGTCGGTGCGTACATGGAATGATCATGCTCATTTAGGATAGTCGTTAATCTTAAAAGCCAATCTTTTCAAAAAAGATGAATAATGTCTCTTGGTGTGGATATTATGTCCCCAGGAAACGGCTTGAAATCGTAAAAGTAAGGGACAACTGGGGATAAGTCTGTGGATTAGGGGTATAAAAGACAAGAAAAATGGCTTAAATGCGTAGATTTCAGACCTTAATGTGTATAAATTATGTCCAATCAGATTACTCAAAATGTTATGCATAAACGCGCCAAAGGCAATAAGGGTGAGGATATTGCCTGTAAATTCCTGATCAAAAATGGATTCAGGGTGATTTGTCGTAATTATCAAAAAGCTTGGGGCGAAATAGACATTATTGCCGAAAAGGACAAAGTAATTCATTTCTTTGAGGTCAAAAGTGTTACTGGTAGATCTTCGGGTGATACAAATTCACATAGACCAGAGGACAATGTTCACGGACTCAAAACACGACATATTCGTAGAATGATTGAAACTTATTTTGAAGAAAGTAAATATGGTTTTGATAGGGAGTTCCATTTTCATGTTCTTTGTGTTTATATGGATATGGGAACGAGGACGGCGCGAGTAAAATGGATTGAGGACATCATCTTGTGAGTGCTCGAGGTTCGACCTCGAGGTCGGACCTCGAAAAAATATTTAAGTTATGGTACGATAGGGCAGACCGGAGCGTGGTGTAACGGCTAACATGCCTCTTTTGGGAAGAGGTGACTCCGGGTTCGAATCCCGGCGCTCCGACTAGATACGCCGCAGTTCTGCGAAGCTTCAGCGTAGCAGAACGAAGGCGATCATCATATGTTTAAACATATAGTAGTATTCTTTGATAAATTAGAGGACCGCATTCGCGGTCGCTTGAGTCGTTCTCCTGTACTCTATACATTTATCGGCGGTACTGCCCTGGTACTTTTCTGGCGTGGAGTTTGGCATACGGCCGATATCTTGCAAGCCAGAGGAGGTTGGTTGGGTTGGGTATTCTATGAACCAACGAACCTGATAATAGTTGTCATCATTCTTCTGTGTACAGGATTATTCGTATCATACTTCATCGGTGATACCATTATTCTGAGTGGAATGAAGGGTGAAAAGAAATTGACTGAGAAGACAGAGAGAGAGGTCAAAGAAGAAGAAAGTGAGATTGCGGGTTTAACCAAGACGGTAGATGAGATAAAGAAGGAGGTTGAGGAGATCAAAGATATCGTAGAACATGAACACAGTGAGCATCATGGGGGAGAGAAGAAGTAGGTTTTTAAATAGGTTTACTGTTTGATACAGCGTGATTGATTGTTAGATAGTTTTTGATATAATTACATTTGACCAGATAGGTTTTGTTCAAATGTTTTCTAAAACAATAAAAAATGAGGCGGTAAAGCTTAGAAAAGAAGGTAATTCTTATGCCTTTATCTCTGCAAAACTATCAGTAGCAAAAAGTACCCTGAGTGAATGGCTCAAAGGTGTGCCGTTTATGCCGAATGATTTGTTTAAAAATAACATTTTGGAGAATAATAGACATGTTGTTGAGATCAGTCGTATCGATAAGGCTAATTCGGTCAGAGCGGCGATTGATTATGCCAAAGAGCAAGTTGGAACATTGAATGACAGGGAGTTCTTCATGTTTGGCTTAGGAATCTATTTGGGAGAAGGAAGCAAGGTTGGTGGTTATACTAGAATATCCAACTCTGATCCGAGGATAATTAAGTTTTCTATAGAATGGTTTAAAAAGTGTTTTGGGCTCACAGATCATAATTTTCGTGTGCGAATACATTTATATCCAGATAATGATGAGGACGAAGTTATTAAATTTTGGATGAAATCCTTGAATCTTAAAAAGGAATCGTTCTTTTCTTCATACATTGATGTACGTCAGAATAAAAAGAAGAGCAGAGAGGGCGTCTTACCATACGGAACTGCACATTTGAGTATTGTTGGCCACGGGGAAAAGAATTTTGGAGTCTTGTTACAGAGGAAGATTATTGCTAGTATTGATTTTATTCTCAATAGATAGACATATGCGGGATTAGTTTAGTGGTAGAATACGAACCTTCCAAGTTCGATGCGCCGGTTCGATTCCGGCATCCCGCACAAATCTAAAAACACATGCCCATACAATTCAACAAAGTAACTTGGTATTCGAAACTTGGGGCGGTGATACTTTTCTTGGTAGTTGTGCCGATCTTGTCTTTTGTCATAGGAAAACAATACGCAGAAACATACCCTTATGCGAGTATTGGTAAGGCACCAGCGTACACAATCAAACAGGTAAAAGATGTTGACTTGAAGCAGAACCCCCTTAGTTTCTTGGATGGATCTTATTACATAGACAATGAAAGAATCACTCTCGTGAATGGTAAGGCTGAGATGGAACCTGAATTTGGGGGTGCATCAAAAACTGAGGTAAACATTTTTGGTCAACCTGTTATGGGTGATTTGAATGGTGATGGCAGGGAAGACGCCATCTTCCTCGTCTCACAAGAGACTGGTGGCACGGGAATATTCTTCTATGTTCTAGCTGCCGTAGGTCAAGGAGACAACAAATACATCGGTACAAATGACATATTCCTCGGTGACAGGATCGCTCCGCAGGATATTCGTATAATTAATGGAATCGCAGAAGTAAATTATGCTGTTCGTAGAGATACAGATCCGATGACGGTACAACCTTCAATGGGCACAACGAAATATCTTCAAATAAAAGGCGGTAAATTGATAGTGAGAGGCCCAGAAGTGAATGGGTATTAGAAATCTATAAGGTCTCTAACCTTCAAGCCAAGTGCTTGAGCGAACCTCATCATGTTTGATAGAGTGATGTTCTTTTCTCCGCGTTCAACCATGCCTACATAGGTGCGATGGACTCCTGCGAGCTGGCCCAGCTTCTCTTGGGATACACCCATCTTCAGGCGTTCTTTGCGTATGTTCTTGCCCAGGAATATGAGGAATTGTTTCGTTAGGTTTGCCATATCTCAATAATAGCACCTCGCTTCGCTCGATGTCTACGATATTTCGTTGAGCTTGATGAATAATATGTCTTCCGAGGGACATGTGCCGTCCCGAGGGGACATATTATTCATCAAGCTCTTTGCTTCGCTCAGTATCTTCGACAAAAACCGCCCTTCGACAAGCTCGGGACGGTTTTTGTGTTTTTGATATAAAAGAAGTGTTATTTGACCGCGTCCTTGAGTGCCTTTGCGGCGCGGAACTTTGGAACCTTCATGGCTGGAACCTTGATGGCTTCGCCTGTGCGAGGATTCCTAGCTTCGCGAGCGGCACGTTGTTTGACTGAGAAGATGCCGAGACCTGCGATAGAGACCTCCTCACCCTTCTTGAGTGAGTCAATAATGCTGTTAATAGCTGTTTCTACTGCTTGCTCGGCCTGAACCTTGGTCCCACCGAGAACTGCATGAACTGCGTCTATGATACCTGCTTTATTCATATTATTGTTGTTAGTTGATAATAATTGGTCTCGGCCCCACCCCTTAGGCGGGGCTTGAGTCTCGAACCGTGGCTTTAATTATATAGTAAGCCATATTTTGAGCAATAGGGGGTTATCCTACCTCGCGAACTCCATGGTCCTCGTCTCACGAATGACGATCACCCTTATTTCACCAGGATATTTGAGATCCTTTTCTATCTTGAGAGCGATATCGCGAGCTAGATTCTTCGCTTCTAGATCTCCGAGTACATCCGGCTTAACGAAGATACGGATCTCGCGGCCAGCTTGGAGAGCGTAAGATTTCTCTATGCCAGGGAATGAATTCGCCAAAGCCTCTAGGTCACCTAGCCTCTTCAGGTAATTTTCTATATTATCGCGTCTAGCTCCAGGACGAGCACCAGAGATGGCGTCGGCAGTCTGAACAATGCGGGATTCCACGGTTTCGTAAGGGTATTCTTCATGATGGGCTTGCATAGCTTTGATGACTTCTTCTGATGCACCGAATTTCTGCAAGATACGACGGCCGATCTCAACATGAGTACCAGAGACTTCATGGTCTAGAGCCTTGCCTAGATCATGTAATAGAGCCCCAGCCTTTGCAACTTGGACATTGGCACCCAACTCCTCGGCAATCATACCTGCGATGTGAGTCATCTCTATGGAGTGTTGGAGGACATTTTGACCATAACTGGTGCGGAAATGGAGACGACCTAGGATCAATAATATCCTTGGATCAAGACCAATAATGCCACATTCATAAGCGGCGGCTTCACCTTTTTCCTTTATCGTTTTGTTTATGTCTTGCTTGGCTTTTTCGACAACCTGCTCTATCTTGGCTGGCTGAATACGACCATCCTTGATGAGTTCCAATAGGGCAATCCTAGCAACATGTCTGCGAACTGGATCAAAAGATGAAATGGTAATGGCCCCAGGTGTATCATCAACCATGACTTCAACACCGGTTATCCTCTCGAAAGCTTTGATGTTACGACCTTCTTTACCGATGATTTTGCCTTTGACATCATCACTCGGTATTTCTACTGATGTAGACATGACATCTTGAGCGACAGAAGAAGCTAGACGCTGTATAGATATTGCTAGGATATCTTTTGCTTTTTGTTCCAACATCTCCTCACCCTGAGTCTCTAGCTTGTTCATGCGAACAAGCAAATCTTCCTCAGACTTCTTCTCCATCATTTGAACAAGCTGTTTCTTGGCATCATCAGCAGATAATTGAGCGATCTTTTCCAATGCCATTCTACGATCGTCCTCTAACTTGTCGGTTTTCTCGCGTATAGCTTTGATCTCAGCAACACGCTGTTTGATCATCTCTACTTCTTTGTCTAGGTCAGACTGACGCTTGTCCAATATATCCTCGCGTTTGACTAGACGATCTTCGGTTTGCCTGATCTTGTCTTCTTTCTCTTTGATCTCTGTGCGAGCTTCTTCCTGGGCTTTCACAGTCCTTGATTCGGCATCGGCAGTTATCTTCTTGGCCTCTTCTTTTGCGGCCAGAAGCATCTCTTTTATTTCCAATTCCATGGAGCCTTTTTTGCCAAGCGAAATGATGAGCCTTAGGTAATAACCTATGGCCACACCGGCAACTCCGGCTATAGAGAGGAATAATGCTACTAATTTGAGTGACATTGCGGAATGGATCCGCCATTATGAACTATGGTGAGAGTAACGTATGAGTCTGTAGCTGATTAATTATCATAGGTTGGAATATCACGGAAAGTCCCTAAAAGCGGTATCAAAATTAAAAATTGTTAACATTCGTATCATATAACAGGTAAGGGGTATTTGTAAAGTCAAGATGCTTGATTTTTCAACATTAAAAAGCTATATTGTCCAAATACAACTAATTTCAAATGATATGTTAATACCAACCGTTATAGAGAAATCCAGCTTCGGCGAGCGCGCTTATGACATATATTCACGCCTATTGAAGGAGAATATTGTCTTTTTGGGCGGGCCGATAGATGACCATGTAGCAAACTTGATAATCGCTCAACTCCTGTTTTTGCAGTCGGAAGATTCCAAAAAGGAGATTTCACTCTACATCAATTCACCAGGCGGTCAGGTGCATGCTGGTATGGCGATCATAGATGCCATGCAACATATCAAGAATCCTATCTCTACAGTTTGTGTCGGTATGGCAGCTTCTATGGCAGCGGTGATATTGAGTTGTGGAACGAAAGGCAACAGGCATGCTTTGCCAAATGCTGAAGTGATGATCCATCAGCCGAGTGGGGGAACGGAGGGTCAAGCTTCTGATATTGAAATTAGTGCAAAACATATATTGAAGATGCGATCCAATCTAAACAAGATTCTCTCAAAAAATACCGGACAACCACTTTCCAAGATTGAAAAAGATGTAGATCGAGATTTCTTCATGGATGCAGATGAAGCCAAGAAATACGGAATCATTGATCAGGTGCTTAACAGCAAGAAATAATGAGACTGCACCGTTTTTATTTCGATGAATTGATCGGTGATAGAACTGAGCTTGTTATAAAATCCGCTGAACTTATAAATCAGATTCGGAATGTTTTCCGTATGAATATCGGCGACAAACTTGTCATCTTTGACGGTTTAGGTTCTGACTATGAATTCACTATTGACAGTTTCAATGGGGAGTCTATAATTAGCACTGAAAGTTCAGGATCCACGCACGGATCGATGCTTATTCTTAAGCTTGCTACGCAAATGCGGAGTGCCTTTATCCCTGCACGAAAAATATTTTTGTTCGCAGCGATAGTGAAAAAAGATAATTTTGAATGGATAGTTGAGAAGGCTACAGAGTTGGGAGTTACAGATATCATCCCGGTTATGGCCGAGAGAAGTGAAAAGAAATCATTGAATGAAAGCCGGTTGAAGAAGATTGCGGTTGAAGCTTCGGAACAAAGTGGTAGGGGAGATGTGCCAAAGATTTGGGAGATTATGAAGTTGGAAGAAGCGGTTGGGTTTGCACGAGGTCTGACTTCGGCAAAGACAATTGTCTTTCATACAGAAGGGGAGGTTCTATCTAGATCGGATCTAGGTATACCGAGATCGGATCTTGGGGTTTTCATCGGGCCAGAAGGAGGTTGGTCTCCTCGGGAGTTGGAGATGTTTCACAAGGATAATCTACTCATCCGTTCTCTCGGACCACAGGTTTTGCGTGCAGAAACAGCTGTTATCGCTACCCTATCGCAGGTGGTGTTTGATATTAAATAGGTTTCATCTTTCAGATGTTTCACGCGATTTGTCATTCCCGCGAAGGCGGGAATCCAGTGTGTAAAGATAATATTATCGGTATGACATGGATCCCCGCCTTCGCGGGGATGACAGGTGATCCAAAACTATTTCTGTATCTCCAAAAACTGAAAGACTTTCTCGTTGGTCAGAACAGTCTCCGCATATACAGCAGCTTGTTCGCGGTCAGCATCTTTGTAGTGTTCGACTATATGGTCCACTTCGATCTCAATATCTTTCTGATCAGGTTTTATTTTCTCAGCATCGGCAATGGCGTTTAATACTAATTGAAGTTTTGCTTTTTTTTCGGCATGGGGTATCCATTCTTTACGGATATCCTCTATCGTCTTTTTGGCATGTTTCAAATAGTCTTCCATCTTCACACCCATTCTCTCAATATCTGATTCAAACTGTTTTTGTGTGCGATTGAGTTCGCTCTCTAGCATGACTTCTGGCAGTTCTATCTTCGTTGCGTCAGCGATACTATCAGCGATGCGAATGCGAAGTTTCTCACGAGCCTCGTCTTTTTTGTTTTCAGCGATCATGGCGGCGAGCTTTACTTTGAAGTCTGGCACATCATTGAAATCTCCGAGTTTCTTTACGAAGTCATCAGTCAATTCTGGCATAGAAGCTTCTATAGCTTTATCATGCTTGCCCTCCGTAGCTTCAGCGAAGGAGGGTTCTTCGGCAGTCATCTTCTTATGATCATGTCCTTCATGCGAGGCGTGCGACTTCCTGATGCGCAAAATAGAATCCTCAACATCCTTGTCCGTCACTTTCAATTCATCCGGTGATTTCTTATTTACTTCTTTTGCGGATAGAGTTTTGTAGTCAGGCAGAGTTATCTTTGGCATGACAGCTGTAGTAGCTTTGAATTCTAATGGATTGCCTTTGGCAAGTTTGGTTACCTGAACGGTTGGTTTGCCGATCGCATCTATTTTATTATCGATGAGTATTTCTATATAAGCTTTGGAGAGGGCGAGTTCGGCCATCTCTTCGTGGATAGCTGATTCGCCGACTTTTGAGACCAGAATATTTTCTGGAATCATGCCTTTGCGGAAACCAGCTACTGTGATGGACTCATTGATAGTCTTCATGGCTTGTGTACGAAATTTCTCCCAAACTTCTGTGGCGATAACACCCTTAATCTCAACTTGAGATTTTTCTATATTTTTAATTTCCGCGGAGGTATAAGACTTCGCGGTTTCTTTATTTGTATTTGTCATGGAAGGCAGTCTACGCAAAAAAAGGAAAGTGTGCAAGCGCCTTTATAACTATTTTCTAGAAGTTCTGACTATCAAGTCCGTCTGTAGACATATTCAAGTCATTTTGTAATGAAGCTGGATCATCACCAGTGCCAGTTAGAGGCTGAACAGTTTCATCTGCGGTTGCTTGGCTTGATGTTAGATCTGTATCTGTTGGTGTTGCGGGCTGATTTATGCGTGAAGCGAAGGCGTATAGTATGCCGATTATTACAACCAACACAATAATCAAGGTCACAATTATAGGACCAACTTTCTTAGGCTTATCTGTGGTGATGTTTGTATTTGGTGATACAGGTGTAGCTCCGATATTGTTACTTGGTGAGTTTGTTTGTTGTGGCTCCATGACTTTTGATTGTTAGGTTTATTAATTTATATTTTTTGTTATCGATCTGTTGTAGTGCTTGTGGTTGTGGCGTTGACTATCTTGTCTCCCTCAACTTTAAATCCCATGGCATGGGCTATCGCTATTACGGTATCATTTAGTGCTTTCTTGGCTTCCTTGATGGCTTGAATTGCACCATCAGCTATGAGTCTTGGTTTTTCTAGATCAATACCATCTTCAGTTTCGCAATCTTTATTTTCGCAATCTCTTATATTTGTTGTCGTGGCAATAGTCGTGGTACTAATATTGGGCACCAGAGATAGGATGGAATTGATGGAGGATTCGGCAGCAGTTATCTTTGTGTCTGCGATAGCAAGAAGCCTCTTTGCCTCAGTCATATCACGACCACTAGTCTCAGCCTTCTCTATACGAGCCTGAATACGAGAACGAACATCCTTAAGGTTATTTAGGGCAGTATTGAGTTCGCGTACGATCTTGTCTTTACGATCTTGGAATGCTTGCATGCGCATAGCTTTGCCGTCCTTGAGATATTCTCTATTTTGTTCTCCTTTGCGTTGTGGTGTGGTAGAAGAGATGAGTTTGCGATTCATTATTGTAGATGAGGCAATCTTCTTCTTTGCCATTTCCTCTCGCTGTTTCTCCAAGAGTTTCTCGCGAGCGGCCTGATTGATTGGTGCAACCTTTGTATTTAATGTGTCCTTGCGATCCTCAAGCATTCCATTGCGATAGTTCTGGTTTTCTTTGAGGTTCTTCACACGAGCTTCATAGTCAGCACGTAATTTTTCGCGAACAGAAGCAGATGCTCCTGCGGGAACAGGCGGCATTGATGGGATAACAGATGTATTATCTTCAGCGCGAGTGGTGACTGGGATGGCTAATATTAGGGCTAAAGCGCAGATAGCGTATAAGTAATAGTGTTTTTTCATATATATATTGATGTTATTGAATAAACGGCGTGTTAGGTGTCAGGGTTGTATTGTAGCATGGATAATCACCAAAATTGCTTTGACATGGGTGGTTATCTGTTGCTCTACTTATATATGTCATGATCTCCTACAGACAATAATGCAACGGTTGTTTTGTCCATATACACAAAAATGACTCGAAACTTGAAGTTTACAGAGAAACTGTAGCGGTTACGAAGTCGACCGTGAAGTTTGTGGACTTTTAACGATTTGTGATTATTACGATCTTTGAATAGCTCTATTTTTTCAAGTACCTCTTCTTGCAACATATATTCAAGTCTGTCGAACAGGCGTACAAATTCAGGACGATATCTTATCGAAATAAACATAGATGATTATGATGTGGAGTATTTTTTTGCCAACTCCCTTAAGTCCCCCTCCAAGGTTTTACCTTCGCGACCCTCTTGTTCTGCTCGCAGTACTGAATTGACGGCCTCGTCTTCTCGAAGTTTTATCAAGGCCTTACGAACCAAGTCAGCTTTGTTGGCGGCATAGCCAGTACTGACCATGTTATTGATGAAGTCTTCCAAGAAAGCGGGAATAGGTACGGATATAGTGCTCATAATTGATGTATTATATGATAATGTAATATGATATTATCATACAATGATGCATAATAGCAAGTGTTGTAATTGATTGTTGAACTCGGATTACGATTTGACAAATATACTAAATAGGTGTATACTATACACAGAAATCAGATTTAGCTCATTTCCAACCTATTTGCGAATATATCGCCATAGCAGAAAGTGCCTCAGACTAAAATCTTGGGACATTCTCCGCTATGGCGATAAGGTAGCCCTCTAGCGTGTTCGAAACAAAAACAAACATGCTCCTCGAAAGAGACAGCATTCATACTGGAGATACTCCACATGAATACACACACATCGGCGCAGTCAAAGAAATTCATCGAACTCTTGGAACAGAAAGGGGTCACCCCCGAACGTTTCCAGACAGTTCTCGGTAGCGGCATTCTGAGCGACATCTTTGAAGAAAAGGCAACGCTCGCGAACCGCTTCACCGTCCGGCAAGCTCTCGGCCTTGGCCCGCTTCCGTCCGAACCGATCGTGCTCATCGTCGACTACGGTCAGACATTCGAGCAGATGATCGCTGCCGGTCGCTACGACTGGAAGAACGACGACATCACCGCCAAGCGGTTCCCGATCGAAGGGGAGGGCACGGTCAAATTCGAAGCTGTCCTCTTTCACTTCAACAAGGACATTTCGTCCGAGGACGCCAAGAAGCAGATTGAAGAAGCTGGCTACGAAGTCGGCAAGATCGAGCATATCCTCTCCTTTGGGGCCAATTACCCCGAAGAGCAGCGGAAGTTTCCGGTGGTCGGTCTCGGCTCCGTTGGTGAGGTCGGTGGCGACCGCGATGTTCCGGACCTCCACGGGGACGGTTCCGAGCGCGGCCTGGACCTCCATTGGTGGGACCTTGACTGGGATGCCTACTGCCGTTTCCTCGGTGTTCGCAAAGTCTCTCAGACCTCGGTTTCTTGATCTCTTGGGCTTGTCCCTTGGAATCTTGGACCCTTGGTCCCGCACGGCGTATGCTTCAAGCTACGCCGTGTTTTTGATTCAGCAGAATCGCCTACTGGGTGCTATACTAATTCCCGACAAGTGAAAAATCTAAGGTCAACCACAGTAGGTGATTCTACTGAATCAGGCTTTAGGTAATTTGTCCGCAACCCCTGCGACGAGAGTTTGAATGGCTACGGCTTTTCGAAGAGTGCCGCAGGGTGTTCTCCAGTCCTTCGACAAGCTCAGGATTGTTCCGAGCACAGTCGAGGAACAAAAAATCAGAGACAGTTGGTGTGAGAAGCTAAGTGATGTTCAGCTGATAAATCATATCGGTGAATGACCAAGTAGGTCATTCTGCTGAATGAGATCACGGATTCGATACAGCCTGCGTGAAGTTATCGGCGGGCAGTGGCATGGGTGGCTTCTCGCACAAGGATCCGTTGGTAAGGTCAATGGCAACCGCAATGTTCCGTACCTCAACAGGAACGATTCCAAGCGCAACCTGAACCTCAATTGGTGGGACAATGACTGGAATGCCAACTACCGTTTCCTCGGTGTTCGCCACTATTACTGTTTCTCCTGAGATATATTCTCAGGAGTTTTGTTTAGAAGCTGTCGCTTCCAACCGCCAAGCATTTTACCGATTTCTGCAAATCTCTCTGCCAGATGGGCGTATTTCTTGTTATCTAGAGCTTTGATTTCCCAAGCAAGTTGCAAAAGGAGTTTGACAAGATCAACTTTTGATATGCTTTTGTTCAGGAGTAGTCGTTTTTCCTCGGTATGCGTATAGCTTGCGAGAAAGGCGTATTCAATCGCTTCTAGAAACAAAACATCAATCTTTGAGCCGATTGTGAAACGATTTGCTTTAGGAAATTGAGTCAGATAATTTTGCCAAATATTGTAGGTGTCTTTCAGCTTTAGTACGACAGGAATAAGCCTAGTTTGTTGCGTTTTTACTCTCTCTCTCTCTCTCTCTCCCTCTCTTATCTTCCGCTCCAATGTTATTATTTTTAGTTTCTAAATAAATCATAATGTACAACGATATCATATCCATGGAAAATTTGCTTGAAGCGTGGAAAGAATTCCTTAAGGGAAAGCGAAGCAAGAAAGATGTGCAGGAATTTCAATATAAGCTTTCCGACAATGTTTTTGCTCTGCACTCTGATCTCAAAGACAAAACCTATGTACATGGTGGATATCATGCTTTCAATATCTCTGATCCAAAACCGAGAAATATTCATAAAGCAAGCGTGCGAGATAGACTTTTGCATCACGCCCTCTACAGAAAACTATATCCTTTATTTGATATACATTTCATCAGCGATTCGTATTCGTGTCGTAAGTTTCGTGGAACACATCGAGCATGGAAGTGTTTCAGAAAGTTTGCGCTCAAGGCTAGTAAAAACAATACAAAGACATTGTGGATTTTGAAATGTGATATAAAAAAATTCTTTGCTTCTATCGATCAAAAGATTTTCACTGAGATTCTTAGAAGATATATAATTGATCCTGATGTTAGAGATCTTATTAAACGAGTAACCGAAAGCTTCAGTAGTACGGCGATAGGGAAGGGGCTGCCATTAGGAAATCTGACATCACAGCTATTGGTGAATGTTTATATGAATGAATTCGATCAATTCATAAAGCATGAAATGAAAGCTAAATACTACATCCGCTATGCCGACGATTTTGTAATCATGAGTAGAGATAGGGTATGGCTCCAAAAGATTTTAGTCAGAATTGGTGTTTTTCTGAATGAACTATTAGCATTGGATCTTCATCCTAATAAGATCAGTATTAGAACATTCTCTTCAGGAGTGGATTTCCTAGGCTGGATACATTTCCCTGATCATCGGGTCTTGCGAACTACAACCAAAAAGAGGATGTTCAAGAAAATAGAAATAAGCCAATGGAAACCAGAAACCATACAATCGTATTTGGGCATGATGAAGCACGGTAATAGTTGGAAGTTATCGTGTAAAATCAAAAATCACAAACAAAACACCGGCTTATTCAGCCGGCATTTTATTAAATAAATCTTACCCCTACCTCTAGGTCGGACCTAACTATCCCTTACCCTTAGATCCGATCTCGGTATACCTAGATCCGATCTCGGTAGTTAAATCAAGAACGCCACAATGAGCAACGCAACGATGTTCAAGATCTTGATCATTGGGTTGATAGCTGGACCAGCGGTATCCTTGTAAGGGTCACCGACGGTGTCGCCAGTAACAGCCGCTTTGTGAGCATCTGAACCCTTGCCTCCATGAGCACCTTGTTCTATGTGCTTCTTCGCATTGTCCCAAGCGCCTCCACCAGAAGTCATGGAGATGGCGACGAAGAGACCTGTGACTATGGAACCTACGAGCAATCCTCCGAGAGCAACTGGGCCGAGGATGAAGCCAACTAATATTGGAGCCAAGACTGGAATGAGAGCAGGCAGGATCATTTCCTTGATAGCCGCAGAGGTAACGATATCTACACAGCGAGCGTAATCTGGCTTGGCTGTGCCTTGCATGATGCCTTTGATCTCTCTGAACTGACGGCGGACCTCGTCTACAACTTTACCAGCGGCTTTGCCTACAGCTTCCATGGATAGAGCGGCGAAGTAATAAGGGAGTAGTCCTCCGATAAATAGACCTACGATGACCATAGGGTCACTCAAGCTGAAACTGAATAGGCCGTGAGTTGCTTCTGTGTATGAAGCAAATAATACCAAAGCGGCAAGACCAGCTGAACCGATGGCGTAACCTTTTGTAACAGCCTTTGTTGTATTTCCAACAGCGTCTAATGGATCAGTTATGTCTCTAACCTCTTCTGGGAGATCTGCCATCTCTGCGATACCTCCAGCATTGTCTGTGATAGGACCATAAGCGTCTATCGCAACGATGATACCGGCCATAGAAAGCATGCTCATAGCGGCTACTGCTATACCGTATAGTCCAGCGAAGTAATAAGCGGCCAATATACCGGCGACGATGGTGACAAGTGGCCATGCCGTAGCTTTCATTGAGATAGCTAGACCCTGAATGATATTTGTTCCATGACCGGAAACTGAAGCTAGAGCGATTGATTTTACCGGTTTATATTTCGTAGAAGTGTAATATTCAGTGATGATAACGAGGAAAGCTGTAACGAGTAATCCTACGATCGTACATCCGAATAGATTGAGCACACTGTAAGTTCCATTGTCTTTCATGATCAGGTTTGTAACAGGGTAGAAGGCGATAGCAGCCAAGACACCAGCTACAGCGAGACCTTTGTACATAGCCCCCATGATATTTTGGGACTTACCGAGTCTAACGAACCATGTGCCGATGATAGAAGCGATGATAGCGATGCCTCCGAGAACCAATGGGTATATGAGAGCGCCATCAAAGCCCTGGAATATGGTAGCGCCGAGCATCATAGCGGCTATGGTCGTAACAGCGTATGTTTCGAATAAGTCAGCCGCCATACCTGCACAGTCACCGACATTGTCACCGACATTGTCAGCGATAACTCCAGGATTTCGTGGATCATCTTCTGGAATACCTGCTTCAACCTTGCCTACGAGATCAGTTCCTACGTCAGCGGCTTTGGTGAATATTCCTCCACCCAAACGAGCGAATACAGAGATCAAGCTGGCTCCGAAAGCTAGACCAATGAGAGAATCTACACTCCCAGTAATAGCGTAGAATCCAGTGACACCAAGCAGTGCCAAACCTACTACTAGAAGTCCCGTGACTGCACCTCCTCGGAAAGCGAGAGAGAGTGCTGCTCCTAGACCATTTCTAGCGGCTTCAGCGGTGCGAATATTTGATCTTACAGAGACATTCATGCCGATATATCCAGTCAATGCTGATAGGACGGCTCCGACGATGAAGCCTAGAGCAATCTCGATCCCCAGTCCCAACCAAAGAATTATGAAAAGCACAACCGCTATCATAGTGATAGTACGGTATTGGCGATTGAGATATGCTTTTGCTCCGGCTTGGATGGCAGCGGCGATCTCGCGCATTTTGTCGTTGCCAGTTGGCTTCTTCAATATTGAAGAAATAAGAAAAGCTCCGTAAGCGATAGCGATCACGGATGTAATAAGGGCGAACCAGATGTAGGAACTCATAGAAATTAAGTTTAAAGTTAAAAGTCCGCAAGGCGCAAATTAAGCGCTGCGAAACCTCTGTCTAATTGATAATTGTTACAAAGTATACGATATGCGAGATTCTAGCAGAAAATAAGGGGTTTGGTAGTATTTACAAGCTCCTTAAGTTGTTGTAGTATCTTCAGAAGTGTTTTTTGAAAGTTAAACCTCAACGGCGGGAGATAATAATATGATAGAAATACAACAGTTCACTGGACCTTTTGGTATCCCGATACTTTATCAGCGGATGCCTGAAATGGTTAAGTCAGTCGCTATGTCCTGGGTAATCTTTACGGGGGCAGCTGATGATGAATCAGTTGGTAAGCCTGGATTGTATCACTGGTTCGAGCATGTGCCGTTCCGTGGTACTGCCAAGTATCCCGGTGGTTATGCCGCGACCAAAGGATGGGCTACTAAATATGCTGGGCATATCAATGCGCGCACTGGTATGCAATACACCGTATATGAGAGTAGTGTGCCCTTGGAAGTGTGGGATGAAGCACTGTCGGTGATTACCGATTTGTTCGGAAGGCCCCTCATCAGGGAAGATGATGTGGCGGCTGAGAGGGAAATCATCCGTCAAGAAATAGCTGGAAGTTTGGGGAAGGCCGATTACTCGGCCTTTACTAAGCTATCAGAAATTCTCTATGGAGGACACCCATTCGGACATCGCGTCCTCGGGACAGAAGAGACGCTCGATACCATGGACGTCTCAACTTTGTGCCATGCCTATAAAGCCGGCTATGATCGTTCACGCGCCATGCTTATCATCGTCGGTAATATTCCAATCGATGAAATACAGCAAAAGCTGGCGAATCTGGCAGAAGTTTTGCCAGCTAACGGATTATCAGAACGCAGAGTACCTGCTAACCGTGGTTTTCTTCCAGAGTGGAAGTCTGGAAAAACTACCACTGTTGAAACTGAGTTCGTTTCATCACTAGTGTTCATGTTGTTTCCGCTTCGGAAGAAAGACACCGTGAATACCTTTCTCACTACTGATATCTTTTCGGCACTCTTCCAGTTCGGCGGACTAAGTTCGCCGCTGTATAGGATAGCTCGAGAAGAACGCAAGCTTGTGTACAAGACATTTTGTGTTGGTAAAGGCACTCCTGCCCGCAATTACTTCGGTTTTTGCGCTGAGACGAAAATGGAAAATATTGATGCAGTTCTGACTGCGTTCCGTGATGTCGTCAATGATCCGCAGGTAAGGAGCAGTGCAAGGTTGGAAGAAATAAAACAAGGAACCAAACATTTATTCAATATGAGGCCGATTGATCCTGAAGCTTTCAGAGACATAGCCTTACAGCGATATTTGGGTGCTAATCGTATTGTGAATGATTCTCATTACGAACAAATCATGAATGAAATAGAGCGTGATCAGGTGGAAGCACAGTTGAATCAACTATCACCAGACAAAGCACATGCGGTGGTGTTTAAAGGAACGGGGTCCAAGTCTGTGTGTTAATATCGTCGGTACCATTAACTGGTCGAGAGAGATCTCGGCCTTTTTTATTGGTCATTAATTATCAACTACCCCTATTGACAAACTTTTCTCCTTTGCTATGCTACTCATAGATAGCGCTAATCAAAATTAGCACAGCACATTAACCTTAACCAAAAGGGATAATTATGACTTCAATAGTTGTCAGAGATCCGATGCCTCGAATCATCGTCGATCCTCGAGATACGCCCATAAAGCGTGAGGGGATTGATGATTTCGATGATCGCATGCCCAACTAGGGGGCACAGACTTTCCGCTTTAATCAAAGGCGGCATAGCAAAACAACGAAACCATAATATGAAAGGAGAATTATGATCTCAATCATTCTCAATTCTGGTAACGGTGGCTCGACCAATACAAGCTCGAGCGGTACCCACGGCCAGGGCGGTAACGGTGGTCGCTGATTGTCCAGCCACAGGCCCTTGGTCTGAGTCGAGTCATCCAACATCGGGGCGGCACTTCGGTGTCGCCCCATTTTTTATACAAATATGGAATACAAACATTTCAAAAATTCTGATACACATTGCGTACAGGCATGTTTGCAGACACTGCTTCACTATTTCGGCATGCCTGTATTGTCTATTGGAAAGTTGGATAAAATTGCTAGACACAAAGATGGGATGTTTACTTGGATGAGTAGATATTTACTATGGCTATCAAATAGATTTGATATTATCCATGTAGAGAATCTGGATTACAGAGCGTTTGCGAAAGGTGGCAAGAAATATTTGGAGGAGATCTGGGATGCTGATACCTTCAAAGTGCAGGATCAGTTTTCAGATTTGGTAAGTGAACAAAAAGATGCAAAACTATTGGTTCATAATAAGAATATTATTCTGCAAAATAGGCGTTATGGTGTAGAAGACATCAAGTTTTTCTCAAAGAGAAAATATTTTATTTTACTTTCTGTAAATCAAAACATCCTATACGGTGGTGGGGGATACGGAGCTCATATGGTCGTTGTTGCTGGTTTCAATGAGAGCGGGGTGACTCTAATTGACCCTGACCGTGGAATTACTTCTTATACAGAAAAAAGGCTCGCCGATGCTACATATAGCACCAACAAGCCTGATTTCTCCATGACACTTTTGAAAGTACGATAATTGAAGCAAGGCAAAATACTTCTTTCGCGGGACATTTGCAGCTCCGAGGCTAGCAAGCCGAGGAGCGAAACTAGGGGAAAACTCTGCAGAGTTTTCCCCGTGTCCCGAGAAGGAAGTATTTTGCCTTGCTTTACTTACTATCTTTAGTTTCTACAACTTCAGCAGATTCCTTCACTTCACTTTCAACCTCATCCTCTTCTGATTCTGCATTAGTATTCGCAGATTTGATATCTATCTTCCAACCAGTTAGTTTTGCAGCAAGACGGACATTTTGACCACCCTTACCGATAGCTAGAGATTGTTCATCTTCTGTCACAGTCACAATGGCACGATGCTCTCTCTCATCTAGTTCTAGAGAAACAACCTCGGCAGGTGACAGAGACTCTTCAATAAACAGAGCAGGATCTTCATTCCATTCTACGATATCTATTTTCTCACCAGAAAGCTCGCTTGTAACAGTAGAGACACGCACTCCTCTCTGTCCAACCATAGAACCTATAGGATCAATATGTGGATCATGAGAGATGACAGCTACCTTGGAACGAGAACCAGCTTCTCGAGAAATAGCTTTTATCTCTACAGTTCCAGAAGCAATCTCCGGAGTTTCTGTCTCAAAGAGTTTGGCTAGGAATTTCGGATGAGCGCGTGAAAGTTTCAAGACGATGCCTTTAGGAGTCTCTTCTACAGCAAATAAGTAAGCACGGATACGATCACCCGTCTTCCAGCGTTCACTAGGGATTTGCTCTTCGTAAGGGATCACACCGATAGCTCTACCCATATCTATGTATACAATACCCCTCTCTACTCTCTCTACGATACCGGCAACGATTTGACCTTCTTTTTCTCCGTATTCACTCATGACTGAGACCTTCTCGGCTTCACGGATCTTCTGAATGATGATCTGCTTTGCAGTCTGAGCGGCAATGCGTCCGAAGTCGGCCTTCATCTCAAGAGGGAATACTAGTTCATCGCCGACGACAGCGCCGCGCTTGATCTTCCTAGCATCTTCAATAAGCATGTGTTGTTCTGGATTGAAACGAATCTTGATGTCATCAACATTGGTATTCTTGAGTTCCTCGTGTTCGGCTTCCTCGTCACCTTCCATGATGACTTGTTCACGATCTACGACGATCTTCACCTGCCAAAACTCTACAGCTCCACTGTTTTGATCAAATGAAGCACGGATAATCTGGCCTTTCTTGCCATACTCTTTCTTGTAGGCGGTTGCTAGGGACATGGCGATGGCTTCCAGAGTCTTTTCTCTTGGGATACCACGCTCTTCTTCTAACTGTTGTACTACTGAATTTATTACTTTTAGGTCAAACATATATTTAATTGTTATTGATTTTTAACAAACAAGTTCGCCGGTGGGCGAACTAGTAATGGGTGCAATATAGCATATTTGGTGGAAAATGCAAGGAGTTGTAAAAATCCACCTAGTCAGTTTTCCTACTAGGTGGAATTTGGTACTTATATAGCAGAAGATCAAATTAACAGAACCTTGATGTCATTAGGGTGCAAGTCTTCGCCTTGCAATCAATAAGCCATGCCTGACCTTTTTCGGTCTCTTTGGATGGAAATTTTGATCCGCCACTGATGATGTGGTCTTGTATAAACCGGGGAAGCCAATCGCTATATTCGAGATGCAAGACTAAAATTAAGATGTCCGCCTTGGAATCCATGATAAGATCGCCGACCATCTCACAAGAAGTTGTGATATTGCGGGGTTTGTCCGATCCAGTCCAGAGACGCGGTTGTCTTTCGAAATTGACCCCAAGTATTTCGGTCAAGATCTCGGCGCTTTGCTCGGCTCGTCTGGCTGTGGATGACATGATCTGCACGCTTTCTCCCTCATTAAGTTTGGACTTAATGGATTCCCCAATCGCCCTTATCTGAAGTTGACCGATTTTATCCAGACTACCGTCACCACGATTGTAATAGCCATGCCTAACAAGTATTATTTTTTTCATTTTTTACCTTTTGTTTGTGCTTTTAACTTAAATATACCTGATGAAGGTGGTGTGTCAACTTTTTACTCGTAAGTTATTGACATTAATATACCAAAGTATATACTTTGGTATATGACGACAATTAATACAAAAACTTTAATAACAGTAAAGACCGATAAAACTTTGAAAAAGGCGGCCCAAGAAGTTGCCGAAGAGATCGGTATATCTTTGGGGACACTTATAAATAGTTTCCTAAGGCAATTTGTCCGTAATAAGGAGGTAAGTTTCTCTGTTTCGCATAAACCAACACCACATTTGATGAGAGCTATTGCTGAAGCAGAAAGGGAATACAAAGAGGGGAAATTACCGAAGTCTACTTCTGTTGAAAATCTTGTTAAGGAGATGCGTTCGTAGTATCCTTTAGTCATGTTTCTCTATCGTTCATCGGAATTCCGAAAGCGTTTTTTGGCATCACCAAAAAAGTTACAAGATAAAATTGTAGCTCGTTTAAATTTGCTTGTGTCAGATGAGTTTGCGCCTATATTAAATAACCATGAATTACACGGAGAATATGCAGACTGTAGAAGTATAAATATTTCAGGTGATATCAGGCTTGTTTATAAAAGAATTGACGCGCAGAACTACCTTTTGATCACTTTTGGGACGCACAGTCAGCTTTATGAATAAAAAACCGGCTTCTTGAGCAGAACCCGGTTGGTGCATTTAAATTAGGATTATAGAGACCTGCTTGTTTATACCAGACCACCACCCCGTGCTGTCACGCGACTCGTTCCGAAATTTAGCCGTTGCCCCAGAGTGAGTAAATGATCTTCTTTTGTAAGCCAGTCATCCAGGTCGGCTTCTGTGGCCCGCGGTCGCAGATGAACAGCTCCTTGGAAGTCAAGTTTTTTCCCCAGGACTAATTCGGTCGGAACAAAAGCGCGAATCTGTCCACCCCCAACCACAATCCCAATCCCTTGGGAAGTGTAGAATTCCACATGAACACCCAGGCCACACAGGGTCATGAATCTCTCTAGGGCAAACCTCGGTACAGCCTTCGGGACAGCCGTTCGCATAATGGTGATAAAGAACCTTTCAATACTTTTGGGTATCTGTTCCGCCCTGGCAAAGGCCACACATTTTCGAAAACTTTCCACGAGGTTGGTTCTTTGGGCGTACTCCAACAGCTTCAGCTGTTCGGGAGATAGGTCTTTCAGGTAGTCTTTTTTCATCAACTCGCCATTGGATAGTTCGGCATGCCATGAATCCATAACCAGTAGAATTGGCTTTTGACAATGAGGGCAGACTGTCGGTATAACAGACCGCCCATTTTCTCTATCGGTATCCATAATTATTTATCTTTCCTTTTTAAATCCCCGTTTCTAACGGAGAGAACATGTTTAAGACTATATTCTACCTATGGGTATCGGTTGTCAAGACAGTTTTTGTATTTAACAGGTGTTGTGGATGTTTTATAAAAACTAGGATAATTAAATATGCTACAATTAACCCAATATGTTCGTCGAAGATGCCCAGCTTTATAAGTTCATTTTAGACTCGGGACTTGTTTCCAAGATTGACCTGGAAGATGCCAAGAAACAGAGCGAGAAAAATAATAGTCGTCTCGGTGATATTCTAGTCACTGCCGGCAAGATCACGGCTGACAACCTCCATCGCATGCAAGCCTATGTCTTGGGCATACCGTTTGTTGACCTCAAGAACAAGAAGATCCCATTTGAGACACTTTCTCTTATTCCAGAACCTATTGCCCGTGGACACAATATTGTCGCTTACAAGAAAACTGATGTCGCTTTGGAAGTTGCAATGTTGGATGTGAATGATCTTTCGGCTATTGACTTCATAAGAAAGAAGGTCAATCTGAAGATATTACCCCGCTTAACTGATACAGAATCCGTCAAAGATGTCCTGGTCCAATACCAAAAGAGTCTAAAGGCTGAATTTGGAGACATTATCCAAAAAGAGACGGCTTCCCTGAAGATGATCTCCGAAGATAAAGGTGAGACCTTATCAGAGACTGATCTGAAAAAGATCGCAGAAGATTTGCCGGTCGTCCGTATTGTGGATACACTGATAAAGCACGCCGTTATTCAAAATGCTTCTGATATACACATAGAACCTATGGATGATCAAGTCTTGGTGAGGTACCGTATTGACGGACTTCTCCATGATGCCATGGTTCTACCGAAACAAGCAGGACCTTCCATCTCAGCCCGTATCAAGGTTCTCTCTAGTCTTAAGTTGGACGAAAAACGATTGCCCCAGGATGGGAGATTTAAAGTGGATATGAGCGATGAGAGAGTTTCTTTTCGTGTGTCAATATTACCGACTTATTATGGAGAGAAGATTGTTATGCGTCTTCTACGCGAGAGTATATCCGGATACACCCTGGAGTATCTAACATTCCATGGGGAGAGTTTGGAACGTATTCACACAGCTCTCAAGCAGACCACGGGCATGATCCTCACGACAGGTCCAACTGGTTCCGGTAAAACCACAAGCTTATATACAATGTTGGATATTTTAAATGCTCCAGATGTCAACATCTCTACAATTGAAGATCCTATTGAATATCAAGTTGCTCGTATCAATCAGACACAGGTTCGACCAGAGATAGGGTTTACTTTTGCTCAGGGAATACGCACCCTTGTTCGTCAAGACCCAGATGTGATCATGGTTGGTGAGATCCGAGACAATGAATCCGCCGCCTTGGCCGTAAATGCGGCCCTGACTGGCCACTTGGTCCTGTCTACTCTACACACCAACTCCGCCGCAGGTGCCATTCCTCGTCTCATGGATATGAAAGTGGAGCCGTTTTTACTTGTTTCTACATTGAATATTGTCATTGGCCAGCGCCTCGTCCGTCGTCTGACTGACAGCAAAGAGTCGTACAAGCTTTCAAAAGCTGAGTTTTCTCAATTGGAAAAAGTGGTTGATATGAACCATGTCCTGGAAGCTTTGAGGGCGGAGAAGATAGTAAAACCAGGTGATGATTGGGACAAGATTCCTTTTTGGAGGGCAGTTCCTGCTGGTGATGATGATGGTTTCAAGGGTAGAGTAGGTATACACGAAGTTTTGAGAATGTCCCCGACTATCAGAGAGTTGGTCATGAAAGAGTCTACCTCGGGTGATATAGAGGCTCAAGCCAAAAAAGAGGGGATGCTCACTATGATAGAAGACGGCATATTCAAATGCGTTTCCGGTTTGACAACCATAGAGGAAGTCTTACGTGTCGTATCCGAGTAGATCATTGTTTCCCCGGTTTAACTTTTGAGATTTAATATTGAAACATGTCACACTTTATTTTCAAAGCAAAAAAGCCTTCAGGTGAAATATATTCTGATCAGAAGGATGTAGACGATCGTTACGAATTGTATAGAATAATCCGCGAAGGCGGAGATGAGCTGATTTCTGTACAAGAGAAAAAGTCTGGTAAGGGGTTTCATTTGAACATTTCATTCAATTTTTTATCTAAAAAAATAAAGACCATAGAAAAGATAAACTTTGCCAGAAATTTGGGTTCAATGTTGGAAGCGGGATTGGCTCTGTCTAGAGCGTTGTCGGTCTTGGAACGCCAGACAAAGAACAAGTCTTTCAAGAAGATTCTCTCTGGACTCATTACGGATATCAGCAAGGGTTCTACGTTTGGAGATTCTTTGGCTAAACATGGCAAAACATTTCCACCAGTATTCATTGCCATGGTTCATGCCGGTGAACAATCCGGGACATTGGCTGAGTCACTGAAGGTCGTAGCTACTCAGTTAGATAGCGCTCATTCACTGGAGAGGCGTGTTCGTGGAGCCATGATGTATCCGTCTGTTATTGTGGGAGCTATGATCCTGATTGCAGTCCTAATGTTTATTTTTGTCATTCCGACACTACTCAAAACATTCACGGAATTGAATGTAAAATTGCCTTTTACCACACGCGTAGTCTTGGAGACTAGCAATTTGGTTCAACATTATGGATTGCTTTTGGTTCTGGGCCTGATGATATTATTTGGTATTTTCTGGTGGTTATCGCGAAAGCCGGCAGGCAAGAGGTTCGTTCACAGTTTGGTCTTGAAAATTCCAGTCGTCGGCACTTTGTTGCAAGAGGTCAATACTGCTCGAACGGCGCGTACCCTCGCCTCTCTTCTAGGTTCTGGGGTTGGTGTTGTTGAAGCGGTGACGATCACTGGTACTGTCGTGCAGAATGTTCATTTCAGAGCAGTTCTGGAGAAAGCCGCGGAATCTATAAAAAAGGGTGATCTGGTGTCGAAAGTCTTTGCGGAATACGGCAAATTATACCCTGTATTTTTCGCAGAGATGATGAGTGTTGGTGAAGAGACCGGGAAAACAGGAGAGATGCTTTTGGGGGTTGCACGATATTATGAAGATGATGTGGAGCAAAGAACAAAAGATATGTCTACTGTCATAGAGCCATTCCTGATGATCATTATTGGTGCCGCTGTAGGCTTCTTTGCTATTTCCATGATATCCCCTATGTATTCATTGGTAAATGCAATCTAGTATTCTGATACGATACAAAGCCTTTTCTGGTCTCGGAAAAAGGTCTCTTTTAGGGTACAATACTCTCTATGACAAACACTAGACTTATCGTCGGTAACTGGAAGATGAATCCGAATACGACAGAAGAAGCCAAACGCATCGCACTAAAGACTCGTGTCGTGGCTTCAAAATTGGCACACACGGAGGTTGTTATTTGTCCGCCACATCCTTTTATTAGTGTTTGTGTTCCGAGAAAACAGGTCAAGAATTTCTACATAGGCGCTCAGTCATCTTCTTTCGAGGACGAGGGCCCTCATACCGGAGAAGTGGGGGCTACAATGTTGAAGAATACAGGTGTAGATTATGTGATAGTCGGTCACTCTGAAGAGAGGAGGGCGGGCGATACAGACTCGGATGTTTCAAAGAGGGTAAAGGCTGTTTTGGAGGCTGGACTCAGGGCGATTGTCTGTGTCGGGGAAAATACTCGTGACAATGAAAATGGTTCACATTTCGATTTCTTGAAAGAACAGATAAAGAACACCTTCGCTCTCGTTCCGAAAAAGTATTCGAAGGAGATCATACTGGCTTATGAACCAGTTTGGGCTATTGGTGCAAAAGAAGCTATGAATCCAGAGCAGATATATGAGATGTCATTGTTTGTTAAGAAAGTATTCGCTGATGTATATAGTCCAGAATCAGCGATGAAGATCATGGTCTTGTATGGCGGTTCGGTGAATTTCCGTAACGCTTCGGATATTATCAAGACCGGACAGGTAGATGGACTTCTGGTGGGACGTGAGAGTATCAATATTCCAGGTTTTGTCGAGCTTTTGAAAGCAGTTGATCTTGTCTCGCAATAAAATAATACATAACCATCTAATCCGGCATGAAGACTATTAAAGATATTGAATTTCTAGAGGGAGTAAAGGTGCTGGTACGCGCTGATTTCAATGTATCTGTGATAAATGGCAAGGTCGTTGATGATTTCCGTATCAGAGCGACTTTGCCTACTATAGAATATTTGCGTAGCAAGGGTGCCAAAATTATATTGATGAGTCATTTGGAGTCTATTGATGGAGGTAATGGATCTTTAAAGCCTGTCGCTGAAAACTTGAACACTCTCGGTGTGCCGGTATTGTTTATACAGAGTATGCGTGGAGCTCACGAATTTATTGAAGCACACGTGAAAGATGGTGACTGTGTTCTTTTGGAAAACCTGCGCTTCAATGAGGGTGAGAAGACAAATGATGCAAATTTTGCAAAAGGACTAGCTTCCATGGCAGATATTTATGTCAATGATGCGTTTCCGGTCTGTCACCGCAAGCATGCTTCAGTTGTGGGCCTGCCGAAATTATTACCAAGTTATGCAGGATTACGGCTCGAAAGTGAAGTTGAACATCTTTCCAAATCATTCAATCCCAAACACCCATTCCTGTTTATGTTAGGTGGGGCGAAATTTGAAACGAAGATGCCGCTTGTTCATAAATTTATAAATTCCGCAGATAAGATTTTCATCGGTGGTGCCTTGGCAAATGATTTCTTCAAAAAGAAGGGTTATGAAGTCGGGAGATCTCTCTTGTCAAAAGGAGATATAGGTCTGGATGGGCTAGTTAACAATCCCAAGATCATCATACCTATTGATATCTTGAATGAATCAAATGAGGTGAGGTCTGCAAATGGGGTCTTGAAGACAGATAAGATCATGGATTCTGGTCCGAAAACAGAAGAAATCTTGCATGAGGAGATAAGTAAAGCGTCGTTTATTCTATGGAATGGTCCTTTGGGTGTATATGAAGATGGTTATAAGGGTGCGACATTGAATCTCGCAAAGATGGTAAGCGAAGCAACTGGTCGTGGCGTGGAGACGGTTGTGGGTGGAGGAGATACCTTGGCGGCCATCGATACTCTAGGTATTGGTGACAAATTTACTTTTATTTCTACTGGCGGAGGGGCGATGTTAGATTTCCTAGCAAATGGTAGTTTGCCGGGGATTGAAGCACTTAAGTAGAAAGTTGAAAGTTATCCTCCTTCGCTAAAGCTACGGAGGACAAGTAAAGTTGGTCCTGTTGATTTTCAATGGGATTACATATATGCTTTCTGCAGGTAGTAAATAATGCAACCTTAACCACGGAGGATTCAGTTTATGAGTAAGAATGGATCAAAGGTCCCTGCGGATATTCAGAGGGCCATAAAGGACTTGGAGCTCGCCATCAAGGAGAGGAAAAGACTTGATAAGCTCAGGATTCCCGTTTCCGATCAGGTCAAGATAAACGCAGAAGATAAGATTGAGGTTGAAAACAGAACTCTCCTCACACATTGGTCCAGGGGACACATTGTTGACAATGGGGTAAACGGTCACACAACAAGGTGTGTGCGTTCTGCACTCAAGAAAGCTTGCAAGATTAAGTATGTCTGCGTGGCTTTTGGGGAACACATGCGTAGCCGCCTCACCAGTTTTGAGGTGGATGTGAAGGTGCTCAGTAGGGGCTCGTCTCAATAGTTATCCAAGACTCACATAAGATTTGTTCGAACACAGCGCAGATAATACTGCGCTTTTTTATTTCAACACAAGTAAGATATGAATACTCCTTATCTTAGATCTACAATTTTTCAGTAATCTTCTTGACGTTTTCTTCAAAGTTATTTTTGTCACCCACTATCTCTCTGTTTGGGAACACCCAAATATGTGCGTGAGTAACTTCATCGCCAACTATTTTACTCAAAACCCAATCGGTATTAAAGGCTTTTTGTTGTGCGCGAGCGATCTTGGTAACAACTTCAAAATATTTGCCAGTATTAGGAACATCCCAGACCCAGCGATAATGTTTCTTTGGTATGACCTGTGTGTGTCCTGGTGATTGGGGGTGAATATCTAAGAATGCGAGAAAATCGTCATCTTCGTAGACGATGTGTGTAGGGATTTCTTTTTTAATTATTTTGCAGAAGATACAGTCGGGCATGGGGGTATTATACAAGGTGAGGCCTCCGAGGCCTAGCCTCGAGACGCATGTTATACTCCACCCATGTCTTATAATATCCGCCGAGCATTGACTCATAAAGAACGTTTGAATCTGAATTCACTCCCAGATCTGACCGCGCACCTCTTGTTCCATCGCGGTTTTGATAGTGAAAAGTCTGCCCAAGGATTCATCTCCCCAGACTATGATCGCGACATACATGATCCATTTCTCTTGAAAGACGCAGAAAAATCCGCTGACCGTATCATTCAATCAATAAAAAATAATGAGAGGATCGCTATCTATGCTGACTATGATGCAGACGGTATCCCTGGAGCTGCGATGTTTAGTGATTTCTTCAAGAGGATTGGTTTCGCAAATTATTCCGTATATATTCCACACAGACACGATGAGGGGTTCGGTGTGAATGAAGAAGCGGTGATTCAACTAGTAGGGGAAGGGGTGAAACTTTTGATCACTTTGGATTGCGGTATTACAGATGTTGGCCCTATAGCTCATGCCAAAAAGATGGGTATGGATGTTATTGTGACAGATCACCACGAACCACCACCAGAGTTGCCTCCAGCTTTTGCTATCATTGATCATAAACAAGTTGATTGTAAATATCCCGACAAGAATCTCTGTGGTTCTGGTGTGGCGTACAAACTTGTTCAGGCTATATTAAAAAAGGATCGTTTCGGTCTCAAAGAAGGTATGGAAAAGTGGCTACTTGATTTGGTGGGCATCGCTACGATGTCAGACATGGTGCCTTTGGTCGGGGAGAATCGCGTCTTTGCTCACTATGGTCTAGCGGTTTTGCGCAAAAGTCCGCGTAAAGGGTTGGTCCAACTTCTCCGTAAATTGAAAATCAATCAGAAATTCCTAACCGAAGATGATATCGCTTTCATGATTACACCTAGGATCAATGCCGCTTCGCGTATGGGTGTTCCTAGGGATGCTTTTGATCTCCTTGCGGCGGACAATGATAATGATGCGTACACTTCAGCCGAACACTTAAATAAGATAAATGATGAGAGAAAGGGGGTCGTAGCCTCTTTGGTAAAAGAGGTAAAGAGAAAAGTTCATGATAGATACGGGTCTTCCATGCCATCCGTTTTGGTTCTAGGCAATCCTGATTGGAGGCCATCACTACTTGGGTTGGCGGCAAACTCGTGTGCCGAGGAATTTGATCGTCCAGTTTTTCTGTGGGGTAGGGATGGCGATAATATAATCAAAGGATCTTGTAGGTCGGAGGGTGAGTCCAATGTTGTCGAATTGATGCGGGCTTTACCAGTCGGAGGATTGATTCAATTTGGTGGCCATCATCACTCAGGTGGTTTTGCGGTTTCAAATGAGAAGATTCACTTTTTGGAAGAGTCATTGAATAAAGCTTGTGAATCTATTCAGAGCCTCTTGTCTACCAATAACACAGAGGGCAAGCCGACCTCGGACAAGGTGGAGGATTTTATTGATTCAGAGCTTACAATAGATGCTATTAGCGGCCGTCTTCATGAAGAGATAAATAAATTGGCGCCATTCGGTACGGGCAATCCGAAGCCAATATTTCTCTTTAAGCAAATTATTCCAAAGACATTTAGGAAATTCGGTAAAACCAATAATCATGTGGAGCTGATATTCAATAAATCAAATGGAGATAAGGTTTCGGCAATTTCATTTTTCGGCGAATCTAGTAAGTGGGCAAAAGAGATTCGGGCAGGCAAACCTATAGATCTCATCGCATCTCTGGAAAAATCCATGTATCGTGGTAGAGCCGAATTACGACTGAGGATAGAGGATGTGGTATATTCTTAGGACAATAAATATAATAGCAATTTAATATCAGTTTAATATCAAATAGCGTGATTACAATATTTACAGACGGTTCTTCTAGAGGCAATCCTGGTCCTGGTGGTTGGGGGACAATTATCTTGGACGGTATGAATGTAAACGGAATCAGCGTGACGGAGTTGGGTGGCGGTGAGAAAAATACTACCAATAATAGAATGGAACTAACGGCTGTTGTGCAGGCATTTAACTCTTTGGAATCTGTAAATGGTTCTGTCGAAGATCAGGAAATAACAGTTTTCACTGATTCTGCCTATGTTATAAACGGTATTACGAAGTGGGTGCATGGTTGGAAACGCAATGGTTGGATCACAAAAGCCAAAGAAGATGTGTTAAACAAGGACTTGTGGTTAGAGTTGATGGATGCCACAGAAGGCCGCAAGATTGTCTGGAAGAGGATCAGTGGTCATGCGGGGATTATCGGTAACGAGAGGTGTGATGAGATAGCTACGGCTTTCGCCGATGGTGGTGATGTGAAGTTATATGAAGGGTTGCTTGTTGACTATAGTTTGCCAAATATTATGAATATATCTGTAGATGAGGAAAAAGAAGCTACGAAGAAATCTTCGTCATCTCATTCTAGAGCGAAAGCATATTCATATGTGAGTTCTGTAGGCGGCGTGATTCAGATCCATCATTCTTGGCCTGATTGTGAGAGACGCGTGAAGGGGACGAAAGGTGCGAGATATAAAAAGGCGGTAAGTAGGGAGGATGAGGAAGCGATTAAGAAAGAGTTTATCTAGAATTTATCTCTTTTTTATCTAGAATTTATCTTGTGCGAGTAAGATATCCCTATGAAAAGGGGTGTTTTTATATTCTGGAGCTTATTTGTGACGGCCGCATCATTCCGGTTGTGGCAGTCTTTCGGCATGGTCATACCCAATACTGGTAATTGTTTGAAAGAGATTGTGGAGGGTGTTGGTATTATCACAAATGAACCCGAACGCAAGGAATCCGGTCAAGTTTTTGTTGTGTCAGTAGGAGAACTTCAAGTCGCCAGTACTTCAAAATCGTGTAACGGAGGATTCAATCTTCGCTTGAAGACAAAATTATATCCAGAATTTGATTTCAGTGATCATGTGAGCTTCAAAGGGAAACTACTTCGACCAGTAAATTTCAGTAGCGGTGACGATAGAGAATTTGATTATCGTGGATATCTAGCGAAAGACGATGTTTTCTATGAAATGAAAAGCGCGGTAGTTAAGGGAAGTCTCTCAGATAATATTATTGAAAGTTCTGGCGTGAGTCACTCGACGCAAGATGTTGGGGGGCGGATCGGTCAGATATCTATAAAAATTTCTTCCTGGTTGTTCTCGTTGAAAGGGAAATTCGTCGGTAATCTGGAAAAGACACTTGGTGAACCACATGCGGCATTGGCGGCAGGACTTGTGGTAGGAGAGAAAGCGGCTTTAGGTAAGGATTTACTGAATGACTTTAGGACTGTTGGCCTCATACACATCATTGTTTTGTCTGGATATAACATCACTATTGTCGGTGACGCTATACGCAGGATGCTTTCATCTCTACCGCGTGTTTGGGGTATTGGCTTGGGTGGCTCTGGGATAATGTTATTTGGAGTATTGGTTGGCGGAGGCGCGACAGTCGTGCGTTCATGCTTCATGGCGGGTATCGCTCTTTCTGCCAGTCTCATAAGGAGAGATTACAATGTGGTTCGCGCTTTGATCTTTGCTGCTTTGATTATGCTCATTCAGAATCCAATGATCTTGCTTCACGATCCATCATTCCAACTTTCATTTTTGGCTACACTGGGTTTGATTCTACTCGCTAGTCCAGTGGAGAAGCATTTGAAATTCATCCCAGAGAGATTTGGTATGCGTGGAATAGTGGCTTCAACCATAGCGACACAGATATTTATTTCGCCATACATCCTCTACATGATGGGGCAGATCTCCATCATCGGCATGGTCGTGAACATCTTGGTTTTACCATTCATTCCACTCACCATGCTCTTTGTTTTCCTGACAGGCGCAGTTGGTATGATCTATTTGCCACTGGCCCAATTTTTGGCTTGGATCTCGCACCTGCTACTCTCGTACGAACTTCTAATGGTAGAGAAATTCGCACGATTACCATTTGCCTCTGCACATCTTCCAGCTTTCTCTATCTGGTGGGTGGTCGGGTTTTATGTGGTGTTTGCGGGGGTTTATTGGAGGGTAGGCCTACGAAGGGTAGGCCTCAAACAAAAAATACCTCAAGAACTTTGAGATTATTTATTTGAAGATAGTCTCAATCTTACCCCGCTTCTTCCAAGTTCTTTTCTGTTACCTCCCAATTCAAATTAACAAAGAAATCTTCAACATAGTTCTTCTTGCCGGAAGGGAGGTAGTCTAGTACAAAAGAATGTTCCCACATATCTAGTCCGAGTATGAGGGCACAATCCTGAAGTTGGCCCAGATGCTGTTCATCTACCCAAGCGTTTAATAGGCGACCATCTTTGCGGTCATAATAGAGCATGGCCCAGCCGATACCGCGAGTAAGGGCAATGGCCTTGAATTCAGCAAGCCAGGCGTCGAATGACCCCCATGTTTCAGTAATTAGTTTTTTTAGGGCACCTTCTCCATTAAATAACTTCGCGCCGCCTTCTAATGAACGAAAATAGACTTCGTGATTACGCATACCGTTATATTCGAAACCGAAGCGACGGTTGATCTCTCCTAGTAAATAAGCATTCTTTTCCGCGTCCTGTTTCAATTCAGCAACCTTTTCCAATATAAGGTTAGCATTCTTCACATAGCCAGCGTAGAGCTTCAAATGCTCCTCTACACTCTTCGCTGAGATACCTTTTAATGTTGGAATATTGAATTTTTGTGTGGTGAATGTTTGCATATGGGTAAATTATACCCCAAGATCGGATCTAGGTATACCAAGATCGGATCTTGGGTTTATATTTTATCAGGAATTTATCTCTTTTTTATCAGGAATTTATCTTTGGTGAGTATGATGGTGATATGACGATGAAAGTTATATCAAAGCCATTCATAATAGCTGCAACGGTGGCCACCACAGCCACAGGTATGGGTGTCTATGCTTGGAAGCAAGAAAACCGTCCGCCTGTCTTGGAAATATATGTCTTTTCTTTATCAAGTGGGCGTTCCATGTTCATTCGGACACCCGAAGACAGAAGAATACTTATTGATGGTGGTGCTAATTCTAGCGTTATCCGTGAATTGACCGAGATTTTACCTTTTTATTCCAGACGAATTGACACAATCATCGCCACAAACTCAGAAGGGAAGAATGTGTCTGGACTTATAGATGTTATAGATAGATACGACATAAGTGATGCTTATATTCCGGGATTAACCTTGCAGTCGTTGGGATTGGCAGAGCCTACTGATCAGATATACGATACATTTCTCAATTCACTTAGTCGCAAAAAGATCCCGAAGCATGAAGTCGTCGCTGGTCAAATTATTTCTCTGGATGATAAAACTTCATTGAAGGTGGTTTTTCCGGTATTGGCTAATCAATTCACTTATTCCAAAGCTAGTGCGCCCGAATTACTGTTTACTATTTCAATAGGGAAGACATCGGTCGTGTTTGCAGGTAATGCTTCTAATAAAGTTCAGAAATATCTAGCCGGAGCCACTTCTACAGATTCAAAACTTGGCAAAACCGATATTCTAATCGTGTCGCATAGTGCTTTACCAGCAAATATTTCAAGTGAATTCATTGGTAAGTTACAACCAAAATACTTGGTTTACTCGCAGACGCCAAGTAAACAGTCCGGCAAACAACCAAGCAAACCATCTTCAAGTGTTGATCCGAAAAAGAAAATCATTGAAGGTCCTCTCAAATCAATAGGTAAGGATAGTAGATTCAACATAAAAGAAAAAGGGACCCTCAAGGTCACTTTGGATGGGACGAAGATTATAATTGGTAGTCCGTGATATTACCAAGATCGGATCTCGGTATTAAATAACCCCAGCTTTCTTCAGAGTCTTGTAAGCGCCATTTTTCTGTATGGTTCTGAGAGCGCGAGTAGAGATATTCAAAATAATAGATTTCTTTAATTCAGGAACATAGATACTCTTTTTCTGGAGATTTGGGTAACGGCGAATAGTCCCACAAGGATTGAATTGTGTTGCACGAGTACGGTTGGAGTAACGACCTCCCATAACTGAACCTCTTTTTGTTATTGCACAGACTTTTGCCATAAAAATGTATTGAGTAAGATATGGTAACATATAATGACCGATTTGCAACATGCTTACCATCCTTTCAATCATTATCCTCATAATGTCTGTGATCATCCATGAAGTCTCTCATGGCTACATGGCTGATCGCTTGGGCGACCCTACTCCCAGATTGCAGGGGAGGCTTACACTGAATCCTGCTAGACATCTCGATCCTGTGGGGTCAATCATTGTGCCACTTATTACATCTCTGGCAGGTTTTACTTTCGGTTGGGCAAAACCAGTTGAATACAATCCTTACAATTTGAAAAATAGGCGCCAGGGTGAATTCTTGATTGCTGCTGCTGGCCCTCTTTCCAATCTAGTTATCGCTTTGATCTTCGGAACGATTATTCGTTTCGCTTCAGCAGGAACTCATGTGATGACGCCTTTCATTGAGATAACTTCTTATATTGTAATTATCAATATAATATTGGCGGTTTTCAATCTAATACCATTGCCACCATTGGATGGTTCCAAACTTCTACTAGCATTCTTGCCGAATCAATATGGGAAACTCCGTTTTACTATGGAGCGATTTGGTCCAATCTTCGTTGTCCTAGTAGTCTTCTTTCTCTGGCAGATCGTAATGCCTATAGTGCCGGTAGTGTTTGGGTGGTTTACGGGGATTTGATTTAGTCTTGGATCTACCGTAAAATTTGACGAAATTGTATGTTCATGTTTACATTGAACTAAACAGTACACGCTGGTTTGAAGCCAGTACAAAATTCAATAAAAGTAAGGAGTAAGAATATGGAAATATTAGTAGTTTTGCTATTTGTAAGTTTTATTGTTCTTTTGGTCTCGGCCATTCGTTTCAAAAGAATTCAAGAGCATATATGTAATCAACTTCCTAACATCCTTGGACGAGAGTGGATGCGTGGCAGAGAAATAAGGCGTAGGTTGGTAGAAAAAGGCATGCAGATTTCTTCGGTCGCATTCTATGTTCATATGGATCATCTCGTCAAAAAGGGGATGGTTGAAACTCGAGGTGAAGTAGGAGAAACTTATTTTGTTGAACACAAGGAAGAAGATTTGATTTCAAGTAAGAGAATTGAACTATGTGGCGCAGATCACGATAAAGTTCGGATGAAACTGCGATACTTCCGGCTTATTTGATCCTAATGTTTTAACTAATTACCTTCACTTGAACATTGGTAACTCGTCATTCGTTTGGCGGGTTTTTTATAAGGCGATTCATTACTTTTGATAGAATAGAGACCTTTGATATACTTATTTTATGTGGAAAAATCTAGCACCTAAAATTCTGAGACAACGACTGATTATTGAAGGAACAACAGAGAAGCTTGTCGATCAAGAATTGATGAAATCATACCTATTGGCGCTTGCTGATGTGGCCAAGATGAAAATAGCAGGAACCCCTGTCACTTTCACAGAGCATGAAATGGGTTCGGCTGCGTACATAAATTGGACATCATCAGGGTGTCACTTTTATAGTTACCCGACGAATCCACCTCTGTTCACTGTCGATATCTACAGTTGTAGGGCATATTCTGTTGATGATATTGTGCTATTCACCAAAAAGTATTTCAATACCATTGAGATTGTATGGAAAGAAGTAGTTTATTAACCTAAAAATTATTTACATGGCAACAATTGAAGACTTCCAGAAATTAGACATACGAGTAGGAAAGATACTTGAAGTAAGTGATTTTCCTGAAGCCAAAAAACCTGCATATAAATTGAAAATTGATTTTGGATCAGAAATCGGGATTAAAAATTCTTCAGTACAGATTGTAGCTCTTTACCAAAAGGAAGAGCTCGTTGGAAAACTTGTCTTGGGAGTTGTGAACTTTCCTCCACGAAAGATTGGTCCGTTTGAATCGGAGGTTTTGACACTAGGAGTCCCCGATAGTGAGGGGAAGGTTGTTTTAATTACACCCGATAAGGACAATCCGATCATTGGAGGAAAACTGTTTTAATCTCTCAGATATTGACAGCAATATCCTTATAGATTTAATATAACTACGGGTGCAGGTGTTCCCGAGCATTTAATTATAAAATCGCTCTTTGGGTGCTCGAACAGGGCGTCACGATCATTTCCTCGATCGGGCGCTCTTTTTATTGTTTGAAATACCTAATTTAGTCAGATTTGCGTAAAGGAGCCCTCTGTGATAAGGTACCCTCACTGTCCTCTACGGGGGATAAGTGTTCGTTTATCAGGCAAGAATGAGTAATCGCTCAGACACAACTCAAGTCGAAAGCGGTGAATAATTCAGAATTGCCCCAAATAGTTATTAGTTGTTAGTTATTGGTTTTTACCAACAACTAACAACTAATAACCAATTACCAAAGGATTATGCCAACAATAAATCAGCTTACAAAAACCCACAGGAAGCGTTTCAAGAGCAAGTCAAAGTCAATCGCCTTGACGCGTACTTTCAATTCTATTAAGAATAGGCCGATCTTCTTTCCGGCACCATTCAAACGCGGTGTATGCGTAAAGGTCACGACCAAAACTCCCAAGAAACCAAACTCCGCCATCAGAAAGATCGCCCGTGTTCGTTTGACCAACGGTGTTGAAGTCACCGCATATGTTCCAGGGATGGGGCATAATCTGCAGGAACACTCAGTTGTTTTGCTTAGAGGTGGTCGTGTCAAAGATGTAGGCCTCCGTTATTCCATAGTTCGTGGAGTATTGGACTGTGCCGGTGTAGAAGCTCGCAGGAAAGGTCGTAGCCAATATGGTAACAAGAGGCCGAAGGCGGCAACTGTCTAATAAACTAATAGTTCGGTGAAAACCTCACTATAAAAACATGCGAAGAAAATTAAACATAAAAAGAGAATTGAAGCCAGATGTGAACTATGATTCATTGAAGCTTTCGAAATTCACAAATTACATAATGGAATCAGGCAAGAAAAATGTCGCGCGTTCTATCGTGGCTGATTGTATGAATGCTATCAAAGAAAAGGCAAAGGTAGAGAATCCTCTAGAAGTTTTCGAAACCGCTCTCAAGAATACCACTCCAGCTATGGAAGTTCGTTCACGACGCGTTGGTGGTGCCAACTATCAAGTTCCTCGTGAAGTCCGCCCAGAACGCAAACAGGCTCTATCTATGAAATGGATCATAGACGCCGCTCGTTCCAAGAAGGGGGCTCCTATACACATGAAGCTTGCAGATGAGATCATTGCCGCTTCCAAGAATGAAGGTGAAGCAGTCAAAAAGCGTGAGAATGTCCACAAGATGGCAGAAGCAAACAAAGCCTTCGCACACTTTGCTTGGTAATTTCGCTTTGCGAAATTATCCCGAGCGAGTTCCGAGCTTTGGCGAGGAACGAGTCGAGGGATATGTATCTTAGTAAATTTTGGTTCTATAATTTATTTAATAATTAACAATTTAATTTATTTATGAAACGGGACTACCCATTAGATCTAGTTCGTAACTTCGGAATTATCGCTCACATTGACGCTGGAAAAACTACAACATCCGAGCGTATCTTGTATTACACGGGCATGACTCACAAGATCGGTGAGGTGCATGAAGGTGATACAGTAACCGATTGGATGGAGCAGGAGAGGGAGCGTGGCATCACTATCACCGCCGCCGCTATCACTTGTTTTTGGAATCCGACTTATTTACCTCCGACGGACAAGTCGAAAATGGTGCGTTTCAATATTATCGATACACCAGGACACATAGACTTCACTGTAGAGGTGAAGCGTTCTCTGCGTGTTTTGGATGGAGCTGTTGTGGTGTTTGATGGTGTGGCCGGGGTAGAGCCACAGTCAGAGACCAACTGGCGTTATGCCGATGATGGTAAGGTTCCACGCTTGTGTTTCATCAACAAGATGGACCGCATGGGCGCCTCTTTTGAGAAGTCATACAAATCTATTTTGGAGCGTTTGAACAAAAACGCTGTCCGTTTCCAGATGCCTATCGGTACCGAAGGTGATCATATCGGTGTTGTAGATCTATTGAAGATGAAGGCTTACTATTTCGAAGGGGAAATGGGTAATAAGATAATTGAGAAAGAAATCCCTGCAGAACTCCTCGAAGATGCCAAGAAATATCATGCAGAATTGATAGAGAAAATCGTTGAGCATGATGACGGTGCTATGGCCCGTTATCTGGAAGGCAAGGAGATCCCCGTCAGTGAGCTCAAGGTCATTATCCGCAAGGCGGTTCTAACAAACGCCATGTTCCCAGTTTTCACTGGTTCAGCTCTGAAGAATATCGGCGTGCAGTTGGTGTTGGATGCTGTTGTGGACTATCTACCATCCCCATTAGACATACCGCCAGTCAAAGGTATCAATCCGAACACTGGTGAAGAAGTACTTCGTCATTCTTCCGACGAGGAACCTTTTGCCGCTCTCGCTTTCAAACTTCAAAATGATCCATTCGTCGGTCAATTAACATTCTTCCGAGTCTATTCAGGTTCTATAGAAGCTGGTACTTATATATACAACTCAAGTACAGGTAAGAAGGAGCGCTTGGGCCGTATCGTTCGTCTGCAAGCAGACAAACGCGAAGAAGTGAAGAAAGTCTTCGCTGGAGAGATCGCCGCAGCTGTCGGACTCAAGGATGCACTGACTTCAAATACATTCTGCGACGAAGAGAATCCTATAGTGTTAGAAGTCATCAAATTCATGGAGCCAGTGGTTTCGTTGCGTATTGAACCAAAGACCAAGGCTGACCAGGAGAAGATGGGTATGGCCCTCCGCAAACTCGGTAATGAAGATCCTACCTTCCGCATCTCTTCCAATCAAGAGACGGGCGAAACTATCATCTCCGGAATGGGTGAATTGCACCTAGAGATCATGGTTGATCGCATGAAGCGAGAATTCAGTGTGGAGGCAAATGTCGGTGAACCACAAGTAGCGTACAGAGAGACAATCAAGGGTACAGCTGAAGCAGAAAATAAATACATCAAGCAGACAGGAGGTAAGGGTCAATACGGTCACGTCCGTCTGACTTTGAAACCTATGGAACCATGGCCAGAAGGGGAAAAGATTCCAAAAACTACCAAGCGTTATGATGATTTTGAATTCATAAACTCTATCAAGGGAGGTGTTATTCCAAATGAATTCATCCCAGCTGTTGAAAAGGGTGTACATGAGGCGATGGATCGAGGTATTCTCGCTGGATACAAGATGGTCAATATTTCCTGCGAGCTTACATTCGGTTCATATCACGATGTGGACTCTTCGGAAATCGCCTACAAGATCGCTGCTTCACAAGCTTTCCAGGATGCCGCTAAGCGTGCCAAGCCAGTTATTCTGGAACCTATAATGAAACTAGAGGTGGTTTGTCCTGAAAAATATATCGGTGATATCAATGGCTCCATCGCTTCCAAGCGCGGTCTCATAGAAGGCAGTAATCCAAAAGGTCAGAATGTTTCTATTATTGCGAAAGTTCCGTTGTCAGAAATGTTCGGTTATACCACACAGTTGCGTTCCATGACATCAGGTCAGGGAAGTGCCATGATGGAATTTGATCACTATGAAGTAGTGCCAGCGAGTGTAGCGGAAGAAATTAAAGAAAAGAGGAAGTAATATCATTTTGCCGATATCGGCAAAATGATCAAATTAGTTTTGGTTTCATGGGAGACCATTTTACTGGTATCAGTAAAATGACGCAAATAAGCCACGAAAAAGCCCTGATACAGTTTCAGGGTTTTTTCGTCTTTACGGTATCTAGGTCGGACTTAGCTGGTTACCTAAACATCTTCATGAAAGCTTCCCAAGCATTGGATGTCTGTCCGGAAGCGGCTGTGATGGTGAATGTGTCACCCCATGAGTAGACGGCTGATCCTGTGGTAGAGTAACAATTCTTGCAACTCACCTGGACCCTATATTTACCTGGTACTACGCCCGAAGGAATAGTCCAGTTATAGAAACCACTGTTGGTTGTGCTGATGTTGTAGGCTATAGTCTGATTGTCTGCATTTGAGAAGGAGATCGTGATCGGTTCAGTTGCTGACAGATTTGCACTAGTCCATGTAACATTTATATTCTGACCAACTGAGAATGTTTGACCATTGATTGATGTTGAGACTTGAAGCGTTGGTTTGGCGGCGGGGGCAAGGACATTGAAATATGAGTCACTGATGTCATTGGTACCGCAGTAGGAATTACATTTCACACTCAGTCTGTATTGCCCAGCAGGAATTGATGATGGAATGGTCATTGCCAGGATGGTAGTCCTGCCTTCGTTGCTGTAATTACCATTGAATCCAGAAGTGAACATTGAACTTTTCTCTACTGTGAGTGGGTAAGTCGCACCACTACTAGAAATCAATGAAAGAGAGATGTTATCAATAGTTGTGGCAGATGGGAGAGAGGCTGACCACGCAATATTCATTGTTTGACCAGAGACAACACTTTCACCACCATTTGGTTTTAGGATTGTGATTGTTTGTACTGAAGGAGTTGGGGTAGGAGTTGGGGAAGGGGTGGTTTGAGGAGAGGAGATGGTGAAGTAAGAATTACTGAAGTCTTCAACACCAAAATCAAAGCCAGTATTAGACTGTCTATTTATGACAATCTTATATTGACCTGGAATTATTGTGCAGGTATTAACTTTACTTGATAATACAAAAGAATATTGTCCAGTTGATGCTGGAACAGTTCCAATATTGCAGGCAACGCCGTTAGTATTATATATACTTACAAATACATTTCCATCAAATCCACCCGATGACCAACGGATTGTTTGTGTATTGCCAGTTTGCCATACCTCACCTCCATTTGGACTCAAGACGGTGACGGTTGGATTGATGACGGTTTGGGAAGAGGTGATGGTGAAATAGCGATTCGACCAATCGTCCAAAATAGTACCATTTACTACTGTCTTAATCTGTAAAGTATATGAAGCCTCTGCTGGAATAGTTACCGGAAGAGTTATTACGGTACTACCAGTATTAAGGACATCTCCTCCTACAGAAAAATCCTTATAACTTACTTGATGTTGCAATCCGTCTTCTCCGATATTTGTAAATGATCCAAAACCACGCACTGTAACACTCATATAATTAGAACTTGGTATATTATTTGATGACCAATTTATTCGTATTTGTTGTCCAGCCGTGTATCTCTCACCTCCATTTGGACTTGTGACTGTAATAGAAGGTGTGGTGATTGTCGGAGGAGTTACGATGGTGCTACCTGACTGTGTGACACTTGATGCTGGAATAACACCCGTAGCAGAAGTTCCGTCACTAAATTCAACGATAATTTTACCTCCGTAGAACCTGGTTGTTTCAGGTTGACCGTAGAGTTTGATCTCATATCTTCCAGCAGGATATCTCACTGCGAGTTGATCATAAGCAGTTATGTCTTTGTCTCCATCTGGCAGTCTTACTACAAGCGGATACGGATGTTCTACACGACCCAATAAGTCAGTTCCATCATTTGTGTATCTTGAATATCCGGTTGACCATGCTTCTCCAGCAGTAGGATGAATTATGCTTATTCTTGAGATCGTCTTTTCTGATGAGAGATTCAAGACAGCCGACCAGTTCCAATCATTTGGGTTCCTATTGCCATTACCAACTCCTGGACCGAAATTATTCCACAAACCAACCTTATCTTCACCCGCAAAGACTAGTGAAGCAGTGACAGAGGCACCGGAAGAGGGCGGGGTACCACCTGAAGAACTAATTCTAAAGTATGAATCACTGTAATCTTGTGCTGAAGGACCTTTGTCAAATGAAGAAACTAGAATTTTGAATGTACCAGCTGTTTCGGAAACCAAATCCTGAGGAACAGACCAGTTGTAAGAACCTGTGTTCGTTATGTTATTCGCAATGTTTCTGATAACTCTGCCAGAGTAGTCAACCAAATCGAGACTTATATTTAAACCACTAAGATTCATTGATTCCCATGAGATTCTGTAGTTCTGGCCTTCTGATAAAGATTCCCCGCCATTCGGACTTGTAACAGTGATGGATGGTTTGGTGGTGGTGGTTGAAGCTACAATGTTGAAGTAGTAACTTCTTCCGACAATGTTCCCGTTTGGATCATTTGCAACATCGTAGATTGTGATTTGGTTGTTTGTTGAAACAGTTGTTGGAATCCAACCAGAATAACAAGTATCACTCTGACAATATGTTGATGCCGGGACGCTTTCAGAAATCATATCCTTCCCATTACTTCCAGCTATACCTATAACATATATAGGTGACACCCCTTTTCCTAGAGTTAGACGGGTATCTTTCCATATGAGTTTATATTGAAAACCAACCTGCACGTCTCCTTTTGGAGCCAGGATAGTGATGCCGGATTGATTGGTGTATTCTAGTCCGCATGATGCTCTGTTTAGGCTGGTTCTGGTTAATACATCGACAAAACCAGTACTGATAAGATTATTCGCCGCTTGATAATTCATAACAGCCATCTTTGTCTGTCCGCCAAAATAACCCTTTGCTTGCCGCCCAGAGGAAATAGCTGGAATGTTATAGCCATTGCTTATCAAAAAAGTCTGTAACGCAACAACATCTGGTCCTTCACTGCCCACAACAAGATTGGTGCTGAATACATAACAGGGTCCACTCTCGCCGCTCTGTGGTGGTACTGTATCCAACTCTGTTGCTATCTTGGTAGCCTGTTCTACCTTATCTGAAGAGATGACACCACGACCAATCAATAGATTTATAAGTTCTCTGATTGAGGCCGCTTGGGTAGTCGTAGGCTGTGCGAGAACAGCGACAGCTGCGAATATGATAAATGGAATTGCGAATGAGACAATATACTTTTTCATTTAATTTTAATTAGAAATAATAATGATAATTACCAAATTACATTAAACATCATCATAACACCCCCCCATGGATGTCCATCGTAAAAAATAGGGGATATTGAACGAAATTTGACTTCTGTTTCCACATTATGTTACCCTAACCGGTACGCGCCTAAGAGGCGTTTTATAAACTATTAATAATTTATCCCCTCGCTTTGAGCATTGTCATTTGGGCGTCACACGTACTCACCCAAGTGAAAATGTTCTCAAAGCTCGGGGCACTAAATCAATAATCATATGGCAGCAGAATTCAATCGTACAAAGCCGCATGTTAATGTCGGTACAATCGGCCACATTGACCACGGGAAGTCCACATTGACCGCCGCTATCTTGGCTGTTCAGTCCAAGAAAGGCTTGGCCAATATCAAGGCTTACGCAGACATTACAAAGGGAGGAACTGTTCGTGATGCAACGAAAACAGTTACTATTTCTCTAGCACACGTAGAATATGAGTCTCCGACTCGTCACTACGCTCACATTGACTGTCCAGGACACGCCGACTTCATCAAAAACATGATCACCGGTGCCGCCCAGATGGACGGAGCTATCCTTGTCGTCTCCGCTACTGATGGTGTTATGCCACAGACTCGCGAGCATGTACTCTTGGCTCGCCAGGTAGGTGTTCCAAAGATAGTTATCTTCTTGAACAAGTGTGATCTCGTACCAGAGACTGATCTTATTGATCTTGTTGAAGAGGAAGTGCGTGAACTCTTGACCAAGAATCAATTTGACGGCAAGAATGTTCCAGTTATTCGTGGCTCAGCTTCAAATGCTTTGAACGGTGATGCAGAGTGGTCAAAGAAGATTGACGAACTCCTCGCCGCTTTGGATGCTTATATTCCAACACCAGTTCGTGAGACCGACAAGCCATTCCTTATGCCAATAGAAGACATCTTCTCTATTGAAGGTCGTGGAACTGTTGTTACCGGCCGTATTGAGCGCGGAATAATCAAGGTTGGTGACGAAGTTGAGATTGTCGGCTTCAAAGACACAACCAAGACTACTATTACTGGTATTGAAATGTTCAATAAGTCTCTCAAAGAGGGAATGGCTGGTGATAATGCTGGATTACTCCTCCGTGGTACAGCCAAGGATGATGTATCTCGCGGACAAGTATTGGCCAAGACTGGCTCAGTCAAACCTCATACAGAATTTGAGTCTGAGATCTATGTTTTGAAGAAAGAAGAGGGCGGTCGTCACACTCCTTTCTTCACAGGATACAAGCCTCAGTTCTATATCCGTACGACAGATGTTACTGGTGAAGTAACTCTTCCTGAGAAAGTAGAGATGGTTATGCCGGGTGATACCGTTACCTTCAAAGTTAAGCTTGTCGCTCCAGTTGCTCTGGAAGAGAAAATGCACTTCGCCGTCCGTGAGGGTGGTAAGACAGTAGGTGCAGGAGTCGTCACCAAGATCGTTAAGTAGCCCTACTTCGCTCCTCGATGAGCTCGGAGCTTCGAAGGGCAAGAAAATAAAATGTCAACAAAAGAAACAACTAAAAAAGTAGCAAGACCAAAGCGCGTGCTCAAGGCCAAGAATCCGGATCAAGTTTCGCAGTTGAGGATCAGGGTTAGAGCTTATGAACACAAGATACTGGATGCTTCTTTGAAACAAATCATGGATACAGCGGCTCGTTATGACGCCGAGATCCATGGTCCGGTCCCGTTGCCAACAGAGATCAAGAAGTACACAGTCAACAGAGCCTCGTTTATTGACAAGAATTCCCGTGAACAGTTTGAGATGAGAGTTCATAAGCGTCTGATTGATATTATTAATCCGAATCCGAAAGTAATCGAAGCATTGACCAATTTGAGTTTACCATCGGGGGTAAACATTGATGTAAAGATGATGTAATATGAAATTTATCCTTGGAAGAAAGCTGAATATGACACAGATCTATAACGCCGACGGCCAAGCGGTACCGGTTACGACTGTTGCTGTACGCGGCAATGTCGTCACTCAGGTTCGCAACAAAGAAGTCGATGGTTATGAGGCCGTGCAAGTGGGGGAAGGTGCTCGTAATCCAAATAGGATTAACAAGGCACAGAAAGGACAATTCAAGGAGTTGGGTTCTTTCTCTTCGGTACACGAATTTCGTGTCGATGCTCCAACCGCGAAAGTTGGCGATAAGATAGAGTTATCTCAGTTCAAAGTGGGAGACACTGTTATGGTAAGTGCTATCTCCAAGGGTAAGGGTTTCCAAGGCGTGGTCAAACGTCACGGTTTCCATGGCGGTCCTAGGACTCATGGTCAGAAGCATTCCGAGCGCGAGCCAGGCTCTATCGGAGGTGGTCTACGCACACATGTTCCAGTAGGTATGCGCATGGCGGGAAGAATGGGTGGAGACCGTGTTACTGTCAAGAATCTGAAGATTTCTCATATTGATGAACAAGAAAACATTATCTATGTATCGGGTGCTGTTCCGGGAAGGAGGGGGACGCTTGTTGAAATTGTCGGATAAAATTTCTGTTATAATGTAACGAATGAAGAAGTCTTTTGTAAAGAAGTACATCATAAATAAATACACAGTGATAAGCGCAATCATTTTAGTGATGGTTGTGTATTTTGGTTTTTTACGTAGCGGTAAGAGCCCCATTGTTGAGTCTACTGAAGTGAAAATGGGGAATATTGTCGAAAGGGTCAGTGTGACTGGTAAAATATTACCTGTAGAAAAGGCAGATCTGGCTTTTGAGAAAAGTGGTGTTATTGCAAAGATAAATGTCAAAGTCGGTGATCGTATAAGTAAGGGGAAAGTTATAGCTTCTCTCGAGAATGCCGGCGAAGTAGCCTCTTTGGCGTCTGCCCAAGCCAAGTTGGATGATTTGGTGAGAGGTCTGAGGCCAGAAGAGCTGGGTGTTGAGAAATCCAAAGTTGATTCTGCTAGTATTGCCCTAGAAAATGCGAAACAGGATGCCTTGAATGCTGTTCGTTCTGGTTATGTTCAGGTTCAGGGTGCAGTCAATAATTATCTAGATGTATTTTTTGACAATCCACAAAGTGTCAATCCTACCATAAATATTTCCACCCAGTCACAGGCGTTGCAATATTCTATCAATAACAAACGCTTAGTGGTTAGTGATACTTTGAAGGTCTGGAAAGATCTAGTTGATTCCGCTAACTCTACCAATAATATCGCCGTCCTCATTTCTAGGGCCGGTGATTATCTAAGTATAATAAAATCTTTCACGGGTGATTTGTCTACGATTGTGAATAATCTCAGCCCTGTCAGTTCGGGTATGTCTCAGACTGCTATTGATGCACTCGTGTCTTCTATGAATTCCGGTTTATCCGCAGAGAATCAAGCCATAACTTCTGTCACTGGTGCAAAAACAAACTTGGAAAATGCAATTGCTTCCTATGAGCAAGCTAATAATAATTTTATCCTGAAAAACGCCGGTTCATCACAGCAATCCATAAACGCTCAAAGTGCTACAGTCGCTTCTTATAAAGCCGAATTGGAAAAGAGCCGCATTGTAGCTCCTGTTGATGGTTTGATAACAAAAGTAGAGCCAAGTGTTGGTGAATTTGTATCTCCTGGCAATGTAGTTTTCAGTATTCAGAGTGATGGGATCTACAAAATAGAAGCTTTTGTCGCCGAGTCTGATATAGCAAGGATTGTTATTGGAAACCAAGCATCTACAACATTAGATGCTTATGGTCAGTATGTCGATTTTCCTGCAGTTGTAACTTCTATTGATCCAGCCGAGACAGTACTTGAAGGAGTGCCTACTTATAAGGTGGTCCTTTATTTCAATAACAAAGACTCGCGTATTCGTTCTGGTATGACTGCCAATCTAGAAATTCTAACCAAACAGCGCTCCGGTGTTCTTGTCGTGCCGTCTCGTGCAATAATTGACTCACAAGGTTCAAAAACTATAAGAGTTCTGAAGGCTGATGGTAAAAATTTCACAATTATTCCCGTTGAGACGGGTCTAAAAGGATCTGATGGTATGATAGAGATAATCTCCGGTGTTTCGGAAGGAGAGAAGGTTGTGACATATGTGAAGTAATGAATATCATTGAAGTCAAAAACCTAAAGAAGTCTTATCATGATGGGACTGATACTTATGCCCTGAATGGGGTGACTTTCAGTGTTCGTAAAGGTGAATTCCTGGCTATCATGGGTCCGTCTGGAAGTGGTAAGTCAACACTCCTGCATCTCTTGGGTCTTTTGGATACCCCTACGAGTGGACAATATCTCTTCGATGGGAAAAATATTTCATCTTATTCCGGTGATGAAGCGGCAAAGCTACGCAATTACAAGATAGGATTCGTTTTTCAGATGTTCAATTTATTGGCCCGTACCTCGGTTTTGAACAATGTAAAACTGCCGCTTTATTATTCAGATGTTCCAGAAAGTGAATGGGAAGAAAGGGCACAGAAAGCCGTCAAGGATGTCGGTTTGGAACACAGGATGTATCATCAGTCGTCGGAGCTTTCTGGTGGTGAGAAACAACGCGTAGCTATAGCTAGAGCCCTCGTGACTGATCCAGAAGTAATATTTGCAGATGAACCTACTGGCAACCTCGATTCCAAATCAGGTAAGAATGTCATGTCTATCATTCAACATTTGAATGAAAAACAAGGGAAAACTATCATACTCATCACCCACGAGACTTCTACAGCTGAACACGCAGAACGCATCATCCATCTCATGGATGGTGAGATAGATAGTGATAGGAAAGTGAAGCATCGTCTAACGGCCGAGGATGAATTTGTAAAATAACATGACCTGGAAACACCTCTTAAAAACCGCATTGACTGGATTGACTACGAATAGGTCAAGAACCTCCCTTACTATTCTCGGTATTGTGATAGGTATTACGGCTATCATGCTCGTGGTCTCTCTGGGTGCAGGTGCACAAGCTTTGATACTCGGGCAAGTACAAGGCCTCGGGACAAATATGATAGCGGTTATTCCTGGCAGGGAACCAACTGGACCATCAGATGTGACTTCTTTGTTCAGTGATTCATTAAAAGAAAAAGATATTGTCGCTTTACGCAATAAGGCGAATGTTCCGAAATTGAAGACCATCATGCCGACCGTCTTCGGGGCAGGTTCTGCTGTTCATGATTCCAATACCTACCAGGTCTCTATCTTTGGAGCGACACAACTTATGGCTGAAGTGTTTGATCTACACCCTAAGGGTGAATTCTTCACTAGTGATGATGTTTTATCTCGAGGTGATGTGGCAATTCTAGGTTCAAAAGTGAAAACACATCTCTTTGATGGTGATGAAGCCTTGGGACAGAAAGTCAAAATAAAAGGTAGAAATTTCAAAGTGATAGGTGTGTTGCCGGAGACTGGCGGCGGTTCATTATTTAATTTTGATGATATGGTGCTCGTTCCTTATACAACAGCGCAAGATTATATTTTAGGTCAGAAATACTTCAGTCGTTTTATAATCCAGGCTGAAACTGATCAGGATGTAGCTGTTACGGCTGATGATATCAAAATAACTTTACGCGAGACACACGGTATTACGGATCCAACCAAGGATGACTTTACTGTTCAAACCCAGCAGGACTTGGCGAATCGTCTTGGTACCATTACAGATACGCTTACTTATTTCCTCGTGGCAATGGCATCGATCGCTCTTTTTGTCGGTGGTGTTGGGATCATGAACATAATGCTTGTGGCGGTCACAGAGCGCACGCGTGAGATCGGCTTGCGCAAAGCTCTAGGTGCAACTGATAGGGATATTTTACGTCAGTTCTTGCTTGAGGCTGTCTTGCTTACAGCCATGGGTGGTATCATCGGTATTGTCTTGGGATCATTGTTGTCATTTGTTATTGCTCTAGGACTTTCCAAGGGGTTAGGCGTCAATTGGCAGTTCATCTTCCCTTGGGGCGGGGCACTGCTCGGTTTCTCCGTATCGGCCCTCATAGGCCTCATCTTTGGTGGCTATCCTGCCAGCCAAGCGTCCAAGAAGAGTCCGATAGAGGCACTGAGGTATGAGTAGGGAAAATTGTCATTCCCGCGAAGGCGGGAATCCAGTGTGTAAAAAATGATGTTTTAGAGATAGCTAGGTCGGACCTTGGACAAAGTGTCAGAAATCAGTATAGTCATAATAGAAACTAGTAAAATGCTCATCGAAAGGAAAATATATGAGTACTGTCCTTGTTGTTGGTGGAGGTGGTAGGGAACATGCCCTTGTATGGTCCTTGGCACGCTCGCCAGATATTACGGAATTGTGGTGTGCCCCTGGAAATCCAGGTATCGCACAAGAAAGGTTGAGGAATGGAACGCTTGTTCAGTGTGTGAGTATTAAGGCCACTGATTGCACTAGGCTCTTGGGTTTTGCTAATTCAAATAAGCCGACTCTTACGATCGTTGGTCCTGATGAACCGCTTGCTATGGGTATTGCAGACATGTTCATCCATAATAAGTTTGCGATCTTTGCTCCTACGCAAAAAGCTGCCAAGATTGAGTCTTCGAAAGTTTATTCGCATAACTTCATGAAGCGTTGGAACATCCCGTCACCTCGTGGGGAGATCTTCACGGATCCAGAACAAGCAAAGTTGTATGCAGGTAAGCTCCGTGGGTATTGTGTTATAAAATCTGATGGCCTGTGTAGAGGAAAAGGTGTGAACATTTCTGATCTTCCAGAATACGCTTTTGAAATTATTGATGCGAAATTCAAAGAACATCCGAATTTGCCTATCCTTATCCAAGAAAGACTTGTTGGTACCGAAATCTCGTTACATCTACTTTGCAACAAGAGGAATGTGTACCCATTTCCTACTTCGCAAGATCACAAGCACTTACTTGATAATGATCGTGGTCCGATGACTGGTGGCATGGGTGTATGTTGTCCCACATCATTTATCACTAGTGAACTGCTTGGGAAAATCAATGAAGAAATCATTGCTCGTTGGCATGATGGCTGTGTGGCTGAAGGTATTGATTATAGTGGCATGCTCTATCCTGGCATCATGCTTACAGACGATGGCTTGAAGGTTTTGGAATTCAACGCTCGTTTCGGTGATCCTGAAGCCCAGGCATACATGGTTAGACTTGAATCTGATCTGTTCGAGATACTCCACGCCTGTTCGTCGGCTAGCGACTTCGAACATGTTAGATTGGATTGGCGGAAAGGTGCGGAGGCTTCTGTCTGCGTAGCGCTTTCCTCAAAGGGGTATCCTAAGGGGCAAAGCAATGATCAGATGATCTGGGGTCTTGACCGTGTTGCCAAAATGGAGAATGTCAAAGTCTTCCATGCCGGTACGAAAATGATGGGAAATATGTTTGGAACTAACGGAGGACGAGTACTCGGTGTCACTGCGTGGGGTGAAAATTTGTTGGTTGCCAAGGAAAGAGCCTATAAGGCAGCTCACGAGATTCATTTCAACGGTAAACATATGCGACTCGATATTGGCGATAAGGCAATCAAGCATATTTCTGGTCAACAGTAAGTTTTTTAACTCCCCAATCCTCACCATGTTTATCGTGGTGAGGATTTTATAATAGTAACCATTTTCGCCAGTTGACGAAAATGGTTGATCTAGGGTCTGGTAGTAGGGAAGTTATCCTGCCAGCCAAGCGTCCAAGAAGAGTCCGATAGAGGCACTGAGGTATGAGTAAAAATTATCCAAGATCGGATCTCGGTATACCTAGATCGGATCTTGGATAGGTGTGGGCTTCTAAATATATGGAGTTTGTTATAATGTTCCAAGTATGATTATAAGTTTAGGAATAGGGTTTGCCTTCATAGCCATGCTCTGTTGGGGTTTTGGTGATTTTTCTATACAAAAATCGACACGAAAGTTGGGAGATTGGGAAACGCTCTTCGTTATTACTTCCTTCGGGACAGTCGTATTGTTACCTTTTGTTTACAGGGATTTGCCGAAGTTGTTTGTTGAATCTGGTGATGGTTTGATGGTCTTGATTTCATCCGGAATCTTTCTTACTTGTGCCTCGTTACTAATATTTGAAGGTTACAAAAGAGGCAAGATCGCTGTATTGGAACCATTACTCGCATTTGAAATACCAGCGGCTTCCCTTCTTGCCTTTTTTGTATTAGGAGACAGGATTAGTTGGTTACAGATTTTTGTGATTGTCATTCTAATGGTGGGTCTTTTTATGGTTTCTTTCAGGGAAAAAAAGTTTACCAAGAGCTTTTTCTTGGAAAAAGGGGTGATTATATTTTTTGTAGGAGCGATAGTTATGGGATTTGGTGATTTTCTATTAGGCTGGGGTTCGCGCATTACAAATCCACTTCTTGCAAATTTCATATTAAATCTAGTTATGGTCACCATTTCTAGTGTCTTTATTTTGAGCCAGAAAAAATTCGGTAGAATGTTCCGCGACATTATGGCTAACCGAAGCTTGATGCTAGTGATGTCTATAGCTGATAATGTTGCGTGGATTGCTTACGCTTTTGCTATGAGTTTGGTGCCGATAGCGATAGCTACCGGTCTTTCTGAGAGTTCTATAATAGTCGCTGTCATTCTAGGTCTCGCTATAAGTCACGAAAAGCTCCAACGACATCAGAAGATCGGTCTCGTGATCGCCTTGACCTCTGCGATTATCTTGGCGGTGATTACATAGGTATCGGATTTTGTACCCTGAATAGTATCAATGTTGGTCGTAACAATTGTAATAAGTAATACTTGATGTTATTGTCTTATTAACATGAAAATCGGATCGTATAAAATAAGTCTTCCACTATACTACATCCTCACGGCCACTGTAATCGTGGGTGTTATATATTTCATTTCTAATAAGTCTCAGATTAAAGAATTCGCACCATCCTCAAAGCCCCAGCTCATAAATAAAAATATTTGGGTTATGGGGGATCATGTTTATTTTAGGTACAACTGTTCTTATCGGGATGATTATATCGAAATACCGATCGACTACGCCTCTATTCATGTCTATAATGAAAACTATTTCGGTGACAAAAATACCATATGGAATACCAATTTTACTGGTTGTAATCCACCAACCATTGTCCAACTTAATCCGCCAGTAGACATAGCAAGCTTCTCGGTTATTTCTAATGATACTGATCTTGCCAAAGACAAATATGGACTAATAGGAATTGCCTTTATACGACAAAAAGATGCTTATGGTGGTGAGGTCAGATCTTCGGTAAGAGTGAGTGGTCTAGCCAATAATGATTTCAATTATATTTCTAATAATATAATTACAAGCAATAACAGAGCGTATTTTTACGATATAAACAATCCGTCCTTATCAGAAATTTATCAATTATCACTAGATATCAAAAAAATATATAAAAGTGATGATCTAAAAGGTTGTTTATATTTCATAAATTTAGAAAAAGTGTTTTCTTTTTGCCGATATTCCCCAATCGAATCAGAAAGAAATCGTGCCATTGAAGTCATAAACGCCGATCCGCTAACTTTTCACAAACTTGGAGTTGGAGACTATTGGGCAGACAAAGATACGGTGTTTTTTAATAAAATTTCACTTACTGATGCATCGACAACAGATTTTGTAAGTTTGGGAGAGGGGTACTTTGCCAGTAATAAACATATCTATTTCGAATACAAAAAAATCGCTGACGAACTCTATTATCAATCCTTCCAGGTAATCATAGGTCAACCCACTTATGATGCTGGGTCCTGTGGATCTGATAGGTATTGGACAGATGGGAATACTGTCTATTATCACGGAAATTCTATCGGAGCAAATCCCGACAACTTTGTATTTAGTTTTTTCGAAGGATTTCAATGTATCGCTACTGGATATGCTTGGGATTGGAAAAATTTCTTTTACGAAGGTAAACGAGTTCCTGTTACTGATCCTATCTCATTCAAAGTTATAAAAGGTAAATATGCCAGAGATGCATTCCATGTTTTTGAGCAAGGTGTTGTGATGGATGGCGACCCAGAACAAATAGAAAAAGATATACTAGATGAAAAAATCCCAAAAGTACCTGATGATACTGGACATAATCCGTAAATCTAACAGCAAAAGCAGTTCTACATAGGGGTCAAATAGTTAGTGACCATTTTAGTCAGTTGACTAAAATGGTCGACTTGGGGTCTGGTGGCAGAAGAGCTATTAAGGATTGGAAGTTGGATAAAATTTACCTTAAACTTTTTCTGTTAGTAGTAATGTATGGGTACATACGCCTTAGACACATCTTTTGTGTTAATATTCGGCGGTATGTTAGACAAGATTACAATTTCAAACACAATCTATGTATTCATAGACGCGTCAAATCTGTGGCAAGCTCAAAAAGCCAAGGGGCGTTTTCTCGATTATCAAAAAACTATTGATTACATAAAAAGTTTATATTTGGGGACTTCTATAAAAGTCTATTACTACACAGCTTATCCAGCGACAGGAACTAGAACATATAGTATTGACGGTAAACATAAATTTTATACTTTCCTTAAAAAAGGTCTTAGATTTGAAGTTATAAAGAAGAAACTGAAGAGAATAAGTATTATTGACGAACATGGAGAGGTTATTCAAGAAAAAGGAAACATGGATGTTGAAATGACGATAGACGCGGTATATCTTTCCGAAAAGTATAATACGGCAATATTATTTTCTGGTGACTCAGATTTTTTGGCTCTAGTTAATTACTTGAAAAAACATGGGAAGAAGATCTATATCTTTTCATCAAGAAATAATGTTTCTCAAGAATTGAGAACTGGGGCTGACGGATATACTGATGTACTAAAGATCGGGGCAGATATTTGGGGTAGAGAATTAAAACGCAGGGAAGACTTGAAAAGTAACAAAAGCAGCCCTCCGCGAGGAGGACTGCTCTAGGATGTTATACCCTATCAGTTATGAAAAACCGATAGACAATAATAGTATACATATAAGGTTTGTATTTGGCAATGGCAATATAATTGAGTAATGACAGCATAATATTTGACTTCAATCTCTGCCTCTGTTAGTATGCACAGCACGCTCTTAGGGGCTTTTTGTTTTCTATTTTTCAACATTTTATTTAATTAACCATGGAAGCCACAATCTACAATCAGCAAGGCAAATCTTCAGGCAAGATCAAACTTCCAGAGGCGATTTTCGGTGCTCCATGGAATGCTGACTTGGTTCACGAAGTAGTCCGTTTGATGAATTCAAATTCACGCACCAATATCGCTCACGCCAAGACTCGCGGAGAGGTTCGTGGTGGAGGTAAGAAACCATGGAAACAAAAGGGTACAGGACGCGCACGCCACGGATCATCCCGTTCACCTATCTGGGTTGGTGGTGGAGTCACTCATGGTCCTAGGAATGATCAGAATTATTCCAGGAAGATAAATAAAAAGGCCAGAATCAAAGCTCTATTTTCAATACTTTCAAAGAAATATAAGGAGGGAGAAATTCTATTTATTGATAGTATGAATATCTCCGCACCAAAGTCCAAGGATGCAAAGACCATCATTTCTTCACTTTCTACCATCAAAGGTTATGAGAGGTTGGGCACAAAGAAATTAAACGCTGCCATCATTACTTTGGACAAGAAGACCAACGCTATTTCCAAGAGTTTCAACAATTTCGGTAACATTTCCATAGAAGAATTCCGCAATATCAATCCAGTATCAGTTTTGAATCACAAGTTTTTGATAGTTTCCAACCCAGAAGAGTCATTGAAGATGTTTGTAGCTCAATTAACAGATAAAACCAAGCAGTCCGCCTAACTTTATAACTAACTACCATGGCTATCTTCGGATTCAAAAAAAGAAAAGATGAGAAACTAGAGCAGGGAGCTCAGACGGCAAAAGTCGTGTCTGACAAAAAGGCCGTAAAATCCAAGATAAAGTCCACCAAGACCGCCGCTATTACAGACGCCAAGAAGCCTGATCACAACAAGATGGTTGTTCCGGTTTTGCATGGGGGTGTAGAATCAAGTTCTGCCTCAGTCATTCTACGCCCACGCATCACAGAGAAGTCCGGCATTTTATCGCAGGGAGGTGTTTACACATTTGAAGTTTCTTCCAATGCCAACAAGGCCATGGTTGCAAGAGCCATCAAGGTTCTATACAAAGTCTCTCCGGTAAGAGTAGCAATGATCAATACACCTATGAGGAATGTGTTTGTAAAAAATCGCAGAGGCACAGTCTCTGGTATCAGGAAAGCCATGGTGACTTTGAAGAAAGGGGATAAGATTGATTTTGTATAATAAAAATCATGAAAACATTCAGACCAACAAGTAAATCTAGACGCCACATGACGGTTTTGCCGTTCAAAGAATATGTGACGACAAGTGAACCACACAAGGCCCTCACTCATGGATGGAAGAGAGACATGGGACGCAACGCCTTTGGTCGCATCACGGTTCGTCACAAAGGAGGAGGACACAAGAAGCTCTTTCGAGAGATTGATTTCATGTATGACAAGAAAGATGTCCGTGCAACAGTGAAGACTGTTGAATACGATCCTTTCCGTACAGGTTATATCGGTTTGGTCAACTATACTGATGGTGCTAAGAGATATGTGCTTTTGCCAAAGACCATGAAAGTTGGCAATTCATTCTTGGTATCAGAAAACGCACCGATTGAGACTGGTAACCGTCTTCCCCTGAAGAAAATCCCAGTAGGAACATTTATTTTCAATATAGAAGTCAAGCCTGGTAGTGGAGCAAAGCTCGTTCGTTCTGCCGGTTCATTTGCCCAGGTAGTCGCCAACGATGCTGGTTATACACATATCAAGATGCCGTCTACAGAAATCCGCAAGATTCACGAGAGTTCATGGGCTTCTATCGGAGCTGTTTCCAACGAAGAGTCTCGTTTGGTCAATATTGGCAAGGCCGGAAGATCACGCTGGATGGGTATCCGTCCTACAGTCCGTGGTTCCGCTCAGAACCCAGTAGATCACCCATACGGTGGTGGAGAACAGAAGTCTGGTCGCGGTCTACGTCGTCTCAAGACTCGTTGGGGCAAGCCAGCAGGTAAGGGCCAGAAGACTCGTCGCTCCAAGAAATATTCCAACGTTTTCGTTGTCTCTCGCCGTCAGCCAGGAAAAAATATGACTAGTAGGGTCTAGTCTCCAGATGTTCAATTTCGTAGTCAATACAACTAAAAAAGTTTTTGAAAAAATCTTGTGGATGATCGTACACAGGTAATTATTGTTGGCTGTCTGTAAGTACGATTTTGTCTATGATAACGACCACGCATTGCATATGAGTATGTTAGATTTCCGACCAATTAAGTAAACTGTACCCACCACTAGGTCCAGCCTTGAAGATTGCGTTGGCCAAACCCTTATCATAGGTTACATTGGCAGAATTTTTCAAGGTGATTCTGTAAGCCGTGGCTTCTTTTAGGGCGGCGGTATTAGCTATTGCTATAAGACCGTGTGGTGCATAGACGACTAGGGCAGTCGCACTGTTGTCTATTTGTATTGCTTCCACACTTCCACCCATCTCTGCACTATTGTTTTGCGAGATCATAAAGACGAAAGAGCCAGCCACTCCTGAATTTTGGAAGTTTGTACTATTGGCTATCTCTACAACGCCACTACCACTTCTGTTGGCCGGATTGTCTGCAATTATGGCGACATTTTGATTGCCGAGTGTTGAGGATATTTTGATTGTAGGAGAATTTTTTGTAGTTATATTTCCAGTTACCCATACCGGACCAGCTATTGTGATAGTTGGGCTTCCACTAATCTCTAGATTACAAGGTATTTTGATTGGGCCGAGAGGAATATCTGATGTTATCTTGTACATACCTTCTGAACACCCACTGCTTATAAAATTATCTGCCTCATCTTCCCATAAAGCAATCTGCTCGTCGGAAATTGGCAAATCTACAGCAGGTTGATCATCGCTTCCTGAATATTGTGTACCACCAACACTGACGGTTCCGACCTTGGTTGTATAATAAGCATCTTTGTCTATAGTAGTAGCTCGCGAAACACTGCCGATTGTATGAGCATAGACTGTCCCCGTCGCATGTATACCGTGTACAAGTCCGCCTGATCCAGATGAGATAACATCGCCATATATATAATTGCCGGAACCCACGACTGTTCCTCCAGAATATATGTTCCCGGTTACTGACGAACTATTCTGCAGAACAAAGCCCCCCATGCCAGATTGGATGCCGTAATGGAAGGAGATCCCGGTCCCGAGACTCAGGCCAATCTTTATATTGTGATTGTATCCTCCAGAATCACTATTGACGGTGATCTCTTTGCCGTTGGGTGTATCGGTTACATTTATTGTGGCCGAACCTGACGAGAGGGTGATGGAACCGCTTGCGGGTATATCCAAGCCATTTTTCAAACGATACAAAGCTTCTTCTGCCGCGCTATGAGCCAGAAGATATGATTGTTTAGAGGAAGAATATCCTTGGGAAGATGAATAACGAATGACTACTATGTTAGAAAGAGCAACAAGCATAACCGCCATTATGGAAATAAAGAGAAGCGTATTCAAAATAACTATATATCCACCTTGTTTATGTTTGTACATCATTTTATTGATATGAATTTCTCAGGATAGCCATACCAGAATATGTATTCGTACTGGTGCCTGTTTTGGTTAGGTAATCAATATTTACAGAGAACCTTATGGCACTTGAAACTGTTGTGGTTGCTTGATTCAAGTAGAATTGCGATACAGTAATATCGCTAGGGGTTAGGTATTGTATGTCTCCGCTGTTTTCTTGGTATATGATACGCCCATTTTGTAACGCATAATGTTTGATTACATTTGTCAGTGAAGGTGTTAAGGTGTCTATGGTTAGCGTACCATTGTTCGTGGCGAATGAACTCTGTGGGAGATCAATACTCTGACCACCGCGAATGTCTCCTAGAAGTTTATTAACCAAAGCAGAACCTATCTGATCCACACGAGAGGGCTCTGATACTCTCCCATACCATGAATATGCGTAATAGAGCATGCTTACTATCATACCTATGACGATTACAGCCCCTGCAATATATATGAGAGTCTCAACCAATGTGAAGCCTTTTTGTTTAGTTTTTGTATACATCATGAAGTAAAAGTGAAGATTGCATTACTGTCATCGGGGGACTGGAGGACGACATTATGGAGATGACCACGCTACGTGTGTGAATGTCGACGGCTCCACCGGAACTGACGATGTTGTCGCTTGTGGTGTCGCGCCTGATCTCAGAAAATACAAAACTTATACTATATGGGGAATTATCTATGAGAATTGGGGTGGTCGAAGTTGCATATGTATCACCATTCCAATACAAGTAGTATGTGGTACCCAGGGAAAGAGGGGATATATTTGCGGTCCAACCAGAATCCCTAAGGAGATTAAGTGCCTCCGCGGCTTCTCCAGTCAATAGGGCTGCTTGAGTATTCTGGTTACTTGTTCTGGAAACTTTGAAATACAACTGCCAGGCTCCAGCCGCCGCTGTCACGAGTGTGACGATTATTGCCGCAGCAATAACTATTTCTATAATACTAAAGCCGGTATTCTTATTCATTCATTATTTATTTTATCACAGTGATTTCTCCTTGGCTCCCTATGATGATGGTCTGTGGATCTGATGGATCTGAAAGGGCAGTGATAGTGACCGTGCCAGTAGCCTGAGGCAGACCCGTTAAGTGTCTGAACACCACTACTCCACTGGTAGAAGCGAAGGTGTTTGCTATTTGATAGCCTGTACTTAAACCATGAACCTGATTTGAAGTATCGGATGGGACATATGAACTGCCACTGAAATAAGTATATGAATCGGCAGCAAACCTAAGGCCGAAATCTAAGCCACCCTTACCTATAAGAGCGTTCGATTTGGCTTGTTCAAGTGTCAATGCAATGGTATCTGTTAATCCCCTGAGTTCACTTGATCTGCGTGCGTTTATGAATACGTATGAACCGATGCCGAAGATTATAATAAAAATAGCTATTACAGATATTATTTCTACGAGAGTCATGCCACGATGAAAAAGTGTGGAACTAGTCAGTGGTTTCATTTGTTATATATTATAGCACTTCGCCTTGACTTCAATCTACGGCTCTGTTAACATGCAACCAAGCTCTTCAGGGCTAATTTTTATCGTCTTTTCAAGAAAGGAAGATGATATCTTCCATTTTTATTTAATTTATACATCCAAAAATGTCACGATCGCTTAAAAAAGGTCCATATGTTGAAGAGAGACTTCTCAGGAAGATTCTCGGAAAAAAGCCGGCAGATACGGCTTCTATAAAGACGTGGTCACGCCGATCTCAGATTTCACCAGAGATGCTCGGTTTTACCTTTGGCGTACACAATGGCAAGGCACATATAGATGTATTGGTTACCGAGGATATGGTTGGACACCGCCTCGGTGAATTTTCGCCTACGAAGAAATTCGTCAGACATGGAGGTAAGATGCAAAAGGAGATAGAGATGAAGGCCAAGGAAGCTGAGATGGCTGCTGCAAAATCCGCCAAAGAAGCTGCCACGACAGCATCTACAAAGAAATAATACACCACCATGATTACCGCCTCACTCAAAAATTACCGCATCTCTCCACGAAAAGTCCGTTTGGTCGCTGATATGATCCGCGGGAAGGGGGTTCTCCAGGCAAAAAATATCTTGGATACAGTGATCAAGAAAGCTGGCAATCCATTGGGAGTCCTTTTGGATTCTGCTATTGCCAACGCTTCACACAATCATAAGATAGAGAAAGATGTCCTTTTCGTAAAAGAGATCCGTGTTGATGCTGGTTTCGTAATGAAGCGTCACAAGCCCGTCTCTAGAGGTTCAGCACACCCGATCAAACACAGAATGAGTCATATCAGTATCATGCTTGCACCGATAGAAGCCAAGAAGGTCGTCAAAGAGGCCAAAGAGAAGGTTGTGAAGAAGATTAAAAATAAATAACATGTCACATACCGTACACCCATATTCACATAGACTAGGAATCATCCGCGATTGGAGGAGTCGTTGGTTTTCAACAGACAAGACTTACCGCACTTCTTTGAAGGGTGATCTTTTGATCCGTGAATTTCTACGCAAAGAACTCCGCGCCAATTATCTCGGTGGTATAGACATAGAACGCAATCAGAAAATACTCCGTGTCATCATCAAAACTTCTCGTCCAGGTATGCTTATAGGTAAGGCTGGTGATGGTGTCGTCAAATTACGCGAAAAAGTCCTCAAACTTCTGCACAAGAAAAAGGCTGAGATCAAGGGGATTGAACTCAAAATGGATATAGAAGAAGTTCGTAATCCAGAGTCAAATGCTCCGATTGCCGCTATGATGGTAGCCGAAGCACTCGAAAAGAGACTTCCATTCCGTCGTGTTATGAAACAGACCATAGAGAAGGTTATGGCCAACAAAGAAGTTCAGGGTATTCGTATTCGTCTAGGTGGTCGTCTGGGTGGAGCAGAGATCGCTCGTTCTGAGGAACTCAAGAAAGGCAGGATTCCTCTACAGACCTTGCGAGCCGATATCGATTTTGCCAGAGAAGAAGCTCATATGACATATGGCAATATCGGAATCAAGGTTTGGATATACAAGGGTGAAATTTTCAAGAAAGACCAAAAGACCGCCTAATAAACCATCATGTTATTCCCAAAAAAAGTAAAACATCGTAAGTGGTTCACAATGCGCACTCATCCTGACAAGGAGATGGCTCATGCTGATACTCGTGGCATAAACATCGCTTTCGGTTCATATGGATTGAAGGCCATGAAGTACGCCCGCATCACTTCAAATCAGATAGAAGCTGCCCGCAAGGTTATGGCTCGTTACGCTACGAAGTCCGGAAAAGTTTGGATTAGAATATTCCCAGATCATCCATTTACACAGAAGCCAGCCGAAGTGAAAATGGGAAAAGGTAAGGGTGATCCAGTGGGATTCATTGCCGAGGTCAAACCTGGCCGTATCATGTTTGAGATAGACGGGGTAGAACCAGAGGTTGCAGCCGAAGCACTTCGTAAGGCGGGGACGAAGTTGCCGGTCAAGACGAAGGTAGTTAGCAGAGTTTAAAGTAGAAAGTCAAAAGTGGAAAGTGTGGGCAACAAAAGACATTCAAAAAAATGAAAAAATTCAAAATCAAAAATGAAACAGCCGCCGATTTGGCAAAAATGCTCAATGATAAACGAGAAGCTTTGAGAGTTTTTAGGTTTGGGGCGGCCGGTGCCAAGACCAAGAATGTCAAAGAAGGGTATTCCATAAGGAAAGACATCGCTAGGATAATGACAGCACTAAGTTCCAACCCAGCCTCCGCTAAAGCTACGGCGGGCGAGGAAAAATAGACATTTCATCATATTTCAAGTAGTATCATCACTCACATGACAATTTCCCAAAAAACTGAAAATCAGCCAAAACGCCAGACATTTTCCGGTGTTGTTGTTTCTGACAAGATGAAGGATACGATCATCGTAGAGATAAAGAGCTACATCAAGAATGAGAAATATCATAAGTTTCAAAACAAGAAGACAAGATTGATGGCGCACAATCCAGGTAATACGAAGAAGATAGGGGACAAGGCTACGATAGAGTCTTGCAGACCGATGTCAAAGAATAAGTCTTTCAAAGTGATCGCTTAATACAAAAACATGATACAACCACGCACCATAGTGAATATTGCAGACAATTCCGGAGCCAAGATCGGACGCATATTCAAAGTGCTTGGAGCTACACACAAGCGTTACGCTGAGATAGGTGAGATTGTTGTGCTTTCAGTACAAAAGGCTGAACCAAGGAAGGCGGTCAAAAAGAAAGATGTTCTGCATGCTGTCGTAGTTCGCCAGACCAAGCCTGTCCGAAGAAAAGATGGCTCATACATTCGTTTTGATGAGAATGCCGTCGTTATCATAGAAAAGGACAAGAAAGAGCCGATTGCAGGTCGTATATTCGGTCCGATCCCTAGAGAGGTTGGTGAAGCTGGTTTCAAAACCATTGCTTCCAAAGCCGCCGAAATCGTTTAAGATAAATACCATGAATATCAAAAAAGGAGATACAGTCGTAATACTTTCTGGGGATGACAAAGGCAAGGTTGCCAAGGTTGTCAAAGCTTTTCCTGCACGAGATATGGTCTTGGTAGAAGGTGTGAATATCGTAAAGAAACATGAAAGAGCTCGCAAGGAGGGACAAAAAGGTCAGATCGTAGAAATAGCGATGCCGATATATGTTTCCAAGGTAGCAAAAAAAGCATAACCCTACTACGCTCTTCGCAAGCTCAGAGCTTCGAAGGGTAACAATAACATGACTTACAAAACAGTATCAGAACTCAATAAAGATTCATTCAAGGTTTTAAAAGATAAACTTGGTCTGAAGAATCCTATGCAAGCACCTAAGCTTGTGAAGGTTGTTATTTCTAATGGTTTCGGTTCCGTAAAAGACAAAAAGAAAATTGAACTTATCGCTGACAGATTGGCGAAGATCACTGGTCAAAAGCCGGCTGTGCGTGTTGCTAAGAAAGCCGTTGCAACCTTCAAGACTCGTTTGAATGATCCATTGGGATACCAGATAACGCTTCGTGGTAAGAGAATGTTTGAATTTATGGATCGTCTGATCCACATTGCTCTCCCTCGTACGAAAGACTTTCGCGGTCTATCTCGTGATTCTGTGGATGCTATGGGTAATTACACTATGGGTATCAAGGAACACACTATCTTCGCAGAAACTTCTGACGAAGATTTGAAAGATGTTTTCGGTTTCGCTATCACTATGGTTACGACTTCTAGGACAAAGGAAGCTACACTAGCATTTTTGGAACATATAGGAATGCCGCTCAAGAGAGTGGAAGGTACCCTCCTTCGCTAAAGCTACGGAGGGCAAAGAAAGTAGGAAAGATAATCTATTTACCTTCGAAATCCCTAAGTCTCATTGAGATCTTTCTATTTTGGTCATATCTTTCCGACAAATACTTGGTTGAGTTAAACATTTCTTTTATCAATTCGAACACATCTTTATTTTTAATGATCACTGCGAATTCCTCATACCAGTTGACGATTGCCACCTTGTCTTCATAGAGATAAATTTCCGCTTTTGTCTTCTCGAGTATCTTTTCAGGTAACTTGGTGGTATCTGCCGAGCGATCATTAAAACTATCTAGTAATTTTATTTTTTCTTCTTTCGAGAGAGTTTGTGCCATCGAGTCGGTTCCTTTTTCGTGAATTATACCCTCCACGATGATCTTTTTGGATTTAATCTTTTTATTGAAATTAATAATCGCATCAAGTGGATTTCTTTCAACTCCTCCCACGATAGATAATTCTGGTTGGATACCATACACCCGACTCTCAGGTAACATATCGGATATTTCATCAAAAACAGCTAATACATTTTTGTTTCCATAATGAAAAGTGACCTGTGTTGAGTCCGAGACTTCTTTGGTTACGCTGTCTTTTTCCTTGCTTTTGAATCCTCTCAGTACACTTTCGTGGATAGCATATATGTCTTTATCATCTGCTTTTTTCCATAAGACTTTCTTATTCCGCTTAACTCTTTTCACAAAACCACGCTTCTCCAATTTCGGTAACATATAATAAAGGGAAGTGCGAGGAATCCGTGTTGAGATTGCTATGTCAGATATCACCAATTCATCTGATGATAACGCTTTCAAAACAGCCACTTCGTTCTTTCGCAGTCCGATGATAACAGAGGACTTCTTGGTAATATTCATTTTAATGATACTATATTTTGTCGAAAAATTAGTCAAGTAAATGCGAAATAAGTCTTGTAAATAAGGGGGTAATTTAAAAGAGGAAGTAAATAAACATTTTTTTCATATTATTACAATTATGTTCTATAATGACGGCATTAAACATAAAAGTAAAAGTATATGAATAAAAACACAAAAATACTTTGGTTGACAGTGGCTGTCTTGGTTGTGGTTGTTGTAATTGGTCTTGCCGTTAAGGGCGATAGAAATGAGGCTGAATCAAATGGGAAGATCAGGGTTGGGGTAATATTACCTCTTTCTGGAGAATATGGAGCCGCATTTGGAGAGGCTGTAAAGAACTCAATACAGATGAGCTTCAATGATTTGGAAGACAAGAACATTGAGATTATATATGAGGATGGAGGATTTGATACCGCAAAAGTCTTGTCCGCATATAATAAACTGCAGACATTTGATGATGTTGATATTGTTATCGGACTCGACAGTCCTACGCTTGAGGCAATTAAGCCTATAATAAATAAGACTGATGAATTGATGTTAGCGATTGGAAATGAAGCTTCGATCGAGAAAGATAATATCTTCGAAGTAATTCCATGGGCTACCGCTTTATTCAAAGATCTAGGTAAGGCTGTCTCAGGAAGGTATGGCAAAATAGCGATTGTATATGCAAACGATTGGGCGTTGGCGGCACCAAACAAGGCACAGTTTATAGCAGGATTAGGTAATAAAGACTACATTGAAGTCCCAATTGCTCCGAATTCAGATATGAGGACAGAGGTAACAAAAATGCTCCATGAAGGAGTGAGTGCATATACGGTATTTTTGCCGATTGAACAGGGAAGTAAACTTATTAATGAAATTGCCAAACAGGGCGGATCCAAGAGACCACAGATGATATGCGACGGAAATATTGAACTTACCATCGGAGATTTTCTGAAAAAGGTTGCCGATAAAACTGTGTTCAATAATTGCATCTCAACTATGATTGCCGACACGACCGAAAAAAACTATGTTGAGCGATACAAACAGCTTTATGGAATAGAACCAAATTTCCTCGGTGTCTATGGTTACGATTCGATCCAGATTATTTCGAGAGTGCTTGCAAAAAAGAATAAATCAGAATGGAAGAGTGTACTTGAAAGCAAGAACTTCTCCCTCAAAGGGATATCGGGCGAAATAACTTTCGACGAGACGGGATCAAGAACGCTGATAAGTGATGTAAAAATTTTCAAAGATGGCAAATTCGTCAAGTTAGAAGAATAGAGAAATTTTGCTTTCTAGCGGTCATCAGTTCATCCTATAAATCAGAAAGCTTTAGGATATGATGGAATCATTACCAGAACGGGAGTGCTACACGTCTGAAGAAGAAAAAAGGCTCTAGAATCAGAATTGTGGGGCGTAGTCAACATCTGGTAGTATCGGAGAAACTCAATGAATTAAAGAAAATGAGGTTGTGTTGCAGCTCAAAATATCTGAGTTTTGCGAGGGATTAAAGATAAATAAGCCGTTTTAGGCTTAGTTTAAGCTAGTTGACTACCTTAAACTAAAAGTATATAATGGTTTAAACTATGAAAATAGTATAAACACCACAGATGCATGAAAATACAAATAGGAATAACAAGGAAACATGTAAACGGTTATGAATATCTGTCACTGCTTCCTTTTCCTGCAAAAATAAGGACTTTGATTGAAGGGGATAAGAAGATGCTTCAAAAGGCAAATGAAGCTCAATTTCTCTTGGGGAAACTTTCTGGCATCACACTTTTATTGCCGGATGTAGATTATTTTATATCCTCATATATTACAAAAGATGCAACATCCTCTTCACAGATCGAAGGTACAAAAGCAACAATGGTTGAAGCCTTTGAATATGTTGCTGACCCCGCAAACCCAAGTGATACTGATGCGGATGATATCTCACACTATATTGCGGCGTTACATTATGGATTAAAGAGATTAAAAGAGGATAATTTTCCTTTTTCTTTACGCTTTATTCGTGAACTCCATAAAGAACTTATGAAGGGGGCTCGTGCTACGCATTTTTCAGATCCTGGCGAATTTAGAAAGAGCCAGAATTATATTGGAGGAACAGCTCCTAGTAATGCAAGCTTTGTCCTGCCAACATATGAAGAATTGCCAGAAGCACTAAACGATGTCGAGGGATTTATTCACTCACCATATATTCATCCGATTATTGACGCGGGACTTCTCCATGCTCAATTTGAGACAGTGCACCCGTTTCTTGATGGTAATGGACGTACTGGTCGTCTACTGATTACATTTTATCTTATTCACTATAAATTCTTGGAGCTTCCGACCCTGTTTCTTTCATCGTATTTTAAAAGACACCAGAAAATATATTATCAGAGACTTGCCGGATATCATATCGGGGATATTTTGCCATGGGTAGATTTCTTCCTAGATGCGGTTATTGATACCGCACAGCAAGCCATTGAGGTCTCCAAGAAGATCACAAAACTTCGTGATAAAGATCTCGAAAAAATTTCTAGAATAGCTACTAACCCCACAGATACAGCAGCTCGTGTGTTACAGAATCTATACAAGAGTCCTGTCGCATCAACGGCACATATTGAAGAATGGACGGGATATACTAGACAGGGGACTATAAAATTGATTGATAAACTGATAGAAGTAGGTGTCCTCAAGTTGCTTCGAAAGGGCGAAGGCGTAAAACCGTCGCTTTATATTCATCGTGAATATGTAAATCTATTCGAGGATAAATAACATACTTCCCAAAGCACCAAGGATATTGGAACGACAGGGGATTATTGATCGTATTAGAAATGTAATACAAAACAAAACATTATTGATACATTCGAGTGGTAATCTAGCCGCTATCTTGATTGGTTGACTCCCTCACCCCTATCTGCTATCATCTTAAATACCTTAAAAAGTAAGGGAATAGCAAGAGAATAGCGATTGGAAGCACGGTCCTTCGGGATAAAACCCAGAGAACAAGCTAACCAATCCACTTTTCTTTGAAGAAAATCGCAATATGGCAAAAACATCCGTTATAGCTAGGTCACAGAAGAAGCCGAAATTCAAGTCGCGCGTCGTTAGGCGTTGCTTCCGTTGTGGACGCAAGCATGGCTACATGAGAGATTTTGACCTTTGCCGTATCTGTTTCAGAGAGTTCGCAAACGAAGGCGCTATCCCAGGCATCAAGAAATCATCCTGGTAATATATTTCAATTCCATGTTAACTGACCCTATTTCAGACCTCATAATCAGACTCAAAAACGGCAGTGATGCCGGCAAGGATATTGTTTCTATCAGATATTCTAAGTTTGCCGAAGATGTCGCGTATGCTTTGAAGAAAGCTGGCTTTATCTCAAGTGTTGAGAAAAAAGGCAAGTCTTTTGTATCAGAGATTATGGTTGGTCTTTCTTATTTAGATAATGAGCCTCGTATCCATGGGGCAGAGCGCATTTCCAAGCCTTCCCGACGCATGTACCAGAAATACAATGACATTCGTACATTCAGGAGTGGTTTTGGTAATTCATTCCTTTCTACACCAAAGGGTGTGCTCGTGGATCACGAAGCAAAGAAACTAAAGGTCGGAGGCGAGGTTCTTTTCAGAATCTGGTAATCATTCAAATAAATACTATGTCAAGAATTGCAAAAAAACCTATCGTACTCCCAGCCAAAACCGAAGCCAGTTATTCGGGAGGCATTATGACTATCAAGGGCCCTCTTGGTACTTTGACGAAATATTTTAAGCCAAATATCAATATTTTGATAGAAAAGGACTCCATCACTTTGACCCCAGCTTTTGAGAGTATAGAGACCAAGGCTTTGTGGGGAACATACGCTTCTCATATAAAAAATATGATTGCCGGAGTTCACAAGGCATACGAAAAGAAATTGATCATTGAAGGTATTGGTTACAAAGCTGATGTAAAAGGTAAGGAATTGGCCCTGGCTCTAGGATTCTCTCACCCTATATCTGTCCCTATACCAGACGATCTCAAGGTTACTTCAGAGAAAAACACAGTTACTATCTCAGGTATTGACTGCGAGAAGGTTGGACAATTCGCCGCACAGGTCCGAGCCTTGAAGAAACCAGAGCCGTATCTAGGCAAGGGTGTCCGATATTCTGATGAAGTCATCCGCAGGAAGCAAGGTAAGAAGGCCGCATAATCCTCTGGGACATTCAATACAAATACAATGAATAAATTACAGATACAACACAAAATCTTCGCCAGACGCAAAGCTCGCGTTCGTGCCAAGATCCATGGAACAGAAGAGAGACCTCGTCTTGCAATCTTCAAGTCTCACAAGTTCATCTATGCTCAGATCATCAACGATGACAAGGCACATACTCTTGTTTCAGCTGATTCCCGCAAAACCAAAGGCAAGACTCCAGTGGATAGAGCCAAGGAGGTTGGTTTGGAAATCGCAAAGAAAGCCAAAGAAGCTAAGATCAAGAAAGTTGTCTTTGATAGGGCAGGTTATATGTATACAGGCAAGATCAAAGTCGTAGCTGATGCCGCCCGTGAAGGAGGTTTGGAATTCTAATTTAATTTTATAATATGAATGCAAAAGAAATAAAAACAAATAACGAAGACAAGACCTTGAACAGTGAGGCTGTTTTGGATACGAAGATCCCCGCAACGGGAGTCGATGTCGGAGCTATCATCTCTGATGGTGTCTCTGACGCTGTGGTTGTCGAAGCTTTGGACACTGTTATCCCAGCCACGGCTCCTAGTGCCAACAAATTTACACCAGGACGCAAGATGCGCGGTGATCCAGCTAGGAGGGGCGGACGAAGTCAGGGTAATGCCAGTGGCCCTCAGGGAAGGGGTGGCAGTAGAGGTGGACGCAGTGATAACCGTGAACGCGTCAAACCAGAGTTTGATTCCAAGATTATAGATATTCGCCGTGTGACCCGTGTGACTTCTGGAGGTAGAAGGATGAATTTCAGTGTCGCTGTTGTGGCTGGAGATCACAAAGGTCGCGTCGGAGTGGGCTTGGGCAAGGGTGGAGATACTGCTGGTTCAGTAGAGAAGGCCACTCGTGAAGCCAAGAAGAATCTCATCAAAGTTCCTCTCTCACCTCAGATGGTGATTCCTCATGCCGTAGAAGGCAAATATGGCAGTGCTATGATCAAGATCTTCCCAGCTCGTGGTCGCGGAGTGGTCGCTGGAAGTTCCGCCAGAGCAGTCATTGAGCTTTGTGGTATCAAGGATGTCTGTGCCAAATTCCTTTCTGGTAGCAAGAACCGTCTGAACAATGCCAAGGCTACTATTGAGGCTTTGAAAAAATTGAGTAAGGTGTCTCGAAAGATGCTGAATCCTGCTAACAAAGAAAAAGCCGCATAATCTTACTTTTAACTTTTTACTTTCAACTTTTAACTTAACATCATGCAAACCAATCAACTGAAAAGAAAATATCCGAATACGAAGCGTATGATCGTGGCACGTGGTGGTAAGCGCGGCAAGACTGCTGGTCGTGGAGGCAAGGGTCAATCAGCTCGTGCTGGTAACAAACGCCGTCCAGAATGGAGGGATATCATCAAGAAACTTCCAAAGTTGCGCGGTCGTGGCAAAAATTCCAACAAATCTATTCAGACCAAACCAGCTATTATCAATCTTTCAATCTTAGAGAAATCTTTTGATGCTGGTGCTTCTGTAACTCCAACTATCTTGGTTGAGAGCGGTGTTATCTCTACTCAGTCCGGCAAGACTCCAAAGGTGAAGATTTTGGGTGATGGTGAGATTACGAAAGCTCTCAAGGTCTCAGGTTGTTTCGTCTCTGGTTCAGCAAAGGATAAAATAGAAAAGGCTGGTGGTACTATCGCTATCGTCGTTCCTATAACTACACAGAAGATTGTTGTGAAGGTTCCAAAGGTAAAGAAACCTGCTACAGAGAAGGCTGCTGAAGCAAAAGAGGCACTTCCAGTGAAAGAGAAGAAATTTTCCAAAGAGAAATCGGTTAACAAGGATGTCAAAGCTGTAAAAGAAGCAAAAGTCCCAAAAGAAGCCAAATCCTCGACGAAGAAGGAGACAAAGAGTAATATATAAAAATATGCAAAATCTGTGGGCCAAAATACAACTGGCGCTTAGGGATCCAATCCTCAGAAAGAGGCTTGGTTTCACTGTTCTTGCATTAGTTGTTTTCCGCCTCTTGGCTGCTATCCCTATACCAGGAGTTGATGCTGCAAGTTTGGCGAAACTCCTCTCCTCCAGTCAATTTTTTGGATTTTTGAATATTTTCTCTGGCGGTGGCTTGTCCAATCTATCTATCGTGATGCTTGGTGTCGGTCCCTTTATCACAGCCTCCATCATCATTCAGCTTTTGACTATGATGTTCCCAAAGTGGAAGAATCTGATGCACGAAGAAGGCGATGCTGGCCGCATGAAGCTCTCGCAATATTCTCGTTTGATAGGTGCGCCGTTGGCTGTGATTCAAGCTATAGGTTTTTTGATACTACTCCAATCTCAAAATGTCTTGCCTAGTCTTTCCACTTTTGATTTTACAACGGCAGTCATTGTGGTTACTGCGGGTTCAATCCTCCTCATGTGGGTCGGTGAACTCATCTCAGAATTTGGCATAGGAAATGGGGTGTCACTCATCATCTTCGCCGGTATAGTCTCTAGTCTCCCTACGAAAGTCACACAGCTCATCGCTGGTTACAGTCCAGAAAACATACCTTTGTACATCGGCGCTTTGGTAGTAGCTCTAGCAGTTATCGCGGGCGTGGTATATGTGACCGAAGCCGAGCGTTCTGTCCCTGTGACTTATGCCAAGCAAGTTCGTGGCAACAAAGTCTACGGAGGAGCTTCGACATATCTGCCTTTGCGCTTGAATCAAGCAGGTGTTATCCCAATAATCTTTGCTCTATCCATTCTTCTATTTCCTCAGATAATTTCCAATTTCCTATCACATCTCACAAATTATCCAACCATAGCTAGTGTAGCTTCATCCTTTACGACATTCTTCAATAATCAATGGGTATACGGCACAGCATACTTTGTCTTGGTGGTTATATTTACTTATTTCTATACAGCCATCACTTTCGATCCAAAGATGATCTCCGAAAATCTCCAGCGTTCTGGCGCTTTCATCCCAGGTGTTCGTCCAGGTGAACATACGCAAGCTCATATCGGCAATATCGTCACTCGTATAACATTGGTGGGTGCTTTATTCCTAGGTATTATCGCGGTGCTTCCTCTGGCAATGCAGGCATTTACCTCCAATCAAAGTCTAGCTATAGGTGGTACAGCACTTCTCATCGTAGTTTCTGTGGCTTTGGATCTACTCAAGAAAGTTGACGCACAAGTGGCGATGAGGGAATACTAAAAAAGAAGGAAGGAGTACTTAGTTTTGAGGACGCGGATATTTTCCTGCTGGAAAATTCCTAGTGCTCGCGCCAGTCGCGCTCGCAGTGTCCTCAAAACTAAGTACTCCTTCCTTCTTTTACTTTTCTACCTTATAATGTTTGAATGCAACCCCAAACATTCATCTTCATCGGTCGTTCTGGCTGTGGTAAGGGTACACAAGCACAATTATTGGAGAAGATTCTCAGAGAAAAAAATGCTGATATGCCCGTCGTACATTTGGAGACGGGTAAGTTATTCAGAGAATTTATAAAAGGAAATACTTACACCCAAGAATTATCTAGGGTTATATATGAGGCTGGCGGTCTGCAGCCAGAGTTTTTGACTGTACATCTGTGGTCAGATTTCTTCGTGGAAAATATGAATGAAAAACATCACTTGATAATAGACGGTACACCGAGAAAACTTCATGAAGCAAAGGTTCTACACTCATCTTTTGAGTTTTATAGAAGAGAAAAACCTCAAATCATCCTCTTGAATGTCTCCAGGAAATGGTCAGAAGATAGAATGCTCGCAAGAAAAAGGGTTGACGATAATAAGATGGATATTGAGGCTCGTTTGAACTGGTTTGATACTGAAGTTACACCTGCGATTGATTTTTATCGCGGCAATTCATTCTACGATTTCCATGATATAGACGGAGAAAGATCAATAGAAGAAATCCATACCGATATTGTGAAAAAGCTTGGTCTGGGTTAGCATCCAAGTATGATAGCCATAAAGACAAAGGAAGACATAGCGATTCTCCGAGAGGGTGGCAAGCGCCACGCCTTTATCTTGAAAGAGTTGGCGAATATGGTTCGTCCAGGACTTTATGCTATAGAATTGGAAAATCGCGCACGAGAACTGATAGCAGGGGGTGGAGATAAGTCAGCCTTTTTGGGCTATACGCCTGGAGGAGCCAAGAGGCCTTATCCAGCGGCTATCTGCGTTTCTGTAAATGATGAAATCGTCCACGGTATTCCCAACGAAGATGAGAAGATTCTGAAAGAAGGAGATATTGTGAGCATAGATCTGGGACTTACTCATAGAGAACTCATCACCGACGCGGCTATAACTGTTCCTGTAGGAGAGATTTCTATTGAATTAAGGAAACTTCTTGACGTGACGAAAGAAGCTCTCAATGCTGGGATCAGGGCGGCTAAGGGTGGTAAAAAGACTGGCGATATAGGTAATGTTATATCCAGAATAGCGATACCCCATGGATATGGAATAGTTGAAGATTTGGCTGGTCACGGGGTAGGTTATGCTGTACACGAAGATCCTTTTGTGCCAAATTTCGGCGAAGCTGGTGGGGGTGAATTGCTCCGTCCTGGTATGGTTATCGCTATTGAGCCGATGTTCAATCTGGGAACGAAAGAAATAAAATTAGATAAGGATGGTTATACATATCGTACTCGCGACGGCAAACCGAGTGCCCATTTCGAACACACGGTGGTGATTACGAAGGGCGGGGCGGAGATACTCACACAATAAAGTTATAAAGTTATAAAGTAGAAATTTTGTGATAATATAAGGAGACTTTTATTTATAAAAAATTGAACAAAATATGAATCATCCAAAAAACGAAAGAACTCTCGTCATCATCAAACCAGACGGCATTCAGCGTTCACTTATAGGAGAGATAATACAGAGATATGAACGTGTGGGTTTGAAACTCATCGGCATCAAGATGATGATACCGACGGCAGAGATGATAGAGAAACATTACACTATTGACCCAGAATGGAGGGTGAAGACTGGCATGAAGACGATAAAGGGCTATTTGGATAAGGGTCAAAAGCCGCCGCATGATGATCCCCTGAAGATTACGGCTATCATCTTGAAAAATCTGATGAAATATATGACGAGTGGCCCAGTGATCGCTATGGTTTGGCAAGGCGCTCATGCTGTAGAATTGGTCCGCAAGATTACGGGTGGTACAGAACCACTAACTTCACTCATGGGTACTATTCGTGGTGATTTCGTGATTGATTCATATAGGATGAGTGATGGTGACGGCAGGGCAGTACGCAACCTGGTTCATGCTTCAGGGACGGTGAAGGAGGCAGAAGATGAGATCACGCACTGGTTCAGGTCAGAAGAAATATTTAATTACAGAAATATCAATGAAGCGATGTTGTATGATGTGAATCTGGATGGTATTTTGGAGTAATCAAGTGAAACAGTAATGTGTGCTCTCATCAGCCTGCGGGACTCGCATCGTTAAATTGCAAGATTTTTATGCTCAGTGGGTCAAAGCCGTTATACAGAGCATAAAAATCTAGCAATTTATACTCAGCTCAGACAGGTCCTCGGCTGTCTCGAACACACATTACTGTTTCGTCTGATTTGCCTTACATGTCAAGGATGTGTCCGAACTACGCTACGCACTTGTATTTAAAATTGAGAGGAATAAAATTGTAGTAGATTGCAGGAGTAAAATGCTACAAAATTAAATATTACGGAAGACCGATGAACATTGTTCAAATTCCATTGCGCCTTGGCGTTATTGGTGAGGTCTTCCACCTGTTTTAACAGGTATTATACTCTTGCAATCAATAGTGAACGCCTCGCCTTAAAAGTGAGGCGTTTTCTATTCATGGTTGTTTCCAGTATAATTAAATAAAAGACAATGGATCTCAAACCCAAGATAACTTTCTTTTCCGGAGTAGGTACCGTGACGGGTGCCAATTTTATGTTTGAGTCTCCATCGGGCGCGAAGATTCTCATAGATTGCGGTATGGTGCAGGGCGAGAGATTTGCTCTGGAAGAAAACCAATCTTCATTTCAATATGATTTGAATTCCATAAATGCTCTCATCATCACCCACGCTCACCTGGATCATGTCGGCCGTATTCCGAAACTGGTCAAAGATGGTTACAAGGGCCCGATATATTCAACTCCAGAAACTAGAGAGTTGGCGCAGATAGTTTTGGAAGATGCGGTCAGGATATTGGCTATGGAAGCGAAACAGGTTGAGGTAGAGCCGATGTATGGTGCAGAAGAAGTAGCCGCCATCTTTCCACTTTGGAAGACAGTCAAATATCACGAAGAATCCGAGATTGCGCCGGGGATATCAATATTTTTCAAGGATGCTGGGCACATATTGGGATCAGCGATGGTTGAGATTCGCTCGGGTGAAATGAAAGTCTTATTTACGGGCGATTTGGGCAATTCTCCAGCGCCACTTTTACGAGATACTGAGCATGTTGAAGATGTTGATTATTTGATAATGGAAAGCGTCTATGGTGATCGCAATCACGAGAGCAGGGAAGGGCGCGCCAACAAATTTGAAAAGGTTATAAAGGAGACGATTGCCCGCGGTGGAACATTGGTGATACCGGCTTTCGCTATAGATCGTACGCAGGTCTTGTTGTATGAACTCAACAATATGGTTGAGTATAATAAAATACCGAGGGTACCGGTATTCGTGGATTCTCCCATGGCTATAAGAGCTACAGATGTGTATCGTGGCAGTACAGATTTATTTAATGATAAGGTGAGAGAACAGATCGGACGAGGTGACGACATATTCAAATTTCCACATTTGGAATATACGATGAATGCGAATGAATCGCGAGATATAGAAAATGTAAAAGGACCAAAGATTATCCTGGCTGGCTCTGGAATGTCTGTGGGCGGCAGAATCGTGGGTCACGAAGAACATTATCTGTCGGATTCGAAAAACACAATTCTACTGGTCGGTTATCAAGCAGCGGGATCGCTTGGCAGGCAACTGGCGGATGGTGCAAAGAAGGTTAGAATTCACAAGGAACATATCAAGATCAGAGCAAGGATAGAAACATTGTATGGATATTCAGCACACAAGGACGGAGATCATTTATTGGAATTTGTGAGTACGGGTACTGATAGATTGAAAAAAGTATTTGTGGTGATGGGCGAACCTGGAGCATCTATGCATCTGGCACAGAGGATCAATGATGAGTTGGGTGTGAAAGCGATAGTACCGGAGAGGAATAAGGGGTATGAGGTTTAGTTGCCAAGAAAGCACAGCAAGATAATTTTTGGGTAGCCGAGGACCTGTCTGAGCTGAGTATAAATTGCTAGATTTTTATGCTCTGTATAACGGCTTTGACCCACTGAGCATAAAAATCTTGCAATTTAACGATGCGAGTCCCGCAGGTTACCCGAAAATTATCTTGCTGTGCTTTCTTATTTAATAGCTACCAAATCCGTAATCTTCTTGAAAGTATCAGGTTTGAATTCTGCTAGATGAGCTAGAGTCTTGCGGTCTAGTTCTATGCCTTTCTTCTTGATGTCTCCAATAAACTTGGAATATGACATGCCGAGAGGGCGGAGAGCGGCGTTGATTTTGACATTCCATAGACGGCGGAAATCTCCCTTTTTGTCGCGACGATGAGCGAAGGCATAAGCACCGGCATGCATCAAAGCATCATTTGCGGCGCGCTCGGTCTTGGAACGGCGGAAGCGGAATCCTTTTGCGGCGCGAAGGATGGTTCGGCGGTTCTTCAGTGCGTGTACGGCTTTTTTGACTCGGGTCATGTTGGTTAATTATAGGTTTACTAAAAATCTACTCTTGGCTTTGTTGTCCATGTGGACAGTTACCATGCGGTGCTTGTTGGTACTGACACGACTGCGTTCCTTGGCATTGAAATGGTTTTGCCCTGGCTTGCGCGACAAAATCTTACCGTTACGGGTTACTTTGAGGCGTTTTGCGTATGATTTGCTTGTCTTTATCATGGTATTTATAAATTTATTTTTCTCTATTTATTGAATGTTATGGAAGATTATTTTTTCGTCTCTATGATGATCGTCAGTCCTTTTGGTCCTTTGGTAACAGCTTGTGCTACTGAATATTCCACGGTAACTAGTTTCAGTATTCTCTCCAAGCGTTCCTTGAGGAAGTTCAAATCCATATATTTGGAACGGCCGACTAGGAATAGGTCTATCTTGACTCTGTTTCCTTCGGTTAGCCATTCAGAAACATTCTTGGCTTTGAGTTCTAGGTCGTGGTCTCCTGTACCTATCTTGACCTGAACGATTTTCAATTCGGCTGTCACTGTCTTGGACTTGGCAACCTTTTGCTTCTTCTTTTCGTCGTATAGATACTTGCCATAATCCATTATCTTGGCTACAGGCGGTACGGCGGTGGGGGATATCTCTATGAGATCCAACTCGCGCTTTTGTGCCTCAGCCAAAGCAACAGTGAGTGTGATAACACCGAGGTTTTCACCTTCGGCAGTTACGACTCTCAACTCGGGAGCCTTGATTTGATGATTGATTTTGACTCGTATGGCCAATGGACGATGTATTACACTACGAAAGATATTTATAGCATATAAGGGGTTTTTGAGCAACTACAAAAACTTCTTTACTAAACTGATCAATATCTCGGGTATTTTCTCTATGAAAAAGCGGGATTTCCACTCACCGAAGGAGACTTCTTTTGATTCATTCATATCGCGGACAAAGTGGGCTGACAATTCCTCTGCGAACATGGTATTCGTGGTGATTATGTTGGCTTCAAAATTATATAGGAGACTTACACTGTCCAAATTCATACTGCCGACGGTTGCCCATGTCCCGTCGATGACCATGGTCTTGCTGTGAATGAGTTTGCCGTCATTGTTGGGGTATAGGAATATCCTCACGCCTGATTGGAGTAGGGTATTGAAGAATGAACGCGCCCCGAGATCAACGGCATAATGGTCTGACTTTTCTGGGATAATAAGTCTGACATCAACACCGCGATCGGTGGCATTTTTCATCAGACGGATGATACGGTGAGTTGGGACGAAATATGGAGTAGTGATATATACATAATGTCTAGCCTTGCGTAGGGCATGGACTATCTCTGCATATAGGTGACGCTGTCCTGGGGCGGGATAATTTGTAACATATCTGAATTCCGGATTGTTTTTGAAGATTCTTTCAGGGAGCTTCTTCATTTTGCAGGCCCTGGCCCACATGCGCTCAAAAGCATTGCCCATATTTTCTGCTGTAGGTCCCTCTATGCGGACATTGGTATCACGCCAGTTCTTCATAGCATCACTCATGCAGATGCTACCGGTGTAGCCGATCTCATTATCAATGACCAGGGTGCGGCGATGGTTGCGTAAATACCAGGATCTATAGTTCGGTACTTTGTAATAAGCGGGTACGAGGGTCTTCCAGAATAAAAGTTCTATGTTCTTCTCTCTCAACTCTTTCGTTATGTCGGTACCAAAGAAAGTGAAACTACCGGCGGCATCAACTAGAAATCTGACCTTAACACCAGCGGCAGCTCTCTCAGCGCAGACCTTGATAAATTTTTGACTGAAGTCGTCATTAGTGAATATGAATTGCTCCAGGACGATACTCTCTTTTGCTTTCGCACAATCAGATAATATGGCAAGCCAGACTTGTTCGTTTTCCGCGTAGAGTTTCCATGAGGTATTTGAGGACATGAAAGAGATTATAGCATGTAGGGATGAGAGGTATGAGCCAAGAGGTAAGAGGTAAGAAAAAAAGCATTAAAATCTTATCTCCTACCTCTAATCTCTTACCTCATGCTACTATATCTGCATGCCAACCTTAGTTGATTACAAAAAGGCGCATTTCAATTATGAAATCATGGAGAAGCTGGAGGCGGGTATTGAACTCGTCGGCTTTGAAGTTAAGTCCTTGAAGAATAGTCAGGGTTCTCTGGAAGGTTCATACGTGATAATTCGTGGTGGGGAAGCGTATGTTATGAACATGTTCATACCGCCATATCAGGAAAAGAATACGCCGAAGGACTATGAACCTAGACGAAATAGGAAATTGTTATTGAATAAGGAAGAGATACGAAAATTGGCAGACATAGAGGCGGGCAAGCGCTTGACAATAGTGCCAATTTCAGTTTATACTAAGAATAATCGAATCAAGGTCTCTGTGGCAATAGTTCGCGGTAAGAAGAAGTTTGATAAACGCGAAGTTACGAAGAAACGCGAAACAGACAGGACTGTGAGGAGAGAGTTTGGGGTTCGTTGACATCGGTACGCCGTAGCTCGAAGAGCGAAGGCGACCAGTCCCGCCTTCGCTCGCTAATCGCGAGCTATGGCGAGGTAAAAGGGGATGAAGGGCATCGACAGTCTTTCGTTTTCGTTCGTGCGACGCGAGCACCATTAACTCGTAAATCTGATGGAAAATCTAAATGCTAAATCAACCGTTTCTCCGTATTTCGGACAAAAGGACTTTGCATTCGCACTTGTATAAGTGCGTGTCACTCTAAGGGGATCCTAACCATAGAGCTGGCATAATAACTTGGATGTAGGGTATTGGAGCTTCTCACTCTAATATCTGAAACCTAGAGATCGTGATCACGCTTTTTGTTTTCTTTAGAACGGGATCACTAAACTTAAAGAAATCTATCGTCGTAGATTCGCTCGACAAACATTGATTGCACGGCGGTTCGATTCCGCCCATCTCCACAAAAATAAGGAACGAACAAAGTGAGTGACTATATTTTTGTAGGATGCCGCCTGCAAGGCGGCGCCACAAAGCTTGACAAATAAACAGAAATGATTTACGTTTTAGTTAGAAAGTATGAATGCGAAAGAATTTCTTAACATCGAATCGTGTTGTGCCACAAGCAGCCTGAATACGTCATCGCGTGGATTAATACTTGCTGCCGAGATAGCGCGTGTAGTTAACGAAAGCGCAGAATTGTCTGAGTCACAGATGGCCTTAGTCAGGGATGCAATATTCCGTACGGATGAGTCCATAGATGTACTGGATATCTATGAGATGGATATGTTTGTCATCAGGGTTGCCACCTTCATCAACTCGTGTCATTAGTTTGTTTGTAGTCCCACTCGAAGCCCTGCTTCGGTGGGGCTTTTTGTCTATATTCGACCCATCTTGTGACCCCAACAGGGTAGTCTATCAAGCAAAACTCAGCCTCTTTTTATGCTCACTAACTCCTAGAATTGCTAGAGAGTTCTCAGAAATCCAAGGATATAGTTAGTTCTCCTTCGAAACTCAGGACAGGCAACTTTGGCTCACCAGGTCCACTTTTGACAAGTATTAAGTAAAGTGCTATTATTGTAAGCAGGCAGTTTTTAAACCTTAACAGAAGGGGGTTAGTAATGAAACCAAATTCTAAGAAGTGGCGAGTCATTTCTGGAATTGCCGGTCTTTCATTCTTCTTCATTGCCAACTGCACGAATTTCTTTGAGAACCTGAACATCCTAGCTGGATGTCTACAGCTTATGGTCAATGTGTTTGTCTTCGTTTGTTGGATGAAGGCTTACTATCGCTGTCGAGGCTTTGAGAAGTTCGTGACATTCATTGGTGTAATCATTCCGCCCATCATGGCGAGCATTACAATCTGGAGAGTGTTACTTCCGGCAATCTTAAACTAAGCTCCACTGAAGATGTATCTTCGGTGGGGCTTTCTATTTTGCTCAAATATTGTGCTTCGTTTCTTCTATTGATTCGTGCTATTTCACAACCTTGCTTTATTCCATCAACCGAGTAATATCCTTGAAAGAAGAAAGGATTTGCATGACAAAATTTGAACAGCTAGTTAAGCTTAATAATGAGGGTGATCTTGGAAGATTGCTCGCCGCGGCTTTTCATGGAGAGATTGGACGATTGAATCCCAAAAATGATTCTGAATTTCTGATCGGCTTCGATTCAGCTCCGGACACCCAATCAATTGGCAGGGTAGTTGCCGGTCATTATTCCGGTCTGGGTTATAGCGTTAATATTGAAGAGAGCCGATCCGGGTCACCCAATACATTTGGATGTTTCGTTCACACTGACGACGGAGATGATATGTCGCTGTATATAGTCATAACCACGAATTATCCTCTAACACCGGGTGATAATCACACTCACATTCGCGTCACGACGACATTTATCTGAAAATTTGAGTCTATGCCCCGCGACTACTCAACCTGTGAAGTGTACCCCACAAAGTGGACATCTAATAAATGCCCACTTTTTCTTTTGG